>JAHJZX010000052.1 GCA_018826295.1 Gammaproteobacteria bacterium
ATTTGCCTGGTTGTTAACGCTTCACCCAACGGCTGCTGGACGTGTTTACGCGGCTTATGGCGGAGTATACGTGACAATAGCAATAGTCTGGTTGTGGGGAGTAGATGGCATTCAACCACACCGCTGGGATCTGGCTGGCGTCGGGCTAATGCTCGCAGGCATGGCAGTGATAATGTTTGCGCCGAGATAAACAATTTGTTTTGAGCACGGTATTACTAGAAGAAAGACTTGGGTACTTTTGTCATTTATATCAATGGTCTTTTGAGCAGCAATTAAGAAATTTTCAGAATAAATTGTTTGTTAAATGTAAGCTTTATCTGAGGTGGTGATAGCAATAATTTATCTTTGTTGGTGACAAGGTATGTGCTTTGTCACTGATTCAGTTAAAAATCTGCACTTTAATCACTTTTAAAGTGCAAAATAAGTATGATTTCATTTTATTGACGTTAATGTCCGCTAATCGCTCTTAGCTGACTTTAAGCCATATCCCCAAACTTCATTTCTTGCAGCACCTGAAAAAGCTCGGCACGTTTATCGTCTGTTGCAAGCATACTACGAGGATACTGTCCGTCTAGCCTCGGTATTGGCGTATCCAGCCACTCATTTATCTTGGCGGTGTCATTACCAAAGAAAGTGAGAAGCTCCTGCTCGAGCTGTGCTTTTGAACAAGCTTGATTATGCTGCATTTGCATACCTTTTCCACGTTTGGCAGATGGGTTGTTTTAAAGCATAAATCCGGGTGGCCTTTTTATCCCGCTCACAGGCTGGGGGAACGTTGCTCCGGCATCACTACTCCAGTTTCCTGGTCCCGGTCTGTAATGACAATTTAATTATAAGTTTAAATAAGCATGGCTTCACAGCTGTATTTGACTTTGTGCTGCTTTACTTCGCGACCGGTAAATCTTGCCAGTTGGTGGTATAAGCCGGCGATAGCAGCTCACGCTTCATGCTCCAATCCTGTTTGGTACCTTGGCTGGCAAACCAAATGGTCTTGCCATGCTTGGCATTTAAGTTATCTATCAGCTGCATTAACTGCTGGTCTGATTCTTTTTTAATGAGCGGCTCATCAAAAAGCCCGGGTTGATATACACCTGGGTCGTAAAAGTCTGACAGCATCACGCCGGCTTTGGCGTAGCGGTATCCATCCAGCCAAAGGCCATCTAATAACTGTATTGCCTTGGCCAAGAAAACCCGGGTATCGCTAGTTGGGCTATCAAGTTCGACGCTTTTACTCGCGCTGTAAGGTGCGTCTTTATCGCTGAAGGGGCTGGTACGCAGAAACACGGTTAAGTACTTTGCTTCCTGCTGCTCCTGGCGCAGCTTTTTACAGGCCCGGCTTATGTATTCACTTATAGCTTCGCGCATTTGCTGCTTATCGGTGATGCGTTCACCAAAAGCCCGGCTGCTGACAATCTGTTTTTTTGTAGGCGTTATTTCTTCCAGTGCGATACAAGACTCTCCGTTAAGCTCGCGCACGGTACGCTCTACCACTACCGAAAAATGTTGCCGGATAAACTTAGGGTCGGCATCGGCCAACTGCAATGCGGTGTCGATGCCCATTTGTTGCAGCCGTTTTGTTAGCTTTCCGCCTATGCCCCAAACCTCACTAATCGGAAGTAAGGCTAGCAGCTTACGCTGTCTTTCTTTGCTGGTTAAGTCGACTACGCCGCGGGTTTTAGGCCAGGTTTTCGCTGCATGGTTTGCCAGTTTTGCCAATGTCTTGGTAGGCGCTATACCAACACATACTGTAATACCGGTGCACTTTTGCACTATTTGCCTTACCGTTAAACCAAACTCCGTAAGGTTTTGGCTGAAATCTACTCCGGTCAAATCAAGAAAGGACTCGTCGATAGAATACACTTCAACGCGTGGCGCGAGACCTTCAAGTATGCTCATAACCCGCTGCGACATATCTGCATAAAGCGCGTAGTTAGATGAGAAGGCCACTACGCCCTGCTTTTGCATCAGCTCACGCACCTGAAATACCGGGACGCCCATTTTAATGCCTAGCTTTTTGGCTTCTCTGGAGCGAGCGACAACACAGCCATCGTTGTTAGACAGCACGACGACAGGTGTGTCAGCTAAGTCTGGCCGGAACAGCTTTTCACAACTGGCGTAAAAGTTATTGCAGTCTACCAAGGCGAAAATGTGTTGGCTCATTTGCGTTTCATTTGCCGGATAACATTGGTCACCACGCCAAAAATGCTAAGTTCTTCGCCATTACGCGGCCGTATCGGTTTGTAAGCCGGGTTACGTGGTAGTAAAGCAAGAGACGGGCGCGTGCAAAACTCTTTTACCGTGAACTCACCATCAACAGCGGCAACCACGATATCGCCATGCTCGGCATCAATGGAGCGGTCTACGACTAATACATCACCGTCATAAATACCAGCTTCTATCATGGAGTCGCCCTCCACACGAACAAAAAAAGTCGCATTAGGATGACGGATGCATAGCTCATTTAAGTCGAGTGTGCGCTCGACATAGTCTTGCGCAGGCGAGGGGAACCCGGCTTTTACCGGGTCGCCATAAAGCGGAATATTACGTTTTGGCCAGATACTGGCATCACCAAGGTATACTGCTGACATACCAACCTCAAAACTGTATATAAATACAGTATATCAGTCATGCAAAAATTGGCAATTCTCGCTTTTAGCTGAGAAGCTAAATATGGACCAGTTGGAAAACACCTTAACGCTGTTGTGTGGAACTCTCAGAGTGAGCAGCGTTTTACCTTTTCACTCAAAACTATCTCTCATACAAATGCCGCTGAAAGCCAATAAACGTTTCACGTATAGCGGCAGTAGAGCCCAGCTCTTTTACAGCATCGCCAATGGTGTGATATTTAAGTTCGACCAAGCTACGCATTTTGCTGGTAGAAAGCTCTGCTACGCCGTCTTCAACGTATTTACTCAGGACGAAATCAATAAATTGTTGCTGTTTATCGTTACTAAACGCCGCTTTAATATTTGGTTTAGCCACAGCAGCACGTTGGTCTCGACTCAACGCTTCGCTGGCATAGGCGATATAACGCAGCACGTCGTACACGTCGCTGTCTTTGGCGTCTATTAGCTCTTTCATGCCTTCTAGCTTCTCTTCGTCGTAGCCGGCTTCTGAGAGGCTTTTTAGAAGCATTTCTCTGGTTGACGGGTCGCTCCAGATTTCACGTAGTTGATCTTCGTTTTCGAAATACTGTGGCAAGTCTGCAAAAAGCCGTTCAACAAACTCTTTTGCCGTAATAGGTTTATCGCCGAACCAATACATAACCGAGGAGATATGCTTAATTTGCCGCGTTTTTCCGTCACTGAGTTTGATGGTGATTTTCTCGGTTTTTTGGCAAATACAAGGTGTGCTGTTACATACCTGACATTCGGTCGGCTCACAACTGCACGGAGCGGTACCGCAAACAGTACAGGGCGGCTGTTCACAAACACAAGGCTCGCTTTCACATTCGGCACAAGGCGCTTTCGGACAACCGCATGGGCTAAAGCCACAAATGCTACAGGGTACTTTTTCACAGCTACAGGGTGTATTACCACATACTTCACAAACATTTTCTGGTGGCAGCGGCTCGCCGTCCCATTCCGGATCGGCAAAGTTATGGTGCGCTTTTACAAAATCATAAATGGTGAAGTAATCTTTGCCCTCATACATGCGCGTGCCACGACCGACTATCTGTTTAAACTCGATCATGTTGTTACATTGGCGCATCAGTACGATGTTACGCACATTGCGGGCATCCACACCTGTAGAAAGCTTGCGCGATGTAGTTAATACCGTTGGAATGGTTTTTTCGTTGTCCTGAAATATTTTAAGGTCATTCTCACCGGCAGCGCCGTCGTTAGCGGTAACTCGCACGCAGTAGTTGGTGTTATTTGTCCAACCTTTTTGTTTGGCGTACTGGTTGATGAAATCACGAACCATACCGGCATGTTCCTGAGTGGCACAGAACACGATGGTTTTTTCATGGGGTTTAAAGAAATCCATCCAATACTGCACGCGCTTCTGTTCACGCTCTGGGATGGTAATAATACGGTTAAAATCGCCTTCTTTGTATAACTTACCTGGCTCTGGCTCACCACTTACTACGACACCGTCACCCGGGGTATAAACATATTCGTCCATGGTTCCCACAATTGGATAAACCTTAAATGGCGTTAAGAAGCCGTCGTTAATGCCTTGTTTCAAGGTATAGCTGTAGACCGGTTCACCAAAGTAGTTATAGGTGTCTACGTTGTCTGTGCGTTTTGGTGTGGCGGTTAAACCCAGCTGAACCGCAGGAGAGAAATGATTAAGAATGTTACGCCAGTTACCTTCGTCGTTAGCGCCGCCGCGGTGACACTCGTCGATGATAATTAAATCGAAAAAGTCTGGTGGGTAGTCACCAAAATAAGGGGTTTCATTACCCGCGGCATCTTTGGGGCCGCTCATAAAGGTCTGGAATATGGTGAAAAACACACTGGCGTTTTTAGGCACTGAGCCTTTTTTGCGTATTTCATCCGGGTTAATACGTACTAAAGCGTCTTCACCAAAGGGGCCAAAGTCATTAAATGCCTGATTAGCTAATATGTTACGGTCGGCTAAAAACAAAATGCGGGGCCGACGTTTGGCCAACTCTGGATTTTTTTGGGCTGTTAAACTCCAACGGCTTTGAAATAACTTCCAGGCGGTTTGAAACGCAATACATGTTTTACCAGTACCGGTGGCTAACGTAAGCAATATTTTTTGCTTACCTTCGGCGATGGCTTCCAACGCATTATTAATGGCGTTTTCCTGATAATAACGCGGTTGCCAGTCACCTTTTAACTCAAATGGTATAGAGGCAAAGCGCTCACGCCATACCTTTTTATAATCGGGTGCGGTTATATCTTGCGCGGTGAAAGTAAGGAACCATAGTTCTTCCGGGGATAAATACCGTTCTACTAACTGCTCTTCACCAGTAACCAAATCAATCTGGTAAATATCATGGCCGTTAGTGGCATAGGCCAATCGGCACTGCAGGCGCTGGGCATAATCCTTCGCCTGACGCACGCCTTCGGTATAACTTAACGCTTCTTTTTTGGCTTCAATCGCCGCCAGTTTGCGGCCTTTATACACCAACACATAATCGCTGTTTACCGGCTGGCTGCGTTTGCCACCAGTAAGAATACGCCCCGGACAAATTACTTCCCGTCGAATAAAGCTCGCCTCAGCCTGACCCCAGCCATCAATTTTTAACTGCGGATCAATTAAATCAGCACGGGTATCAGCTTCGTTGCGGTTAGCTTTGTTCTTTGGGATAAATGTCATGCAGCAATTCCTTTGCTTTTGGTTAGCTCGCCAGTAAAGGCTTTTTGCAGGATGGATTTTTTAAGTTCATCAACGGCAAGTAGCTTTTTCTCATAAATGCGGACGAGATGCTGGATGTTTGTTTCCATTTCTTTTATTTTCGAAACAATTACATTTTGAGCGTCATAATTTGGAATGCTGAGCACAATCTCTTTCGCTGCCCTTAGAGGCAGGTGGTTAACAGTCGTGCCGGTAAGTCTTTCTATTTGATCTAAAATTTGCTTTGTTTTAAACGCATATAAAATAAACTGTGGATTGGTAGGCTTTTTTTGTCTAAGAGAAATAATATTACCATCTTTGTAGTAAAATTTATCGCCTTCTTGAACAATATACCCGACTCCAATAGTCCCACGTGCAGTCATTAAAATATCGCCTTTCTTTGGCATGTCATACTTTGAAGCGTACTCCAAATATTTTTCTTCTGAGATATAAGCGTTACTTACCACCGTTCCATATTTCGCCAACTGAACAATCTCTTTCCCACCGAAAAATGGAACACCTGATTTTGTCCAGTCAGTTTCATAGATTCGCTTGCTTGAACCAATATCTAATAAATCCCCAAGTTTTGCCTCAACCCACCCCTCACCACGCTGACTGAAAACCTGCTGCAAGTAGCTATCAAACAACTCACGGGCGTTTTTTAGGTTGGTTTCAGCAGTAGCACGCGCTTGGTCTAGATCAGCAAAGGTTTGGTCGAGAATGGCGACGATGCGTTTTTGTTCTTCAACAGACTCAGGAACAAATACTAATTCATCATGAACATGGTTTCGATTCAGTGTCGGGACTCCAGCCCCACTTGTATATCTACTCAAGTCAAAACTATTAAGCAGATAGGCAACGAATCGTGGGTAGTTACCATAAAATTCTTTTACATACAGGGTCGTATTAAGGGGCCAAAAATCTTCTTCGATAAAGAAAACTTTGCCGATACTTCCAGAGCGTCCTGTGACAACCCCCGGGCCTTTTACTTTCGCTTCGTCATGGTAGTCACTTCGACCGCTTGAACTAATTAAGGGAACAAGCCCGGATTTTCGATAGCCTTTGGGTAAGTCAAAACCCCTCTGCAACACACATACTTCCCCCAGTTTTTTATGAGACCATCCTTGTGTCATAGAAGCTCCTGAATACTAGCCAGAATCGATTCACTCTCTTTATCCAGCGCGATAATTTCTTCAATAATATCTTTGGGTTCACGCAGAGCTATTTCTTCTTTGGCTTTTGGGTTTTTAACCGATAAATCCCAGGTGTTGCTATCCAGCGTGCTGGTCGCTACTGACCAAGAATTATCAGAATCCGCAAAGTTGGCCTGTAACTGCACAAACTCTTTTAAGTCATTGTCATTTAACGGGTTAGTTTTACCCATATTACGGCCGACACTAAGCTGATAGTACCAAGTGCTTTGAGTAGGTTCGCCTTTGGTAAAAAACAACACGACGGTTTTAACCCCTGCGCCAATAAAGGTGCCGCCAGGGCAGTCGAGAATAGTATGTAAGTTGCAGTTTTCAAGTAGCTCTTTACGCAGGGCGATGGCGGCGTTGTCGGTATTGGATAAAAAGGTGTTTTTAATCACGATGGCAGCACGGCCACCGGGCTTGAGTGACTTAATAAAGTGCTGCAAAAACAGGAATGCCGTTTCACCGGTTTTAATCGGGAAGTTTTGCTGCACCTCTGGCCGCTCTTTACCGCCAAAAGGCGGGTTGGCCAGAATGATATCGTGTTGCCTGTTAGGTGTAATGTCTTGCAGGTTTTCTGCCAAGGTATTGGTATGAACCACGTTAGGCGCTTCAATGCCATGCAAAATCATATTCATAATGGCAATTACATAGGCCAGCGACTTCTTTTCTTTAGCGTAGAAAGTGCTTTCTTGCAGTACCGTTAAGTCGTTAGATTTTAACTGGCGTTTTTCTGCGCCGCCTTTACGCAAATAATCAAAAGCCTCACATAAAAAACCGGCCGAGCCAGCTGCTGGGTCATAGATGGTTTCGCCAATTTTGGGTTTTATCACGTCAATCATGGCGCGGATTAATGGGCGTGGGGTGTAGTATTCGCCACCGTTGCGACCGGCATTGCCCATGTTTTTAATTTTTACTTCATACAGGTGTGACAGTTCATGCTTGGCTTCTTGTGAGCGAAATTGCAGTTCATCCACTTTTTCCAGCGCATCACGCAGTGAGTAACCGCTCTGGATTTTGTTTTTTATCTCACCAAATATCTCACCAATCTTGTATTCAATAGTGTTAGGGCTTTGGGCCCGCTGTTTAAAGCCTTTAAGATAAGGGAATAACTCACCGTCAACATACTCCATTAGATCATCACCGGTTAAGGCGTTGTCATGGTTAAAACTGCCATCAGCTTTTTTAGGGGCAGCCCACTTGCTCCAGCGGTGTGCTTCGTCAATGATGTAGCAATATTCCTGCTCCATCAATTCCGCTTCCTGTGATTTCGCAAACTCCAGGTCGTCCAGATACTTTAAAAACAGCATCCAGGAGGTTTGCTCGGTGTAGTCCAGCTCGCTGGAGCACCCAGCGTCTTTATGCAGTATGTCGTCGATATTCTTAAAGGTTTGTTCAAACATTGGTGGTTAATTCCTGATAGGCCTTAGCCTATAATTTCATCTCAAATCTGTAATAGCGTTTGCGCTTTCAGTTTACCGCAGTGCGGTTCAGCGCATTTGGATCAGCATCATAACCCTTATACGGAGTTCGATTTTCTATATAAATGAATTTACGGTGTATTAAACATCGGGGCAAGCAGATTTATAGCTGTTAATTAACATGTGTACATTTAAAGAGAGCAACGGTTATTCCAATACATCTTTAAACTGAATAAGGTAGCTTTTGTTGCGGTGTTTTGAAATTATCTTCAGATATCACTGTTTATCACTGAAGTATCAATTGTGAAGTTCAGCTCCGTTGTTAGCATTAACCCTGACATTCACCACCAAGGAGCGACACCATGACAAAGAAAAGTAACCACAACGCTGATATGCCAAACGCCAATAAAGGCACACCAGGTACTAACACTACTTATGCAAAAAATCAGGGGAACAGGGGGTGGCAAATGAACCCTCAAAACCCGCAAAATGCTGGCAAGAAGAAATAAACGATTATGGGGGCTTCGGCCCCTCTTTAAAAGGACAACTATGGACGCTGATGTTAAAGGCAAGCGAGCTAAAAAAAAGCCCTTTAAATGGACAAGGGAGTTAGTCAGGTTAGCGCTAAATGATGGATGGACTCAGCTTGAGATAGCTGAAAAATGCAGAACTCAGCAGTCAATAGTCAGTGCATGGAATAAAGGAAGCAAGCAAGGGACCGAAGAGCAGTTATTACCATTGCTGAATCTTTATGGCCATAAATTACGTCGTAACACTTTTAAAGTGTATTGGTCTTTGAACGCAGAGTCGCTAGAAAAAACATTTTACCGGGTTGAAGGCAAGATAATGTTTTCTCAAGAATTTTGTGATTTACGACGTGACAAAAGTGGAAAGCTTTTAAAGAAAATTCCTGAACACAAGTTAGTTGTCCATCATCAGGGAGCCGACCAGTACCGTATTGTTCATCAAAGAAGATTTGCGTTTAAAGAGCTAAGGCAAGAAATTGAACATCAGGTTGAAGAGGCGTTCTGGAATTCGTCAGTTGAAGAACTAATGGATGCTGAAAAATTAATCAGATATATGGACCAATTTTGCACCAAGCTCTTAACAAGCTATCCAGGTGATGCTCTGACACTTCCATTCTTGATTAGGCGAGCATTAATTCTTCACGGAGTCCCTGTGCCTGGGGTAATGGATTATCCTGCCGCCTGGTAGTATTATGACTAAGCCCAATATAGGTTTGAGCACCTATAAGCTCAATGAAAGGCTTTACGCTTTTAAATTGCGCACCTTATATGAGGTAGCCCCGTGAAGAGCCAGTTTGCTCTCATGGCGCGAAGCAATTTTGGTAATCTGGAACGCTGCTTTGTAATGAAGCTAGGTGAAAGGGCGACTTAGTATCCGAATCGTCTTCCAGATAAAGGGTCTGGGGTGGGATGGCGCCCAAGCCGTCAGTTATCTGGCCGCTTGGGTTTTTTCCAAGGTAATGTGCAGAAGCTTTAATCACCTGTTAGAGCTGAAGGGTTGAATGAACCCAAAGTCCATCTTGGTAACATTCAGCGGTCTTGTTTATACGATTCAAGAAATGCAGCTAAGTCTACGGGTGACTGAATTCCCAAAACTATTTTAACTATTTCAGAGTGTTTTTGGACTTTGCATAGGCAAATATCTCGAATTTTAAATCTTAGACAACGCCTTTGGTTCTGAAAATTCACGCGTGATTAACCTGTCTTCAGGATTTATCGCATTCGGGTTGTATCTGGATGGCATTACAATTTCTGAGATCAGCACTTTATCTAGCGGTAAGGTAAATGGATTAATGTGCTGCTGGGGTTTGTTGATGTTTTTATTTAGAAAAGTTGAATCATATGCCGCGCTAATATGGTGGATTTCAAGGGTGGAATCGCCATTGCTCATTGCCACTTTGAGCGACTCGATAAGTAAGTGTTTGAGAGCTCGATTCTCACCTTTGCATGCTGCAAAAAGAGGTATTGCGAAGCGTTTGTCTTCGAGTTTTGGCGGGCGCTCAAATGGCATATTCTTAGCTAGGCTCATCAAATATTGACGGAATAGCTTTATGTCTTTTTGAAGACTAAAATACTCAAGCTTCCTTCTTCTAACTAAACGGGATGACCATTGTGGCTCTTCAGCAATTTGCTCTGCCCAGGGCATTCCAACAAGAACAATTGGTACTTTTGCTTCCTCGCTTATATATTTCAATCCATTGGCGATGTGTTGCCGCTCAATACCGGTTTTGAATTCAATTAGCTCCTGAAATTCGTTAATAATAAGCAGCTCTACCTGAGCTTTGATTAAATTATCAACCAGCTTTTTTCTTAAATCGGTTCTATAACCTCGCTTGGTGAATTGGTATCCACCAAAGTGGTCCAAATCGACAAGCATTTGAGTAAGTGTTGCATCAAACCCCTTTCCACTTGATATCCGACTTATTAATATCGGCATTGCTTCTCTGCCATAGTCTTGGCTAGCCAGCGTTCGTTTTTTATATTCATTAATAAGATGGCTTTTACCAACACCTGTATCCCCAGTTATCAGCATACATTGTTGGTCGGATTGAAAATTACGATTAAATCTCAGTTCATCAAAGTCGTTAAATATTTCTTGAATTGCTGGATACGTAATGAAGCAGTTACTGAAAGCCTGCAATTGTTCAATTTGCTGAGGTGTTAAATGATTCAATCAAACGCCTCCAGATCTTCGTCCCAATCAACAAGATCGCTAACACTGCCGGTAGTCGATGGTTGAGTTGATAAATTATCAGGTTCTTCTTTTGGCGCTTGAATGGTTCCTTGACCAGTATTACTAATATCCTTTAGTTGGGCTTGCTGCTTGACCCGAGAGATTTTAGCTTTTCCATTAGATGCAATAAATGCTTCTTGTTCTTGCCTCACTCGCTCATGGATAGCCATACGAGCTTTTGCTAACCCCAAATCATCTCTGCTTTCGCGCATCATTTCGCGATTACATTGCTTAATAATTTTGTGTTCATGCAAGCTAAGCCTATTCACGTAACCGCTTTCATCAGTACATGGAACTTTTAGATAGCCATTTAATTCAGCTAGGTAGACATAAATACTCGATAAATCATCAGGGTCAATTTTGATTATTTTTTTAATTGTGTCTGCGGTTTGTGGATAGCGCTTCCTATAATCTGATAAAGCAGTTGAGTCATACATCAACTCTTCGAATTTGATACCATGTCTAGTAAGCGTTCTTGCATCGGAGATGAACATAAGTACTTTAAAGCGTTCTTCCTCATCGGAACTCATTTCAAGTGGTGGAAAAACATCAAAACCTTGCTGCCAGCGCTTTATTGGGATTCGAGTTTCTCTGGAGTTTGTATTCTGATGATATACGTCGACTATCCAACGTTGAAACTCCTCGGTGAAAGTAGAAAAACGCATAATTGCGTCTTTCTTTGGATTATAGTCTTCTTTAGCAAGGATATTCGAAAAGGTTTTTCCTGGAATTTCTGATAAAAAACACTCATTGATCAATCCAAAAAAACGCTCTACAAATGGCTTTAACCAAGGCTTACGCACCTGATTATATTGAATGTTAATTCCGGCTTCTTTGCAGGCATGCTCCAAGCTTTTAGACCAAAACTCAGCGCCATTGTCTACAACTAGGTTTTCCATTTTACCAAAGCATGGCCAATCGTTTTGCAGCTTTATACTAAAACTTGATAATGACTTGGGTTTTACAGCGTGTACTATTGCCTTTGAGACAGAGACGTAAGATGGCGATTTATAACTCAAATGAAATCCCAAAACACAGCCGCTGAAAACATCAACCAATAATGTTAAATAAGGGCGACCAATAGGTATAGATAACTCATCATCAAGCAGAATTAGGTCAAGTGGGGAATGATCAATTTCTACACGCTCTAATATTCTTGTTGGGGGGATATGAGATGAGCAATATGTAAACCACTGATCTGCTAAGAATTTACCATGTCTTGCGACAGCAATTGCATATGGTGGAAGTGACTTTATTCTTTTGTTGAAGTTTTTGTAAGAAATGATGTGAATTTTTCCGTCAACAATGCTTTCATTCTCAATGGTGATTCTATCTTTATAATATTGATACGCTTTAGCTACTGAAGGCCTTTTGGAATCTAGAAAACGTGCTAATGCTTCTTCAAAAAAAGCTTCGTCACCTTCAATACGTTTGACTCGGTTACCCATTTTTTGACGCTTGGGAACCAGGGACACAATGTCTCCATTACTTTCAATGAAATTTTTACGCCAGCGAACCACAGTCCGCCAATTTGGTCTTTTTTCGATTGCAGTTACGAAAAGCTCATCAAGAATTGGATTAATATTTTTCTCTGTCCAGCCGTGCTCTATTTTCTTATCTAATATAGAAATAAGTTGATATTTATCTAGCGCATTCTCTTTCAAGAAGTCAGGAAAGGTATCTAAGTCTCTTTTGACTATCTCGGCATCTTCTAGTTTCACATATTGAATAGGGGTTTCGGGCTTCTTAAATAATTCAGTTGATGTGAATTCATCCTCAAAATCTTTCACGAAATGCACCAAACAGCTGGGTTACAAGCAAGATCATCATGATTTAAGTTTGTTTTGACTAATCCTTTGTGTATTAGAGAATAAAGATATGACTTAGTCTCACCTGGTGATAATGATTGTCTTAGTGCTATATCGTTAACACAGATTTTTCCAGCTTTCCTTATAAAATTAATTAATTCAATTTGTATAGAATTCAGACCATAGATGCCTGAATACCGGTGTAAAATTTTAAGGTTATTTAGAATTGGATTTACACGAATCTGACGCTCTGTTACTAAGATCAGATCTACTCCAGAAGACTGAGCAGCTTCTTTTTTGGCTAAAAATTTAGCTCTAAAGATTGGATCGAATGTTTTGCTGTATGGTTTGTATTCATGGAATTTTACAGTTCCGTCGATAAAATGAATTATCGCATCAGGTGTGTAAGGGAGTTTCTTCCCGCCAAAATGGTAATAAAAACCCTCTGGTTGGCTACCAAAGCTTTTTATGTTTTCGTTGTATTCATGATGAAAACACGCATCGAATTCCAATGAGCTTTCGCACATTATTGTTTCGCTAACTTTAGCGCTAGCGAATTTAAATACGTTCTTATTCGGTGATGGTTTGCGCAAACTTCTTATATACATGAGCTAAACCCGATATAAAGTGTGTTTCCAGTGTACTTTTCCTATTTAATTTGTCAATCTATGGGTTAATTTTCTCATATGGCGCTGATTAATAAGTAAATTAATGATGTAATTTAATTACAAAACAGATTTTTATGTCATTGTATGGGTTAAATTTGTCAAACTATGGGTGTATTATGTCAAAGTATGGGTTCAGTGACAGGCGTGTTGGCGTGGGCAAACCGATGGATGCCGAAATCTGGGCTGTTCAGCTACAACCAGCCTTTTTGCCGGGCGATGCGGGCGGCGTCTATACGGTTGGCGGCGTTAAGTTTGCTGATGGCGTCAGATAAATAGTTACGTGCTGTACCTTCGGCAATATACAGCGCGGCGGCAATCTCACTGGTACTCTGGCCGTCGGCAGCCAACCGCAGCGCCTGGCGTTCTTTGTCGCTGAGCGGATCCTGATCACCCAGTGAATTTAACAGCAGCTCACTGTCTACCACCCGTTTACCGGCCATCACCTGCTGTATCGCTTGCACCAGTTGCTCTACCGGCGCATCTTTTAATAAAAAGCCGCCGACGCCGGCATCCATCGCCCGCTTTACATAACCGGCCCGGCCAAAGGTGGTGATAATGACCACTTTAGTCGGCAGTTTGTGCTGTTGAATATACTGCGCCAGCTCGATACCGGTGCAAGAAGGCATTTCAATATCGCTTAGCAGCAAATCGAAGGCTTGCTGTTTTAACAGCGTCAGCGCTGCCTTGCCATCAGCCGCTTCGGTTACCTGATAGTTGGCCTCTAACCGCAGCAAGCTGGCCAATGCCGTGCGCACCATGGCTTGATCTTCAGCCAGTAAAATATTCATTCCGTGCTCTCCTGCAGTGATAATTGAATGCTGGCTGCCACACCATTATGGTGTTGTAGCGCCAATGAAGCACCTATTGCCGCCAGCCGCTCGCGCAAGCCGGCCAGACCATTGCCCTCGGTGATGTCGCTGCTGTTGCCATTATCAGCGACACAGATCAGTAGATGTTTGCCCTGCTGCACAAAGCTTAACTGACAGCTATCACCCTTACTGTGGCGCATGACGTTGGTGGTCAATTCGGTCAATGCCAGTATGATAGCTGTCTCGCAGCGGCTATTAAGTGCCGGCACTTCGCCTTTAAGTTCAGCCTGAAAACCGGCATCACGCAGCCGGCTGAGCAGCTTATGCACTTCGGCCGCCAGGCCCTGATGCTTGTAACCCGACACACTTTGCCGCACCTGGCTTAACGCATCGCGGGCAATCTGGCTTAATTCAGTGAGTTGCTGCTGCGCCGCTGCGCCATGCTGGCGTGCCAGCAACTTTTCTGCCAAATCGGCCTTTAAAATAATGCTGGATAGTGTGTGACCCAAAATATCGTGTAAATCACGGGCGATACGCTCGCGCTCTACCGTGGTAGCCAGTTGTTTTATTTCATCTTCACTTTGTTTTTCCGCCAGACGGTGGCGCAATTTAGCCTGTTCGGCACGGCCTAATAAGCTAACGCCCAGCACTATCGGCACGCCCATCTCTAAAAACAGGTTCCAGTGAATGGTCAGCGTCAACTGCAATACCACCAATAATGCCACCAGTAGCAGCATCAGCAGCAGATAGCGCTGTAGCGTATAAGCAAAGCCGATAAAAAAGCCGGCATAGGCAAACATAGCAATAGAGCCGGGGTTCACCGGGGTGATCAGCGCCGCTACCAGCACGATACCGGCTATCGGCCAGTGCATCTCGCTGCGACTGCAGCGATAGGCCCAGAAGTAGCAAACCAGAAACAACAATAAAGCCGCTGCCATGCTGAGGTACTGCCACAGCGCAAAGCGCACGGTAAATAGCGGAATAACATAGAAAACAAGGTTTATCAGGTAAGCCCAGCTCAGTTTTCTTTCCAGCGTATTGTATGGCGTCATCCGTTTCTCCCACCGTCTGCCGGCGCCTGCTTTTCGTTGGCCAAGTGTAATCAGGATCAATAGCTTAACGCCAGTGACAAAGGTCATATCTCCTTGTGGCATTTGTCATGCCCAACTGATGACAAGCGTTAGCTGTGCTATCTGCCCCGCCGGCCTAAACTGGCCGCATCAACATCACATAACAACATTAACAGGGCAGATAACATGAAAACGTTAAACACCACATTACGCACGTTAACACTGGCACTGGGTTTAAGCGGCGGCTTATTAAGCCTGCCAGCACTGACAGAACACGCCGCCATTACTGCGCCAGTACAGCAGCAGGCTTGTGCCTGTTTCGATGTTAAGGTAGTCGGCCAGGGCCCGGCGGTTATTCTTATCCCTGGCGTGGCGTCATCCGGTGAGGTTTGGCAAAGTACTGTAGAAGCGCTGCAGGCTGATTATCAGCTGCATATTTTAACGCTGGCCGGTTTTGCCGGCGTGCAGCCTATCCCGATGCAAAGCTGGGGCGAGGGTTATCTGGCAACGCAGCAACACGCCATTTTGCGCTATATCAGTGAGCAGCAGCTGGATAAACCTGTGGTTATTGGCCACTCACTGGGCGGGTACTTAGCGCTGGCTCTGGCCGCCAATTCGCCGGAGCAAATTAGCGCAGCCATTAATGTTGATGGTTTACCGGCGCTGGGCGCACTGATCGGCGAAAAATCAGCCAGCTCTATACCCGCTAACCATAAACCCCAGAGCGCCGACGCTACCAAGCCGGGCAACACCCCCGCACCACAACGCGGCTTCGACCCGCAAAGCATGGCAAAAAGCATGGCCAGTGACGAAAGCTGGCAACAGCGCATCGTGGCCGATATGTACCGCTCTGACGGTATGACCTCGGGCCGGGTAATGGGCGAGCTGATGCGGGCAGATTTGCGCCCGGCGCTGAGCAATATCCGGGTACCTGTGCTGACACTGGGCGCTTTGCAACATGGCGCACCTTATACCACGCCAGAACAGGTGCAAGCCGGTTATGAAAGCCAGCTGGCCAACGCACCAACGCAGTACCACAGCTTTGCCTTCGCCCGAGACTCCAAGCATTTTATTATGGCTGATGCCCCCACCTGGCTTAATCAGCACATAACGCAGTTCTTACAACAACATAGTACCCGGGGTGCACTATGAAACTACAACCGCTAAACGTCGCCGGGCTAACCAAACGGTATGGCGCTAACACTGTGTTGGCCGGGGTGGATATTACGCTGGAGCCAGCAGAGGTGCTGTGCATTCTAGGCCCAAACGGGGCAGGTAAAACAACGCTGATAGCGGCCATTTTAGGTCTGGTAGCTACAGATAGTGGTGAAATAACGCTGTTTAATCAACTGCAATCCGGTTGTCAGCGCTCCACGGCGCTGCGTCAGCAGCTGGGAGTCATGATGCAAATCGGCAGCCTGAGTGCCAATTTAACCGTCTTTGAGCAGTGCGATTTATTCAGCAGTTACTACGAAGGCGGTTACAGCGCCGCCGAGCTGGTGAAGCTGGCCGGTTTAGAGCAACACAGCCGGCAGCGTTTTGGCCGTTTATCCGGCGGCCAGAAACAACGCTTGTTGTTTGCGTTAGCGCTGGCCGGCAAGCCCAAACTGGTATTTTTGGACGAGCCAACGCTGGGCATGGATGTGGAAGCCCGGCGTGCCTTATGGCAGCAGGTGCAACAATTAAAACAGCACGGGATCTCTGTGGTGCTGACTACCCATTATCTGGAGGAAGCCGAGCAACTGGCCGATCGTATTACCGTGCTAAACCAGGGTGTCGTTGTTGCCAATGGCAGCCCGGCTGAGCTTAAAGCCTTAATGCAGTACAAAGTGATTAGCTGCTGCAGCACTCTGTCGGATACCGCCTTGTTAGCACTACCCGCGGTGCTGCAACTGAGCCGGGATAAAGACCATATTACCCTGCATAGCCGCCATGCCGAGCAAAGCGTCAAAGCCTTGCTGCTGGCAGACGACAGTGTCAGCCAACTGGAAGTGCGGCCGGTTGCACTGGAGCAGGCTTTTTTACAACTTACCCACAACAGCACCACACAACAGGAGCAGGCCGCATGAATACTACGCTGATTTATCGCAAAGAAGCCTGGTACGATTTACTCAGTGTTTGGCGCACCCCGGGTTTTGTCTTACCGGCATTGGCTTTTCCGACGGTGTTTTATCTGTTCTTTGGCGTGTTGCTAAATAGCGGCGCCGCCAGTGCCTATATGTTGGTTACTTATGGCTGCTTTGGCATTATGGGCCCGGCGATGTTTAACTTTGCCATCAATATTGCCGGCGATCGCGGCCATGGCTGGCTGACGTTAAAACGGCTATCACCCATGCCTACTGCCGCCTACCTGCTGGCCAAATTCAGCACAGCCCTGCTGTTTTCGCTGCTGATCATCCTGATGCTGTTCAGCATAGCGGCAGTGTTTGCCGGTGTGCGGCTGGCAGCCGGGCAATGGCTGCTGCTGGCACTGGTGTTAATACTGGGCACGGCCCCCTTTGCAGTTATCGGCCTCATTTTAGGCTTAACGCTAAGTGATAAAGCCGCCCCCGGCGTGGTAAATCTGATTTATCTGCCGATGGCGCTGTTGTCCGGCCTCTGGCTGCCAATTCATATGTTGCCTGGCGCACTGCAGCACGCCAGCTGGATCTGGCCCAGCTATCATTTGTCGCAGCTTGGCCTGAAAGTGATCGCTATGGATCAGGGCCATGCATGGTGGTTACATCTGCTGATCCTGCTAGGCATGAGTCTGCTATTAACGGTTGTGGCGTTGCGGTGTTTTAAGCGCATGACAACAGCTCAGGGCTAAGCTTGCAACATTACGCTGCCTGAGCACTCAGGCAGCAAACTGCAGACCGTACTGATCCCCCTTTTTCCAGCGGCAGTGCACACTGCTGTTGGCAAACAGACCGCTTTCAATACTCAGGCTGTCACCGGGCTGCAAGTCACCGTTATAGCGAATACGCACGCCACCGTCCTTGCTAAAATCCAGCACCTGACAGCTGGCGGCAAATTCTTTTAACGTTAACTGCGCCGCCGGGGTGTCTGTTACCAACTGGCGCACTTTACTGCGGCGATTTGCCAACTTGTCGACCGGCGGAAAATCCGGATTCTTTGGCTGGTAATCGCCAGCGGCAATGCGCTGATACACACTGTCATGAATACTGATATTAATTGGCGGGTTGGCCGGATCACCATAGATGCGCCGCAACGATTCGGCCGTGCCGATACGTTCCAGCAGCTTATAACTAAACGAGTAGGAATCATGCGGCTGCATTTGCAAATCAGGCTTCCACAACCCCCGTAAATAGGTGTCGTTAAACTCCAGCCCCAGTGCACAGGCTTTCATTACCATCCACTGCAAAGCGATATCAGACAAGCCACTTTCTTCATAGCCGCCGCCAATATCGGCATGGGAGCCACAAAACCAGCACTGCTCAATATACTGATCCGCTTTTGCTTCACCGGTCCATAAATCCGGCTGAAAAGGCGCACGCCGCTCCTCTAATGCCAGTGCATGGTAAGCATGTTTTACCTGCTCGCAAAGATGAGTATTAAAAAAGCCAACCCAGCGCCGGGTTAGCTTGCCCAATAAAGGTGTAGGTGCTCCTAAGGCGCCGACCGTGTCAAACACACCAACCATACGAATATCAGGCCGGTAATGGTTGTCATATTCGCCTTCTGGCCGCTGATCCGGCTGGGTGCGGTAATATTTATACGCCTGCTGCAATTTATCCAGCGAACTTTTTTCCAGCAAACCTACCGCATGAATAAGACCAACAAAGGCCCGGGCGGTATAAGCCCCCCGGCTAAAGCCAAAGGCGTAGATTTCATCTCCTAACTCATAGTTGTGGATTAAAAACCGATAACAATCGAGCACGTTTTTTTCCAGCCCGCTGCCAAAAGCACCGCCAATAAACTTATCTATCGGGCCGCCGGTACCTACACCCTGATCATAAAACACCACCTGATGCACGCCATCGCTGGCCGTGGGTTTAATACTGCGCACCAACTTAGTTACATTGGTGGGAGTTTCATCCGGTTGATACCAGGTGCCGTCACAACAAATAATAATGCGTTTAGCTGCCGTCATCAGTTAGCTCCTGCACAGGTAGGCCCGCTGCTGATTATCAGTAGCAAAGCCACAGGCGCTAAGTATAGCTCAGACTGGTCAAAAAATAATCAGCGCTAAGACCGTGCTAGTTGCCCAGCTGATATTTTTCCAGCCGGTAGAGCAGGGTTTTGTAGGGTAATTGCAACAATTTTGCCGCTTGCGCCTTATTACCCTGCGCCAACTGCAAGGCCTGGCGCAGGATGAAAACGGCAAGCTGCATATCCTGTCCGGCGCCGACAGTGTGGCGCTGCACAGTAAGAAGATGGTGATTGAGCTGGATAAAGACAGTGACAGCGACGCCATTGAGCATAAAGTAATTAAAATTCACCGAAGTGGTAAAAGCGGCGAGTTTGAGCTGGTAACAAGCCTGCTGGACCATGGCAAGTTCAGTAAAGAGCAGTTACAACAGCTACAGGCGCTGCTTGACGCCAAGCACTAAGCCAGGCAGCAAGCTTGAGTTCTGCTCCGCGCCATGCTTCACTGCTGTAACAACAGCAGGAGGCGCGGATGTCAGATAACTCCCCAACAACACGGCCATACAGCGCCGTAGCTGAAACCCATCAGGTACTGAACCAGCCATCTTCGTTAACCCCCTTTAACAGCTGGCTTAGCGACAGCACGCTGCAATACTGGGTAAGCCGTTTTGGCGCCGCGCACAGCGCCGATCTGGCCAGCTATGGCAGTTTATGCGGTGGTGCGCTGGCCGAGGCCGGTTTTCTGGCTAATCAATATCCGCCCGAATTTCACAGCCATGACCGCTTTGGAAACCGCATTGACGAGGTGCGCTTTCATCCGGCCTACCATCAGCTGATGCAAGCGGCAATTACCTTTGGCCTGCCCTCAGCGCCCTGGGTGAAGCCGGGCAAAGGCGCCCAGGTAGCGCGCGCTGCCATGGTGTATCAGCATATGCAGGCCGATGCCGGCTCCGGCTGCCCGTTAACCATGACCTACGCCGCCGTACCGGTGCTAAAGCAAGCACCGAAAGCCGCGGCCGACTGGCTGGCAAAAGTACTCACCGCACAGTATGACCCTGACAATAAACCCTACTTTGCCAAAGCCGGCTTAACTATCGGCATGGCGATGACAGAAAAACAAGGCGGCTCGGATGTGCGCGCCAATACCACCCGGGCCATGCAGTTAAGTGCAGATGAATACGAGCTGGTGGGGCACAAATGGTTTTGCTCGGCACCGATGTGCGACGGCTTTTTAACGCTGGCACAAACCGAGGCCGGCTTAAGCTGCTTTTTATTACCACGCTGGCGGCCGGATGGCAGTAAAAACCAGTTTTATATTCAGCGCCTTAAACACAAGCTGGGTAACTGCTCTAACGCCTCATCAGAGGTAGAATTTCGCGGCGCCTTTGCCTGGCGCATTGGTGATGAAGGCCGCGGTGTGCGCACAATTATTGATATGGTGGCACTAACCCGCTTTGACTGCATGTTAGGCTCGGCCGGTTTAATGCGCGCCGCTTTAGCCCAGGCCCTTCACCATACTGCCGGGCGCAGCGCCTTTGGCAAAAACCTGCAGCAGCATGCGCTGATGCAAAATGTACTGGCCGACCTTACACTGGACAGCGAAGCAGCATTGGCACTGAGTTTACGCGTGGCCTATGCGCTGGATAATCAGGCTGTGGTTAGCGAACAACAGTTTGTCCGCCTGGCCACCGCTATCGGCAAATACTGGATCTGCAAACGCGCACCGCAGTTTTGTTATGAAGCGATGGAGTGCCTCGGCGGCGTTGGTTATGTCGAAGAAAATATCCTGCCAAGGCTATATCGCGAAGCACCGGTCAATGCCATTTGGGAAGGTTCCGGCAATATTCAGTGTCTGGACGTGCTGCGCGCCATGCAAAAAGAACCCGAAGCCTTAGCCGCCTGCCTGAACGAACTGCAAAGTGTAACCGGCCGCAATCAGGATTATGACGCCGCCTTTTCCCGGCTACAGCAAGCATTGCAGGATAGCGCCACGCTGGAATACCGCGCCCGCAGCATCGTCGATAAATTAGCGCTGCTGTTACAAGCCAGTGTGTTGCTGCAATACGGTGAAGCCATGGTCGCCGACGCCTTTATCCGCGCCCGGCTAATACCCGGTATTTGCAGCAACTACGGCACCCTGCCAGCCGATATTGATTGCATGGCGTTAATGGCCAGAGCACAGCCGAAGGTGTGACCGTCTGCCAAGAGCAAATACGCAGGGGCAGGTTAATTTCAATCTGCCCCTGATAATCGGTGACATCCACCACGTCCTGGTGATTTGAGCATTTAGCCAACGTTACAGGATCTGATCTAAACCATTAGAATTTGGAAGCTTAACGAATGGGAAAAAACAAGCTAACAGCTTTACGTATTGCCGCAGCTATTGCCACTTTTACTAGTATCTACCTGTTTGCGCCATGGGAGTTCGGGCTTTACTATCTTAAGCCGACGCCAAATACCATAGAACAGGAACTTGCAAATGCGGTAGAGGAGCGACTCGATGGGATTATCGTTTATGTCGATAGAAACGGCAAAGCGCCTGAATTTTATGCCGAAGGCTTTCACAATCGCGATACTAAAACCCCCGCTTACCCTCAAGCTCTATTTAAGATAGCCAGCATTGCAAAGCTTTTTGATGCGTCCGCAATCGCCAAGCTTGTTGCCAAGAAAACGTTATCGCTAGATGGAACACTCCTTGATTACTTACCCGAACTTGACGGAAAGATCCAGAATGCCGATAGAATTACGCTTCGAATGATGGCTCAACATCGAAGTGGCATCCCTAATTTTACCGATGTTGAAGGGTTTAATTGGGCCGACTCTAATATTGATGGTTTAGAGTTGATTCTTAATAAGCAGGCTGATTTTGAGCCTGACGCAGACTACCGCTACTCAAATACCAATTACATACTGCTACAGAGGATCATGACAAAAGTCCTCGGTTACGATCACGGACAGTTTATTAAAGATGAAATTTTGCTCCCGTTAGGAATTGACGACACCTTTATGTCGGTTCATGAGATTGATCCAGATAGATTGATGAGTGGTTATCACATGGGATATTCAGATGACTTTAAACATCTTGATCAAGGCATGATCGCAACGGCAGAAGCTGTCGGGAAATTTATAAAGGCACTTAACAATGGTTCTTTGTTTACCCCAGAAGAAGCCAAAATTTACAACGCGCTTTATAAATATCAACACGATGGCTGGGTACTGGGCTACTGGAGCCGTGCTCGATACTACGACGATATTGACACTGTTGTCATTCAGTTTGTAAATACCACCGGCGATGATACCTTAATTCTTTCTCAGATCGTTCATAGTCGAATTGTTGATATTATTCGAAACAGGTAAAGAATGATTAACATTGCCAGATGAGGTAAATCGGGGCAGGTCCTGAGGACCCCATTCGTTGGATATTGAATAACGTCAGCTAATTGCCCTTGATTAATTAATGTAATACTCTCAATGCAATAAGTAGGAACGGAGGCAACATGTTTATTGACTGGCTGGCAAATAAAGACTTCGGGGATTCTGAGAGTGTAATTATCAGAGTCGCAGACGTAGTTATATTTGCAGTCTCAGTTTATATACTAGATGCCTTCTTCTTATGGAATTTAAACCTGTTAATGCTCACAGCGATTGCTGTCGTTGCCGTGTAGTGGCACACTGAATTTGGCCACCTGATTAGAGGTGTTATGATCCACCTCGTATGACATTAGGTGACATGATGAACAAAAAAACAAGACCTACATTCAGCCCAGAATT
Organism: Gammaproteobacteria bacterium; assembly: GCA_018826295.1. GTDB lineage: Bacteria > Pseudomonadota > Gammaproteobacteria > Enterobacterales > Alteromonadaceae > Alishewanella. Next base: position 22,897 of record JAHJZX010000052.1, read on the forward strand.
TCGTCTCGAATGTGCTCAGTTAGTCGTTGA
>JAHJZX010000053.1 GCA_018826295.1 Gammaproteobacteria bacterium
ATCGAAAAAGCGACGGGTAGCGACAAAACTTTGCTGCATCACTTTTTTCCTCTAATCTCGTTGAATATCAAGCCAGCCTGTTTAAACTGTGCGGAGTATGGTTAACAAAAACAGCGCAGTAAAACAAATATTTTTTATCGACACCATAAAATAACTACAGGATTAAATTTGGATACCGAACTACTTAAAACCTTTATTGAAGTTCAGCGCACCCGACATTTTGGTAAAGCCGCCGAAAATCTGTATCTCACTCAGTCTGCCGTCAGTTTTCGTATCCGTCAGTTAGAGCAACAATTGGGCGTAAATCTGTTTAGCCGCTATCGCAATAATATTCAGCTTACCGCTGCCGGTGAGCGTTTGTTACCCCACGCCGAAGCCATGCTAACCGCTTTACAACGGGCAAAACAGGATGTTGCGGTAAGCGCAGAGCAAGCGGTGCAGTTATCCATTGCTGCCACCGCCAATATTTGGGATGCTTTTTTACTGCAGGGTTTTATTAGTGTACAGCAGGCCTTACCCGGGCTGTCGTGGCGGGCTGAATCGCTGGGCCGCGAGCAAATTGCCCGGCTGGTATTGGAGCGACATCTGGATTTAGCGGTACTGTTTGATGCCCCCAAAGTAGACGAAATGCAAATTGATAAGCTGGGCGATATTCAGTTGTTGCCGGTTACCACTCATAGCGACCGTACTGTACAGCGTGCCATGCAACAACAATACATCCTGGTAGACTGGGGCACTGCTTTTGATATTCAGCATGCCAGGCACTTTCCTGAGCTGCCACCACCGCAATTACGCACTGGTAGCGCCCGTATCGCGCTGGAACTCATGCAGCAAAGGGGAGGTTCAGCTTATTTGCCGCAAACCATGGTGAAGCCATTGCTGGACGATGGCAGCCTGCATTTAATTACCGACGCGCCGGTTATGCAACGCGAGCTGTTTGCCGTATCGCTGCCTAAAGCTGCGCACCGGGTAAAAATAGCTGACATTATTACGCAGCTAAGAGCCTTGTTGTCTGCAAACAAGTAAGCGCTCAGCGCGCGGCCTGCCCGGCGCTGTTAGCGTTAAGGCCGAAACCAGACGGCATTACCACCCTGCACTTTACGCAGTAACAAGCGCTTGTGACTGGTAAACAGCGGCAGTAGCAAGGGGCCGCTAATCAGCGCGGCCACAGCCCAGCGCAGTGCTGTCATGCCACTACGTAAGGCGGCAATATAAACACCTACTGCAGTTAATAACCAAACCAGCGGTAATACTAACACCCGACACTCCAGAGACAGCTACAACAAGGCCGGCTATTATAGCGTTGCTTAGCCGGCCTTACTGTTAACTTTTGGTTGAATTTTAGCCTGTTATATCAAGTTGGCTTTAACAGCCCTGCCACAGCACTAGCGCGTTGGCAGGGCCTTTAACGGTATAGCGGTTAGGCATAAAACTTTTGTTGCTGCTCAGCCATCTGTACCAACAAGGCTGCAGGGGCAAAGCGGCTACCAAAGCGGCTTTCCAGATTACGCAGTTGCGCCAGCAAGTTAGCCGCACCTAGCTGATCGATATAACGGAAAGGTCCGCCCAAAAACGGCGGGAAACCTATACCAAAGATCGCACCGATATCACCATCACGGGCCGAGGCGATAATGCCCTCTTCCAGCGTGCGCACCGCTTCATTTAACATTTGTACCATGCAGCGGCTGGCTATTTCATCAGTGTTCAGCCGTGGTGCTGGTGTCACGCCCAACACGCTGTAGACCGTTTCATCAACCAGTTTTTTGCCTTTTTTGGCATTTTTGCCGTACAGATAAAAGCCTTTTTCGGTTTTCTTGCCTTTGCGACCATCCGCCAGCAATTTATCAAAGGCGGCTGGTGCGACAAAGCGCTCACCTAATTCTGTCGCCAGAATTGGCGAAATTTTTGCGCCAACATCGATACCTACTTCGTCAAGCAAAGTTACCGGCCCCACCGGAAAACCAAATTTGACCAGTGCTTTGTCAATTTTTTCTACCGGCTCGCCTTCCAGCAAAATATTGGCCGCTTCATTCATATACAGCGCCAGAATACGGTTAACATAAAAACCGGCGCCGTCTTTGACCACTATCGGCGTCTTACCTTGCTTGCGGGCAAAGGCCACTGTGGTGGCGATAGTTTCTGCAGAGGTTTTTTCATGCGCTATGACTTCCACCAGTGGCATTTTATCGACCGGTGAAAAATAATGCAGACCGATTACATTTTCTGGCCGTGATGCTTTAGCAGCAATTTGCCCGATCGGCAGTGAGCTGGTGTTACTGGCAAAAATGGTGTGCTCTGCACAATGTTGCTCAATATCCGCTACCATTTGCTGTTTTAAAGCGAGATCTTCAAACACCGCTTCTACCACGATATCAGCATCGTGAAAGCCGCTGTAATCGGTGCTGCCAGTCATCAGTAACAATTGCTTTTGCATCTCGGCCTTGCTGATAAAGCGACGCTTAAACTTTTTCTGCAGTAGCGAATAGCTGTATTTCAGCGCATTGCTGATCCCCTGCTGATTAATATCCTTGATCCTGACCGGTATGCCGGCTTTAGTTGCAGTTACATTGGCTATGCCACCGCCCATTAAACCACCACCCAGCACCGCCGCTTTACGCACTTTATTTGGCTTAGTGTCGCCGGCCCCGCTTTCTTTTTTCATTTGCGTGGTGGCAAAAAACAGGCTGCGCAGCGCTGCTGACTCTTTAGTCATACACAGCTCACCAAAAGCTTTGGCTTCGGCCGCCAGGCCCTCTTGCATACCGTTGTCGACACCGGTTTTAATTACATCGAGAATTTTTAACGGCGCCGGATAGTTACCCTGCGTTTTTTTCAGCGTTTGCTTACGCGCCTGGCTAAACAGTACATTACGGCCAAACGGCGTGCGCTCCAGCACCTTGCCTACCAGGTTCAGCTTTATCTGCTCACGCTGTGGCTTACCTTTTAATGCCCGCTTTACGGCGGCATCGAGCAAAATACTCTTGGGTACCACTTCATCCACCAGGCCGGCTTTTTTCGCCTGCGCCGCGCGTAGCTGCTTGCCGGTAAGGATCATGTCCAGGGCTTTTTGTAAGCCAACCAAACGTGGCAAGCGCTGGGTACCACCGCTGCCAGGCAATAAGCCCAGTTGCACTTCAGGTAAGCCCAGTACGGTTTTGCTGTCGTTGGTTGCCACCCGGGCATGGCACGCCATAGCCAGTTCTAAACCACCACCCAGGCAAGGGCCATGAATAGCCGCCACCAGCGGGATGGATAATTGTTCCAGTTGAGCAAACATTTGCTGGCCCATGCGGCCAATGGCTTGCGCTTCTTCTGCCGTTTTGCAGCCATCCAGCATCGAAATATCGGCGCCAGCGATAAAGGAGTCGGCTTTACCACTGATAAATACCAGGCCTTTCAATTGTGTATTGGCTTTTATCTCCGCTAAAAGTGCACTGATTTCATCGGCAAAGGCGGCTTTTAATACGTTCATTGACTCGCCGGCGATGTCCATAGTGATCACGCCGATATGATCTTCGCGAATTTGCAGGCTGAAACTGTTAGTTGCTGTCATTATTCTGTCTCCACGATCATGGCGGCACCTAATCCACCGGCGGCGCAGGCGGTGGTTAAACCTATACCACCACCACGACGTTTTAATTCATTTAGCGTTTGTACAATCAAGCGGGTACCGGTTGCGGCAAACGGATGGCCGTAGGCCAATGAGCCGCCCTGTACGTTAAACCGCGCCATATCAATCTCACCAATAGCAGCTGCGCGACCTAGTTTTTCTGCGGCAAACTTTTTACTGGCGAACATCTTCATGTTAGCCAGCGTCTGGGCGGCAAAGGCTTCATGCATTTCAATCAGGGTTAAGTCATTCAACGTCATACCAGCGCGGTCCAGTGCTATTGGCGTAGCGTACGATGGCCCCATTAACATGTCATCGTAAACATCAATAGCGGCAAAAGCATAGCTGCGGATGTAACCCAGCGGCGTGTAGCCCAGCGCTTTCGCCCGGCTTTCCGTCATCATCAGAACCGCAGAGGCACCATCGGTCAGCGGTGTGGCATTCGCTGCCGTTACCGAGCCGTGCACCCGGTCAAATACCGGTTTTAATTTAGCGTATGACTCCAGCTTTGAATCCTGACGGATATTGTTGTCCATCTCCAGAAAACGTGAGTAAGGCTCAACATGGGCGGCCATAACTTCCTGTTGCATCACACCACTTTGCCAGGCCTGGGTAGCCAGCGTATGTGAGCGGTGCGCCAAAGCATCCTGATCGGCACGGCTGATACCATGGGTTTTTGCCATTTGCTCGGCAGTGTCACCCATCGATAAGCCGGTGCTGTATTCAGCAACGGCCGGCGGTACCGGTAATAAGTCTTTTAAGCCCAGACGGCGGAAAATCGCCAGTTTCTGGCCAAAAGTTCGGGCTTTGTTCAGATCAACCAGCGCGCGCGCCAGCTTTTTACTCACGCCGATAGGCAATACCGAGCTGGAATCAGCACCGCCAGCGATAGCAATCTGCGTTACCCCTGCCAGCATGGACTCGGCAACACTGACCACCGATTGAAAACTGGTCGCACAGGCGCGGCTAACGCTAAAGGCATCCGTGTGCACCTGCATGCCGGTACCTAACACGATTTCGCGGGCAATATTGGGCGCTTCGGGCATCTGCACTACCTGGCCATACACCAGCTGTTCAATCAGCTTAGGGTCCAGTTCACTGCGGATCAGCAGTTCATTAACCACCAGCTTGCCTAAATCCAGTGCCGACACACCATGAAATTCTGTCGCCTGCTTGGCAAAAGGGGTACGCAAACCCGAAACGATTGCGATGCGATCGCCCTGACGGGTGCTTAGGTTAATTGACGCGCTCATAGTGTTCCTCTTGTTATCATAAGACAGGTCTGACCTGTATTGTTAGCATCGATTGTAGCGACAGTCGTTGAAAATTAAAACACTTGTTTTAATGCAAACGGAACCATATTTAGGTTATAACGTCTTAGCCTAGCCCGTTTTATTGGGCATTGGCGATAAAACAATCAATAAATCCAGATAATTAAGATTGAATAAATTATGGTGAATGCATTTTCCGGCTTAAAAGCCTATCTCGACAGCCAGGTGCTGGGTCAAGCTGATTTAACTGAAGGTATCTTGCTGGCATTGCTGGCCAATGGCCATTTATTAGTTGAAGGCCCACCTGGGCTGGCAAAAACCCGCGCGGTTAACGCGTTAGCTCATGGGGTAGAAGGTCAGTTTCACCGTATTCAGTTTACCCCGGATCTGTTGCCGGCCGATTTAACCGGTACTGACATCTACCGGCCGGAAACCGGCCAGTTTGAATTTCAATCAGGGCCGCTGTTTCATCATATTATTTTAGCCGATGAAATAAACCGCGCACCGGCAAAAGTACAGTCAGCTTTACTTGAAGCCATGGCAGAAAAGCAGGTTACCGTTGGCCGAAAAACCTATCCACTGCCAGAATTGTTTTTAGTTATGGCGACACAAAACCCACTGGAGCAGGAAGGTACCTATCCACTGCCAGAAGCCCAGCTCGACCGTTTTCTGTTGCACTTAAAAGTCGATTACCCGGATGCCGCGACCGAGCTGGCTATCCTGCAATTAACCCGCAACGAGGCATTAAGCGGCAGCCAGACCCAGGTTACACCGATAAGTCAGGCCGATATTTTTGCCGCCCGCAAAGCGATTTTACAAATTCATCTGGCCGATAGCCTGCAGCATTATATCGTGGCGCTGATCATGGCAACGCGCGATGCCAAAGCTTACAGCGACACGCTGGCCAGTTGGATTGGCTACGGCGCCAGCCCACGTGCCACCATAGCACTGGAGCGCTGCGCCCGCGCCAAAGCCTGGCTGCAAGGCCGTGACTTTGTTACCCCTGACGATATTCAGGCGGTATTTCACAATGTACTGCGTCATCGTTTAATTCTAACCTATGCCGCCGAAGCTGAAGGCATCAGCAGCGATGATGTGTTAGACGAAATCCTGCGCCTGGTACCTACAGCCTGATATGAGCCAGACATTGTCTTCCCAGCAATGGCTGGCACAAAACGGTACTAACGCTATCGATATCGGTTTAACCGAGTTACTCTGGTATCAGCGTTATACCAAGGTGCTGGACCTGACCCCGCGTATGGCCATTCACAGTAAACTGGCCGGTACTTATCTGGCCAAAAGCAAAGGCCGCGGCATGGAGTTTGATGAAGTACGCCATTACCAGAATGGTGATGATGTGCGTACCATTGACTGGCGTGTTACAGCCCGCACTGGCAAAGTACATACCAAGCTGTTTCGTGAAGAAAAAGAACGGCCGGTGTTTATCCTGACCGATCTTGGCGATAGCATGCGCTTTGGCAGCTGCTTGCTGTTTAAATCGGTGCAGGCGGCCCATCTGGCAGCGTTAATTGCCTGGCATGTTAAACAACGTGGCGATAAGCTAGGCGGCCTGGTGTTTAATGCAAATCAGCATATTGAACTCAAACCACAAAGCCGCAGCCATGGCGTAGTACGCTATTTTCATGCGCTAACCGAAGTACATCAGCATACTAGTGGCCACCGCGGCCTGTCGCTTGATACCGCGCTTAGCCAGTTAAGACGTTTGGTGCGCCCGGGTAGCCTGGTATATGTGTTATCAGATTTCAGTCAGTTCAGTGAAGATGGCCTGCGCCATATCCGTGCTATTCGCCAGCATAATGAAGTAACCTGCTGCCCGGTAACTGATCCGCTGGAGCTGGCGTTGCCGACCGGCAGCAATGGCCTGGCCGCTGTCAGCGACGGCGCGACGACCGGCTACATCGAACTTGGCAGCGCTGCGATACAACAGCGTTACGCCAGTGCGCAGCAGCAACTGCAGGCACAGTTAAAACAGCAAATCAGCCAGTTAGGCTGCAAATGGCTGCCAATTACTGCCGCCGAGCCTGTGCTTAGCCAACTGGAGAGAAAAAACCATGGCTAACACCCACTCCCCGCTGGACCAACTGGCCGACATCAGCGAGCCGGCTTTAGTAAATGCTTTTGCTCTGCCACCGTTGGCCTGGTTTGCCGTCGCGGTGCTTGGCGCCGGCTTACTCTACGTAGCATGGCGCCTGTACCGGCGCTGGCGATTTTTTGCAGCCAAACGTCAGGCATTAGCGCTACTGGCTACGCTGGCCGGTAAAGCCGACAGTGCCAGCCAGATTAATCAGCTGCTAAAGCGCGTGCTGCTGCATTATCAGCATGCACATCCGGCTCTGACATTACCGGTGGCTCAATGGCAACGCTGGCTGGCAGCAGGCCATAGCGCCACTGTGCCTGATCTGACGAACCTGCTATACAGCGCAAGCGCCGACCCACTCGCCAATGAGCAATTTTACCAGTTTGCCCGGGGCTGGCTGCAAAGCTACAACGGCAAGGCCCCGACCGAGTACACCAGCGGAGGCCAACATGCTTGAATTTGGTTACCCCTGGCTGGCATTGGCCGTATTGTTACCCTTGTTACTTAGGATGCGCCGGCAAAGTGGCAGCGAAACAGCGCTTAAACTGCCTGCACTGGCCAAACTGGCCGGCAATACCGCACAAAGCTCAGGCCCGCGTTTTGGCTTTCGCACAGTTTTAGCCAGTTTGCTTTGGCTGGCTTTGGTGACCGCAGCCATGCAACCACGCTGGTTAGGCGAACCCGTGACACTGCCGCAGCAAGGGCGAGATCTGATGTTAGCGCTCGATTTATCCGGCTCGATGGAAATTGCCGATATGCAGTTACAAGGTCAGAGTATCAACCGGCTTGATGCGGTAAAACTGGTGATCAGTGACTTTATCCGCCGTCGCCAGGGTGATCGGATCGGGCTGATTTTATTTGCCGACGCCGCCTACCAGCAAACACCGCTAACCTTTGATTTAACCACAGTACAAAAAATGCTCGACGACAGTGTGTTGCGTCTGGTGGGTACCCGTACGGCGATTGGCGAAGCTATAGGCTTGGCGGTAAAACGGCTGAACACCTATGAAAGCAGTAATAAAGTGCTGATTTTGCTAAGTGACGGTGCCAATACTGCCGGTAATATTCAACCGCTGGAGGCGCTGCAACTGGCGAAAGCTGCCGGTGTTAAAATTCATACAGTCGGTGTCGGTGCCGAGCAAATGGTGCAGCACAGTGTGTTAGGCCGGCGCATGGTAAACCCATCACAGGATCTGGACGAACGCTTGTTAACACAGCTGGCTGAAGACACGGGGGGGCGGTATTTTCGTGCCCGTGATTTAAACGAGCTAAACCAGATTTATCAACTAATAGACCAGCTGGAACCAATAGAGCGTGACACCCTGACATACCGGCCACAACGCAGCTTGCTGCACTGGCCGCTGGCGTTGGCGTTGTTAATATCTTTTGTAATGGCGGTGGTTAATATCTACTGGCGTGGGATAGTTAAACATGTTGTCTGATTTGCATTTAATCAGGCCCTGGTGGCTTCTGGCGCTACTGCCAGCCTTGCTGCTGGCGCTGCTGCTATATCGCTACCGGCATCAGCAAAGCCCGTGGCACAATCTAATTGCCGTACATCTGCAACAGGTGTTGCTCGGTGGCCAACAGTTAATACGACGTCAGCCCTTTGCTTTGCCGCTACTACTGTTGTGCTGGTTTATTAGTGTGTTAGCTCTGGCGGGCCCCAGCTGGCAAAAAGTTCCGCAGCCGGCATTTGCCTTAAAAAAAGCCACCGTACTGGTGCTGGATTTATCGATGTCGATGCGTGCCACCGATATGGTACCCGACCGTCTCACGCAACAGCGTTTTAATGCGCTGGACTTTACCGACGAACTTGCAGAGGGTGAACTGGCATTATTGGCATTTGCCGGCGATGCTTTTGTCATATCCCCGCTGACACCGGATCACAATAATATTCGTTTATTGATCCCGGATTTGAAACCGGAAATTATGCCGGTGCAAGGCTCTAACTTACTGGCGGCAATACAGCAGGCTGGCAAGCTATTACAGCAGGCCGGTTATCCGCGTGGTGATGTGGTGGTGTTTACCGATGGCTTCGACAATGGCAGCTATCGCGACATTCAGGATCTGCTGAATAACTGGCCGCACCGGCTGTCGGTGTTAGCTTTTGGTTCCGCCGACGGCGCGCCCGTACAGCAAGAAAACGGCGAGCTGCTGAAAAATGCTCAGGGTGGCGTGGTGATCCCCAAAGTACCACTGACACAGCTGGCAAGTCTGGCACGCAGCGGCGGTGGTGTCTTTACAGCAGCGACGGCTGGTGGCAACAATTTAGCCGGCATTCTGGCTTTACCTGCTTTGTCGCCATTGGATCAGGCCGATAGTAATAAGCAAATACAGGGCGATCAGTGGTATGACAGCGCCATCTATCTGGTGTGGATGTTACTGCCGCTGGTATTACTGCAGCGCAAATACAGTCCGTTGCTGGCGCTGAGCTGCCTGATGATAGTACCGCGTCCGGCTACCGCGTTCGAATGGCGCGATCTGTGGCAAACCAAACAGCAACAAGCGGTACAGGACTACAACGCCGGCGATTTTGCCAACGCGCAGGCCAAGTTTAGCCAGCCGTTATGGCAAGGCAATGCAGCGTATCGTCAGGGCGACTACCAAAGTGCAGAACAGGCATTTCGTCAGGCGATAACCGACAACGATAATCCTGTTTCGGCCTGGCATAACCTCGGCAATAGCCTGGCGCAACAGCAACGCTATGAAGAAGCCTTAGCAGCCTATCAGCAGGCGTTGCAGCAAAATGCGGACTTTAGCCCGGCGCAGCAAAACGCTGATCTGATGCAGCAACTAATGCAACAGCAACAGCAGCAACAACAGGATCAAAAACAGCAGCAAAAAGGTTCTGATCAGCAGCAACAAGACAACCAGCAGCAACAATCGCAAGACGGCGATGATGCTGAGCAGCAAGGCGATGCAAATGAAGCCTCAGCCGACGATCAGCAAGGCGAAAATGCTGAGCAACAACAGGCTGCACAGCCGCAACAGCAAGAACAACAACAGCAAGAGACTGCCGCCGCGCAACCTCAGCAGGCAGAGCAACCAAACAGCGAAGCGGAACAACCGGCAGAGCAGCAAAAAGCGGTGCATGAAGCCTGGCCTGATGCCACACCTGAACAACAACAGCAATTAGAGAACTTGCTGCGCAAAGTGCAGGATGATCCGGCACTACTGCTGCGCAATAAAATGTATTTAGAGTATTTAAAACGGCAGCAACAACGCCTGCCAAAAGGAGTAGATCAACAATGGTAAGAGTTTTGCTTTTAGCCGTTGCAGCGTTTGTTGGTGTGGTATTAAGTACGTCGGGCTATGCCATGTCATCCTTAACTGCCAGAATTGATAAAAACCCGGCATTGCAAGGCGAAGCGGTAACGCTGGAACTGATCGCTGACAGCAGGCTGTCGGCCGATGCCATTAATTTTAGGGTGCTGGAGCAAGATTTTAGCGTTATGGCCCCCTCTGTCAGCAGCAGTACACAAATTATCAATGGGCAGTCTAGCCAAAGCACCAGCTGGAAAGTGGTGCTGTTACCCAAAAAAACCGGTGAACTGACTATACCGGCCTTTAGCGCACAAGGGTTTAGCAGCGCCCCTATTGTACTTAAGGTATTGGATCAACAAGTTAATACCGCAGCCGGCCCAAATACCGAACTGTTTTTACGCTCAGAAATAGAACAGCAGCAATTGTATGTACAGCAGCTGAGCTATTATCAGGTAACCATTTTTTTTAACGGCGACTTACAACGTGGTTCGTTGTCGGAGCCGGTAGTAGATGGCGCCAGTGTTGTGCAGGTGGGCCAGGATGTCGAAGGCTCTGAACTGGTTAATGGCATTCGCTACCGTACCATTACCCGCCGCTATGCACTGACACCACAGCGAAGCGGCAATTTTACTATCAGTCCGCCTACCTTCAGCGGTGAAATGATCGACCGGGACAGTGCCCGCTATAACTATTTTGCCCGCACCAAAACGGTGGTGCAACAAGGCCAGCCTGTTGAGATCAGCGTGCAGGCTATACCTGATAATTTCCCCGGTGACTGGTTGGTTGCAGGCCTGGTTACCTTAACCGAAGAATGGAGCCCGGATGTCACCACACTGAAGCAAGGCGAGCCGGTAACCCGTATTATTACCTTGTCTGCGGTGGATGTAGCCGAAAACCAATTGCCGCAAATAAATCAGGGCTTCCCGGACGGCTTGCGGCTATATCAGGAGCAACCCCAGGCAAAAAGTGCGCAGCGCAATGGGCGTTTGGTTGCACAAAAAGTGTTTACTACAGCGGTAATCGCCAATAAAGCCGGTGTACTTGAGCTGCCCGAGCTGGTGCTGCCCTGGTGGAACAGCAAGACTAATCAACTTGATTATGCCCGGCTACCGGCGCGACGCCTGACGGTTGAAGCCGGTGCAGCCACTGCCACAACGCCGGCTGTAGCAGCGCTAAATAACAGCGCCATTAGTGCTATGCCACAAACTGTACCGGCTATAACCGCACCGGCGTCAAACTGGCACTGGAACCATTTAAGCAGCCTGTTATTGGCTTTGTGGCTAAGCAGCGCCTTAGTGTGGTATCTGTTATGGCAACGTAAACCTGTGCATCAGCCCGTAGCGGCGGTTTCAAGCCGGGTCAAATTTGATCACCGCAAACTTAAAGCCGCCTGTAAACAAAACGATGCCGCAGCGGCCAAAGCCGAGCTGTTACGTTTTGCCCGCCAGCAACACGATAAAGCTTGTCATTCGCTAACAGACTTAGCGACGCTGCTAACAGAACCCGGGTTACAGCAGCAGTTGCTGCAGCTTAACGCCGCCTTGTATAACCCAGCCGTTAGTCAGTGGCAAGGCGAGGCACTTTGGCAAAGCTGGCAACGCTATCAGCAACTTCAACAGACTAGTCCGGCTGACAATAAGCTGGCTGGCTTATATCCGCATAACCGATAAACCGCGGCATTGAGCAGGGATAGTGCTCAGCTTGCCGCGCTTTACTGGCATGCTGGGCTACAAGTTGTTAGCATGGACGCCGTTATACGCACCTGATCCAGTATCAGGTATTTTTTTACGCTGTGTTTTGGTTAGGCAAGCATTAACCAAAGCTCAGCAAGGGCCATAAGGAGAAACTGTTTTGGAAACAGGCACGCTTATTTCGTTGGGATTATACTTTCTTGCCATGCTTGGCATTGGTTTATACGGCTACAAAACCTCTACTGATGATATGTCCGGCTACATGCTGGGCGGACGTAAACTCAGCCCATCGGTCACAGCGCTATCGGCCGGCGCTTCTGATATGAGCGGCTGGATGCTGATGGGTGTACCAGGTGCCATGTACTTGTCTGGCGTAAGCAGCAGCTGGATAGCTATTGGCTTATTAGTCGGCGCCTATATTAATTATATTATTGTCGCGCCCCGGCTACGGGTTTACACCGAAGTGGCCAATGACTCGATCACCCTACCCGATTATTTTGAAAACCGCTTTGCCGATAAAACCCGCTTACTGCGTATTGTGTCTTCAGTGGTTATTGTGATCTTTTTTACGTTGTATACCTCTTCTGGTGTAGTTGGCGGCGGCAAACTGTTTGAAAGCTCCTTTGGCTTAAGCTACGAGCTCGGCTTGTATGTTACCGCTGGTGTGGTAGTGGCCTATACCTTGTTTGGTGGTTTTCTTGCCGTTAGCATTACCGACTTTGTGCAGGGTTGTATTATGTTTATTTCACTGGTGCTGGTACCGGTGGTGGCCTTAGATCATCTCGGCGGCATCAGCTCAGTGTTTAATCAGGTTAGCAGTATTAACACCAACTTCAGCGATATGTTTGTCGATGCCAATACCGGTGAAGCCCTGACGGTGCTGGGCATTATCTCCTTATTATCCTGGGGGCTGGGCTATTTTGGTCAACCGCATATCATAGTGCGCTTTATGGCTATTCGGTCAGTGAGAGATATCAAAACCGCGCGCCGTATCGGTATCAGTTGGATGCTGATCACCTTATTAGGTGCGGTGATGACCGGCTTAGTGGGCATAGCTTATGTCGCCAATACCAAAATGACGCTTAATGATCCTGAAACTATCTTTATTGTGTTCTCACAATTTTTGTTTCACCCGCTTATTTCCGGTTTTCTGCTTGCCGCTATACTGGCAGCTATTATGAGCACCATTTCGTCTCAATTGCTGGTAACCTCAAGCTCGTTAACCGAGGATTTCTATAAAACCTTTGTCAAACGCGATGCCAGCCAGCGTGAACTGGTGCTAGTTGGCCGCTTGTCGGTGCTGGCTGTCGCCCTGGTTGCCATTATTCTGGCTTACGATCGGGAAAGCTCAATTTTAACCCTGGTCAGTAATGCCTGGGCCGGTTTTGGTGCCGCTTTTGGCCCCTTAGTTGTACTGAGTTTGTATTGGCAACGTATGACCTTTGCCGGCGCTTTAGCGGGTATTTTAAGTGGTGCAGCTACAGTGCTGTTTTGGATTTATGCACCAGTGCTGGCAAATGACGCAACGCTAAGCAGTCTGGTTTATGAAATCCTGCCAGGGGTTATCGTCAGCACGCTAAGCATTATTATTGTCAGTAAGCTCACATCAAGCCCGGCACCTAAGGTTACCGAGCTGTTTGCTAAAATGCAGCAGCAGCTCAAACAAGCTTAGTCTTCGCCGGTAAACACGGCCTGAGCGCAAAATATTACATGCTCTGGCCGTGGTTATTTGCTAAATTATTGTTCTGGTGTTCTTTAGTGAGATAAGCCTGTTATGTATTTTTATGCTGCGCGTCAGCCGATTTTAGACCGTAATAAAGAACTCTATGCTTATGAGTTACTGTTTCGCGACGGTTTGGAAAATGCGTTTCCAGACATTGATGGTGACGAAGCCACCTCGCGGATGATTGAAGGTAGTCAGTTTTCTTATGGCCTGGATGATTTTTTAGGCGATAAGCCTGGTTTTATTAATTTTACGCTTGAGACACTGCAAAAAAATTATCCCAGCATGCTCCCCAAAGAGCAGGTGGTGGTAGAAATACTGGAAACCGTGCAGCCAGGCAAACGTTTACTGGCCTTGTGCCAGCAGCTAAAAGAGCAAGGCTATGTACTGGCACTGGACGACTACATTCATCAGCCGGTGTGGCGGCATTTTTATCCGTTTATCGACATTATTAAAATTGATTTCCGCTCGACTTCAACCGATACCATTCATCAGGTAAAGGCTGCAATTGCCGAGTTTCCGCAGATAAAATTACTGGCGGAAAAGGTCGAAACTAACGAAGAGTTTCAGCTGGCGCTGGACATGGGCTTCAGCTACTTTCAGGGCTATTTTTTCTCCAAACCTGAAATGATGCAAAGTAAGGCTTTGTCACCTGCGCAAATGACGCTGGCAGAGTTGCTGTACGAAACCTCTAAATCCGACATGGACCTAGGTAAAATTACTGAAGTATTTCAACGCGATGTGCACCTGTCTTACAAATTATTGCGCTATAGCAACTCGGCCATTTTTAAACGCCGGGCCGAAATTGAAACCATTAAACAAGCGTTGGTGGTTTTGGGTCAGGCAGAACTGAAGAAATTTCTGTCTTTATTGTTTACTGCCCAAATCAGCAGTGATAAACCGGCTGAACTGATGCGCATGTCAATGACCCGAGCCCGCTTTGCTGAAGGCCTGGCGCAACTACAAGGTAAAGTTGATACTGCCAAGGCATTTCTTACCGGCTTGATGTCACTGATGGACGCTATTTTGGATGAACCGATAGAAAGCGTCATGAATAAACTGCCACTGGCGAAAGAAATTAAAGAAGCTCTGGTAGAGAAACAAGGTATTCTGGCCGATTTTATGCAACTGATTCAGTATTATGAAACCGGCAACTGGTCACAGGCAAATGCCGCTATTGCCAGTATGCAGCTGCCTGCAGCTCAGGTACCGGACGCTTATCACACCGCTATCCAATGGACTAACGAGCAAATGAAAGCGCTGGGCGATTAGGCCCGGCTTGTACAAAGCCAGGCCTAACCTTTGGTAGAGATGACTTAATTGAAACTGAGATAAGGGCTGATTTTGGCGGCTAATTTGTCGCCAATACCCTTAACTTTGGTTAAATCGGCCTGGTTCTGGATAGGCCCGTGCTGGGCAATATGGTCCAGTACCGCCTGAGCCTTCTTTTTACCCAAACCTGGTATAGCATCCAGTTGTTCAAGTGATGCGGTATTTACTGACACCTTCTGCACTGCCACATCCGTTTTACTGATTGGGCTGCTGGTTTTAGCATCAGCAAAGGCTAAATTGGCAGACACAGCCAAGATTGTCATGGCGATGGCGAAAAAGATTTGTTTCATAACATTTTTCCTTAAAAGATTTCTCGTTCCCTGATGACTACCCAACAAGCTGCCTGTCAGTTTTGGGTTGGCGGAATAACCATAACGCAAGCATTACTATCGGTACTGAGAGCCCTGATTGCCAACAAAGTAAATTTAGCCGAACAATTCTTTTTTGCAATTTTATTGCAACTTTTTTGCAAACTTAATAACAATGTGATGTTCAGCATTAATTAAGACTAACCAGCCTACTCTGCTTGCATCTGACCATTTATCCGCTGTAATAAGCTTTGCAAACAACAGTTTTGACCGTTCAGATTGATGCTTTGCGAAATGTCCGGTAAATTACGGCTACGCCAACTGGAGAGAACGATGCCAGCGTTTCGAATACTTGTACTCAGTACCCTGCTACTAGCGTGTAGCATTGCGCAGGCGCGTAATGACGATGCAGCAAAAATTGTGAGCCGTGAACAGGCCGCTGCCCTGGCGCAGCAGCATTATCCGGGAAAAATAGTGAAAGTTCAGGTACAGCAACAATATTACCGGATAAGAGTGTTACAAGCGGATGGTCGGGTGGTAACAGTATTAGTTGACGGCCAGACCGGCCGGATTAAAAGGGATGGAAAGTAATGCGTTTACTGGTAGTAGAAGATGAGAATTTGCTGGCTCAGCAAATTAAAGAACACCTGATGCAACAGCAATTCAGTGTTGATGTAGCCTTTGACGGTGATGATGGCTGGTTTAAGTTATCTGAGTATCCTTACGATCTGGCCATTATCGATATTGGCTTGCCCAAGATGGATGGCCTTACTGTTATTCGTAAAGCGCGCCAGGCTGGCATAAAAACCCCGATAATCATTCTGACGGCACGTGGCAGCTGGCAGGAAAAAGTTGAAGGCTTAGATGCCGGTGCCGATGACTATTTAACTAAGCCTTTTCACAGTGAAGAGTTGCTGGCTCGCTGCAATGCGCTCATTCGCCGGGCCGCCGGACAGCCGGAGCCCACGCTCAGCGCCGGGCCGGTATCATTAAATAGCAGAACCCAACAAGTATGGTGTCAGAATGAAGAAGTTAGCCTGACAGCTTACGAGTATAAAGTGCTGGAGTACTTTATGCTGAACCCGAACAAGGTTATTTCAAAAACCGAATTAACCGAGCATATCTACGATCAGGACTTTGATCTGGACAGTAATGTGATTGAGGTTTTTGTGCTGCGACTGCGGAAAAAGCTCGACCCGAACGGAGAACTGAAGCCGATCGAGACCTTACGTGGCCGGGGCTATCGTTTTACACTGACAGTCAGCTGATATGGCGCTGTCGCTCAAGTTACGGCAGCTGTTGATCAGTATTTTTATCTTACTGTTTTTGCTGCCGGCATCCTTCGTTGCTATCGACCAGGCATTTTACACCCAGCTTCTGACCAGTACCGAGCAGAAGCTGGAAGTTCACTCCTATGCCATTTTGTCAGAACTGGCTGTTAGTAGCGATACAGTGGAACTTACCAACAACGCTTTGGCACCGGATTTTTACCGGCCCGATTCCGGTCTCAGCGCTTATATCACCCATCAGCGGGATATTGTTTGGCAGAGCGACTCGTCATTAAACCAGGGCTTTCATCCGCAGTCGGATAATCTGACACCCGGCGAGCATTTATTCCGCCCGGTGCTGCAGGACAATCAGCTGTTTTGGGTGTTATCTATTTCGTTGTTGTTTGACGCCGACGACTATACCCGGCCGCTTAGCATTCACGTTGTGCAGACAGATGAGCGCTTACTGGCACCACAGCATGCATTTCGCGCCACACTGCTGCGCTGGTTTATCGGTATTGGCTCAGGCCTGCTGCTGATTATGTCGCTGGCCTATTACTGGACCACCAAACCGCTATCCCGGCTGGATCAGGAAATTCGCAAAGTGGAAAATGGCTCTCAGGAGCAATTACAGGGGAAGTACCCGGCTGAACTGCGCATTATCAAAGAAGATCTTAACCTGCTGTTAAGTAGCCAAAACAGGCAAAAACAACGCTATCGTCATCATCTGAGCGATCTGGCGCATGCGCTGAAAACACCGGTAGCGGTGCTAAATACCTCAGCACTGAGCCAGCAACCTGAACTGAAAGAACAGCTGGATCGCATCACCGCTATGATAGAGCACCAGTTAAAGCGGGCCGCCAGCTCAGGTCAGGATGTGTGGAAAAAACAAATTATGTTGCTGCCACCGTTGCAAAAGCTGGTTACAGCGCTCAGCAAAATTTATCGCAGCAAGAACATCGATATTCAGATTAATTGTGCCGACGATGCAGTATTTCGTGGCGACGAAACAGATTTAATGGAGATCCTCGGCAATTTACTGGATAACGCCTGTAAAGCGTGCAAGCATCAGGTGCAGCTATCAGTACTGTGCAAAGCGGATAGCCTGCAGCTGTGCATTGAAGACGACGGTCCTGGTGTACCTTTGCATCAGCGACAGCAGCTGTTTCAACGCGGCACCCGCCTTGATACATACCGCGAAGGTCATGGCGTAGGCTTATCTATCGTAGCTGAGCTGGTAACGTCTTATAGTGGCCGTTTGACACTGGACGACAGCGATTTAGGTGGCGCCCGCTTTACAGTGTATTTGAGCTAAACAATACCAGCTGATCCTCTGTGGCAGTCACAGCGTAATCTTACAGCTAATAACTAAACAGGAACCCGTGATGGAACTTACTAACCCGGCCATTATCCGCATTAAAAACCTGCGCCTGCGCACCTACATCGGCATTAAAGACGATGAAATAAATAACAAACAGGACGTCGTGATCAATGCCACTATTCATTACAGCGCTCAGGATGCCGCCAACAGTGACGATATGGACAATGCATTAAATTACCGCACCATCACAAAAAAAATTATTGCCCTGGTGGAACAACAGCGCTTTTCCCTGCTGGAAAAACTGACCGCCGAAGTGCTGGCTATTGCCGCCGAACACCCGGCGGTACGTTATGCCGAAGTAGAAATTGATAAACCGCATGCGCTGCGTTTTGCCGATTCGGTGTCGTTAACGCTGTCGCTGAATAAATAGTTCTATACTGAAGCTTGTGCGTGTTAGCAAACGGCAACAACTATGAATATTTTACTTACCGGTGGCACAGGCCTTATCGGCTCGGGCTTAACCCGGTTATGGCAATCTCAGCATAAGCTTTGGCTATTATCACGGCATCCAGCAAAAGTAGCGGCAATGTTTGGCACAGCTGTACAGGCTATATCCAGCCTGGACGAGGTGGACTTTAACCAGCTTGATGCGGTCATCAATCTGGCTGGTGAGCCGATAGTTGGTAAGCGATGGACAGAACAGCAAAAGCAGCGGTTATGTGATAGCCGCTGGCACCTGACCGAACAACTTGTTAATGCAATAAAAGCCGCTGCATCACCACCGGCAGTACTGATCAGTGGTTCAGCCATTGGTATCTATGGCCGGCATCAAGCCCAGTTGATCACTGAAGATGCTGCGCATTATAACCCAGAGTTTTCCCATCAGCTTTGCCAGCGCTGGGAAGATATTGCACTAGCGGCCAGCAGTGATCGTACCCGGGTATGCATTTTACGCACCGGCATAGTGCTGGCTGACAATGGCGGCGCTCTGACAAAAATGTTGCCGGCGTTTAAGCTCGGTCTGGGTGGGCGCATCAGTCATGGCGGGCAGTATATGTCCTGGTTGCATATCAGCGATATGCTGAGCATTATAGAGTTTTTGCTGTTACACCCTACTCTTAGTGGCATTTTTAACGCCACAGCGCCCAACCCGGTGACCAATGCTGAATTTAGCCAAACGCTGGCACAGGTGTTAAAGCGTCCGGCACTGTTACCTATGCCAGCCTGGCTACTGCAGCTGATGCTGGGAGAAATGGCAGATTTACTGCTGACCGGGCAAAGAGTTTTGCCGGCGAATCTGACAAAGGCCGGTTTTAGTTTTCGCTATGAAAACCTGCAACCGGCGTTGTCAGCCTTACTGGATTAACCCTGCAAAACCCGACGCATTAACTGAGCTCCGGGTATTTGCAGTAAGCGGCGTAACTGCCACCAGCCCAGCAGTGTAACCAGCAATACGCCCAGCGCAGGCCCCAGCCACCACAGCGTATAGTGCGGCGAAAATGGCAGCTCAAATACCCTTTGCTGCACAATTAACAACATGAGCTCAGCCAAAACGGTGGCAAATAAACCGGCCATCGCCCCCAGCAAGGCAAATTCCATTAGCAGTGCATTGCGCAAAAATGGATAACGGGCACCCAAAGTGCGTAAAATTGCCAGTTCCTGCTCGCGTTGCTCTAACGTGGCCTGTACCTGAGCAACCAACACTAATACCGCAGCGCAGCAAATGATCAGCAGGATAAAGCTCAGTGCAACACTCACCTGAGAAATAATGTCATTGACCTGCTTAATAATATTGTCCACGCTGATAACCGAAACCGTTGGTAACAGACGCGCCAGTTGATTCAGTAACAGTTGACGCTCAGCATCCAGGTAAAACGCATTAATATAAGTCGCCGGAAAATCTGCCAGCAAGTCTGCACTTAATATCATATAGAAATTAGGTTGCAGGCTGTTCCAGTCTACCGAACGGATACTGCTTACGGTGGCACTAACCATCTGACCACCGATAGAAAATGCCAGTTTATCGCCCAGCTTAACTTGCAGGCGCTCTGCTATTTCCTGCTCTACCGATACTTGTGCCTGGCTGTCTGAGCCGAACCAACTGCCAGACAGCAACTGATTGTTAGCCGGCATGTCAGCAAGCCAGGTTAAATTAAGTTCGCGCCCTACCCCTACCCGCTGCTCGCTGCGATCTTCTTTACTGGCTTCCTGTTGCAACTGCTCATCGTTTATTGACGTTAAGCGCCCGCGCACTACCGGATAGTATTGGCCCAGCGTCAATTGGTGCTCACGGGCAAAATTATCCAGGCTGTCACGCTGGGCGGCACTGATGTTAACCAGAAACTGATTTGGCGCCCCGTCCGGGATTTGACGTTGCCATTGCTCTATTAACTCGGCACGTAAAAAATACAGCAACAACGCCAGAAATATAGCCAGACTAAAGGTGATCAGTTGAAAACTGTTGGCCCAAATACGACGACGCAAATTGGCCAGCGCTAAACGTCTGGCGCTACTTTGTCCGGCAGCAACAGGCTTTGCGACTTTAAGCAGCAACGTAGCCGTGCCCACCAGCAAAGCTGCAAATACGGCGCATAGAGCAAACAATCCCAGACTTAATACTAATTCACCACTAAACAACCACATTAATCCCCAGATAGCGGCCGCGCCGAGGAACAATTGCAGTTTATCTACCCTGCCTTGCGCCGCAGGCTGTTTTAATACGTCAATCGCCGGGGTTTGTGATAAACGCCACATGGGTCTGGCAGCAAACAGCAAGGCACAGATAATACACGTCAGGCTACCAAGCCACAGCGGGCGCCAGCTAAATGCCGGCCGGTAATCGGCCAGATAAATACCGATGCCCCACTGCGCTAAATTAATGGCAATTTGTCCGGCCAGACTGCCGATAACCAAACTAAACAACACTACCAGTAGTAAATGTGAGCCATACAGCAAACGAATTTGGCGCTCAGAAGAGCCCAGAGCCTTTATTACCGCAACGGCCTGAGTATGACGCTGACTGTAACGATTAGCGGCGACAGCCGCCGCACACGCCGCCAGAACTATTCCCAGCAAACCGGCCAATAATAAAAACCGCTCAGCCCGCTCTAAAGCACTGCCAATGGCACTTTCACGATCCATTTTTTGCCAGCGTTGATGCACATTCAGCTGCGGCGTCAGCGCTTGCTCAAATTGTTGTAAATTCTCCGCTGTACCAGCAAACAGATAACGATAGCCGATACGACTGCCCGGCTGCACTATCTGTGTTGCAGCGACATCGTCCAAATGCATTAACACCCTTGGCGAGCCGCCAAACACGCTCAGCGGCGCATCAGGCTCGTTGACAATAACGCCGGCAACGGTGAAGCGTGACATGCCCAGTTCAATCTCATCACCCAGCTGTACTTTTAATAAGTCGAACAAGCGGGCTTCAAAATACAATTGGCCCGGGCTAAGTTGTACCTCGGCGGCAACACCGGGGCGTTCGGCGGCCTCCAGTTGCAATTGACCACGCAGCGGATAACCGCTACTGACCGCCTTTATTGTCGCCAGCTGCATGTTGTCACCGGCAAACAGCATAGAATCAAACTGCATTTGCTGCGCCACGGTCAGGCCTTGTTGTTGGGCCTGGGTGATGATGTCGGATACAAACGGCTGGCTGGAACGCAACACCTTATCTGCGGCATTAAATTGTGCACTGCGTTGCATCAGCGCCGCTTTAACCCCTTCGGTAATGCCGGTTAAGCTCACGACAGAAACAACCGCCAAAAACAGCGCAAACGCAATAACCCACAGCTCACCACGGCCAAGCTCACGCCAAAACAGGCGCCAGGCAATTTTAGCCCACATCTGACAGCTCCTTCAGATCAGTACTGGTAAAGCTGCCAGCCTGCATTTTATATTGGCGTTGGCAGCGTGCGGCTAATTCATTGTTATGAGTAACCAGCACCAGGGTTGTACCTTGTTCAGCATTTAACTTAAACAGCAGATCTTCGATTTTCTGTCCTGTTGCGGCATCTAAATTGGCTGACGGCTCGTCGGCAAACAACACTGCCGGACGAGTGATAAAAGCGCGGGCAATGGCCACCCGTTGTTGTTCGCCACCGGATAGTTGTGCCGGATAAAAGTCAGCCCGTTCTGCCAACCCAACCTGGCGTAGCAAATTTAAACCGCGTTCACGCGCATCGCTAATGCCAGACAATTCAGCCGGTAAGGTCACGTTTTCCAGTGCCGTCAGGCTGGGCAGTAATAAAAACGACTGAAATACAAAACCCACGCTACTGGCCCGAATTGCTGCGCGTTGATCTTCTGATAACTGATGCAACGGCTGGCCAGCCAGCAATACTTCGCCCTTAGTCGGCAAATCCAAACCCGCAAGCAAACTGAGCAAAGTAGACTTACCCGAGCCTGAAGCGCCAACTATGGCAACCGTCTCGCCATGATTGATCGTCAGGCTGATATCATGCAGGATAGTCAGGGAACCATCGGCCACTTTAACGCTCTTAGCCAGGTTAACCGCTTTTATATGAACTTCAGGTGTTTTCATTATGCGTATTTTCTTATTTCTGTTAATCGGATGCTTCAGTCAGTATAGCTTTGCTGAAAAATTACTAATTTTGGGCGACAGCCTCAGTGCCGCTTATGGCATGCAACAGCACGAAGGCTGGGCACACTTGCTGCAGCAAAACACCCACTGGCAACTGATTAATGCCAGTATCAGTGGCGAAACCACTGCCGGCGGCCTGGCACGCTTACCCGCTCTGTTAACTCAACACAAACCTGATGCGGTATTGATTGAATTGGGTGGTAACGATGGCCTGCGCGGTTTCCCGGTGGCGACTGCAAAATCTAACCTTAATGAAATCATTAGTTTAGTAAAACAGCATAATGCTACACCGGTGCTAATGCAAATACGCATTCCGCCTAACTATGGACCACGTTATGTGCAACAATTCAGCGCGATTTACCCGCAATTGGCAGAACAACAGCAAGTGACCCTTTGGCCATTTTTTATGGACAATATTGCCACCAATAGTGAACTGATGCTGCCGGATGGCATACACCCGAACCAGGCTGCGCAACCGTTAATCAGTAAGTTTGTCGGGAAATTGTTGGCTGATTTAGCGCCAGAATAACAAAAAACAACGCAAAGCAGCGCAGTTAAAATGTAACGGAGTATGTAACGGATAAATTTGGAAGTTAATGCAGTTTGACGCGAAGTGGCGTCCCCTAGGGGATTCGAACCCCTGTTACCGCCGTGAAAGGGCGGTGTCCTAGGCCTCTAGACGAAGGGGACACAGTAACAGAATAATGAATGATGAAGTGGCGTCCCCTAGGGGATTCGAACCCCTGTTACCGCCGTGAAAGGGCGGTGTCCTAGGCC
>JAHJZX010000076.1 GCA_018826295.1 Gammaproteobacteria bacterium
CCGATCTACGGCAAGGGAGGGCGATGGGATGGGGGCGACGCAGATGGAGTACAAAACCGCGCCATTCGAGGTAACGAGCCTTGATGTTGCCGGGCGTACAGTGGAGGGCTACGCGGCCTTTTTCGGGAATGTGGACCGCGTGAAGGACGTGATTCATCCCGGGGCCTTTCGCAAGACCCTGGCCGAACGGGGCAATAAAGTCAAGTTCCTGTGGCAGCACGCGAAGGAGGAACCCCTGGGGAGAATCCTCTCGTTGAAGGAAGATGATCGGGGGCTATTCATGCAGGCGGCCATCAGCGATACGACCAGGGGCCGGGACGTGCTGGCCCTGTTACATGACGAGGCACTGGACGCTCTATCCATTGGGTATGATGCCATTCCCGGGGGAACGGAATACACCAAAAGCAAAGACCACGGCACAGTGCGGGAACTGAAGGAGTTGCGTTTGTGGGAGGTGAGCCTCGTAACCTTCGGGGCGAATGAAATGGCCCAGGTGACGGCACTTAAAGGGCATGGCCCCACCGAGGGCAAGCCGGCCCCCGACGTAACCGAAAACACCATCCGCTGGCGGGTGCGCGAGCCGGGAGATTTTGAGGCGGACAGCTTTCGCACGATTTCCATTGGCGCTGAGGATAACGGCATCCAGGCCGTGGTGGGGCGGCTGAAGGGCGAAACCACTACCACCATTCAGACCTACATCTTCGACCGGGACAAATTTGACGTGGGCAGCGCCCGGGCCTGGGTGGACGAACACGAGCAGGAGGCTAAACAAATGATGGAAGACACGGCCGCGACCGGCGGCGATTTGGTGCCACCCGAGGGCCTGTGCCGTTGTACCCAGTGTGACTATGAGCAGGCCGCCGATTCGTGTGATTTCGAATGTCCCGAGTGTGGCGCCCCGATGGAGGCAGCCCCGGAACCAGAAGACAAGGCGGTGGATGAAGAAGAGGGATACGCCTACCGCTGCGCCAAGTGCGGGCACGAACTGGTGCGGCCCGAGGACGTGTACGAGGGGGAGTGCCCGGTATGCGGCGGGGCCATGCAGCGCAAGGAGGCCGCGTACCAGTGCGAGTGTCTGGAATGTGGGCATACGCTGGAGAGCGCCGAGCACTGCCGCGACGTGCCCTGCCCGGAATGCGGGGGCGAGATGAGGCGGGCGGACCGGCCCGGCGTGGGCAAGGGAGACGAGGGGGCGGCTGAGGACAAGGCCGGCTGGAGCACGGCGTACATCAACGACCTGCCCGATGCCGCGTTTCTGTGGATTGCGCCGGGGGGCGAGAAGGACGATGAAGGGAAAACCGAGCCGCGCAACCTGCGCTATTTCCCCTACCAGGACGCCGCAGGGACCGTGGACTTGCCCCATTTGCGCAACGCCATCGCCCAGATTCCCAAGGCCAAACACCCGGCCCTGACGGCGGCCAAGATGAAGGCGTTGCAGGGCCGGGCCCGGGGCATTCTGGAAAAGGCACAGGGTGACAAGAGCGCTGGCGCCCCAGATGAGGCCAAGGCCGGGCGGGTGCTGGCCACCCGTAACGCCGAGCGCATTGTGACCGCGCTCCAGGCGTTGATTGAGACACTGGAAGACGCCGGGATTGACGTGCCGGGGTTCGGGGAGGAGCCGGGGCCGTCGGACACGGCGCAAATGGACGAGGAGGACGCAGAACCCCAGGCCGCGAAACAGGCCGGGACGGCCGGCGGGGCTGAGGAGCCCGCGACGCCACCCACCTCCAAGGGGCTGGACGATCTGGCACTACAGGTACAGGTAGCACAAATCGAGTTAGAACTTTTGGAGGTGTAACTATGGCAGAACATTGGAAAGACGTGCTCGGCAAGGCGTCGGCTATGATGGAGGAAGTGAAGGCCATCATGACCGACGAGTCGGCCGACGCCGAAACGAAGGCTCGGGTCCCGACCATGCTGGCCGAGGTCAAGGACCTGAAGGCGAAGTCCTTGCAGCTCAAGGAGATCGCCCTGGCCGCCGCCGAGCTGGACCAGGCGGTAGACGAGATGCAGCGTGAGACGAAGGCGGCCCCGGGCGGGGGCGCTGGCCCCGGCGAGTTCAAGGACTGGGGCGACTTTCTGGAGGCGACGTACTGGGCGGGCCACCGTTCCCCCGACTTGCGCCGGCGTGACGAGCGCCTGCGTTTCTACAAGGAGGAGGGCGAGGCCGGCCACGAGAAGAAGCAGATGGTGGAAAGCGTCGGCGCGTCCGGCGGGTTCCTCGTGCCCACGCAGTTCCTGGCCGAATTGCAGGCCGTCATGGCCGAAGACGCCATCGTGCGCAACCGCGCCACCGTCATCCGCATGAACCGGCGCCAGTTGGACATCCCGGTGCTGGACCAGACCGGAACCACGGCGTCGGTGCCGCACTGGTTCGGCGGCATGTTGGCCTACTGGGCGGAGGAGGCCACCGAGAAAACCGTCACGACCGCCCAGTTCCGCAAGGTCTCGCTGACGGCCCACAAACTGATCATGTACACCCGGGCGTCGGACGAGCTGCTGGACGATAGCGCCATCTCGCTGTCCGACTTCCTGGCGGGCCCGATGGGCTTCGCCGGGGGTATCGCCTGGTATGAGGATTACGCCTTCATCCAGGGTACCGGGGCCGGGCAGCCGTTGGGCATTATCAATGCCGGGGCGACCATCCCCCGGGCGCGCCAGTCTGACGGGCAGATCGTGTACATCGACCTGGCCAACATGCTCCAGGACTTCCTGCCGAGTGGCCGGGGCATCTGGATCATCGCCCAGAACGCGCGTTCCCAGATCATGCAGCTCCAGGACCCGGCGGGCAACTACGTGTGGACGCCGAATGCCCGGGAAGGCGTGCCGCAGACCATCTTCGGGATGCCGGTCATCTTTAGCGAGAAGACGGCGGCCCTGGGCGTGGCCGGGGACTGCATCCTGGCTGACTGGCGCTACTATCTCATCGGGGACCGCCAGCGCACCACGGTCGAGAGCACCCAGTACGATTACTGGCGCTATGACCAGACCTCGTGGCGGGCCGTGCACCGGGTGGATGGCCAGCCGTGGCTGAGCGCCCCGTTGACTTTGCAAGATGGTACGTCGCAAGTTTCTCCTTTTGTGATTTTGGGCAATAAAAGCAGCTAACGC
>JAHJZX010000078.1 GCA_018826295.1 Gammaproteobacteria bacterium
AGCCACAAACGTCATATCGTCATATCCCACCTCGGCCTCTGTACCATCCTCGTAGTAATACAGGCGCACTATGCCTCGTGCTGCCGCCGCTCGGTACACGCCTGTTATCTTTCCGCAATGAGGGCATGGCCCCAATATCTCAGACATTATCAATCCTCCTCTCTAATCATACCACGGCGTCTCCGGCAACACTTTCGTCTCCGGCTCGAAGATGCTGAATGTCTCCCCCCGCATCTGGAGCTTGAACGAGCCGGTCACGTCCAGGTTCGCCTTGCTGATGAACACCTCTATCTCCGGCTTGAAGGGGCCGATGGGTTCCCCGCCCACCATCTCCCGCTCCCGCTTCAGGCCCATAACGAGTTTACCGTAGTGGGCTGCTGAACTCGTCCAGAACGCATCGTAGGCCGTGAGCCTGCCCTTGCTGGCCCCTATCTTCCCCGTCTGCATGGCGACCAGGAGCCTCACCTTATGGACGGCGGCGTAGTCCTTCAAGTCTTTCAGGTCCATCGTCAGCTTGACGGTCATGTTCTCGTAGCCCTCTCTCATGCGGTGATCGAAGAACCAGTCGAAGATGACGGCGTCGGGCAGGCCGATGTCTGCCTGAAGGCGCTCCAGGGCGTATACCGTTTCGGGCACGGTCTTGCCGGTGCAGGGCAGGAGCCACAACTCCCCGCGCCACGCCTGACGGATGGACGAGATGCCGCGCAGGACGACCGCCGGAACCTTGAAGTGGATGCCCCTGGTGTTGCCGTCCACCAATTCCGTGTCGGCGTAGGTCGCGCTCTCTATCTCGTTGAAGGGTACGCCGGTCATGCTGGACAATTGCCGCATCAGCAACACTCTGGGCTCGTCCTCGGTGTGGGCGTAGACAATCTTCCCCCCGTTCATGGCGTTGTGGCTGGCGATGCACATGCAGAAGGCCGTCTTACCCGCCCCGCCCTCGGCTATGACCACGACCGGCTGGCCCGCCCTCCACCGCTTGCTGTAGGCCAGCATCGCCTTCCAGGGCCACTTGACTTCGTATCCGTCCCTCGCCGCCTGCTTGTCCATTTCCGCCTGGGCCAGCGCCTCAAACATGGCGTCCGTCAGCCCATCTCCTCCTACTGCGAGGATGGGCTTGCCTGTGGGCTCTGCCCCTCGGAGGATGGCCTGCGCCTTGCTGTAGGTCGCCAGGTCGTCCAACTCCTCGTCGTAGCCTATCTTGGCCACTTCCGTAGCTGCCTGGATGAGCCTGCGCTTATTGGCGGCATTGACTACGATGCGGGCGTAATGCTCGACGTGGATGCTCGTTGGCACGGCGTTGATGAGTTCGCTGATGAACGCTCCCCCGCCTGTGGCGTCCAGCTTGCCCTCGCCGTCCAGCGTGTCGCAGACGGTGAGGAAGTCTACCGGCTCGTTTTGGTTGTGAAGGTGCAGGATGGCAGCGTATATCCAGCCGTGCTTGTCGCGGTAGAAATCGCCTGCCGACAGGATGTGCTTGACGCGCTCGACGGCGTAGGGATCTATCAATAGTCCCCCCAACACGGCCTCCTCTGCTTCGATGCTCTGCGGCGGCAAGCGTTCCACAGTTTACCTTGTCAACTTTCACTCGTGGGTGCTTTGGATATCACGATTCTTCCTCTTTCATCTCCTTCCAGCACCAGGCCAGGTACGTGCCCCCGCTCTATACACTCCATGATTGTCCCGATGCGGTTGATGTTTTTGGCCCTTGATGTGTCCCATTCAAACATCGTGATGAAGCCACCTGGCGACCGAAGGCACTCCATGACAATGTAGTCCCATAACGCAGATGGCTGGGGCTTCTCTTCTCCTTTGGAGACGGCCTTCTCGTAGGCCCGCAATATGGCCCCTACAAACAGGTTGCTGGGTACGTCGCTTTTCTTCACTCTCCCTCCTTTCCACGTGTCAATTGAATCTTACGAGCGGCGTGCAGATGATGGCCTTAATCACAATGGGCAACATTGGAATGAGACAAACGTAAAAGCTGTAGGCCCGACAGCTACCAATCTTGCCTTTGCTGCGTGTCCAGTATAACCCTACCCACAAATCACGCGGCTCGAATTTCAGCCTGATGCTTTGTATCGTGACGTTGATTTGCATTCAATCCTTCCTACACCGCTTTCGGCCTGAGAGATGAGATGTATGTTAACAGGCAGGGCAGACCACAGAAATCGAGTTCCTTGCTCCTGGCGTATCCAGTCCTTGCAGTCCTGCTCTCATCACGGCCATAGGCTACAGAAATGGAGAAGGCTTCAGAGACACTAGAGATCCGAATCCAACCTACTTCCCCATAGGAATCGGAAACTTCCTTCCCGCACTCGTCGCATCGAGTCTTTTCTATCTTCATTATTGTCCCTCCTTTTCCACGTGTCAAGATTCCCGCTTGATGATGCGGATGAGTTGCTTCAGGCAATGGGCGCACAGGGGATTGTCGCTATCAGGCCCCATCTCGCTGACGTAAAGGCCACAAAGCGCAAGGTCCTCGTAGATGCCCCAGACGTGGTTGACTGTATGGAGCCCCCCGAACCACCCCCCATGCGCCTCCACCCATGCCTTCCACTTCTCGTATCCCCACTGCTTTACGTTTTCCACGTCTGTAAACTGGCTGTCGCCCTGTGGGGATTCTCCCATATCCAGGCCGCGAGTTTCAGGAA
>JAHJZX010000070.1 GCA_018826295.1 Gammaproteobacteria bacterium
ACAGCCCTCATTAACTCTACCACGGCTACTATAGTACCTGGTGGTAATCAGGCTCATAAGCTCGTTGCTGGTTTAACTACCGGTACTAAATATTTCTGGCAGTTGCGTGTTGATGATGGTGAAAACTGCGAAGGTGCTCGTTCTGGTATTTATTACGGAACGCCTGATTAGCCTTTGTATTTCACGGCCACTGTGCTTGTAACCAGGCTATGGCTAAATTAACTGTAATGCCACAACAAGGCATTATAGACGGCTTTAAGGGTACGGTAGACTTCTACGTCTACATGGGTATCCCGGTAGCCAGAGCCTGGCCTAGAAAACCTACCGGCGAACGGTCTCCCGCCGTACAATCACAGTGGCCTGTCTTTTCTTACGCTGCTAAAGAGTGGAATAATCTTTCATCCACCGTTCAAAGAGCCTATCAGGTTCTTGCTTCAAACAGCGGTCTTACTGGTAGAGACATGCAGGTAAGGGCTTATATCCAGGGTCTTTACCGCTACCCAATACCTTAATGTGGCTATTAATTTCAGTGTCAGAGACGTATCTTTCCACGCATCTACTACCGGTGTCCGCATTATCGTTACTACGGATATCGCATGCCACCTCTATTGTCGCCTTACTACGAAACACCCTCATATCCATTCACGCCCGGTATACCGTCGCGGTATGTGGCTTAACGATGACGTACGCTTCTGTTTTACTGTTTTTGAAGATAACGAACAGTACGAGACTGGTGATACTCTTATTCACACCTTCTGGAAAACTAGTTGGGACGTTTGTACTACCAAGTGGTGCTATTTCTTTGCTAGCATCTCTGGTTTGTTCTCTGTATCGACTAGTCCCATTTTTGAATACCACAATGACGGTGTTGACCCTGTGCCTGTGCCACCCCCACCACCAACTATGAGAGTACCCATACTTGGAGGCTCTATCTATACCCCTGATAATGCCTTATGCCAGTTCAATCCTTTACATGGTCAACATGTCTGGAACACCTCACCCTGGTATCAGTTAATACCTTGTTCTGGTAAATTATCTCATTTACTTGTAGCCAATGTAGGCTCTGTTAACCTTTGTAAGGCTACCACCGTCTCTATTTACAAAAATGGTGCCAGGACTCTTTTATCTACATACCTCGTTGATGAGCTCGAAAAAAACGAGGATACTCAACACGAACTTTCGCTCGTCGATGGCGACCTTGTTTCCGTTCGCAATATACCTTGCTGTGCTCCCTTACTCAACGCCACTAAATACTCATGCCTTTTTACCCCTGATGACCCCAATACTGGTATTTTACTTGGCTGTACTCAGTTCGTAGCTGGTGGTTCTTTTAATAAGGCATTTACTACATACGCTGCTATAGCCACTGGTGGAGCCCGTCAAAATGGTTTGGAAGGTACAACTCAACAGCCAATGCCGACTACTGGTAAACTTACCTATTGCCGTATTACACTTTCACAAGCCCCTGACCCGGGTGGTCTTTCTGGTTATCGCTGCATGTTACGGAAAAATCTCGCTGACACTGGAATGTTTATCGACTTCATCGGTAATACTGTTACCTCTACTTCCACTATCGATATTCCTTTCGTTGCAGGTGATTTGTTCAACTGGAAGATTAGCCCCATAGGTGCACCTGCAAATGAGCCTTATGCCTCCTGGGGTTTTGTTTATATGCCAGATATCATCGGTGAATCCATTATTCTTGGAATGACCAGCGACTTGCTACATCAAACAACTACTGAGCAAAATACGCTCACTCACTGGTCTATAGCTCCATGGAAAACTTTTAACGCTGCAACCTACGACATGGAGAATATACTATGGTCTATGACTCTTAAGAAGTTTGCCGTTCACTTGTACCTGCCACCTGGTATCGGTGATTCCTTTACTTTCACTCTCTATAATCGGGCTTGGTTAGCAGTCGGTGGTGATACACTGCTTGAGGTTCAAATCTCGGACAACGATACATATGGTTATAATTCTGTCGACTCTGTCGTTATATCCGATTATAACTGTGCACGCATGAAGTGTAATCCCTCTGGTTCACCCGCTTTGACCCGTTGCACCTGGGGCTTAGTTGCATACATGCCACAACCGTTATAACTTATTAGAGGTGTAAAAATGAGAGATACAATCGTTATACTAACAGCCATCCTTGTTGTCGCTGGTCTGGCATCCATGGCTTTGCTTAAGAACATTGATGGCGCTGTCATGTCAAGTGCCTTTACCATTATCGGTGGTCTAGGTGGTTATCATGTTGGCAAGCACCGCGTCAAGC
>JAHJZX010000006.1 GCA_018826295.1 Gammaproteobacteria bacterium
ACGAATGCACCGTAGTCAGTCAGGTTCTTAACGATACCTTTAACTTCCATGCCTTCTTCCAGTGTTTCTAACAGCTGGTCACGTTCATGGCTGCTTTCTGATTCAATAACCGCACGACGTGATACCACCACGTTGTTACGCTTCTGATCCAGTTTGATAACTTTGAACTCAAGTTCTTTGTTTTCCAGGTGCAGAGTGTCACGCACCGGACGTACGTCTACTAATGAACCAGGCAGGAATGCACGAATACCGTCAACTTCAACTGTGAAACCACCTTTAACTTTACCAGTGATAACACCGATAACAGTTTCTTTGTCTTCACAAGCTTTTTCCAGGCGTACCCAGGCTTCGTGACGTTTAGCTTTTTCGCGAGACAGTAAGGTTTCGCCGAAACCATCTTCAATGGCGTCTAATGCTACGTCGATGATGTCGCCAACGCTAACTTCGATTTCGCCGCTCAGAGATTTGAACTGCTCAACCGGAATTGCGGCTTCTGATTTCAGACCGGCGTCAACCATAACGACGTCTTTCAGAACAGCAACAACAGTACCTTTAACAATGGCACCCGGACGGGTTTCGATGGCTTTGAGGCTTTCCTCAAATAATTGTGCAAAATTTTCAGTCATATTCACTTTTTCGGTTGAGTGCTCCACGCTGCATCATGCGTTGTGGGGTTGCTAAATTTACCTGATTAAATCCATTTAACAGGCTGTCCAAAATGCGGTTTTGGCCTGGTTCACAACGTTGCTGGCAATTTCATGCCGGCGTAGTTCAGTACCTCTTCCAACACTTGTTCAATCGTTTTATCTGTCGAATCCAGCATGTAGGCGTCGGCCGCAGGTTTCAGTGGCGCGGTGGCGCGATTGATATCACGCTCGTCTCTGGCTTGGATTTCGCTTAAAAGGTCGCCGATGTTAACATCAAAGCCCTTTTCTTTCAACTCTAAAAAGCGCCGTCTGGCGCGCTCTTCCGGCGTAGCGGTTAAAAAGATTTTAACCTCAGCATGCGGAAATACCACTGTGCCCATGTCACGGCCGTCTGCCACTAACCCCGGCGCTTCAGAAAAAGCCCGCTGACGGCGCAGCAGCGCCTCACGCACCCGGGGTAACGAGGCAATTTTTGAAGCAACATCAGCCACTTCCTGCGTACGTATGGTGTGCGTTACATTTTCGCCTTCCAGCGTAATGCGCATATTACCTTGGTCATCACTACCAAATTGCACATCTAAATGCGCGGCTAAAGGTTGTAATGCTTCTTCATCGTCGCTGGCAATCTGATGATGCATAGCCGCCAGCGCCAAAACGCGGTATATGGCGCCACTGTCGAGTAATTGCCAGCCTAAGCGTTGAGCCAGCAAACGACAAATTGTGCCTTTGCCTGAGCCACCCGGGCCATCTATGGTAATTACTGCTGCAGAGTGTGGCATCCTACCCCCTTAAAAACTGCTGGTTTATCGGATAAAAAACGGCGCTATTATACAGACTTTTGCGACAAAAACTGTGTTTAATTCGGTGAAATTACAGCAAATGCACGCAGCCGGACGGCTGCGCGTCTGGATGATAGTTAGCGTTAACCGGCCAGGCCGGCAAAAACGCTAAAGTAGTCCGGAAAGGTTTTGGCCGTGCAATCCGGATCTTCAATGGTAACGGCGGTATCGCTTAGTGCCACCAGTGAGAAGCACATGGCCATACGATGGTCATTGTAGGTGGCAATACTGGCATGTTGCAGTGTAGCTGGCGGTGTTACTTTAATATAGTCATGGCCTTCTTCCACTTCGGCGCCGACTTTACGCAGCTCCGTTGCCATTGCCGCTAAGCGATCGGTTTCTTTAACCCGCCAGTTATACACATTGCGGATCACTGTTGGGCCCCTGGCAAACAGCGCCGTGGTTGCTATGGTCATAGCGGCGTCTGGTATAGCGTTGTAATCCCGATCTATGCCATTTAGCTCATTACGCGTAACCATAATATAGTCGTCGCCCCATTCAACCGCAGCGCCCATTGCCTCAAGTGCATCGGCAAAATGGATATCACCCTGTACCGCATGTTTGCCAATGCCTGTGACTTTAATGCTACCGCCTTTAATGGCTGCTGCTGCCAGAAAGTAGGATGCCGAGGATGCATCGCCCTCTACCAGCCAGTGGCCGGGTGAGCGGTATATCTGATTACCCTTGATACTAAAACGTTTGTAATCATGGTTTTGCACCGTTACGCCAAAACGCTGCATCAGTGCCAGGGTAATGTCGATATAAGGTTTGGAGACCAGCTCGCCGATGATGTCTATCTGGCTGTCACCTTCAAGTAGTGGTGCAACCATAAGCACGGCGGTTAAAAACTGGCTGGAAATACTGCCGTCAATCTGCATGTTGCCGCCTTGCAGCGCCTTGCCTTTAATCTGCAGCGGCGGAAAGTCTTCGCTGCCGATATAACGAATATCTGCTTGCCATTGACGCAGTGCATCAACCAGATGGCCAATAGGTCGCTCGTACATACGCGGTTCACCGGTGAGGGTAACATCGACATTCGACGCTGCCAGTGCTGCGGTTAGCGGCCGCATTGCTGTGCCGGCATTACCCAGAAACAGAGTAACCGGCTGTGGGTGGTTAAACAGGCCACCAATGCCACTTACCTCACATTTACTGCGACAAGCAGATAACTTATAACGGATACCCAGTGCGGTTAACGCATTAAGCATGTGCTTGATATCATCGCTATCGAGCAAATTAGAGATCTGTGTTGTACCTTCTGCCAGTGCTGCTAACAGTAATACCCGGTTGGAAATACTTTTTGAGCCTGGCAGATTGACTTCGCCGCTCACGCGGTCTATCGGAGATAAGGTTAATGTTTTCATCCGTGCACCCGTTCAAATTCCTGCATAAAGCTAACCAGGGTTTGTACCCCTTCAATTGGCATAGCGTTGTAAATACTGGCACGCATACCGCCAACCATACGGTGGCCTTTTAATGCCAGCAAACCATATGTTTCTGCCTGGTCAACAAACATATCGTTTAATCGCTCGTCGCCTAAGAAAAACGGTACATTCATCCACGAGCGATATTCCGGGTCAACGTCATTGCTGTAAAAATCGCTTTTATCAATATAATCATAAAGTAAGCGGGATTTAATCTGGTTACGCGTAGCCATTGCCGACACGCCACCCTGCTGCTTCAGCCATTTAAACACCAGCCCTGCCAGGTACCAGGCAAAAGTCGGAGGCGTGTTAAACATACTGTCGTTTTCGGCGGCTAAGCGGTAATCCAGTACCGAGGGTATAACGGCATCTTTGCCGGGCAGTAAATCGTCGCGCACTATCGCCAGTGTTAAACCGGATGGGCCAATATTTTTTTGCGCACCGGCGTATATTACGCCATAGCGGCTGACATCGATTGGCCGTGATAAAATGGTAGAGGATAAATCAGCGACGATTGGACTTGTGGTTTCAGGTAACGCAGTAAACTCTACGCCGTCGACGGTTTCGTTCGGGCAGCAATGTACATAAGCGGCGCCGTCGGTTAACTGCCAGTCTCTGGGCGCAGTAACAGTGCGGATGCCGCCTGCGCTTTTCTGCCGGATGTCCTGTGTTTTAATGCTACCGAATTTGACGGCTTCTTCTACCGCTGATTTTGACCAGGCACCGGAGACAATATAGTCTGCCGTTTGGCCGGCTTTTAATAAATTAAGTGGCACTGCCGAAAACTGACCACGGCCACCGCCGTGCATAAACAGCACCTTGTAGTTTGGCGGAATACTAAGTAAATCACGTAAATCCTGCTCCGCTTCTGCGGCAACACGGATAAAGGCTTTGCTGCGATGGCTAAGTTCCATCACTGAGCAGCCATGTTGTTGCCAGTTTATAAATTCCTGTTGCGCCTGCTGCATCACCTCAACCGGTAACATAGCCGGGCCGGCGCAAAAATTAAAAGTGGTCATCTTTACTGCGAGCTCCTGATTTAGCGTCTTATTTTCACTGGCCTGGTTGTCTATTTGTGCCGGCTTATACCGATCTTCTTAGCTTTAAAAGCAAAACGAGCGCATAAGCGCCCGTTTTTTCTGCTGTTACTCTTCTTCATCCTGGGCTAACTGGGTATCCGTCAGCACAGTGTTAGCTGCTTTTTCAGCCTCAGCTGCTGCCAGCTCTTCTGCATCCTGAATTTCGTCTACTTTTTCCACACCAACAACTTTTTCGTTGTCAGCAGTGCGGATCAGGATCACACCCTGGGTGTTACGGCCAACTTCAGAGACTTCATTAACACGGGTACGTACCAACGTGCCCTTGTTAGAAATCATCATAATTTCATCCAGCTCGTTAACCTGTACCGCACCTACTACCAGGCCGTTACGCTCGGAAACCTTAATTGATACCACACCCTGGGTGGCACGGCTCTTCGCTGGATACTCGGTTAATGCAGTGCGCTTACCATAGCCGTTTTCGGTTACTGTCAAAATAGGACCTTCACCGTTTGGAATGATCAGTGATACCACTGAACCGCCTTCGCGCAGCTTGATACCGCGTACACCAGTAGCAGTACGGCCCATGCCGCGCACCTGATCTTCGGTGAAACGTACTACTTTACCGTCATCTGAGAACAACATAATTTCGTTATTGCCATCGGTAATGCCAACGCCGATTAACCGGTCGCCGTCGTTAAGGTTAACAGCAATAATACCGTTTGAACGTGGCCGCGAGTATTCGACCAGTGAGGTTTTCTTCACGGTACCGTTAGCGGTGGCCATAAAGACATACTTGTCTGCTTCGTACTCACGCACTGGCAGAATAGCATTAATACGTTCACCTTCTTCCAGTGGCAGTAAGTTCACTATCGGCTTACCACGGGCAGTACGGCTGGCCAGCGGTAATTGATATACCTTCATCCAGTACAGACGACCACGGTTAGAGAAGCACAAAATAGTATCGTGTGTGCTGGCCACTAACAGCTTATCGACAAAGTCTTCATCTTTTACTGTGGTAGCTGCTTTACCCTTACCACCACGGCGCTGTGCTTCGTAATCAGACAGTGGCTGATACTTGGCATAGCCCAGATGCGACAAGGTCACGACTACGTCTTCTTCGGTGATTAAATCTTCCATATTGATATCCAGCATATTGTCCTGGATATCGGTGCGGCGTTTATCAGCATATTGCGCTTTAACCGCTTCTAACTCTTCGCAAATCACTTCCATTAAGCGCTCTGGGCTCGCCAAAATGTGCAGTAACTCGGCAATCAGCTCTAACAGTTGTTTGTATTCGTCGAGGATTTTTTCGTGCTCAAGCCCGGTCAGCTTATGTAAGCGCAAATCCAGAATCGCCTGTGCCTGTTGCTCGGTAAGGAAATACAAGCCGTCGCGAATACCAAAGTGCTCTTCTAACCACTCAGGCCGCGCCGCATCTTTACCGGCACGTTCTAACATGGCGCTGACATCACCTAATTGCCAACCGCGGTCAACTAAACGTAACTTAGCTTCAGACGGGCTGGGTGAGGTTTTAATCAGCTCGATAATGTCATCAATATTGGCCAGCGCTATGGCTAAACCTTCTAAAATGTGGGCGCGGTCACGGGCTTTACGCAGGTCGTACACAGTACGACGGGTAACCACCTCACGGCGGTGCAGCACAAAGCACTTGAGCATTTCAATTAAGCTAAGCAGCTTAGGCTGGCCCTGATCCAACGCCACCATATTGATACCAAACACCGTTTGCATCTGGGTGTTGGTATATAACTGGTTTAGCATTACATCGGTAGACTCACCGCGCTTCAGCTCGATAACAATACGCATACCGTCTTTGTCAGACTCATCGCGCAGCGCCGAAATACCTTCGATGCGTTTTTCTTTTACCAGCTCGGCGATTTTTTCAATTAAACGGGCTTTATTAACCTGATATGGAATCTCGTTGACGATGATGGCTTCACGGCCAGTCTTCTCATCGGTTTCAATTTCCGTTTTCGCGCGGATATACACCTTGCCGCGGCCAGTACGGTAGGCTTCTTCAATGCCCTTGCGGCCATTAATAATAGCGGCGGTCGGGAAATCCGGCCCCGGGATGTACTGCATCAGCTCGTGCAGTTCGATATCCGGATTAGCAATTAAGGCTAAGCAACCATCGATAACTTCAGTTAAGTTATGCGGTGGAATATTGGTAGCCATACCAACGGCAATACCACTTGAGCCGTTGATTAACAAGTTAGGTACCTTAGTTGGCATGACTGCCGGGATTTGTTCTGTGCCGTCATAGTTGGGCACAAAATCCACCGTCTCTTTATCTAAATCGGCCAGCAATTCGTGCGCAATCCGCGCCATCCGCACCTCGGTGTAACGCATTGCTGCCGCCGAGTCGCCATCAATAGAACCAAAGTTACCCTGGCCATCAACCAGCATATAGCGCAGCGAAAACGGCTGCGCCATCCGCACTATAGTGTCATATACAGCGCTGTCGCCGTGCGGGTGGTATTTACCGATAACGTCACCTACCACACGGGCAGATTTTTTGTAGGCTTTGTTCCAGTCATTGCCTAGTTCCTTCATCGCGAACAGCACGCGACGGTGTACCGGCTTTAAACCATCCCTTACGTCCGGTAAGGCGCGGCCAACAATAACGCTCATGGCGTAATCGAGGTACGAATTTTTTAATTCGTCTTCGATATTTATAGGAACTATTTCTCTGGCCAGATCTGTCATAAAACGCTAATTTCCCTTAAATCAAATAGATAACTCGCTTTTGTCGCTGTTATAAAGCGCGAGACAACGCGGGATTCTAACACAGAAAATCACAGTTGCCATGCCCCAAATGTGATGCAAATTACACGCTGGCATTGCTCTGGCCGATCAAGGCTTTATAATGCGCAAAAACGACAGAGCAAGCAGCATGACAGTACAAAGCAACGTTGATCACGCCGAGATCGCCAAATTTAATGACATTGCCTCACGCTGGTGGGACCCGTCAGGCGAATTTAAACCTTTGCATTTACTTAACCCGGTGCGGTTAAGCTATATCAGTGACGAATTACAGGGACTATTTGGCAAAAGCGTGATTGACATCGGTTGTGGCGGCGGCATTCTGGCCGAAAGCATGGCCCGTTGTGGTGCTATTGTTACTGCGCTGGATATGGCAGCCGACTCACTGGAAGTTGCCCGGCTGCATGCCCTGGAGGCAGGTGTCGAGGTAAACTATCAGCAAGCCACAGCCGAAGACTATGCCGCTGCACATGCCGCTAGTTTTGATGTTGTCACCTGCATGGAGATGCTCGAGCATGTGCCGGATCCGATGTCGGTGATCCAGGCCTGCGCAGACTTGGCCAAACCGGGGGCGACATTGTTTTTTTCTACGCTGAATAAAACCTGGAAAGCCTATATGCTGGCAATTATCGGCGCCGAACAAGTCTTAAAATTGGTGCCAAAAGGTACGCATGAATTCAGTAAATTTATCCGGCCATCGCAACTGATGCGTTATCTGGAGCAAGCCGGCCTGGAGCTGGTCGATGCCACCGGTTTACACTTTAATCCGTTAAACGAAAGTTTTAAAACTGGCCCGGGGCTGGATGTTAACTATATCGTCGTGGCGCGAAAAACTCTTTAACACGACGTTAGCGGTATAAAGCGTAATGTAACGGGCACTGCAACAGCCCTGGCGCAGCGCTGAAGTGCTGGATTTATCAGCACTTAAATAGCGATGAGATATAAAAAAAAGATTGATAGAACAAATAAATTTATTGCGAAAAAAAGCTTGCGTCGCTGGCGGGTATCTTTGCACACTAGCGACGCGGTTAGCAGCTACTAACTGCAGTTTTAGCACTACAAATCTGCCGAATTACACCCTTGCAAAAATACCGGATCCACACTATCTTGTGATAACTTTCTAAAAAGCATCTATATGTTGTGTAATTAAGCAACAATAGCTGCTGCTAAAATGGCCGTGCGCTACATGGCTGATGATAACAACATATACAACTGAAACGGAAATCTGCAGCGATGACTCAATCTCTTTTCGTCACTAAACGTGATGGCCGCCGTGAACCTTTGGATCTCGATAAAATTCACCGCGTTATTACCTGGGCCGCCGAAGGCTTATCAAATGTCTCGGTGTCACAGGTTGAGCTGAAGTCTCATATCCAGTTTTATGATGGCATTAAGTCAGAAGATATTCATGAAACCATCATTAAAGCCGCCGCAGATCTTATTTCAAAAGACTGCCCTGATTACCAATATCTGGCAGCACGCTTAGCGGTATTTCACCTGCGTAAAAAAGCTTATGGTCAATTTGAGCCACCGCACCTGTATGATCAGGTAGTGAAGATGGTTGAAGCCAAACGCTATGATCAGCATATTCTGGCCGATTACAGCCGCGACGAGCTGGAGCAGATGAACAGCTTTATCGACCACAGCCGTGATTTAAACTTCAGTTATGCAGCAGTAAAACAGCTGGAAGGTAAATATCTGGTACAAAACCGCGTCAGTGGCGAAATTTACGAAAGCGCGCAGTTTTTATATATGCTGGTCGCAGCCTGTTTGTTTGCTAACTACCCCAAAGCGACCCGGTTAGATTATGTGCGCCGTTTTTACGATGCCTGTTCAACCTTCAAGTTGTCACTACCAACGCCAATCATGTCAGGTGTACGCACCCCTACCCGTCAGTTCAGCTCTTGCGTGCTGATTGAATGCGGTGACAGCTTAGATTCGATTAACGCTACCTCAAGCGCCATCGTTAAGTACGTTAGCCAGCGCGCCGGTATCGGCATTAACGCCGGCCGTATTCGTGCACTGGGCAGTCCAATCCGCAACGGTGAAGCCTTTCATACCGGCTGTATTCCGTTTTATAAACACTTTCAGACCGCCGTTAAAAGCTGCTCGCAAGGTGGTGTACGAGGCGGCGCGGCAACCCTGTTTTACCCATTGTGGCATTTAGAGGTTGAATCGTTACTGGTCCTGAAGAACAACCGCGGCGTAGAAGAAAACCGCGTTCGCCACCTGGATTACGGCGTACAGTTTAACCGCCTGATGTACACCCGCCTGATTAAAGATGACTACATTACGCTGTTCAGCCCGTCCGACGTGCCGGGCCTGTATGATGCCTTTTTTGAAGATCAGGAAAAATTTGAACAGCTGTATGTTAAATACGAAGCCGATACCACTATTCGCAAGAAGCGTTTAAAAGCGCTGGAGCTGTTCACCTTGTTTATGCAGGAACGCGCCAGTACCGGCCGCATTTATCTGCAAAACGTTGACCACTGTAATACGCACAGCCCGTTCAACCCGAAATATGCCCCGGTACGCCAGAGCAACCTGTGCCTGGAAATCGCTCTGCCGACCAAACCGATGAACGATGTAAATGATCCGGAAGGTGAAATTGCACTGTGCACGCTGTCGGCGTTTAACTTAGGCGCGATTGAAGATTTAAGCGAGTTAGAGCCACTGGCCGAGCTGGCTGTGCGGTCACTGGACAGCCTGCTGGATTATCAGGACTACCCTATTCCGGCGGCGTTTCATGCCTCAATCAACCGCCGCACTTTAGGTGTTGGTGTGATTAACTATGCCTACTATCTGGCGAAAAATGGTGTGAAATACTCTGATGGTTCAGCTAACGGTTTAACGCACCGTACTTTTGAAGCTATTCAGTACTACCTGTTAAAAGCCTCAAATAAGCTGGCACAGGAATT
Organism: Gammaproteobacteria bacterium; assembly: GCA_018826295.1. Lineage (GTDB taxonomy): Bacteria > Pseudomonadota > Gammaproteobacteria > Enterobacterales > Alteromonadaceae > Alishewanella. The sequence goes on from JAHJZX010000006.1 coordinate 9,650, forward strand.
TGGCGCCTGCCCTAAATTTAACGAAACCACCTATGCGCAGGGTATCTTACCCATTGATACCTACAAGAAAGATTTAGACAAAGTATGCAACGAGCCATTGCAGTTAGATTGGGAACAATTACGCCAGGATATACTGAACCATGGCCTGCGTAACTCAACGCTGTCAGCCTTGATGCCGTCGGAAACCTCATCGCAAATTTCCAACGCGACTAATGGTATCGAGCCACCGCGTGGCCATATCAGTGTTAAAGCCAGTAAAGACGGCATTTTAAAACAGGTAGTGCCGGAATATGAGCGGTTGAAACACCAGTACGAATTGTTATGGGATATTCCGAACAACAGCGGTTATATATCGCTGGTGGCGATAATGCAGAAGTTTATTGATCAGACCATCTCGGCTAACACCAACTATGATCCGAACAAATTTGAGGCCGGCAAAGTGCCAATGAAGTTGTTACTCCAGGATCTGTTGTCTGCCTATAAGCTGGGTGTGAAAACCATGTATTACCATAACACCCGCGATGGCGCGTCAGATGTGCAGGAAGATATTAAACCTGAAGCAGAAGACGACGGCTGTGCCGGCGGTGCTTGTAAAATTTAATCGTTAACTAAACGGGCTGCAACTGCAGCCCGTACTTTGTAATAAATCCCTGTTAGGACACTAAGTGGCAATGGCGTACACAACCTTTAACCGACAAATAAATGATCAGATGAAAGAGCCGATGTTCTTCGGTAATCCGGTGAACGTTTCCCGCTATGATCAACAAAAATACGGTATTTTTGAAAAACTGATAGAAAAGCAGCTGAGCTTTTTCTGGCGTCCGGAAGAAGTCGACGTCAGTAAAGACCGCATTGACTATCAAAACCTACCACCACATGAAAAGCATATCTTTATCAGTAACCTGAAATATCAGACCTTGCTTGACTCGGTACAGGGCCGCTCGCCAAATGTGGCGTTTTTGCCGATAGTGTCACTGCCAGAATTAGAAACCTGGATTGAAACCTGGGCCTTTAGCGAAACCATTCACAGCCGCAGTTACACCCATATAGTGCGCAACATCAGTTCAGAGCCGCATAAAGTCTTCGACGACATTATGCTAAATGAAAAAATTCTGCAGCGCGCTGATGATGTTACCCGCTACTATGATGATCTGATAGATGGCATTAACCTTTATCAGCGCTGCGGTGAAGGCACACACACTATAAATGGCCAAAACCACAGTATCAGCCTGTACGAATTAAAACGTCGCTTATACCTGTGTGTAATGTCGGTTAACGTACTGGAAGCAATCCGCTTTTACGTCAGTTTTGCTTGCAGTTTTGCCTTCGCCGAGCGTGAATTAATGGAAGGCAACGCCAAAATTATCCGCCTGATTGCCCGTGATGAAGCGCTGCACCTGACCGGCACCCAGCATATGCTGAATATTATGGCTGCCGGTGAAGACGATGCCGATATGGCTAACATTGCCAAAGAATGCGAAGAAGAAGCTTACGCCATCTTCCGCAAAGCCGCCGAGCAGGAAAAAGACTGGGCAGAATATCTGTTTAAAGACGGCTCTATGATAGGCCTGAATAAAGACATTCTGTGTCAGTATGTTGAGTACATTACTAATAGCAGGATGCAGGCTATTGGTTTAAAACCTATTTTCTCAACCACGCAAAACCCCATTCCGTGGATAAACACCTGGTTGGTATCTGACAACGTACAGGTGGCACCGCAAGAGGCAGAGATAAGCTCGTACTTAGTCGGACAAATCGATAACGAGGTTGATGGCGCCGACTTCGGCGACTTTGATCTGTAAGTGTGTAACCGATGTACCGTGTAAAGGTTGGCAACAACACTGTCGTTGAGTTCGATGACAGTGCCGCCAACCTGCTGCAAGCGCTGGAACGACACCAATTGCAGGTTAATTTTCAATGCCGTGAAGGTTATTGCGGCGCCTGTCGCTGCAAACTGAATAGCGGAGAAATCCGCTATCTGCACGAACCTTTGGCATTCGTCCGCCAGGGTGAATTTTTACCCTGCTGTAGCATTCCACTGACAAATATTGACATTGAAATTCCGTAACAACGTAGTAATTACACTGGAAATCCAGCACACTAACGCTATTTATCGCTGATCTTTAAGGAGATCTCTCCCGATGAAATCTTTGCTACTGCTGTTGAGTGCGGCACTTGGTAGTGCTGACATAGCCCATTTTGAGCAACTGCTGGCTAAATCACAGTATACCGAGCTTGAACATCAGATGATCCAAACGCCGGATTATAAACAGCACGGCGACTTGCTCGTTATTTATGCCAAAGCCTTAATCGCTCAACAACGGCTGGATGACGCTAACACCCTGCTTAATTTCGCTATTGAGCAATTTCCGCAAAATATTGAACTAAGTTATCTGGCCGGACTAAGTAAAATACGTTTAGCCAGTGACGGCAATGTGTTTGCCGCCAAAGATCGCGCTGCCCGCGGGGTCGCTTTACTGCAAAAAGCCATTAGCCTTAAACCAGATCACTACGCCGCCAGAGCAGCACTGATTGACTTTTACAGCATAGCGCCTGCCGCTGCCGGCGGCGATAAAGCGCTGGCGCAACAGATGACCGAAGAGCTGGCAAAAGACAACCCGGCGCAAGCTTTGTTGGCACAAAGCCGCATGTTGCTAAACGAAAATAAGCCTAACGAAGCTTTAGCCTTACTAAATAGCATGATGCCCGACCCGCCAACCGCACGGCTACTGGCGCGAAAAGCACAGATCTTAAATGAGATGGCAGAGTATAAGCAGGCGTTTGAAACCTACAAAGACGCGGCCGAACTGGCGACAGATTTGACCGAGCGCTATAACGCCCTGTATCACATAGGTCGCCTGGCGGTAATAGCAGATCAAAGCCCTGATGTTGGCATCAGCGCGCTGCAAAAATACATCAGTTTTTATCAGGACACGGAAAATAAAACCCTACCCTGGGCAAAATTACGTTTAGCACAACTGATGTACCGCACCGGTGACAGTTTTGAGGCAAGCTTATTAGTTGGCGGCTTAACAACCACACAAGTGGCAGACGAAGAGTTTAATCTGATCCTGGTCAGCTTGCTTAGCGCACTCAAATCTAAAGAGCAATCCAAAGCTAACCAGTTAAACGAGGGTACACCGCCTTAACAGCGGCGTACCCTTTGATATTACTGACGAATACCTTCAACAGTTAAGTCCAGCTGCACGGTAGATGAGGCCGGTCCTAAATCCATTTTGATATTAAAATCTTTCAGCGTTAAGGTAGTGGTGCCGGCAAAGCCCGCGCGGTAACCACCCCAGGGATCGCTGCCCTCGCCCAGTTTTTCTGCTGCTATTACCACTTCTTTAGTGACGCCATTTAGTGTCAGGTTGCCGTGCAAATCAAAAGTATCAGCGGCTTTAGGCACAATTTTAGTGCTGACAAAAGTCGCTGCCGGGTGCTTGGCCACATTTAAAAAATCGGCACTGCGTAAGTGCTTATCACGCTCGGCATGGTTAGAGTCGACACTGGCAGTATCTATCGTCAGCTGAATTTTTGACTCGGCCAATTTTGCCGCATCATAACTAAAGTTACCCGAAAAGGTATTAAAACGGCCATATAACCAGCTGTAGCCCAAATGGCTAATTTTAAACTGGACAAAAGCGTGGGCGCCCTGAGTATCTATTGCATATTCAGCAGCTTCGGTAGGTAAAGTCATCATTGCTGCCATCGACGCAGCCAGTAACAGTTTTTTCATCGTTATCTCCGGGTTAAGGTTTACGGCCAAACATACGCATCAGCGTATGGTCTTTATCAATAAAATGGTGTTTTACGGCCGCCAGGCCGTGTAAAAGCGCCAAACTAATCAAAGCATAAGCGGTGTATTCATGGATAAGGCCAGCAATGTCAGCCTGATTAGCAAATAATTTTCCCATTGATGGTACGTCAAACCAGCCAAATACGGCTATGTCCCTGCCATCTTCTGTAGAAATTAAATATCCGCTTACGACCAACACTAAAATGCCGCAATACAGCGCAAACTGTACCAGCGCAGCAGCACGCCGCTCCCAATTTTTATGGCTTGCCAAAGCTTGTGGCGCCGGGCTGATAAAACGCCAAAACAGACGTAACAGCATCACCAGTGCCAGCAGAATACCGACACTTTTGTGCCAGTGCGGTGCAGTACGATACCACTGACTGTAATAGCTCAGATCGACCATCCAGAAGCCGACGGCAAACAAAGCAAAAACGCTGACAGCCACCAGCCAGTGTATTACAACACTGACAACACCAAATTGAGATTGTGAATTTTTAAGCATAAGTACTCCTGACAGCGTGCAATAATAACCCTAAATACTAAAACTAAAATCGCATTTTTACCGCCTTAACATTCCATTTTATCGAAAGAATAACGTGCTCCGATAAATTTAAGTTAAAAAAAAGCCAGCTTAATGCTGGCTTTAGCTAATAGCGCAGGTGGCGCTTTATTCAAATTTACCGTCGCGGATGTGTTTTTCGCCACGTTGTTTGGCCAGTTCTACCTGGCGCTGCCGCTCAGCAAACGCCGCTTTTTGCTCAGCTGTAGTTGTGTCATGGCAGTGTGGGCAACTTAAGCCTTTAACATATTGGTCTGACTGCATTTCATCAGCGGATAAAGGCATACGACAGGCGTAACATTGATCATAACTGCCCTGCTCAAGGCCATGTTTTACCGCTACGCGTTGGTCAAACACAAAGCACTCGCCCTGCCACAGGCTGTTTTCTTCTGGCATTTCTTCCAGATATTTTAAAATGCCACCATCAAGGTGGTATACCTCGTCAAAGCCCTGTTCTTTCAGGTAGGCAGTCGATTTTTCACAGCGAATACCACCGGTACAAAACATCGCCACTTTTTTATGTTTGGTTTTGTCCAGGTTGTCTGCTGCCCACTGTGGAAATTCACGAAAAGTGGTGGTATTTGGATTGACGGCATTTTTAAAAGTACCAATAGCCACTTCGTAATCGTTGCGGGTATCAATAAGAATAGTATCGGGGTCGTTAATCAACTGGTTCCAGTCATCACCTTTAACATAGGTGCCGACGATATGTGCCGGATTAATGCCAGGTACCCCCATAGTGACAATTTCGTTCTTCAGTTTGACTTTAGTACGGTAAAACGCCAACTCGTCAGATAGTGACTCTTTGTAGCTCATACCCGCGAAGCGGCCATCGGCATCCAACCAGGCTTTTACTGCATCTACACCTTCACGTGGGCCACAGATAGTGCCATTTATGCCTTCCTCTGCCAGCAACAAGGTACCTTTTACCTTATTGGCGACCATATGATCATACAAGGCATCGCGCAAACTGACATAGTCAGATAACTGAACAAACTTATATAAAGCAGCTACTACGTACATAATTTACCTCTTGCAGTGCCGGAGCGTAAATCCGGAGCAATATTAAAAACCGCGCGTATTATAGCCATGATACGGCTGATAGCAAGACCATAATATTAATGTGGATATAGTGGCAATGCACTGATATTAAGTTGCAACTGATGTTCACCGTCGGTGATGTGCAGTAAGGGATCTTCGCGCCAGACGCTAAGCTGCATATGGCTTTTCAGCATCAGACAAAATGCATCCAGCTGGGTATGATCTAAAGTAAAAATATGCTGATTAAGCGGCTGAGGTAAATGACGGGCTTTGTCGGTTTCCTGCTCGTCCAGCACCAGTATTAATTTATCGGCCTGGTGCGCTGCCCGCAGCAGCCGTTTTTCCGGCACCAAAGCGACCTGACACCAAAGCTGAACATGTTGGTACTGATCGGCAACATACAGATCGGGTGTCTTACCGCCGGAATCGTCTTTGGCAAAACTGGGGTGCTGTTCATACAAACTCAGATAAGCCAGTAAGCGTTTGGCAAAATGCTCAGCACTTTCACCCTGCCAGGGTGAAACATAATGCCGCTGCTGTTGATAAGCATGACTGGCATCACAACTGTAATTCAGATCCAGACAGATCACCTTGCTGGCCATTTGCATAAGCCCAACTCCAGATCGCCAAACCGCATCAGCGACGTGCTCAAAGTTTAGTTGCTAAAACTACTCACTAGCAAATGCATAGCCAGTGCCAACAATAGCAATCCCATTGCACGATCGAACCAGTATCCTTTAAGCAGTAAAAAAGCCCTTACTTTTGTGTGTGTTAGCAGCATAGATAACATACAAAACCAGGCTGCAGTGGCAACGGCCATATAAACACCGTACATAACTTTGTAAAAAAGTGGCGTAAGTGGCGAAATAATGACTGCAAATAACGACAAAAAAAACAGCGTAGCCTTAGGGTTTAAGCCGTTGGTAATAAAGCCGGCAATAAAGGCCTTTTTAGCGGACGGTACTGTGTCATTATCGGCACCGGCAATGGCCTGTTCCGGGTGCGCCGCAGCCTTACTTTTCAAAGCCTGCACACCGATATACGCCAGATACGCCGCTGCGGCTAAACTCAGCGCTTTAAACAACCAGGGGGTAGTTTGAATAAGTACGGCAATGCCAACCAGCGACCAGCTAACATGCAGCAGTATCGCCAGGCCAATGCCTATACTGGCAAAGAGCGCCTGACGCCGGCCAAAACGCACAGCATAACGCAGCACTATGGCAAAATCCGGCCCCGGGCTGGCAACGGCCATCAGGTGTACGCTTGCTATTAGTAAAAACTCCGGCCAAAAATTCATACTACATCCTTAAACTATAAATACCGGTCTTTAAACCGGCCCCATTGATAATACGCTTGCTGGCCTAAACGGCGAAACTGCGGTAATGGAAAGGGTGTTAAACCGCTTTGATAAATAGGCAAAGCCGGTAACGTTACACCACTGGCCAGCTGTGCCAGGCGTTTGCCGGCCAGACTACTGAATGACAAGCCACTACCGCAGTATCCCGCCGCATAAAATAAGCCTGGTTCGCTCTCACAGATCCGAGGCATGTCATCAAAAGATACCGACACCCAGCCACTCCAGTGGTATGCCATCCCTAACTGCTGCAACTGCGGGAAACACTGTTTTAACGCCACTAACAATCGCTCCGGATAACAGGCTTTGTCAGCATCCTTACCATAAACCGCACTTCGGCCACCAAACAACAACCGGTTGTCGGGTAATTTGCGGTAATAATATTTTAACGCCCGGGTATCCATTACCAACTGTGTATGGTTAAGTCCGCTGGCCGCTAACTGCTGAGCTGTTAGCGGTTGCGTAACGATAACACTGCTAAGCGCCGGCAAGCTGGCCCGGTTAAGCTGCGGATAAAAACCTTTGCCGGTGTAGGCATTGGTGGCCAGAATAATTTGCCGGCACCGCACCGTTGCCTGTGGGGTTTGCACAATAAAGCCCTGGCCACTGCGTTGCCAGCTTAGTACCGGCGTAGCGCCATAAATTACAGCACCGGATTGCTGTGCCAGTTTTGCATAGCCTTGCGCCAGCGCCAACGGATTAACACCGAAACAATCCGGAAAACGGATAGCACCAAAAGCCTGCGTATTGTGCATATAACGCTGTTGCAGCTCAGCCTGGCTAACGTATTCCACCTGATAGCCAAACTGACGTTGTAAATACTCAGCTTGCTGCGGCAACTGCCGGCCCAGTGCTGCTTTGTGAGCCACTTTTAAATAACCTGGCGCCTGAGCCTGACAGTCAATGTCCGCGGCCGTTATAAGCTGCTGTACCCGCTCCAGCGCAGCGCCATATTCCAAATGAAACTGCTGTGCGGTTTCAGTGCCATAGCGCTTTGCCAATTGAGCCAGACCTAACCGACCAGTGCCCCTGAGCACAAAGCCGGCATTACGGCCGCTACAGCCCCAGCCGCTTTGGTTAGCGTCGAGCACTGTCACCTCTCGGCCTAATTCGCCAGCCAGCTCAATTGCGCAGCTGAGGCCGGTATAGCCAGCCCCAATCACCAGCACATCGGTACTGATGTCTGCCATAAGCGGATTACAAGGCTTAGTGCTGGTGGTACTGGCTGCCCAATACGACGAAGGATACGGCTGTGCGGCAGGTACTGCACGATCAATTAGCGGATCATACATCGGCGAACGCCTTAAACAACAGCTCCATCTCTGCCGCACTGCAGTTACACAGGTTGCCGCACAGCGGACAGATATAACCTGCAGTTACTGACAAATGCCGCCAACGCTGCGGATGTACTTTCAGCAATCTCGCCCCAGCGTAACTAAAGTAACGCTCGGCGGCATTACCGGGGCTTTCACGCCAGATATGCGCCAAGCCGGCCCGGGCCCCCTGGTGCGCCAACACCTGAGCCGAGGCTTTTAACAACGCACTGGCCACACCTTTACCGCGCATAGATGCTGCTACTGCCACCGACTTAAAATAAGCCATTTGCTCAACAGGTACAGACCACAGCACCGTGCTACACCACGAATCTAACTGCCATTGGCCCGGCGCAAAACTAAGCCGGTATCCGACTACTGCACCGCTGGTGTCCACGGCAACAAAACTGGCATTGAGTTGCTGTTTTATACCTTGCTGGTACATCTGCTGCAGACGGTCGGTATCGAGATAATTATCACCATGTACCTGATTCGCCAAGGATATTACCGCAGAAAAGTCGTTTTCGCTCAAAGGAAGCAGTTGCACTGAGAAACTCCGTCAGGCTTTTTTGCAGTTATAAACAGTCTGCAACGGACAATCAATCTGTTTTTTTAAGACTTCAAAGCCGAAATTACCTACTTTCAAGACAAAATAACAAAAAACTACGTTAGACAACGGCGCATTTATCTCATATTGTTAATTGGACGCAAAAATAAAAGCATAAGCGTCTGGTATCAAAATAATAATCCAGGAAATATCACTCATGAAAAATCATAATAACTACCATCCGCTAAGCCGTGCGATAAAATATGCTTTGGCGGCGTCGCTAACATTGGGCGTTACTGCAACCGCTACAGCACAGGATGCTGCGCCGGATACGGCGAAAAAAGAGCAAGCCGTAGAGAAGATCGCCGTTGTCGGTACCCGCTCTGCCCCCCGCTCTATTGGTGATTCGCCGGTCCCGGTCGACATTATCGGTGGTGAAGAACTGAACAAAAACGGTAATTCCGATATGCTGAATTTGATCAGCACCACAGTACCGTCACTCAATGTGCACGCACAACCTATCAGCGATGCCGCGACATTGATCCGGCCTATCAACTTACGCGGTCTGTCGTCTGACAGTACGCTGGTGCTGCTAAACGGTAAACGCCGGCACCGTGCTTCGGTTATATCTTTCCTCGGTGGTGGTATCAATGACGGTGCTCAGGGCCCAGACTTGTCGGTAATACCTGGCATTGCGATGAAACAGGTAGAAATATTACGTGACGGCGCCGCAGCACAATACGGTTCAGATGCCATTGCCGGCGTAGTCAATTTTGTCTTAAAAGATGCCTCTGATGGCGGCACCATTGAAATTAAACACGGCGAATACTACGCCGGTGATGGCACCTCGACAGAGATCGCTGCAAACGTCGGTATGCCGCTGACCAAAGACGGCTTTGTTAACTTCAGCCTGCAATATAAAAATGTTGATGCGACCAGCCGCAGCGTACAACGTGATGATGCTCAGGGGCTGATCGATGCGGGTAACACCTCTGTATTGACACCAGCCCAGGTTTGGGGCGCACCGGAAATTAACGACGACATAACCATATTTGCCAACGCCGGTTTAGATTTAGATAACGGTGGTCAGGCTTACATGTTTGGTAACTACTCTGAACGCGATGTCCGTGGTGGCTTCTACTTCCGTAACCCGCATAACCGCGGTGGCGTATTTTCCAATGACGGCGGTGAAACGCTGGAGGTTGTTGATACCACGGGCGCTGGCGGTTGCGCCAATGTGCCGATTTCAGGCTTAGATCATCAGCAAATCACCAGCGCGGTTAATGCCCTGCCAAACAACTGTTTTACTTTCTTCCAAATGTTCCCGGGTGGTTTTACCCCTAATTTTGGCGGTAATATTACCGATACCTCATTGGCCATAGGCACTAAAGGTGAGTTTAAAGGCGGTTATTTTGACGGTGTTCTTTACGATTTCAGCGGTGTAGTCGGACGCAGTGAATCAATGTTCCAGCTGTTTAATTCAGTAAACGCGTCTTTAGGCCCGGATACGCCAACAGACTTCGATGCCGGTAAATATATCCAGTTAGAAAAAACCTTTACAGCCGACTTTGTTAAGTATGTTCCTGCCGGCTTGTATGAAGATCTGACCGTTGCATTCGGTGCGCAGTGGACCGAAGAAACGTTCGAAATTGTTGCCGGTGAACAGGCATCATGGGAAGTGGGCCCTTACGTTGATCAGTTAAGCAATGGCTCCAATGGTTTCCCTGGTTTCCAACCACAAACTGCTGGCACCTCAAGTCGGCGTAACTATGCCGCCTATGTTGATATCGAAGCTGAGTTTACTGAAGACCTGCTCGGTGCTCTGGCGGTGCGTTTTGAAGACTATGACTCTTTTGGCACCACGACCAACTATAAACTGACCGGCCAGTATCGTATTAACGATGACTGGGCGCTGCGTGCCTCAACCAGTACCGGCTTCCGCGCACCTACTGTTGGTCAGGCCAACGTCAGCAACGTTCGTACAGAGCTAAACCAGGGTGTGTTAGTTGACGTCGGCGTACTACCGCCAACTAATCCGGTTGCCATTTTAAAAGGCGCAACTGAATTAACACCAGAAGAGTCAACAAGCTACGCTTTAGGCTTGGTATACACTGGCTATGATTTCTTTGTCACAGCCGACTACTACCGTATTGATGTTGACGACCGCATTAGTCAGTCTGCTGCGTTTGAAATTACGCCGGAAGAAATTGCCGCACTAAAAGCTGCCGGTGTGCGCGGTATTGATTCACTAACCAGTATCACCTATCTGACCAACGACTTTGATACCCGTACTCAGGGTATTGATATCGTGGCCAATTACGCTATGGATGCCTTTAATGGCCGCAGCAGCTTCGCGCTGGCGTACAACTGGAACGACACTGAAGTTACCCGTTTCAGTGACATTACCGGTGAGTTCCGTGTATCGCGGTTAGAGGACGACTTACCTAAACATCGGGCTACCTTTACCTGGACGCAAACCTGGGATGACTGGACTGCATTTGTGCGGACTAACTATTACGGCACCTATCAGGGTGTTCACGCCGATGATCCGGGCTTTGCGGTCAAAGCAACCTGGGAAGTAACCCTGGATGCCGAAGTGAGCTACTATATTAACGACAGCTTTATCGTGTCTGTTGGCGCGCAAAACCTGCTGGATAACGATCCGGCTGAATTACCAGCCGAATGGCAGGGTATTTTGGGTGGCAAATATTTTGAAACCTCTCCCATGGGTATCAATGGTGGTTATTACTACTTAAAAGGCACCTATAAGTTCTGATCAGCTCATAGCTAAGTTGCCAATGTAAAAATCCGCCTTAACCGGCGGATTTTTTTTAATCAAAAACTATTGCCAGCGGTTATAACGCCGCGAGCAGCGCCTGCAGCGGGTGCTTTGGTTTATCACCTACCAGCCGCTTTACCTGGCTGCGACATGAAAAGCCGGTGACCAATACTTGCGCCGTACCAAACTGCTCAACCGGTGCGCGCCAACTCATATCAAACAGCGCTTTGCTGTTAGCCAGGTTTTGCGCTTCATGGCCATAGGTACCGGCCATACCACAGCAGCCTACACTAACGGGCTTTAAGCTTAAGCCTGCCTGCTGAAAAATCTGCTGCCAGGCTTTTTCAGTTGCCGGTAGCGCCGTTTTCTCGGTGCAATGCGCCAGTAAGGCAAATTCTGCGCTGGTGTTTACCTGCGGCAAGTTTTGCTGTAGCAGCCATTCATGCAGCAGCTGCACATTAAAATCTCCACGCTTATCACCCAGTGCTTTATGGTATTCATCGCGATATACCAGTACTAACGATGCATCCAGCCCCAGCATCGGTAAACCCAGTTGCTGCAATTGATTTAGCAATTGGGCGGCATTGGCAGCGGTTTTGGCAAACTGGCGCAAAAAGCCTTTTACGTGCTGTGGCTTGCCATTGGGTAAAAACGGCAGTAGTACCGGGTTAAAGCCCAGTTTGTGTAACAGTTGCAGCGCATCTGCCACCAGCTCAGCTTCATAAAAGCTGGTAAAAGGGTCTTGTACCAGCAGCACAGTGCGAGCCCGCTGCTCTGCGCTTTGTTGTTGCAGCGCGGCTAAATCAAAGCGGTAACGATCGCCAATCTGCTGCGCTAAGGTAGGCACTGACAATAGTGGCGTATCAACATAGCCGACCGTTTTTTCCAGTACCGCAGCGGTCAGTTGGCGTTTAAGCATAAAGTTAACCAGTGAAGGCGCTTTGGCCAACCAGGGCGCGGTACGCTCAATATTGCCGACGATATAATCTTTTGCCGGGCGCAAATAGCGGCTGTGATACAGTTGTAAAAATCTAGCCCGAAAGGATGGCACATCCACTTTGATCGGGCATTGACCAGCACAGGCTTTACAGGCCAGACAGCCTTCCATCGCTTCCATCACTTCATGTGAGAAATCCTGTTCACCGCGCCGTTTTGCCAGGGTATTTTTTGTGCGTTGCCACAAGCCTTTAATACCGCCAGCTTGCTGCAGTAACTGTTGCTCCTGTGCCAGTACGTCTACACCCTGCATTTGGGTTAAGCGTAACCATTCGCGCATTAACCCGGCGCGGCCTTTCGGGCTGTGCCGGCGGTCTTTAGTGACTTTGCTGGACGGACACATTGGCGAGTTTTCTTCATAGTTAAAGCACAAGCCATTGCCGTTACAATTCAGGCTGCTGTCAAAGCTGTCTTTAACAGCGACCGGAATTTGTCGGTCAAAGTACGCCCGCTTTACACCGTCGACCGACACCAAGCTGTCAGCATTGTTATAGGGCGTACAAATTTTACCGGGGTTCACCCGGTTACGCGGGTCAAACGCCGCTTTAATTTTACGCAGCTCATTAAACAGCTCGTCACCAAAAAACGCCGGACCGTATTCACTACGATAACCCTTGCCATGCTCGCCCCACATCAAACCGCCATATTTGGCGGTAAGTGCCACCACCTGATCGGAAATGGTCCGCAGCAGTTGTTCCTGCTCAGGATCACATAAATCTAATGCCGGGCGCACATGCAATACGCCGGCATCAACATGGCCAAACATACCGTATTGCAAGCCATGGCTGTCCAGCAAAGATCGAAACTCTAGAATGAAATCGGCCAGATTCTCCGGCGGGACTGCCGTGTCTTCAGCAAAGGCTAACGGTTTTTGCTTACCTTTAGTGTTGCCCAGCAAACCAACGGCTTTTTTGCGCATGGCGTAAATGTTAGCGATAGCTGCATTATCGTAAGTTAGCTGGTAGCCGATAATGCCGTCGGTTTTATCGCTAATGGCGTTATCCAAACGGGCCGTTAGCGTGGCAATTTTTTGCTCAATCTCAGCCTGGCTTTCGCTATTGTACTCCACCATATTCAGCCCCTGCATTTCAACGTCGGGCACATCGGTGATTAAGTCTTTTACCTGATGCCAGATAATATCCGCGCGGGCTAAGTTCAGTACCTTACTGTCGACCGTTTCAACTGATGTTGCTTCTGCCGCTACCAAAAACGGCGCATTTCTCAGCGCACTCTCAAAGCTGTCGTATTTTACGTTAACCAGACATTTGTATTTGGCTATCGGCGTAATATTCAGTTTAGCCTCAACCACAAAGCCTAATGAGCCTTCCGAGCCGGTAATAATGCGCGACAAATCAAACTCGGTTAAGTCGTCATTAAACACATGCTCTAAGTCGTAACCGGTTAAAAAGCGATTTAAGCGCGGGAATTTTTCTAATATTTGTGGCCGCAAGTCACGACAGCTATCCAGCACCTGGCGATAAATACGGCCGATACTGTTGGGCTGCTCGGCGCGATGCTCGGCTTCAAAGGTAGCCATTTTGTGGGTTTTTAATATATTGCCGTCTATCAGCACCGTTTTTAGCGCCAGAACATGGTCACTGGTTTTACCGTATACCAAAGAACCCTGGCCGGAGGCATCGGTATTAACCATACCGCCGATAGTGGCGCGGTTAGAGGTGGATAAATCCGGCGCGAAGAAAAAGCCATATGGCTTTAAAAAGGCATTAAGCTGGTCTTTAATCACCCCGGCCTGCACCCGCACCCAGCGCTGCTCAAGATTTATTTCCAGAATGTTGCGCATATGGCGCGATAAATCCACCACCACATGCTCAGTCAGCGCCTGGCCGTTAGTGCCGGTACCACCGCCGCGCGGGCTGAATTTGATATGCGAGAAACTGGAGGTTTGCGCCAGCGAGGTTAGAATAACCAGATCATCAGTAGATTTGGGCAGCAATACCGCTTGCGGTAAGGCCTGGTATACGCTGTTGTCAGTGGCCACCGCCAAGCGGCTGCCGTAGCTGGTTTCGATATCGCCGCTAAAGCCAGCGGCAACTAAGGCTTTACTGAAAGCAACAATGCTGGCATCCAGCGCGAGTTCGGGATTAAGCTTTGGGATCATAACTGCAGACACTCGGCAATAAGTGGCTGCAGTATAACATTAACTTTACTGTAGGATCAGCTGGCAGCAGGACGGAATTTCAGAGAAATACCGCGTAAAAAATAGCGCAGAACTTGCTCCTGACAGGCACGGTAGTGTTTATGATCTGGCCGGCGGAAAAACGCACTCAGTTCATGCTTACTTAAGCGAAAATCAGCGCCTTCCAGTAAGGCTAAAATATCATCGTCTTTTAAATCAAAGGCGATTTTTAGCTTACGCAAAATAATATTGTAATTCAGCTTGGTTTCCGGCGCTGGAATAACACCGTCTTTGGCACCACGGCGCTGTATAATTACACCGTTTAAAAAGCCCGCCAATAACTCATCGCTGATTGCTGCAAAGCTCTCGCTTTCATCAGCCTCTAACCAGGCCATCACCTGCTCTTTTGTCACCGTGACATTGGTTAAGGCAAAAATGGCTATCATGCCATGGTTAGGTGCATTTAGCGTGTAACGCAAGCTGCGCAGTACGTCGTTATTGGTCAAGATAGTGTCCTGTAAACAAAGTCAGATGAAAAACGGCGGCTATGATACCACAGCCGCCGTTAAATCCGCATCCCGCTATCTGTTAACCTGCAACTTAGGGTAAATGCCCCAGCTTGCTGGCTTTGGTGGCAAGATAACGATGGCTGTGGGCGGTGGTTTTTACCCGGTGCTGTACCCGCTCTAGCACATTGACGCCGGCATCGGTTAAGGCTTTAAGCTTACGCGGGTTGTTAGTTAACAGCCGCACCTGGTTAATACCTAATTGTTGAAACATTTGCGCCGCGATATCGTACTCGCGCATATCCGGTAAAAAGCCGAGGATCTCATTTGCTTCTACCGTATCCAGGCCTTTGTCCTGCTCGGCATAAGCACGAATTTTATTGATAAGGCCAATACCACGGCCTTCCTGGCGTAAGTACAAAATACAGCCACGGCCTAAATCGGCAATTTTCCGCATCGCCGCTTCTAACTGCGGGCCACAATCACAGCGCAGGCTAAACAGCGCATCACCGGTTAAACATTCAGAATGCACCCGCGCCAGCACCGGCTCTGTGCCTGTTACATCGCCCAGCGTTAAGGCGACATGCTCTTTACCATTAGGCGCTTCAAAGCCATGCAAACGAAATTCGGCAAAAGGCGTGGGTAACAAAGTTGAGGTTACAAGTTTTAATTTCATCATGACTTCTCAGAGAACGGCCGCGCTGCATACAGCACAGGCGTTATTAGCTACAGCGCAAACTTTATTGGGCCAACAGCGGCAAAATTCAAGCTAAGCTGTTGTGGCATTATAGCAGCCTTAGTAGCGATGGATAGAACACAAATGTGATATTATCACAAAATAGTGTGTTCAACTGCAGTGATTGTCGACAGCGATAAAATCCGGCTAACCAGCGCAGCAGCCATGCAATTTTTATTAAACCCGTTACAATAGCCGCTCTTATAGCTACAGGTTCTGTGCAATGCTAAGTTTTTTCGAACGTATTATTAAGCCGTTTCCGGCCGTTGAGCCAACGCAACCGCCTAAGGGCATTTTTGCCTTTTGTCGCCATTATACCCAAGGCATGGAAGCATCACTTGTTCTGATGTCGATAACCACCGCTATTCTGGCCATGCTGGAAGTGTCGTTATTTAGCTTTATGGGCCAGCTGGTTGACTGGCTGGTACAGAATGAACCCGACGCGTTGTTTAGCACTGAACGCGCCACTTTGATCAAGATGGCCGTGGTAACGGTAATATTGCTGCCGGCACTGAGCTTTCTTCATGCCGCTATAGTGCATCAGACATTGCTGGGTAATTACCCTATGTCTATCCGCTGGTTAGCCCACCGCTACCTGTTGCGCCAGAGTATCAGCTTTTATCAGAACGACTTTGCCGGCCGCATTGCCACTAAGGTGATGCAAACCTCGCTGGCGGTACGCGAAACGGTAATGAAGCTGCTGGATGTGATGGTGTACATCCTGGTGTATTTCGGCTCTATGTTATTTTTTATTGCCGATGCCGACTTGCGGCTGATTATTCCAATGCTAGTATGGCTGGTTATTTACATTGCAATGCAGTTTTATTTTGTACCACGTTTAAAGGCGGCCTCTACCCGCCAGGCCGATGCCCGTTCAGAAATGACCGGCCGCATTGTCGACAGCTACACCAATATCACCACGATTAAGCTGTTTTCGCACACCAACCGCGAAGAAGCCTATGCTAAAGACAGCATGGAAGTGTTTTTAAAACCGGTGTACCGGCAAATGCGTTTGGCCACAGGTTTAAGCGTGTCTGTGCAAACGTTAAATTACTTTTTAGTGTTCGCCATAGCGGCATTATCCATTTATTTATGGGCTGACAGCGCTATCAGCGTGGGGGCCATTGCTATAGCGGTGAGTTTAGCGCTGCGTTTAAACGGCATGGCGCAGTGGATCATGTGGGAAGTCAGCAGCCTGTTTGAAAACATCGGCACCGTAGCCGATGGCATTACCACCCTGTCGCAGCCAGCGCAGGTGCTGGATGTTAAAGACGCTAAACCGCTGCAGGTTAGCCAGGGAGCAATCAGCTTTAATAATGTGTGCTTTAACTACGGTAAGGCCGGTGATAACAACGGCAAAGCGCCGGTGTTACAGCAGTTGAACCTGGAAATTAAACCCGGTGAAAAAGTGGGTTTGGTTGGCCGCTCCGGTGCGGGTAAATCTACGCTGGTGAATTTGCTGCTGCGTTTTTACGATGTCGAAAGCGGTAAAATCCTCATTGATGGCCAGGATATCAGCCAGCTAAATCAGGAAAGCCTGCGCCAGCATATTGCCATGGTAACCCAGGATACGTCTTTGCTGCACCGCTCCGTGCGTGACAATATCGCCTATGGTAAGCCCGATGCCAGTGAAGCTGAGTTACAGCGGGCAGCAGAGCAAGCCGAAGCCAGTGACTTTATCAGTGACTTAACCGATCCTAAAGGCAATACCGGTTTTGACGCCCAGGTTGGCGAGCGCGGCGTTAAATTATCCGGCGGCCAGCGCCAGCGTATTGCTATCGCCCGCGTGCTGCTTAAAAACGCACCGATCTTAATTCTGGATGAGGCCACCTCAGCACTGGATTCCGAAGTAGAAGCCGCAATTCAGGCCAGTTTAAACACTCTGATGGCCGGAAAGACAGTCATTGCCATTGCCCACCGTTTATCAACCATCGCGCAGATGGACCGTTTAATTGTGTTGGATCAGGGCAATATTGTTGAACAAGGCACGCACAGCGAGCTGATAGCCAGCGGCGGTATTTACGCCCAGTTATGGGCGCACCAAACCGGTGGTTTTATTGGCGTAGAATAAAACGTCTATCAGGTTAAAAAAACGCCCGGCTTAACCGGGCGTTTTTGTGTCAGGGCTTAATATCAGCCGCTATAGGTGCCGTTAACGGCTCGGCATTTAACGGTGCCACCGGTTGTTGTTGCAGTTTTTGCTGCAAATAATCAATCGCCTGCAACAGCTGGGCGTCTTTACCGTTAAAGCGCTCATAGGGCAAATTGTCCACTTCCAGATCTGGCGTTACGCCATAACCTTCAATGATCCAGCGGCCATCCATCGCAAACTGAGCGGTTTCGGCCACCCTGGCCATGCCGTTGTCGGCCAGCCGGTTGCGGCCAGATAACCAGACACCGGCACCGGCAGTGCGCTTACCAATCAGCGGGCCTAAGCCGAGCGCTTTTACGCCGGCAGAGAAGGTTTCACCATCGGAGTATGTAAGCTGGTCCGTTAGTACCACTAAATGACCGCGAAAGGTTTGCTGCATATTGGTATAAGCTGCACCCTGTGTTGGCTGCCAGAATGCCCAGGTCCGGCGCAACAGCTTTTCAATCAGCCAGCTATCAATATTGCCACCACGGTTGCGTCGTACATCAATGATTAAACCCGCTTTATCATAATGGGCATAAAATTCACGGGCAAAGTTGGCAATATCATTAGGACCCATTGCATACAAATGCAGGTAGCCAAACTGGTTATTACTGGCTGTGGCCACACTTTGCTGATTACCGACCACCCAATCCTGATAGCGTAACTGACTGTTCTGACCTGCACTTACCGGCTCGACAACCGTTTGCCATTGCTGTTTATCGCGCTTTAAGCTTAACAATACCTGTTTACCAGCCTGATTACGCAGTAGCTCAGTTAATCCGGCCAGATCAGTAACAGCTTTGCCGTTAATAGCGGTCAGGGTATCGCCTTCGCGGGCATTAACACCAGGTTTCGCCA
Organism: Gammaproteobacteria bacterium; assembly: GCA_018826295.1. Classification (GTDB taxonomy): domain Bacteria; phylum Pseudomonadota; class Gammaproteobacteria; order Enterobacterales; family Alteromonadaceae; genus Alishewanella. The sequence goes on from JAHJZX010000006.1 coordinate 28,409, forward strand.
GTGGCGCCGCCAGTGCCGGTACTTCAGCATCGGTTCGATAAATGTGCTTGATAAGCAAACCATCTTTTACCGGGCTAAACTCGGCGGCCAGACTGGCTGCTTTAGCCCCGGCGTCGTCATCGCGATACTCGCCACCGCGCACTTGCGAATGCAGTGCATTCAGTTCGCCCATCATCTGGGCAAAAATATCGTCAAGCTCATGCCTATCGGTTACCCGTTGCAACAGCGGTTGATATTTCGCTTTGCTGGCAGCCCAGTCCAAACCGCGCATACCTTTATCAAACAGAAAGTCGCGATGCATACGCCAGCCATCGGCAAACATTTGTTGCCACTCTTGTACCGGGTTAATACTCAACTGCCAACTGCCGATGTTTAGTTTATGTTTATTCAGCTCAGAGGGGGCTTTAGCTCCGGCGTCAACCACATACATGTCGCCGGCGCCCTGACTGGCGTGCTTGCGCATAAACAGCTTTTTGCCATTTGCGGCCAGTTGGAAGTCACTGATATCACTGGCGAACACTTCGGCATTGGCTTCTGTCCGGCTAAATTCAATCTGTTTTAACACTGGTTTAGCGCCAGCGCTGCTGTCGCGTTCCAGCAAATACAGCCGTTTATCATTGGCTGCCAACTGGCTATAGTTACCCGATGCCAGCGGCACCTGCCACAGACGCGCGCTTAAACCGTCCCAGTCGACTAAGCGGCCTTTTTTTGCACTGCGGCTTTCTTTGGCGGCTTTATCATCGCAGTTGTCCAGCTCTTGCTCTGGCCGGAAGGCAAAACAAGCCTGCTGCTTTAAACTGACAGCAAAGAGCTGACTGCGCTTGTCAAACATAGGCCCCAGATTACGATCGCCCCACGGGTGTCCCGGTGTCGCCGTAAATTGGCGGTTAGAAATAAAATACAGCCACAAGCCGTCCGGGCTGAACGCCGGTGCATAGGCGTCGTATTTATCAGAAGTAATTACCGCACTTTGCTGCTCTGTCAGGCTGTACAACACCACCTGAGCGCGGCTTTGCCGTGACGGGTTTAAGGTAAATGCCAACAATTTGCTGTCGGCCGACCAGCTAATATCGTCATAGGCCGATAACCCAATGCCGCCAGTGTAAATTTTACTATTACGCCCGCTTGGCAGATGTAACAGCCACAAATCGCCATTTTTGTCATCATGGGCCAGATAGTCACCGTCGGGTGATAATCGAAGCTGCCAGCGATGCACACTGCCATCGGTAGTAAGTTGTTTGGCGTTGTCTGAACCGTCTGCGGCAAAACGCCAAATCTCATGCTCGCCACTGTGGTCATTAATGGCGTACACCCAATTACCGTCTTTGGATAATACGGCCTCGCGTGAGCGGCTGCCGACAGGCGTGCTAATTTGCACCAGCCGCTGTTTACCCTGCATGGCTAACGCAAGTTGGCTGCGCGCTGTCACCAGCACCTTGTCGCTGTCATCCTGCTGCGCCTGATAATAGGCCGAATTAAAATACTGCAAAGGCTTGGCAATTATCCGCTCGCGCTGCTGCACTAAGTCCGACTGAATTTGCACGGGCAAAGTGCGGCTTTTACCATCAGCAAGTTGCAACAGCTGCAAATCGGCACCTAACTGATATAACACCTGGCCGTTTGACACGCTGATACGACCAATACGCCAGTCTTTATGATAACTGTGCTGGGTAAAATCGCCGCCTGTTGCCGCCACAGACCAGATATTGCTGTTGCCATCGGCGTCACTGACAAAATAGACCCGGCCCTGGTAAAACACCGGCTGGCTGATGCTGCCTTTGTGGCCGCTACTTAGCAGCGTGGCTTCTGCTTTACTGCCCAGCGTCCAGCGCCACAGTTCACCCATAGCACCGCCACGATACACTTTGCTGTTATCGCCAGTTAATTGCAGGCCAAAACGGGTAAAGAACACCGTGCCACCCTGCTCGTCTATGCTGCCAGCTGAAGCGTCGGCCAGCGGCAAGGTGTCAGTTTTCAGGCTTTGTGGATCGACTGTTTTTAACAGCCAGTAGTTGGCCGGTCCGGCTGCGCTGTCGGTGGCATATAAAATACGGCCGTCTGCCAGCCATTGCTGAATACGCACCCGGCTGTTTTCGAAACTAATACGTTTGGCCACACCACCGGACAGCGGCATCAGGTATATTTCGCTGGCGCCGTCATAGTCAGCAACAAATGCCAGTGCTTTGCCATCGGGCGACAACAAAGGTTGCGATTCTTGCACCAAATGGCTGCTTAGGCGGCGGGCTGTCAGATCGCCAAGCGTGGCCTGCCATAAATCACCTTCAGCAGTAAAAACCAGTTGATCCTGCTGCAGCACAGGTGAGCGATAATAACCCTGCACGGCATGCAGCGGCAAAGACAGCAGGCTAAGTAAGCTGGCACTTAGCAAGGAATAGCGTAGTTTCATTCAGGCCTCGGATTTTATTTAGTGTTTATAATGAGTACTTTGCTGCTTCAAATTAGCAGAAGCAGCAAGGTACACCAAATAAAAACGGCCAGATGCCAAATATTAATGATTAGTTAAAACGTCTGCCAGAGCCTTTAAGCACAAGGCGATATTTTCACGCCGTGCGCCATAGCCCATCAGGCCAATACGCCAGGCTTTACCGGCTAAATCCCCCAGGCCGGCACCAATTTCCAGGTTGTATTGCTCAAGCAATTGCCGGCGCACTGCGGCGTCATCAACACCAGATGGTATATAGACACTGTTAAGCTGTGGCAGCCGGTGCGGCTCTGCTACGACAAACTTAAGCTCTAACTCAGTTAAGCCGTGCTTTAACAGCTGATGCATATCACGGTGGCGTTGCCAGCTTTGCTCCAGCCCTTCGCTGGCTAGCTGACGCAATGATTCATGCAAAGCATAAAGCGCATTAACCGGCGCCGTATGGTGGTAACTGCGCTTGGCGCCACCACTCCAATAATTCATTACCAGGCTTTGATCTAAAAACCAGCTTTGCACCGGTCGCGTGCGCGCTTTGATCCGTGCAACCGCTTTGGCTGAAAAGGACACCGGTGACAAACCCGGTACACAGGATAAACATTTCTGGCTACCGGAATAAATGGCATCTATGCCCCACTCATCCACTTTTAGCTCAACCCCGCCTAACGAGGTTACCGCATCGACAATAGATAAACAGCCATACTGCTGAGCCAGCGCACAGAGTGTTTTGGCATCCGAAAGTGCGCCTGTTGAGGTTTCAGCATGCACAAAGGCGAGAAATTTCGCCTGCGGATTGGCTTTTAGCGCGTCTTCTACCTGCTGTGGATTTACCGGCTCGCCCCAGGCGTTGTCTACTACTATAGCGCTGGCGCCGCAGCGTTCGACGTTTTGCCGCATCCGCTCACCAAAGACGCCATTACGGCAAACAATAACCGTATCGCCGGGTTCCAGTAAGTTAACAAAACAGGTTTCCATGCCGGCGCTACCGGGTGCCGATACCGCCAGTGTCATATCGTTTTCGGTTTGAAAGGCATACTGCAGCAACTGTTTTAGCTCATCCATCATGCCGATAAACAGCGGGTCAAGATGGCCGACGGTAGGTTTAGCCTGCGCGGCCAGTACTTGCGGATAAACATCCGACGGCCCCGGCCCCATTAAAATTCGCCGCGGAGGTAAAAAAGCAGAAATCACGGGTGGCTTATTCATAGACTTTCCTTACTGTTCGTCTTTACACCTTAACAAATTCCTGGCATCAGCTGGCCAATTTTGCATTAATAATCAGTATTCAACAGACAAATGCCAGTCAAGACGCTGGCAGTTAACCAGCTAACGGAACCTATTAATGCCTACGCTATTACGCCTGCCAATAACTAATGTGTACGCCAACGGCGATTATACAGTCACTGTTTGTGTCGGTAGCGAAGCTCTGCCGCTGCAATTGGTACTGGATACCGGCAGCAGCACACTGGCACTGCACACTACAGCATACCAAACAGAACAAGATAGCGATCTGGTTACTACCAGCCTGGTGCAGGAAGTCATTTACGGCATAGGTGGCTGGGCGGGTGCTGTGGTGCAAACTTCAATGCAGTTACACGGCGATACCAGCCTGAACTTAGCAGAAAATTATATCGCCGTTGCTGCAGTCGGTGCTTTGGCGTCTACCAAAGCAGACGGTATTCTTGGTTTGGCCTATAAGCGGTTAAATCAGGCAACAGATATCAGCCAGTATCTACAGCAGCAACTCCCCCCGGCACAAAGCAGTCTGCCATGGCCATTTGCCAGCGGTAACGACACCCAGCTAAGCCAAATTCAGCAATTGTTGGCTGATTACCCCAAGCGCAACCTTTGCCCCTGGTTTAGCAATATTGCGCAAGCTGGCGTGGTAAATAACTGTTTTGCCTTTTATTGCCGACGCTCTTCCGTACACTACGCAAAAGATATGGCAACGCCGCAGCCGGACGATCCGTTAAATCAGGGCTGGTTTATTCTTGGTGGTGGCACCGGGCAAACTGATTTATATCAGGGTGAGTTTGACAATATCAGCGTGTTGCATGATGTTTACTACAATGTGCAACTTACAGCGCTGCAGGTTGATGAGTTGCCGCTACTACCTTGTGCTCCGGGTAACAACGACGATCTGGCCAATGGTTTTTTTGACACCGGCGCGTCTGCCATTTTGCTGCCCAATCCGCTTTACCAACAGCTATTGCAGCAACTTGCGCAATATAACCCGGCGCTGTCGCCAGTGTTACAGCAGCTGCCTGTTTTTAACGGCGTTGAACAAGGCATAGATGCCAAACTGGTAGAGCTGGCGCAGTGGCCGCCGTTACATTTTTACTTCGCCGGCGACAACGGCAACACCGTTAAGCTAACCTGCCCGCCGGGCGATTACTGGCAGCACAATGCCCCCGCCTTTGGCTTGTGTAGCTTCAAATTAATACCGCAGTTTCCACATTTTGCCAGTCAGCACATTATCGGCTTACCACTGTTGTGTAACTACTACAGTATATTTGACCGTGCGGCGCATCATACCGGTATCATCCGTTGTGCTAAAGCCAGACGTTAATTTTACCTACACCCGCCAGAGCTAACGGGTATAATGCGCGTTTTTGCGCTTAAGCGCCTAGTCGGAGCCCTGCTATGAGTACTTTACCCGCCTGCCCGAAGTGTCAATCTGTGTATACCTATGAAGATGGTGCCCTGTTAATGTGCCCGGAATGTGGCCACGAATGGTCGGCTAATGCCGTTGCGGCCAGTGACGAAAACCCCATACGCGATAGCGCTGGCAACGTGCTGCAAGATGGTGACACGGTGACGGTGATCAAAGATTTAAAAGTAAAAGGCTCATCGTCGGTAGTGAAAATTGGCACCAAGGTGAAAAACATCCGCCTGGTAGAGGGCGACCACGATATCGACTGTAAAATTGATGGCTTTGGTGCCATGAGTTTAAAATCTGAATTTGTGCGTAAAGTGCAGGAGTAAAAAAAGGGGCAGATTATTCTGCCCCTTTTTCGTTTGACTCTTTAGTTAAAACTGCTGACTACGCAGCGCCGCTATACGTTTTTCCAGTGGCGGGTGGCTTAAAAACAGTTCTGATTTCTTCGCACCACCGGCAATTCCAAAGGCCATCATGCTGCCTTCAAGGCGGCTTTCGTGGTTGTATTTCAAGCGTTCCAGCGCCGCAATCATTTTACCCGGGCCGCCTTCAAGTTTGGCCGCACCGGCATCGGCCCGGTATTCACGCTGGCGTGAGAACCACATAACAATAATGCTGGCCAGCACACCAAACACCATTTCCAGCACGATAACGGTAGCAAAATAAGCCAAACCGCCACCCTGATTATTATTGCCGTTGTTATTGAGCATACCGGCCACTAAACGCGCCAGGAAGATGACAAAGGTATTTACCACGCCCTGAATTAATGTCAGCGTCACCATATCACCATTGGCAATATGCGACACCTCGTGTGCCAGCACCGCCTCGACTTCATCCTCGCGCATATTGCGCAATAAACCGGTGCTTACCGCTACCAGCGCATCGTTACGGTTCATGCCGGTGGCAAAGGCGTTCATCTCCGGTGAGTCATACACCGCTACTTCAGGCATACCGATACCGGCGGCTTTGGCCTGACGCGCCACTGTGGCCATTAGCCACTGCTCGGTGGCATTGCGCGGCTGCTCAATCACTACAGCACCGGTAGAGCGTTTAGCCATCCACTTTGACATTGCTAAGGATATAAAAGAGCCGCCAAAGCCGAACACCGCAGCAAATACCAGTAAACCGCCAATACTGCTGCGGTCAACACCCAGAAAACTGAAAACGATATTGAGCACTATGCTCAGCACCAATATCACGGCCAGGTTAGTGGCTAAAAACAAAAATACTCTTTTCATACTGCTTTACCTCAATTGGCTTGATGGGTTGAACTATATGGGCTGGCTGGCCGTTTTCAATCTTATCTGGCGGGTTAATTTGTAAGAAAAGGTGTCTGCAGTAGTGCTTTTGGCTACAATGGCCGCAACATGAAGGAGTTAGCCATGCAATTATTATTACTTAGCAGTTCGCGCGCCAACAACAGTGCTTATCTGGCACCTTATATCAGCTGGATTAAGCAGCATCTTCAGGCCACAGACGAGTTATTATTTATCCCGTACGCCGGTGTCAGTATCAGTTACGATGACTACCTGCACACGGTGCAACAGGCACTGGCACCGCATGGCATTAAAGTTAGCAGTATTCATCAATACCAGGATGCGCGTCAGGCTGTATTAAACGCCAAAGCTATCGCTGTCGGTGGTGGTAATACTTTCAAGCTGCTTTATCAGTTATATCAACAAGATATACTAAATCTCATTAAGGAACGCGTAACCGAAAACATTCCCTATATTGGTTGGAGTGCCGGCTCAAACATTGCCGGAGCCACTATTCGTACCACCAATGATATGCCCATTATTGAGCCGCCGTCGTTTAATGCGCTTAACCTGTTACCGCTGCAGCTAAACCCGCATTACACCGATTACCAACCAGAAGGCTTTCATGGTGAAACCCGCGATATGCGCCTGGCAGAATTTATGGCGTTAAACCCTGTTACACCTATTATTGCCCTGCCCGAAGGTAGTGCAATTAAACGCAGTGGCAACAGCCTGACCTTGCTTGGTAGCGAGGGCGGCTATCTGTTTCTCGGCGGCAATAAAACGCCTCTGGCAGCGGATAGCGATTTAGCTGATTTCATGGAATAAACAGCCTGTAATTAGCGGGAGCGGTCGGTTTGCTCTAAACCAACCGTTGAAGGCATGGATGCCTGAGTCGAGCCTACAGGGATGTATTCACGGCGTGTTGGTGTGGGCAAACCGGCTGCTCCTGACACCTTATATCAACTGCTTTGTCAAATCCTGCGCTAACTGCTGATACTGCGCCAGTTCTGGCGCAAAAGGCACTACCGCCAGGCAAGGTGCACTAATACGTTGCTGCAAATCAGCAATATTTTGCTCCAGCAACAGCATTTGCGGGTCAACGCAATTGGCGACCCAACCAATAAGCTTACAACCGCTACGCTCTATTTCGCGCACGCTGAGCATGGCATGGTTTAAACACCCCAGTTTGACGCCTACCACCAATAGCACCGGTAAACCATGCTCTGCCACCCAATCAGCCAGATAGCGCTGCTGGTTTAGTGGCAATAACCAACCGCCAGCGCCTTCAATCAGCAAGTGTTCGATATTCTGGCTTTGCCAATGCAGCAAGGCATTGTTTAACAGCGTTTCGTCTATCGGCTGTTGCTCGTTTACTGCGGCCAGATGCGGCGCTACCGGCGCCTGATAACAGATTGGATTTATATCTTCATAAGGTAACGCGATACCAGAATACTGTTGCAACAGTAACGCGTCACCATTTCGACCCTGCTCGTCAGCGCCCGCCGCTATTGGCTTTACACCCAATGCAGCGATATTTAGCCCGCTAAACCCTTGCAACAGTAAACTGCTGATGTACGTCTTACCCGCATCGGTGTCGGTTGCGGTTATAAATAGCGCTTTAGCTGCCATGTTTTACTCCGCTTATTATCAGCACCTGATAACTGGCCGGCAAACCCAGCATAGTACGGCGTGTCTCATAGGCTTGAGCCAGTTGTAGCCAGTAACCTTTGCCGGTTAAACCATTGCGCCGCCCCGCAACCTGATTTGCCCCCAGCAGTTTTAGTTCTCTGGCTAAGCTTTGTACATCGGGGTAATACAGCGGATAGCGCCGCAGTTCAAACTGCCAGTGCATAGCGTTAGCTGTTAACGCCGCCTGTTTAATAGCATCAACAGGAAAAAACCGGCTGACATGGGGATAACTGTCTAAACTGGCAAAGGCCTGCGCAAGCTCCGTCAGGGTGCCATCTACCAGGGTGGTGATAACTACTTTGCCGCCAGGGCTTAACACCCGGGCGATTTCAGCAAACACTGCAGCAGGCTCAGTGCACCACTGCAACATCAGGCTGGAAAATACCGTATCTACACTGCTATCGGCCAGTGGTAACTGCTGCGCATCCGCCTGCAAATAGCTTTGCGCCAGGGCGGCCTGTGCAGCCTTCTTTAACATGCCGGCGCTTAAATCCACTGCTGTGAAGCTGCTGCAGTGATCGGCAAAACGTGGGTGCAGCCAACCGGGGCCACAGCCCAGATCAAGCAAATGCCCGTTTTGCGCTTTTGGCAACATAGCTAATGCATCCAGTGCTACCTGCTGCTGTAACCGGGCACCTTGCATATAGCTTTGACAGGCCGCGCTAAAACTATTGGCTACTTGTTGTTTAAACCCGCTGTTACTTTCTAACCTGGGGTGTATTACAGCACTCATACTAACTGCCTTAACTGCTGTACTAATTGATGAATATCCTGCTCAGTATGCTGAGCACTTAACGTAATACGCAGCCGCGCACTGCCTTGCGGCACTGTCGGCGGCCGGATCGCACTTAGCCAGATGCCGGCCTGTTTTAATTGCACACTGGCTGCCACGGCGCGCTGGCTGCTACCCAACACCAGGCCCTGAATAGCTGTTTGCGAGTTAAGCAGCGGCAGATCGGTGGCCAAATGGCGAAACAGGGCAATATTGCTTTGCAATTTGTCACGACGCCAACTTTCACTGCGACACAGAGCTACGCTTTTTAATACTGCCGCACACAGCGCCGGCGGTAAGGCCGTGCTGTAAATATAATGCCGGCCAAACTGCTCAATATAATCGATAACCGTTTTACTGCCGGCTAAAAATGCCCCGCCAACACCAAGCGCTTTGCCAAAATTGGCCATAGTGCAGTAAAGCTGCTGTTGCGTTACGCCCTGCGCTGCGGCCGCGCCTCTGCCTTGTGGCCCCAGCACGCCTAAACCATGGGCATCGTCCAGCAGCAACGGCGCATTAAACTGCTGACAAAGCTTAAGCATGGCGGGCAGATCCGGGCTATCGCCATCCATACTAAACACACCTTCGGTAACAACCATAGGCTGCTTAACCTGGCTAAGTAATGCATGCAGCGCTGTTACATCGTTATGCGCAAAGCGCTTAAGTGTGGCGTCACTATGCAAAGCGGCGTCAATCAACGAAGCATGGCTAAGCTTGTCCAGCAGCAGGCTGTCGTTTTTATTGCTTAGCGTCAGCAACATTGCCTGATTTGCCGCAAAGCCTGACGAAAACAGTAAAACCCGCTCCACGTCCAGCCAGTCACACAGGCTGTCACACAGCTGCTGATGCACAGTATGCTGGCCGGTAACCATAGGCGAACCGCTGCTGCCAGCGCCCAATTGCATGGCACCGTCGGCAAAAGCCTGCAGCACTTGTGGCGCAGTGGCTAATCCCAGGTAATCATTACCACAAAAGTTTATAAAGTGTCGCCCAGCCACGGTTAAAAGCCGGCCGTTGTACTGCTGCAGTGTTACCGGCGTGCGCAACAGTTGTTGTGCTGCACGCTCATCCAGCGCCTGTTGTAACTGCGCCAGTCTGTTAGCAGACATCTTATTGCGCCGCGTGAAACAACGGCGGGTTAGCCTGCTCTTTTATCGCATCAGCCAGTGCCAGTTCGTGAGCTTGATCAGACACATCATGGCGCTGCTCTGGCTTAATACCCAGCTTGGCAAACAGTTGCATATCGGCGTCCGTTTCCGGGTTATCAGTGGTTAACAGCTTATCGCCGTAAAAAATTGAGTTTGCCCCGGCGAAGAAACACAGCGCCTGCATTTGCTCGTTCATACGCGAACGGCCGGCCGATAAACGCACATGGCTTTGTGGCAGCATAATACGCGCCACTGCTATGGTACGGATAAATTCGAAAGCGTCTAAATCATCAACGTTTTCCAGCGGTGTGCCCGCCACTTTAACCAGCATATTAATCGGTACGCTTTCTGGGTGCTCTGGCAGGTTGGCCAGTTGCATTAACAATGCCGAGCGATCATTGGCACTTTCACCCATGCCCAAAATACCGCCACAACATACCTTCATACCGGCATCGCGCACATGGCTTAGCGTATCTATGCGATCCTGATAAGTGCGGGTGGTAATAATTTCACCGTAAAACTCCGGCGAGGTATCCAGGTTATGGTTGTAATAATCCAGGCCAGCATCGGCTAACGTTTTTGCCTGATCACCGGTTAACATGCCGAGCGTCATACAGGTCTCCAGCCCCATAGCTTTAACGCCCTGCACCATTTCAATTATGTACGGCATGTCGCGCTGCTTCGGGTTGGTCCAGGCGGCGCCCATACAAAAGCGGCTGGCTCCCTTGTCTTTGGCTGCTTTAGCCTGGGTAAGCACTTTTTCCACTTCCAGCAGCCGTTCGCGCTCCAGGCCGGTATTATAGTGGCCGCTTTGCGGGCAATACTTGCAGTCCTCTGCGCAGGCACCGGTTTTTATCGACAACAAGGTACTAACCTGCACTTCGTTGGGTTTAAAGTGTTGACGGTGCACCGTTTGCGCCTGAAACAGCAAATCGTTAAATGGCAGTGCATATAGCGCATTAACCTGCGCTAAGGTCCAGTCGTGGCGGACAACAGAGTGCATAAATATCCCTGATAAAATTGAGGTTGTAATAGTTTTCGGCTAGTCTAACCGCCGCCACTGGGTTGTCAACGCTGACCAGGTTTAAAACTTTACTAAAGGTTAATATATGAGCATTGATTTGGCTTTTGATCGTTCGCATATCTGGCACCCTTACACCTCTATGCTTGACCCGTTACCGGTGTATCCGGTGGTTGCAGCAGAGGGCTGTGAGTTGATCCTGCAAAATGGTCAGCGTTTAATTGACGGCACCGCATCCTGGTGGTCAGCTGTGCATGGTTACAATCACCCCGCGCTTAACGCTGCAGTAACGAACCAACTTAGCAAGATGGCGCATGTCATGTTTGGCGGCATTACCCACCCGCCGGCCGTGCAGCTATGCCAGCAATTACTGAGTATGGTGCCGCAAAATTTAACCAAGGTCTTTTTGGCTGACAGCGGCTCTATTGCCGTTGAAGTAGCAATTAAAATGGCGCTGCAGTACTGGCTGGCAAGCAACAGCCCCAGCAAACAAAAGCTGATAAGCCTGCGCAAGGGTTACCATGGTGATACCTTTGCGGCGATGGCGGTGTGCGATCCTGTTGATGGTATGCATGATATGTTCGCCGCCTTATTACCACAGCACTATTTTTTACCGGCACCACTAAGCCGATTTAACGGCGATTTTTTACCGGCAGATATAACCGCGCTGGAAACCCTGTTAGCAGAAAAACATGCTGAAATTGCCGCACTTATTCTGGAGCCGATAGTACAGGGTTATGGCGGTATGCGCTTTTATCATCCGGAGTATTTACGTCGCGCCCGCGCCCTGTGTGATAAATATCAGGTACTGCTGATAGCCGATGAAATTGCTACCGGTTTTGGCCGCAGCGGCAAACTGTTTGCCTGCGAGCACGCAGCCATACAACCCGACATTATGTGCGTCGGTAAGGCACTGAGCGGTGGCTATATTACGCTGGCCGCGACCCTGTGCACCGATGAAGTGGCCCGCGGCATCAGTTTAAGTGCCGCCGGTGGCTTAATGCACGGCCCAACCTTTATGGCCAACCCGCTCGCCTGCGCAGTGGCCAGCGCCAGTTTGCAACTTATCGCTAAAGGTGACTGGCAACAGCAAGTGGCCGCCATTGAAGTGCAACTTAACCACGAATTGGCGCCCTGCCGACAGTCAGCATTAGTAAAAGACGTGCGCGTGCTGGGTGCAATAGGCGTGTTAGAGCTGCATAACAAGGTTGATGTGGCTGCGTTGCAGCAGCGCTTTGTTGAACTGGGCGTGTGGATCCGCCCTTTTAATAACCTGATTTATGTGATGCCGCCCTTTATTATCAGCCCGGCTGAACTTGGCAAACTGACAGCAGCCATGTGCAGCGTGGTGGGCGTCTAAACAAACCAGTACAAATACAGTAAAAAGCCGGCACAGCTTAACAACAGCAAAATAATATTCAGATGCAGGTGGTCATTACGCCGGCGCGAACGCAGGTAATTCAATAACAAACTGGCTGCACTTAGCGCCGCTATCAACCACAGCATAAGTTGCAGATACAAGGTAAGTTTAGGCCGCCAGTCGGTGCGGATCTCAATGCCCCAATAGCGAACCAGGCCGGTGTCCATTTCCGGTCTGGCATAGTGCGCCAGTACCAGTGCCAGCAAAAAAATCAACCAGGCACTGATAGCCAGCCAGGCAAAGGCCCGGCACAGCAGATCCGGCCCTTTACGGCGCTCGGTTTTTAACGGTATTTCATCACTTGACGTCAATTTTAGCGTCCTGATAACTTTTACTTGTGTTGTGCGTTTGGCTCAGTATCATTACAGCCTTTATGCTGTTTGCTTAGTTTATACCCTCTGGAGTTTGTTGCATGACGCACGCCGTAATTAAAGATGTATTAGCAGGTCGCTATGCCGTGGGTGACACTGTCACCGTTAAAGGCTGGATCCGCACCCGCCGCGATTCAAAAGCCGGCATTTCCTTTTTAGCTATTCATGATGGCAGCTGCTTCGATGCAGTGCAGGCTGTCGCGCCTGCCGAGCTTAATAATTACGAGTCTGAAATTAAACGTTTAACCACGTCGTGCTCGGTAGCGGTCAGCGGCGTTATCGCCCGCTCTGAAGGTCAGGGCCAGGCGTTTGAGTTACAGGCGACACAAGTTGACGTGTTAGGCTGGGTAGAAAACCCGGATACCTATCCAATGGCGCCCAAGCGCCACAGCATGGAATACCTGCGCGAACACGCTCACCTGCGCCCACGCACCAACATTATGGGTGCGGTTACCCGGGTACGGCATTGTTTAGCCCAGGCGGTGCACCGTTTTTTCCACGAGCAGGGCTATTACTGGATCAGCACGCCAATCATCACTGGCTCAGACGCTGAAGGTGCCGGTGAGATGTTCCGCGTCAGCACGCTGGACATGGAAAACCTACCGCGCAATGACAAAGGCAAAGTCGATTACAGCCAGGATTTCTTCGGTAAAGAGACCTTTTTGACGGTATCTGGCCAATTAAACGGCGAAACCTACGCTTGTGCCATGTCGAAAATTTATACCTTTGGCCCGACGTTCCGTGCTGAAAACTCTAACACCAGCCGCCATTTAGCTGAGTTTTGGATGATAGAACCAGAAGTGGCCTTTGCCGAGCTAAAAGACATCGCCCAGTTAGCTGAAGACATGCTGAAATACGTCTGTAAAGCAGTATTAACCGAGCGTGCCGACGATATGGCCTTCTTTGCCGAGCGTATCGACCCTACCGCCGTAACCCGCTTACAGCAGCTGGTTGATTCAAGCTTTGTGCGGATGGATTACACCGACGCTATTGAGATCTTAAAAAGCTGCGGTAAGAAATTTGAATACCCGGTTGAATGGGGTGTCGATTTACAGTCTGAGCACGAGCGTTACCTGGCCGAAGAGCATGTGGGCGCACCCATCATCATGCAAAACTACCCGAAAGACATTAAAGCCTTTTACATGCGCTTAAATGACGATGGCAAAACCGTAGCAGCAATGGACGTGTTAGCGCCGGGTATCGGTGAAATAATCGGCGGTAGCCAGCGTGAAGAGCGTTTAGAAGCCTTCGACAAACGCCTGGATGAAATGGGCTTAAACAAAGAAGACTACGGCTGGTACCGTGACCTGCGCCGCTACGGCACAGTGCCACACGCCGGTTTTGGTTTAGGCTTCGAGCGCCTGGTATCGTACGTTACCGGTATTGGTAATATCCGTGATGTTATCGCCTTCCCGCGTACACCGGGTAATGCTGAGTTTTAATAACTTCCGATGCACAAAATGCAGAAAAGGCGCTTTAAACAGCGCCTTTTTTATTTTGCTGATAAGACGTTTTTATAACAGGGAAAAATACTCGGCCGGATCAGGGGTATGGCGTTTAGCTGGCTCGCCGCTTGGCGTGCCGAGGTATAAAAAGCCGACAATTTCGTCGTCTTCGCCCAGCTCCAGCGCTTGTTTAACAAAATCTAACTGGGCGTAGGCGCCGGTGCGCCAGATACCGCCAAAGCCCTGAGCAAAGGCGGCTTGTTGCATGGCCATTACCGCACAGGCTGCCGATTGCTGTTGCTCAATTAACGGTACCTTGGCATGCTCCACCGCTTTGGCGATACAGATAATAACCATAGGCGCGCGCAGTGGCAGTTGGCGGGCCCGCTCCAGCAAGTCATTGCCAATGGCCGGATCGTCTTCAACGGCCGCTTCGGCAAAAATATCGCCCAACCGGCACAGTGCCTGGCGGCCTTCTGCAATAACAAAACGCCAGGGCCGTAAATTACCGTGATCCGGCACCTGCAGCGCGGCACGTTTGATGTTGTCCAGCACCTCGCCTGATGGCGCGGGTTCAGTTAAGCGGGCCGAGGAAAAACGGCTGGTTAATAAAGTCAGTGCATCCATATAAGCCTCAATCTAGTTTGCGCGGGCAGCCTATCAAATTAACAGTAACCTTAACATCAGATTATCGCAAGACCAGGTGCGTCTGCTTGGCTTTGCGCCAGTTTATGCTGCTTTACTGTTCACTGCTGCCAACAGCCTGCTGATACAAGGCCAAATACTGACCGGCCGAGCTTTGCCAGCTGAAATTTTGCGCCATACCATTTTGTTGTACCCGCTTGTAGCTGTCGCGTTTACTGTACAGTAACTCGGCCTGTTGTAAGGTGTCGTACATGCCGCGGGTATCAGGTTCAGTAAAGCCAATACCGGTAGCACCACGTGCCGGCCAGGGCTGCACAGTATCTTTTAAACCACCAGTAAGCCGTACTATTGGCACAGCGCCATAACGCAGACTATATAGCTGGTTTAAGCCGCAGGGTTCAAATAACGACGGCATTAAGAAAAAGTCAGCAGCGGCTTCCAGCTGATGTGCCATGGCATCACTAAAACCATGCACAAAACGAAATTGCTGCGGATGTTGCTGTTGCAACTGCTCCAGCGCCTGGCAATAGCGCGCCTCACCGGTGCCCATAATGATTACCTGGGCACTGGTAGTGTCGAGCCAGTGGCTTAATGCCGGTAGTAAATAATCGTAGCCTTTTTGCCCGGTAAGCCGGCTTACACCAACAAATAATGGCACTTTGCTGACTGCCAGTGCCAACTCGCTGCGAACTACCGTTTTGCACTGGGCTTTACCGGCTAAATTATCGGCATCATAAGGTGCCGGCAAATAGCGATCGATAGCAGGGTGCCAGACGCCATAATCGCAACCGTTTAAAATGCCGAAAAAATCTGCTGCCCGCTGCTGATACAGGGCCGACAAACCGGCGGCCATCGGCTCGGTCAACAGCTCGTCGCGATAGCCCTGACTGACAGTGTTTATTTTGTCGGCATATTGTAAAGCTGTAGCAAGGAAATTAAGTTCAGTACTTAAGGTGGGCTCAATATCTAGTTCCTGGCGCCAATGTGCAGCACAGCGCTCCTGATAAGCACCATTATGAATACTAAACACAAACGGCACCTTTGCCAGGGCGCTATGCTGGTAATGCTGCTTCAGATAATAAGCCGCGGCAGCGCTTTGCCAGTCATGGCCGTGAATAATGTCAAACTGCTGGCCGCTATATAAGGCCCACTGCAGCGCCGCCTTAGCGAAAAATGCAAACCGCAGAGGGTTGTCACTGTAGCCATGTTCGCCATCATCATAGGGCCTGTCGCGCTGGAAAAACTCATGATGCTCAACGAGGGCGATGTTAATACCATCAAGTGCAAACTGATGCACCGCGCAGCCAACACCACGGCCGGCCAGATCAAAATACAGACTCTGGTAGTTGGCGCTGCGATAATGATACAGCGGTGCATAACATGGCAGTACTACCGTAACCTGATGTCCGCTACCAGCCAATGCCTGCGCTAAACCACGGCAGGCATCTGCCAGGCCGCCGGTTTTGATCAGCCCTTCATATTCACTGCATATAAACAGGATCTGCACACTTAGCCCTTAATGTTATTCGTCAAAACCAATTTTTGCGCCTTTGGGGATGACTACCACGCCGCTGGCCGAAACATGAAAGCGGGCTTTATCCTGCACCGGATCTTCACCGATAATGGTGCCCGGGGCAATTTTGACATCTTTATCGATAATAGCACGGCGAATACGGCAACCGCGGCCGATATCGTTGTTGCCCATCAGTACACACTTTTCGATATAGCTGTGGCTGTGTACATGCACATTAAACCCCAGAATAGACTGATAGACGATAGAGCCACTGACGATGCAACCTGATGCCACCATAGAGCTGATCGCCTGGCCGGTACGGTTGGCTTCATCATGGACAAATTTTGCCGGTGGTACCGGTGGTGTATAACCACGCAACGGCCAATACCGGTTATATAAGTCAAACGGCGGCTCGACAGAGATTAAATCCATGTTGGCTTCGTAATAGGAATCGATAGTGCCGACATCACGCCAGTAACCGGCGCTACGCTCATTTTCACCACGTATATGGTTAGCTGAAAAATCATACACATATACATCACCGGCCGGATACAGGCCGGGAATGATATTATGGCCAAAATCATGTTTAGAATCGCTCTGTTTGGCGTCTTCTTCCAGTACATTAACCAGGGTTTTTGCTTCAAAGATATAGTTGCCCATCGAGGCTAAGACATAGTCTGGCCGGCCCGGAATGGTTTTAGGGTTGCTTTTCGGCTTTTCTTCAAAGCCGATCATTTTGCCATTGGCGTCGACTTCTATTACGCCAAACTCATGTGCCTGTGCCACCGGCACCGGTATCGCCGCCACCGTTAAACGGGCGTTGCGCTGACGGTGGTAGTCCAGCATCTGGCGTACATCCATTTTATAAATATGGTCGCCACCAAACACACAAACATGCTCCGGGTCCAGGCCATGGATTAAATGCAGGTTTTGATAAATGGCATCGGCCGTGCCCAAATACCAGTGTTTACCGGTTTGCATCTGGGCCGGAATAGGATCAATAAAACGATTAGTTAAGCCGGTAACCCGCCAGGCCCGGCTTAAATGCTTCATTAACGAGTGCGATTTAAACTGGGTTATAACAAAAATTTGTAACAGATCGGAATTAACAAAATTATTTAAAACAAAGTCGATAATGCGGTAATTGCCACCAAACGGTACTGCAGGCTTGGCGCGGATGCCGGTAAGAGGTGCCAGACGTGTGCCCTCTCCTCCGGCCAGGATCATGGTTAATACCCCGGACATAGTTACTCCCTGTTGGCTTGCTGTGTGTTTTTATACTGCAGTTGCAAAGCTGATACCAGAATAGCAGTCTGGATGCATAAATTGCCAGTGGCGTGATTGAACAATACTTTGCGCGTCATCAAATTAGACAGAAATAATGACAGCCATATGACAAAAGGCACCATGATGGTGCCTTTGCCAGCTTGCCGCACCACATTAGTGCAGCGGGAGTGCAATATCGCTTAGATCTGAGCGGCCAGCTCAGCGCCCTGCCGAATAGCTCTTTTGGCGTCCAATTCGGCAGCCACATCTGCCCCGCCAATTAAATGCGCTTTTATACCCGCTTCAGCTAAGGTTGCCAGCAATTCGCGTTGTGGCTCCTGGCCGGCGCAAATAATCACATTATCCACGTTCAGGCAACGCTCTTCGCCGGCAATGTCTACCCAAAGGCCGTCATCGTCAACTCTGAGATAATTTACGCCGGCTATCATCTCAACGCCTTTTTTCTTCAGCGAGCTGCGATGGATCCAGCCTGTGGTTTTACCCAGCCCGGCACCGACTTTAGTGGTTTTACGCTGCAACAGATACACTTTGCGCTCTGCTGGTGGTGCAACATCGTCCGGCAACAAAGCGCCACGCGCCTGATATGCTTTATCAATGCCCCAGTCTTTTAACCAGGCATCGGGCTGCAAGGTTAACGAGTGCGGCTCTGTTAAATATTCTGCCACGTCAAAACCAATGCCGCCTGCACCTATAATAGCCACGTGTTTGCCAACAGCTTTGTGGTCGCGCAATACATCCAGATAGCTTAGTACCTTGGCATGATCACTGCCTTTAAGGCCAATATCACGCGGTACTATTCCCGTTGCCAGCACGACCTCATCAAAACCTCCAGCCTGCAGCGTTGCTGCCGTTTGGGCAGAATTTAAATGCAGCTTAACGGCATGCAGTTCCAGCATGCGGCCGAAGTAGCGTAAGGTTTCATAAAACTCTTCTTTACCCGGAATTTGCTTGGCGTAATTAAACTGGCCACCAATTTGGTGCGATTTATCAAATAAATGCACCTCATGGCCGCGTTGTGCTGCATAGACACTAAACGCCAGTCCGGCCGGACCAGCCCCGACGACGGCTATTTTTTTACGCGTTGCCGCGGCGCTGAAGTTAAGCTCAGTCTCATAACAGGCCCGTGGGTTAACCAGGCAACTGGCGCGTTTGTTCTGAAACACATGATCTAAGCAAGCCTGGTTACAGGCAATGCAGGTATTAATCAGGTCGGCCTGATTTGCAGCCGCTTTATTTACAAAGTCAGCATCTGCCAGAAACGGCCTGGCCATACACACCATATCGGCCTGGCCATTGGCCAAAATATCTTCCGCAACTTGAGGGTCGTTAATGCGGTTAGTGGCAATAACCGGAATGTTAACTTCGGCTTTTACCCGTTGGGTGATCCAGCTAAAAGCGGCACGTGGCACCATGGTACCGATAGTTGGTACTCTGGCTTCGTGCCAGCCAATGCCGGTATTAATTAAGCTCGCCCCGGCCTGTTGTATCGCTTTAGCCAGCGCTACTACTTCATCATAGCTGTTACCGTCTTCGACTAAATCCAGCATCGACAAACGATAAATGATAATAAAATCGTCACCACAGGCCTGTCGCACCGCTTTAACGGTCTCAACGGCAAAGCGGCAACGGTTGTCAAAACTCCCACCCCATTCGTCTGTGCGCTGGTTGGTGCGGGCACAAATAAACTGATTAATCAGATAACCTTCTGAGCCCATCACTTCTACACCATCGTAACCGGCCTTTTTTGCCAGCTTAGCTGAATGGGCGAAATCTTTAATGGTGCCCCGCACTTGCCGGGCTGACATGGTTGATGGTTTAAACGGCGTAATAGGCGATTTAAGTTTGCTTGGCGCGACGCTAAACGGATGATAGCCATAACGTCCAGCATGCAGCAATTGTAAGCAAATTTTGGCACCATGCTGATGTACAGCCTCAGTCACCAATTTATGTTTACCGGTTTGCCACCAAAAGCTTAGCTGGCTGCCAAAAGGCACCAGATTGCCACGAAAATTTGGGCTGATGCCGCCGGTAATAATTAAGCCGACACCGCCTTTAGCACGCTCGGCATAAAACGCCGCCAGCTTGCTAAAGCCTTGCTTCTCTTCTTCTAAGCCCGTGTGCATCGAGCCCATAATGACGCGGTTTCTAAGGGTAGTGAAACCTAAATCCAGTGGTTGTAATAATTTTTGGTATGCCACTTTAGCCTCTCTGGTCGTACCTGTTAGCTCTGGCGAACTTTATCTGCTTTGTTGGTTTATAGCAAGCTAAGGCGCAATAGCTTACTGAGTGTTACACATTTACTTACAAATTCCACTTAGCCTTTGCGGCCAAATT
Organism: Gammaproteobacteria bacterium; assembly: GCA_018826295.1. GTDB lineage: Bacteria > Pseudomonadota > Gammaproteobacteria > Enterobacterales > Alteromonadaceae > Alishewanella. The sequence goes on from JAHJZX010000006.1 coordinate 48,412, forward strand.
GTTTAGCATACCAATATGCAATACATCTGATATTTATACAGGGAATCTTATATGGTTGATAAAAATCCTGGCCTGATACGCCGGTTGTTTCGCCTGATAGCAGGGCTGTACCGCGGTTTTCGCGCAGTAGTACTTAATGTGTTATTTATTGCGCTGGTTGTCGTGATCGGCATGTCCATTTTCAGTGGCGACGACAAAGTTGAAGTACCGCCCACGGCTGCGCTGGTACTAAACCTGAAAGGCGACCTGGTGGAAGAAAAGCGCTGGACTGATCCGGTTGCTACCGCCCTGAATGAAAGCCTGGGTGGCGAAGAAGAAGCGCCGGAAGTGTTGGTCAGTGATGTGGTTAAAGTGCTGCAAGCGGCCACTAAAGATAACCGCATTCAGGCTTTGGTATTAGATTTAGCGGCCTTAGGCCGTGGCTCGCTGGATAAAATGCAGCGCATAGGTAACGAGATCGACAGCTTTAAAGCTGCCGGCAAAAAGGTGTTTGCCTATAGCGGCTATTACAACCAAAACCAATACTATCTGGCCAGTTACGCTGATGAAATCAGTTTAACTCCTATGGGTGCGGTATTACTCGAAGGCTATGGTGCCTACCCGATGTACTACAAAAACGCGTTAGAAAAACTGAAAATAAATACCCATGTGTTTCGCGTTGGTACTTACAAATCTGCAGTCGAGCCGTTCCTGCGTAACGACATGTCAGATGCAGCTAAAGAAGCCAATATCGAGTGGTTAAACGCGTTATGGGCAGATTACAAGCAACAAGTGGCACAGCGTCGCGGTTTTGCCATCGACAATTTCGATGAAACCTATCAGGCGTTGTTAGAAAAACTGCAGGTCGCCGAAGGTGATTTAAGCCAGTATGCGGTAAATGCCGGCCTGGTTGATGCAATTAAAACGCCTGAAGCCTTCCGTAAAGACCTGATAGCTATCGTCGGTGAAAACGACGATCACAACTACAATCACGTCACCTTTGCTGACTATGCTGATGTGACAATACCAGCGCAGCAATTTGATAACCCGATGACCGATAAAGTGGCGTTAATCGTCGCCCGTGGTGTTATTGTAGATGGCAGTGCCAAAGCCGGTGCCATAGGCGGCGACTCTACCGCTGCACTGCTGCGCAAAGCCCGTCACGATGACAAAGTTAAAGCTGTGGTACTGCGCGTAGACAGCCCTGGCGGCAGTGCCTATGCATCAGAAGTTATCGCTCAGGAAATCCGTTTACTGCGCGAAGCCGGTAAACCGGTTATTGCTTCTATGGGTTCGGTAGCGGCTTCCGGTGGTTACTGGATCTCGGCTCCGACTAACGAAATCTGGGCTGAGCCTACCACTATCACCGGCTCTATCGGTATTTTTGGCCTGCTGCACACGGCTGAGAACGTTATGCCGACACTGGGCCTGAACGTTGACGGCGTTGGTACCTCTGAGCTAGCTGGTCTGTCAGGCGGTCTGCCACTGTTTAAAGGTTTACAGCCAGCAGCCAAAGATCTGTTCCAACTGCTGATTGAGCGTGGCTACCGTGAATTTTTAAGCATGGTTGGCGAAAACCGCAATATGAGCACTGCGGATGTGGACAAAATTGCCCAGGGCCGGGTTTGGACCGGTGCCAAAGCACAGGAACTGGGTTTAGTTGATAAACTGGGCTCACTGAACGACGCAGTTAAAGCCGCTGCTGATAAAGCCGGTTTAAATAACTATGACGTTAAGTTAATTGGCCAGGAGCTGAGCCCAAGTGAGCAAATGATCAAAGAACTGCTTGGCGAAGCCAAAGCGCAAGGCTGGTTACCGCAAGGTAGCGCCAACGCTGAGCAACGCCTGTTGCGTAAACTGACCAGTCAGTTAAAACAGGATTTTGTCTTACTGAACCAGTTTAACGATCCAAACGGTATCTATTCTTATTGTGTCAGCTGCAGCATCAACTGACAGCAGCAATAAAACCGACTACAATGCCCGGCAATAACCGGGCATTTTTTATTCTTCGCGTAACAACACAGTAAATTTAACACTATGAGCAGAAAACGGATTTATGTCGCCTACACCGGCGGCACTATAGGCATGCAGCACTCGGCTAACGGCTATGTACCGGTACCCGGCTTTCTATCCGACACCGTAAAACAAATGCCGGAATTTTACCGGCCTGAAATGCCGGAATTTGATATTCATGAGTATCACCCGGTAATCGACTCGTCTGATATGTCACCACAACACTGGCAGGATATTGCCGCTGATATTGCGCAGCAATACCATAACTATGACGGTTTTGTTGTGTTGCACGGCACTGATACTATGGCCTACACCGCTGCCGCCCTGTCTTTTATGCTGGAGAACCTGCAAAAACCGGTCATTATTACCGGTTCGCAAATTCCGCTGGCCCAGTTGCGCTCGGACGGTCAGGTAAACTTAATGAATGCGCTGTACCTGGCAGCAAACTACCCTATTGCCGAAGTGGCGCTGTTTTTTAATAATCAGCTGTTTCGCGGCAACCGTGCCACCAAAGCTGACGCAAATGGCTTTAATGCCTTTGCATCCCCCAACTTTGCGCCGCTGATTGAGGCCGGCATACATATCAACCTGATTGCCGGTAAACTAAGCCAACCACAGCAAGCCGCGCCGCTGCAGGTAGCCAGCATTACGCCGCAACCGATAAGCGTTGTCACCTTGTACCCCGGCATTAACACCGAGGTGATCCGTAATATGACCACGGCACCGGTGCGGGCGTTGATTATTAAGTCTTTTGGTGTTGGAAATGCACCGCAACGGCCTGAACTATTGAAGATCCTGCGCGAAGCCAGTGCACGCGGCCTTATTATTGTTAATTGCACCCAATGCTTTAAAGGCACGGTAAATATGCAAGGCTACGCTACCGGTAACGCTCTGGCGCAGGCCGGCGTAATAAGCGGTTACGATATGACGCTCGAAGCCGCATTAACCAAGCTGCATTACTTACTGAGTAAAGATTTAACCGCTGAGCAAATTCGCCAACAGATGCAACAAAATTTACGTGGCGAACTGACAGCAGACTAAGCTGGCACCGTATCAAAACAACCGGCTAGCAAAGTGTTAAAGTTAGCCGGTTAAGTTGAAAGCTGGCAGCAGTAATCAGTTAATAAACACTGCCTTAACCCGTGCCAGCAATGGCAATTCAGCTTCAGCTACTGCACCAAACTGTAACCAGCGTTTTAGCAGGCTGTGCTTGTCCAGTGTATTTCCCTGGTTATGTTTATCAGATAACAATAATAATTGTACCTGCTGACGAGCCGCACGTTCGGCATCCGGTGATGGCTGATCAGACAATAACTCCAGCGCTAGGGTAAGTTGCTGGCGGTTAAACTGTTGTTCCTGCTGCGCATTAAAGCAGTCACGAAAGCCGGCCGGTAATTGCTCGGCACTAAGCTCTGGCTCGGCCAGTAAATCAAACATCCGGCTAAATTCACGCTGTTGCTGGCTTTGCTGCCAGCGCTGCTGTTTCTGGCTTAATTTATCCAGTAGCTGGCGCACTGCCTGCACTGTTGCCACGCTATGAGGTTCAAGCGCGCTTAACTGTTGACGTACCGCTTCAAAGGCGTTCTGCTCTGCGGCGACTTCCAATTCAACAGACAACGCTGATAATACAGACTCAAATTGTTGTAACTCTGCCTGTTCAGCCAATTTCTGTTGCTCGAACTGCTCAGCACGGGCATTAAAAAAGCCATCGCACAACGCACGGAAGCTTAACCACAGCGCCTGATCCTGTTTGCGACCAGCACTGGATAAGGCTTTCCATTGTTGCTGACATTCTTTTAGCGCCTTAGCAGTAAGATTAGGCTCAGCCAGCTGCAGCGCCGCCTGCGCTTTGTCGATCAATTGCTGTTTGGCTGCCGCCGCTTGTTGCTGGCTGTGTTTTAGCTGTGCTTGCAGCGGTAACAGTGCCTGATTAAAACGCTCGTTCAGTGCACTGTAATGCTGTTTATCCACTGCACCGGCCTGCTGCCAGGCTTGCTTTAATTGCTGCACAGTAAATTCCAGCGCTTTGGCTTCAGCTAAATCTTTGCCAGCGTCCAGCGCCTGCAGAATAATCAGCTCGCGCTGTTTAACATGCTCAGCGCGCAGCGCATCCTGTGCGGCAAAATAAACCCGGCAGGGAGCAAACGCCTGCTCACAGGCCAGATCGAAGGCCGTATTCAGTTCTGCTTCCAATGCCGGATCAGCTTTACCCAGGCTGTTCCATTGCGCCCTGGCCTGCTTTACATCATCCGCGCGCTGGCGCATCTGGCTTTCGCTTAGCTCAGCGCTAAGCTGTTGCATATGCGCCAACAATTCCTGCTTACGCGGTGTAGCGATATATTCCTGCCAGTCGGCCAGTTCAGCCATTTTATCGCGGGCAAAGTCGTAGTCTTTACTCAGTTGTGCCTGTAGCGGTGCAGTCAGTTGTTGATAGTCCTGTTCAATACCCTTAAACAAGCCAAACAACACCTTATACTTACCGGCGGCGTATAAACGGCGGTACTGCGCCAGCTTACTGCGACACTGGCGCTGAATTTTTTCTGCCTGCTGACCGAAGGCCCGCTCTGAGCGCTGCCATTGTTGTTGCAGATCTGTTTTTGCCTGCAATAAGCTCGCCGGCACAGCTATCATCAAACTTTTGCTTAACTGACGCCAGTGCTGTTGCCATTGCTGACGCTGCTCTGCGCTAAGCGCTAACGCCTCGGCGCTGTCTGGCAGCGGCAGCGCCGCCCAGTCTGCAACTATGCGGGTTAAACCGGTTAATTGCTCGGCCAGTTCAGGCAGACGCATCAATTGCTGCTGTAACTGCTTGCTGCGATTTAACAAGGCTGTTTTCGCGTTAATATCAGCGTCAGTTATTTCTGCCATCAGCGCGGTCAGTTGCAGCTCCAGCTGCTGGGCGGCACTGATATCGGTAGATACTAACGCCTGCTGTAATTGTTGATCCAGCGCGTCAAGCTGCTGTTGCAACGCCTGCTGCAAAGCGGAGCGCTCGGCTGCTTTATGCTGCTCGGCCTGTTGCTGTTTTAATTGTTCCAGCTTTGGCGCCAGCCATTGTTCAATCTGGCTGCTGATTTTGGCATATTTAGTGCGAAACTCTTCGGCCTCGGCCCCCAGACAATCCAGCTCAGCATCAAGTTGTTGCCACTGCGTTTGATACTGCTGCAGTTGCTCAGGTAACTCTGCCACACTGCTACGTTCGCGGGCGGCATTCAGTTTTGCTAACAATAATGTCAGTTGCTTACGCAGCAGCAGCGGTTTTTGCTTTTGCTCGCTAATTTTTGCCAGTTTTTCCTGCACCTCAGCCTGTAAGCTGTTATCGAGTTTCTGGCTTAACTTTTCCAGCGTTTTTTCATCGTCAATCTGGCCTAGCAACTGGCGTTTTTGCGCCAATTGTAATACCGGATCGTATAAAGCCTTAATATTCAGCTCAGCTTTGTTTAAGCGCTGCAGCAAAGTAAACTTAATGCTGGCGTCGGTTTCAGTTTGCGCCAGCTGCTCCAATATACTGCTGCGATTACACTGGCTGATAAATTGTTGTTTAAGTTTGGCATCTACCTGATTTTGCAACAGCTGGTTGATCAGCGTTTGCTCGGCCAATTGCTGTAAACGCTCGGCACTGTCATGTTTGCTGGCTTGCCACCACAAGGAAAAATCGTTCAATTTATACAGGGCGGCTTTGCGCACCGCTTCGGCACCATCGTTAAAGGCCAGTTCATGCAACACGGCTTTGTGGCTGGCATCTTCAGGGTTTAGTGTCGCTATGGCTTGCTGGCGTACAGCTGCATCAGCATGCTGCCACTTGGGTTTGAAAAAGCGGTTAAAGATCATCGTGCGAGAACCTTGCAATAGACGGCTGAGTTTCGAATTGTTTTTTTAGTTCGGCTTTAGATTTTTGCACCAGCTGGCCATTGGCACCCACGGTGAAAATTTCTTCAGATTGAAGCACCTGCGCCTGATACGCCATCACCAGTTGCAAGCTGTGCGCCTTTTGCGCATCGCTTAGCACGTTGCCATCAGCCCAACGCCCGGTTGCCACGGCGTCAGCAAGTTTTTCATAGGTATCAGGCGTCATCGCCTGCACCAGAGCGTTAAAGTTCATGCTACTTCTTTCTCTTTGCTAACATAATGCGAATACGCGTAATGATGTACCAACAAAAGCCGATACCGATACAAGCACCGGCCAGCATTTGCTGCATGCCACCGGGTTCCGGGTTCCACCAGTACATCAGGCCAAAACCGGATAAAAACATCAGCAGGGCCAGCATAGAATGGTTAACCAGGCTTTGGCTTTTATCTAAGGCTTTGCTGCGGGCCAGCGACGCCATTTTTTCCGGCGTCAGGTTGGTTAAGTCGCTACTACATTTGCTGCATTGCGCCGCTTTATCTGAAATTTTATGCCCGCAAAACGGACAGGATACAATTGCCATACTGCCTGTACCTTGTGTTGATCAACCCTGTATTTAACGACGTGCCGATGCCTACTGCATCGCCTGATATATTTTACTCATGATGCTGCCATACATACCAGTTTCAAAACGGTCTCCGGCAAAATAATAGCTATTTTCACCCTCTGCCAGCACCGGGCTGTGCTTTTTGTTGGTCAGCAAAACCACCACCAGCTGATAATAAGGATCAATCAGGGTGGCAGTGCCCGTCCAGCCGGTATGGCCAAAAGCATAGCGGCTGGCGTAGGGGCCAAAATGCCAGTCCAGCTCTGTACCAACAGCGGTACGCCAACCCAGTCCCATAGTGGCATTTATGGTTGACGGGCTGACAAATTGTGCCAGCGTGCTTTCATTAAAAACGGTTGTTAAGCCATAACCGCCGGTTAATGCCATAAAGGCTAATTGCGCCGTGTCGCGGGCGCTGGAAAATAAGCCAGCATGGCCGGCGACACCGTCAAAGGCATAGCGGGCTTTTTCGTCATGCACATAACCACGCACCACGCTGCGCTTATCGGCTGGAAATTCAACCCGCCCGCCCCGACTGTTACCATCAAGCTCTGTTGCGGCAATACGCGCTAATGGCACGCCATGTTGTAATGGATTAAAGCCGGTGTCCTGCAAGCCCATCGGCTGATACAACGACTGGCGCAAATAAGCGTCCTGTGTCATACCGCTAATGCGCTCTATCAGCAAGCCCAGCAGCATATAATCAATATCGCTGTATACGGCCTCAACATTGCGGTCACGGCTAAACGGTACGGCGGTGCTAATTAGCTGCATACTGCGGGACCGATCCAGCGAGTAGAACATGGCACCGTGTTTATTGTCCGGCCGGTGAAAGTGTACCTCGGGATCATAACCCGCAGTGTGCTGCAATAAATCGCTGACCAGGCGTTGCTCCCGGCCATCGCCCTGGTATTCAGCAATGTAATGTTGTACCGGTTTGTTCAGCTCGAGCTTACCACTGCTGACCAATTGCATCAGGGCGTAGTTGGTGGCGTACATCTTAGTGTTAGACGCCAGATCAAACACGGTGTCTGGCTGCATCGGTTCCGGCGTGGCCAGCTCAGTGCCATCCTGCAGGTAGCGGTTGGCATAACCATAAGCGCTGTGTTTGATCACTTTGCCATCTTTAGCAATAAGCAGCACGGCCCCCGGAAAACCCTGCGCCACTTCGCGTTCAATCAGCACATCGAGCTCATCCAGTACAGTTGGCGAAAACCCGGCCGCTTCCGCCGTTGCATCAATCAATTGTGGATAAGGCACCACCAGGCGCACCGTGGCACCTACTGGCTGAATGTCTACCAGCTCCAGCTGATTTATACCGTTGCGGCTGTAACGACTGATATCCAGCGCCCTTAGGCGGCTATCTGCTGTCGCCGACAGGATTTTAAGTTGATGACCATTTAGCTTTAATGTCAGGCTCTGGCTGTTAGCCATATCCAGCAGCAAACTGCCCTGCCCCTGAAACCCATTAAAGCGGCGCCGGTTATTGACCAATGCTCTTTTGCTATGTTGCTCAGGCCAAATCAGGTCAAGTTGGCCAACAGCGCTGCCACGGCGAAATGCCTGCTGTTGCTCCGGCGTTAGCGGGCTGACAGCAACCGGTGATACTGCCAGCCAGGACGGTAAAGTCGTGCAACTACCAAGCATCAAACAGACACTGACCGCCAGCAGCTTGCCGATACAAGCTGCTGCTGTCGTGTTAAAGCGGTAGTTGCAGTGCACGGCTTAGCGTAGCTTATCTGCCACAGCCAGCACGGCCGGCAAAACGTCCTGCCCCAACTTCATCGAGCGGATATCAGACCAGCCATAGGCTTCATCCGGCAAGTTTGCGTTGTCTTTAAATGGCATTTCTACTGTGTAAGCCAGGCAGTTAAATTGCTCGCCAACCCAGGCAGTAGCAATGGTCATATTGGCCTGGCCAGGTGCATCCAGCTCATAGCCGTATTCGGTCTGAAACTCTGGTGTAACGGTAAGCCAGCTTTGTTTAAACAGGTTTTCCAGCTGCTTAATACGCTCGTTGTATGACGGCACGCCTTCGCTACCGGCAACAAAGTTATATGGCAGGTTTTCATCGCCGTGAATGTCCAGAAACATGTCACAGCCGATTTCCTGCATTTTCTGCCGGACTAAAAACACTTCCGGGCTTTTTTCCATGCTGGGGGTTAACCATTCACGGTTTAAGTTCATACCGGCAGCATTGGTACGCAAATGGCCACGCACTGAGCCGTCCGGGTTCATATTTGGCACGACATAAAATACCGCTTTTTCCAGCAGCGCACGGGCAACACCATCGTCTTCATCTAGCAGCCGATCTAAAAAGCCTTCAATAAACCACTCGGCCATAGACTCACCCGGATGCTGGCGGGCAATAACCCAAATTTTCTTTTTGCTGTCGTCGGGCTCGCCCACCACCAGCATACTCATATCACGGCCATCCAGCGTAGCACCCAGTTCTACCAGCTGACAGTTGTAATCTGACTGCGCCTGATGCAGTAAATCCATATGACGCTCATAGCTATATGGCGCGAAGTAAGCAAAATACACTGACTCGGCTTCCGGGTAATGCGTGATAGTCAGCTCTTTGCCGTTGTAGTCAGTTTCTACCCGAAACCAGGTTTGCCGATCGTACGAGGCTACCGCCTGGTAATCTTTCCAGCCATCCGGGTAAGCCGAGTCACCGGCATTGGTGATTGTCAGCTTATGCACCTGATTGTGGGGCGTGCTTAAGCGAAAGTGAAACCACTGGTAAAAATCGGACTGGTTGTCTTTGCGAATGGCCAGTTTAATGTTGTCCGGCGAGCTGGCGTCAAGTACTTCAATATTGCCGCTGTCGAAGTTGCTGGTAATTCTCATGAGTGTGATCCGTATTAACTGATGTTGGTAAGTGCAGGCAGCAATAAATAGCGTGGTGCCACCCTCGAATAAGCTGATTCTAACAGGTTAACACAAAAGAAAAAGCCGCTATCAAGCGGCTTTTCGATAAAACAACAGCTTAACGCGCTACGGGCAGGGTTGGGTATTTAATACCAGCCATATCGTTCATTACGCGGATAACCTGGGTGCTGTAACCGAACTCGTTGTCATACCAGACGTACAACACGCAGCGATCACCATCTACGATAGTAGCTTGAGAATCAACAACTCCGGCGTAGCGTGAACCAACCAGATCGGATGATACGATTTCGGTTGAAGCGGTAAAATCGATTTGGTCCTGCAACTCCGAGAACAACGAGGTACGCTGCAGAAAATCGTTCATTTCATCGCGGCTGGTTTCACGGTTTAAGTTCAGTGACAAAATCGCCATTGATACATTTGGCGTTGGCACCCGGATAGCATTGCCAGTTAATTTACCTTTTAACTGTGGCAGCGCTTTGGCCACGGCACTGGCAGCACCGGTGGAGGTTAACACCATATTCAGCGGTGCCGCACGGCCACGACGCTCAGCACTGTGGAAATTATCAATCAGGTTTTGATCGTTGGTGTATGAGTGCACGGTTTCAACGTGGCCATTACGAATGCCAAACTCATCTTCCAGCGCTTTTAATACCGGCGTAATGGCATTAGTGGTGCAACTGGCTGCCGACACTATGTTGTGCTCTGGCAATATCATATGCTGGTTTACGCCGTAAACGATATTCGGCACTTCGCCTTTGGCAGGTGCAGTTAACAGTACTTTGGCAGCACCTTTGCTTTTAAAATGAATGCTTAGCTCTTTGTCATCTTTCCAGATGCCGGTGTTATCCACCACTAAGGCGTCCTGAATACCGTATTGGGTATAGTCAACCAACTCTGGTGAATTAGCGTAAATCACTTTGATAAAGGTACCGTTAGCTTTAATACCCTGGTTTTCTTCATCTACGGTAATGCTGCCGTTAAAAGGGCCATGAATAGAGTCACGGCGCAGCAAACTGGCCCGTTTTTCTAAATCACCTTTTTTACCGCCACGCACCACTACAGCGCGCAGACGTAATTTGCTGCTTGGGCCAGAGCGTTCTAACATTAAGCGGGCCAGTAACCGACCAATACGGCCAAAACCGTACAGTACCACGTCTACCGGTTTAACCTGATCTTCGTGATCAAGTAATTCGGCCAATTCACGCGCCAAATACTGCTCCAGTTCAGTGCCGTTAGCCGCATTTTTATAAATATAACCATAAGCCAGCTTACCAATATCAACCCGCCCCGGCGCCAGGTTCATCTTGCTGATGGCATCCAGTACCGGAAAGCTCTCGCGCAGGCGCAGTTTCTGGCCTTCAAAACGTTCAACGCTTTTATGGGCTTTAATAATGTCGATAGTGGTAGCATTTACCAGCGGGCGGCCATACACCACCACTTCAATGCCTTTGTTACGATACAAGCGCCCGATAATAGGCTGCATGTTTTCGGCATATTCCTGGCGTTCCTGCCAGCTTTTCTGATACTGCTCTGCGTGCGATAGGGTCATGAGTAGAGGCCTTTTACTTCAGTAAGATGAATTAATCGGGTATTGCCAACGCGCGGTCTGCGCCGCTTTATGCTCTGACGGCGCGTATTGTAATAGAAGTTGAAAGGTAACGACAACAGTTACAGAATTTTTATTCCACCTCGCCATTGAAGCTTAGCGCCACGGAATTAAGGCAATACCGCTGTCCGGTCGGCGCAGGGCCGTCGGTAAACACATGGCCTAAATGCGCATCGCAGTTAGCACAAACAATTTCAATCCGTATCATGCCGTGGCTATTGTCTTGCTGATAGCTGACTTTGCCCTCAAGAGCCTGATAGAAACTGGGCCAACCGCAACCGGCATCAAATTTGGTAGCTGACGAAAACAAACTGCTGCCACAACAAATACAGTGATAAGTTCCGGCTTTGTCGTTATGCAACAATTCACCGCTAAACGGGTATTCAGTGCCTTTTAACCGGGTAACCCGGTATTGCTCATCGGTTAATCGCTCTCGCCACTGCTGTGCGGATAATTTCATGTTTTTGCTCCCGTTTTAACCTTGTGTCTGTCAGCATTACAGCTGGGGTTAATTGACAATGATGTTGCGTTTTTCCAAGGCTGCTAACTGATTTTGCAATAGTTTTCACATTGCTGTCATGATTTTCTGTTTCACTGCGCTGGTCAAACCAGGAGAATAATAATGACCAGACTGACCCGTCGCGATTTTCTAAAAGCCTCTGCAGCCGGTTTTGGCTCAGTAGTGATATCGACCAGCTTAATCGGCTGCTCCAGCGATACCCGTGAACCCGCAGCCTTACCCTATCGTGTGCAATTTTTACATGGTGTCGCCAGTGGCGACCCCAGCTCAGACGCCATTATATTGTGGACCCGTGTCAGCGCCGACGCAACAACAGTGCCGCTACAGTGGCAACTGGCGGAAGACAGACAATTTAACCGTATTATCCGCAGTGGTGATACCAGTACGTCAGCAAGCAGTGACTACACGGTAAAAATTGATGTGCGAGATCTGAATGCCGGTACAGAATATTTTTACCGCTTTAAAGCCGGCACCGTCACCTCAGCGGTGGGCCGGGCTAAAACCTTGCCGGCCGCGGGCGTAGATGCGGTTAAACTAGCGGTGTTTTCCTGCTCGAACTACCCGACAGGTTATTTTCATGTTTACGCCAAAGCGGCGGAAATTAGCGATCTGGATGCAGTAATCCACTTAGGCGACTATATCTACGAATATGGCGAAAATGGCTACGCCAGCGAAAACGCCGCCGCGCTCGGCCGGGTGGTGTTGCCAGCGACAGAAATCCTTAGCCTGAGCGATTATCGTGGCCGCTATGCCCAGTACCGCACTGATGCGGCTTTACAGCAGTTGCATGCTGCGGCACCTTTTATCGCGGTGTGGGACGATCATGAAATAACCAATGACACCTGGCGTGACGGCGCCGAAAATCATCAGCCTGATGAGGGAGATTTTAATACCCGCAAACAAGCGGCATTAAAAGCCTATTTTGAGTGGATGCCGATCCGCCCGGTAGCGAGCAATGACGAGCTGACCATTTACCGCCAATTTGAGTTTGGCGATTTGCTCAACCTGTTAATGCTGGACACCCGTGTTATAGGCCGGGATGAGCAATTAAGCTATGCCAGTTACACAGATCCGGTCAGCGGCCAGCTTGACAGTGCGCGTTTTAGTGCTGATTTGATGCAGGCCAGCCGTACCTTGTTAGGTAGCACTCAGTTGCAATGGCTAATGGACAAAATAGCGCAATCTGATGCACGCTGGCAGCTGCTGGGCCAGCAAGTGCTGATGGGTAGAATGCTATTGCCAGCGGCCATAGCTACGCAACAGCTGAGTATCAGTGACTTTGCCACCCTGGCCGCACTGGCGCAATTGGCTGCCAGGGCACAGGCCGGCGATCCCAGCCTGACTGCCGAGCAATTAGCTTACTTGCAGACTAATCAGGCCAGGCTAACCCCCGAGGTGCTGACTTTGCTGCAGCTGCCAGCTATTCCGTACAATCTGGATGCCTGGGATGGCTATCCGGTTGAGCGCGAGCAGATCCTGGCGCAGGTAAAAGCCCGGAACAAGAAAATGATCGTGTTGGCAGGTGATACACACAACGCCTGGGCCAATCATCTGGATTTAGCCGACGGGACACCGGTTGGGGTTGAACTGGCAACGTCATCGGTTACTTCACCGGGTTTAGAGCAGTATATTGGTTTGCCTGATCGGCAAACGGCGGCGGCAACAGAAGCCGGCCTGGTGCAGTTGGTCGCACCGTTACAGTATACCAATGTGTATGACCGGGGTTTTATGCTGCTGAATATTAGCCGCGAGGCATTGCGTTGCGACTGGCTGTATGTTGACAACATTTTAGCGCCCACTGCCGCTATGTTGCCTGAGCGCCAGCAAACTGCTGTTGTGAGCTGGCATGCGGACAATGCGCCACGCTTAGCGCTACAAAACTAAACCGGCACAGCCGCTAGTGAAGGGCTGCTAACAATTAATCGGCAAACAGCTTTTCAATATTGCGGTAATAATTGGTGGCCCTGGCAGCATGCGGGTTTTGCAGATTGGCCACCAGTTGCCGCAACTGTGACTCGTTATCTGCCAGCACAAAACTATAACCGCTGCTTCTGGATGTACGCACCGACATCGACAGCTGTATAGTGCCGTCGCCACTGCGGATATAATTCAGACTGTCACGCACCGGAAAACGCTCCAGGCTGAAATAAAAAAACTGCAAGGCGTATTCAATTTTCTGAAAAGTGGTTGGGTAACTGTTACGGGCATCATTAAAGCTGCTAACGGCATAACCAATAACATCACTACGGGGAAAAGCAGTTACCGGCTTGATATTGTCAAAACTGAAGTTTAGTTTGCAATGACCACTGGCCTTTTGCTCAATTAAGCGCCAGCACAATTCATTTTGGTCAACGGCAAAGCTAACCGGACGATCAGCAGCAGTCACAGCCAAACTGAACAAGCTTAACGCGCACAACAGAAGTCCTTTTACACCACGCATTGGTACATCCTCCATGACTGCAGTATCACTACCCAAACAACATCAATACTCAATGTGTACCCTTCTGTTATAGCGTTATAATTAGACCTATGCAATTGATCCGGATAAGGAAATAATGACTATCACGCAGTTTTATGACTAAGCTGTCATAATGTCATACCAGTTAAACCTAGCAGTTTTGTTTTATTAACACAACCTGAATTTGCCGACAAAATAACTACATTTTGATACAGGTAATTATCCTGTTAACTCCGGCCCGGCTCAAAGCTGTTATAGCGCGGCAGATCGGCATCTAAATCTTCCCAGTTGGCTTTGGAGCTATAAAAATTATGTGATAGCGGCCGCTCGCTGATATCAGTGTTGATAATACCCAGCCGTATGCGGATACGCGTCGGATCCTCTGCATTACTGCTATAAACAGGTGAGCCACAATTGCGACAAAAGTGGCGCAGCCTACCGGGTTTAAAAGCAAACTGGTTTAACTGCTCTGCGCCTTTTAGCACGGCAAAATCCGCAGTTTGCACAAAACCATTGGTAGCAAAAGCGGTACCACTGGATTTACGGCACAATGAGCAGTGGCAATGAATAATACTGCTGATAGGCCCGCTAATTTCAACTGTCACTTCGCCACATAAACACGCGCCCTGGTACATACTATTCCTTTTTAGTTGTGACAACCGAAGCCAGTAAACTGTCCCGATAGTGCGGAAAGAACCGGTTATCATTGTTAGTCATAAAAATAATCAGTAATTGGTTGTCAGCATAATAACGCAAGTCAGCACTAAAAATGCCGTTACTGCCACCATGACGCACCACCTTACCCTGCTCCCCAGCCGGTTCTATTATCCAGCCATAGCCGTAAAAGATGCCAGCGCGGGAAGTAGCAACATGTGGCGTAAACAACAAGGCTGTTGACGCCTTATTAAGCACAGTTTCGGTTTGTAGTGCCTGGTGCCAGCGGACAAGATCTCCAAGAGTCGATAAAAAGCCGCCATTAGCATGCAAATTCCACCAGGGGCCATCTTTATCCCAGGACTTTTCCAGCGGAGTGCCCCAGCGCTTAGTGCTGCCATCTGCTTTGCCGCCCCAAAAGCTATCGCGCTCTAACTCATAACCTGTTGCTATCGGCAGGGTTTGCCAGTCCGGCATGCGATAACCGGTATTAACTAAGCCTGCAGGTTGCAATAAATGCTGCTGAACGTACTGCTCATAGCTCTGGCCGGATACCCGCTCAATAACCAAGCCTAGTAGCGCGTAACCGGCATTGGAATAGGAAAACGCAGTGCCTGGCAGTGTATCAAGTTTGGAGCTGAACAAACGCTTTATAAAGGTATTACGACTAACTTTGCTGTAGTCGCCGCCGGACAAGTTATTTACCAGCCCAGAGCTATGAGTTAGCAACTGATGCAGCGTAATTGGCTTTTTGTCAGCCCCGGCTTCGGGGAAAAACTGGCCCAACGTATCGGTCAATTGCAGCTTACCCTGCTGCTGCAACGTTAATATTGCGGCGGCAGTAAACTGTTTGGTAATAGAGCCGATATCAAACACCGTGTCGGTAGTAAAGGCTCTGCCGGCCTCGTGATCTGCCATACCGTAAGCTTGCAACAACAACGGTTTACCTGCCTGTATTACCGCCACCTGGCCGTCAAAGCCGTCGGCAACGGCTTGCAGGCTCCAGCGTTGCAGCGCTGTTGGTTCGGCACTGGCCACAGGCGCCAACAACAACGTCATGCTGTAAACCAGCGCGCAAACTAAAAGGTGTTTATGCAGCATTTATCTATCCTTAGTGAAGCCTAGATCAATTTAAAACCCTATTAATGTGTATTTACCACTACCGGCAATTTCGTATTCCAATCGCACAGGAGAAGAGAAAAAACTTCAAAATGACTCCTTAAATTACAACCAAACCAGGCCGGAATAGGGCTTACTTTTTAATGTATCTAACCGTGATTGCAAGCTGCCGCAATGCACTTCCAACTTATGCCCGTCCGGATCGAGAAAATAAAGCGATTGCCCTTCACTGCTGTTTTGCTTCCACTCTGGTACCTTTGCCCCGCGCAGTTTTGCCGTAAAAGCAGCAAAGTCTTGCTGTGCAATATCTAAAGCAATATGCGAATAATCGAGGCTTGGCATAGGCCTATTGCAGGATAAACAAAACCAGACAGCACCAAGGCTAAGATAGGCGCCGCCATCCCAGCGAACATGGGCTTTCATGCCAAGCAGCTCAATGTAAAACGCCAGTGAGCGCTCTAAATCACTAACCGCAATAGTGATATGGTTTAGCCCCAGCAGCATTGCGTGCTCTTAACTTGCATAAACATCAGGCCGGTATATTTGCATAAAGGTGTCTGGTTTAGTCAACGCAGCAAAACCAAATTTGGCGTATAAACCATGCGCATCTGACGTTGCCAGCGTAAAGCGGCGCACATCAGCTACACTGGAGTGTTGCAGTACGGCTGTCATCAACTTTGCAGCAATACCCTGGCCGCGATACTCAGGCCAGACTATTACATCAACTAAATTAGCAAAGGTTGCCTGATCGGTAATAATGCGACAAAAGCCTACCTGCTGGTTGTCAGCATAAGCACCAATACATACCGAATGAGCGATGCTGCGCTTTACAGTGTTCAGCGAAATGCCTTTAGCCCAGGTGCTTTCTGTAGTAAGAAATTGATGAATTTTGCCAATATCCAGTAATGTTTTGTCGTCGTTGATAGCTATTTCTGTCATCTGTTGTCCTTGCCATCAAGGCGACCCTGCTGTTTAAGCAGGTAATATCCCAATATGATTAACGGCACATTAGTGGTTACCGGGTTAAAGGCTTCAAGTAGAATGAAAGGCGTCATTATGGCTGCGAAAATTAACAAGCCGGTTAAACCAATAATATTTAACAGCTGAACCATCCTCAGCCGGTAGCAACACATAAATACCAGGCCAAATATCACCTCGGCCACACCAGCCGTTTTCACCAGATAATAAGTAATATCATCAGAGAACCCCAGACTGCCGGTCATTGCCTGCTCTAAAGGCGCAATTTGCAATAATTTAGGAAAGATCCCTTGGTAAATCCATGTGAAACCAATAACATAACGAGCAAGTTGTACCATGTTCAAAATTCGACATTCCTTATCTAATTTAACCATTCATATCATGAAAGTAGGCAATCATAATGCTAGGGCCGCGTTAATTTGAGTATTTCTGTCGCATCTGCAGCAACGACTATCAACGTCTGTTTATCTTTAAGCTGCAACGTTACCGGTATATAGCCGCCTTGCTCTGCAGCATACATTTTTCCATACCAGATTGGTGGTGCTGCGCTGAGATCTTTGATAATCGTTAAGCCTTCGGCAGCAGGAACATCGTTATGTTTTTGTACTGTAATAACGCTGCTTTGCAAATCCACATTTAGCCAGGCAGGTTTATCTGCATGCTTCCAAATACCTGCAATATCAGCGGCTTGAGCACCAAATGCAAAAAATAACGCCAGAAGCTTAAAACTAAGTGCCAATTTTGATCCTTTTTTTGGTACTACACTGTCTGATCTAAATGGTGTGAATCGGCAGTCATGCTAGTAGATTTAATTAGCAAAGTGAACAACTTATTTACAATGGCAGGTTTAAAAAAACCACCCGCAGGTGGTTTTTCTAACTCGCCTTTTCAGGCTTATTTTAGTGTCACGCTAAGCTTGCTAATAACGTTTAGCGCTTTTTGCGTTGCGGCTTCAACACTGTCACTTAGCGCCAGGGCTACGCCCATGCGGCGCTCACCTTGTACTTCGGGTTTGCCAAAAATCCTAAGCTCAGTGTCCGGCTCTGCTAAGGCCTCAGCCAGTCCGTGGTATTGAATATCCGCACTGTGGCCAGGCACCAACAGCACGGCAGAGGCTGCCGGGCCGTATTGTTTTATTTGCGGGATTGGCAAGCCTAAAATGGCGCGGGCATGCAGCGCAAACTCGCTAAGTTGCTGCGATATCAGGGTTACCATACCGGTATCATGTGGCCTTGGCGACACTTCAGAAAAGTACACCGCATCGCCTTTAATAAATAGCTCAACGCCAAACAGGCCGCGCCCGCCAAGCGCCTCTACAACGGCTTTGGCATACGTTTTTGCTGTTTCAAAGGCACTTTCGCTCATTACCTGCGGTTGCCAGCTTTCGCGGTAATCGCCTTTTTCCTGCCGGTGGCCTATAGGCGCACAATATTGAATCCCGGACATCGAATTCACCGTCAGCAAGGTAATTTCGTAGTCAAAGTCGATAAAACCTTCAACAATTACCCTGCCCTTACCAGCGCGACCACCTTCCTGAGCATACAGCCAGGCTGCATCGAGATCCGCATCTGTACGCAGTACACTTTGGCCTTTACCACTGGACGACATAATAGGTTTTACCACGCAGGGGTAACCAATAGCCTTTACCGCCTCGATAAAGCTGGCTTTATCGCTGGCAAACTGAAATGGCGACGTGGCTAATTTAAGCTCGTCAGCCGCTAAGCGGCGAATGCCTTCGCGGTTCATTGTCAGGTTAACCGCTTTGGCACTGGGCACGACGTTAAAGCCGCAATCTTCCAGCTCAATTAATACTGACGTGGCGATGGCTTCCAGTTCGGGCACTATTAACGCCGGTTTTTCGCTGATCACCAGTTGGCGCAAGGCGGCATTATCCAGCATTGACATCACCACGGCTTTGTCAGCCACCTGCATCGCCGGTGCATTAGGGTAACGGTCGACCGCTACCACTTCACAGCCATAACGCTTTAATTCAATACACAGCTCTTTGCCTAATTCACCGGCGCCGAGTAACAAGACTTTAGTGCTGCTGGCGCTAGATGGGGTGCCTATTGCTTTGATCGTCATTTTATTTTCACCATTGGCCGCTCAGGCTGGCTCCATTCAACGTGAAACATCTTGCCTTTGGCTTTGTCGGTGCGCTCAAAGGTATGGGCACCGAAATAATCACGCTGGCCCTGCAGTAAGTTCGCTGGCAATACTGCCGTGCGGTACGAGTCGTAATAGCTTAGCGCTGAGCTTAATGCCGCCACCGGAATACCGGCCAGGGTGGCATTCGCCACCGCTTTACGCCAGTTTTGCTGATAAACCGAAATTTGTTTGGCGAAAAACGGGTCTAGCAGCAGGTTTTCCAGCTCGTCGTTGCGCTCGTAGGCTTCAGTAATAGACTGCAAAAACACCGCGCGGATAATACAGCCGGCACGCCAGATCTTGGCAATTTCAGCGAAATTAAGCTGCCAGCCATGCTCATCAGCGGCCGTTTTCATTAAATGAAAACCCTGCGCATAAACACAGATCTTGGCGCAGTACAGCGCATCATGTAGCGCTTGAATAATATCGGCTTTTTGTTCTGCCGAGATCAGGTTTTGCGCCGGACCAGCCAATACCGTAGCGGCCTTTACCCGCTCAGATTTTAATGCCGACAAAGAGCGGGCATACACCGCTTCAGCAATAGTGGGTGCCGGGCTACCCAGCTGTAAACTGCTGACGGCTGTCCACAAGCCGGTGCCTTTTTGCCCAGCCTTATCCATAATGACATCGACCAGTGGCAAACCGGTTTCGGAATCTTTTGTCGCCAATACTTCAGCACTGATGCCAATTAAATAGCTGTGCAGCTTGCCTTCGTTCCAGCCTTTAAACACAGCGGCAATTTCAGCTGCTGGCATGCCTAAAATGTCACGCATTACCTGATACGCTTCACAAATCAGCTGCATGTCAGCGTATTCAATACCGTTGTGTACCATTTTGACATAATGGCCCGAGCCACTGGGGCCAATGTAAGTCGCACAAGGCTCACCTTCGGTAACCGGGTTACCTGGCTCAAAACGTTCGATTGGTTTGCCGGTGGCCGGATCAACCTTGGCAGCAATGGCCTGCCACAGCGGTTTTATGCGGGTCCAGGCGTAAGGGTCGCCACTTGGCATTAACGACGGGCCAAAGCGGGCACCGACTTCACCGCCAGATACAGCAGTAGAGAAGAAAATAAACTTGCCTTCAAAATCTTTTTCCCGCGCAACGGTATCGGTCCACAAGCTGTTACCGGTGTCAACAACGATATCATCGGCCTGAATGCCGGCATCTATCAGTTTATGGCACACATCATCTACCGGCTTACCGGCAGGCACCGACAGTACAATAAGGTGCGGCGCAGACAAGCGCGATAACAGTTCAGTGTAAGAGCTACAAGCAATAACCCGGGCCGGTTTGTCGCCACGTTCGGCAGTATCCTGCTCCAGTACCGACTCCAGTTTTTGATGATCCAGGTCAAAGGCGGCGACCCGGTAACCATTATCGGCCAGGTTTAAAATGAGATTCTTACCCATCACCCCGGCACCGACAAAACCGATATCGCAAAGTGCTGCTGTGTCTGTCATCGGACATTCCTTCAAATTGTAGTTCTGCGGCTGTGCGCCAAAAGCAAGCTAATACAAACGGCGCGCATTATACTGAAAAGCCTTGGCTACGCCTACAGCCAGACCGAGATACTCTGTGCATTCTGCTGATATTGGCTAAGTTTTTCATTACCAGCCTGCAACATGCCTTTGTCGATACTGGTATCCAGCACCAACTTACGTGCACTACCCGGCAAGGTAAGTGCCACAGGCTTATTTTGGGCATTAAATACACATAACAAACTGACATTATTGTGTTTATTGGTAATTTGACAGATACAGCTATGGCGTTCAGGCTGGTGCCAGTCATGCGGTTGCTTTTCGCTACCATCGGGCAAAAACCACTGCACCTGATGCTTGTCACCATGTAACTGATAGCTGTCATCTAACAAGGATAACTGTTGTAAACACGGATATTTCGAGCGCAGTGCCATCATCTGCCGGACAAAATTAAGAAAATCTTCTTCGTCGGCATCCAGATGCCAATCCAGCCAGCTGATATCGTTGTCCTGACAATAAGCATTGTTGTTACCGCGCTGGCTATGGCTTAGCTCGTCACCGCCCAGCCAGTGGATCATGCCCTGGCTCAGCAGTAGCGTCGTCACCAGATTGCGTTTATGCAGATAACGATTGGCCAGCACACCAGCATCCTTGCTGGCGCCTTCCACGCCGTGGTTACAACTTAAATTATGGCCATGACCATCGCGGTTTTCTTCACCATTTAACCAATTGTGCTTGTCGTTGTAACTGACCAGATCATGCAGGGTAAAGCCATCATGGTAGGTTAAATAATTTACGCTGCAGCATGCGGGTTTATGATGTTTTTGAAAAATATCGCGCGAGCCTAGCAAGCGGGTGGTAAATTCTGGCAATACTGCCTTGTCACCGCGCCAGAAGGCCCGAAAGGTATCACGGCATTTATCATTTAATTCGGACCAGTGCGCCGGAAACTGCCCAAGCTGATAGCCCATAGGACCGACATCCCAGGGCTCGGCAATCAGTTTTACCTGGGATAATACTGGGTCCTGGGCGATGATTTGAAAAAACGCTGCATAGGGGTTAAAACGTTTGTGCTCGCGAGCCAGCGTTGGGGCTAAATCAAAGCGAAAGCCATCTACCCCCATTTCGGTTGCCCAGTAACGCAGTGCGTCCATTACCAGTTTTTGCACCATAGGGTGCGCTACGTTTAGCGTATTGCCACAACCGGTATAGTTGCAACTCTGGCTGAAATCGGTGATATCAGCGTGGCTTTCAAACAAATAATAGTGCTTATTGGCCAGGCCACGAAAGCTCAGTAAGGGGCCATCATCACCGCCCTCAGCAGTATGGTTAAACACCACATCGAGAATAACCTCGATACCGGCCTGATGATAACTGCGTACCAGCGTTTTAAATTCGCTTACCGCATCTTCCAGCTGATAACGCGGATCGGGTGCAAAAAAACACAACGGGTTATAGCCCCAGTAGTTAGTCAGCTGCAGCTTATTTAACCGCGGCTCACTCATAAAGGCAGCGACCGGCAGCAGTTGTAACGTTGTCACGCCTAATTGCTGCAAATGCTTAATGATTGCTGGCTGACATAAGCCAAGATAGGTACCGCGTAACTGCTCAGGTACGTCAGGATGCAGCATAGTCATGCCCTTTACATGGGCTTCGTAAATAACGGTTTTTTCGCGCGGGATTTGCGGTTTTGCTGCGCCCTGCCAATCGAACGGTAAATCAGACAATACCGCCTTGGCCAGCATATAACTGCTTTTGCTGGCGTATAAACGCTCATTAAAGCGGATTTTGCGGTTTAATTTGCGCGCATAAGGGTCAAGCAAAATACGTTCTGCATCAAACATCAGCCCCTGATCAGCTTGCAGCGGGCCAGAGGCTTTAAAGGCGTATAAAGTGCCGTCAGTTATGCCTTGCACGGCCAGATGCCAGATAGCCCCGGTACGGCCGCTAAAGGGAATTTCAGCCAGTAACTCTTCAGTATCTGGCGCAAATAAGCATAACAGCAGCGCTGTAGCATCTGGCGCAAATACCGCAAAATTCCAGAGTGAATTTGCAGGCGTTGCCGCAGCAAGACGGCTGGCGCCCAGCGGGCGGCTGCGTCCGGTGTCCAATTGTAGTAATGCAATCTGATGACTCATAAAGGCTGCCGTTTACTTCTGTATTGTTAAGCCGTTATATCAGCGTTTTTTCCGCAAATACAGGGTAGCCAGTGGTGGCAGCTGCAGTTTTATATGCTGAGCCTGCCCCTGATACGGCGTGGCAATACTATTAAGTGCCATGCCAACGTCAAAGTTGCTACCCCAGTAGTATTCACTGTCGGTATTCAGAATAACCTGATACTCCCCCTCCTGCTCAACCCCCAGCATAAAATCCTGTCGCGGCAGTGGCGTAAAATTGGCTAAAACATAAATTACATCACCACTTGCATCGCGGCGTAAAAAGCTTAGTGTGCTGTTGGCTGCATCCTGATGATCGAGCCAGGCAAACCCCTGATGCTGATAGTCGAGCTGGTACAGCGGGGCACAACGCTTATAGGTGTGGTTTAAATCGCGAAACAGCTGCTGCATACCACGGTGTTTATCATAATCCAGCAGGTGCCAGTCCAGGCTGCGGCTATGGCTCCATTCGCTGCTTTGGGCAAATTCGTTGCCCATAAAATTCAGTTTTTTACCCGGATGAGCAAACATAAAGGCAATATAGGCGCGCATATTGGCAGCCTGCTGCCATTCATCCCCGGGCATTTTATGCAAAATACTGCCTTTACCATGCACCACTTCGTCATGTGACAGCGGCAAAATAAAGTTTTCGTTGTAGGCATACACCATTGAAAACGTCAGATCATTGTGATGATAACGCCGGTAAGCCGGATCTTTACTGATGTAGCGCAGGCTGTCGTTCATCCAGCCCATGTTCCATTTAAAGCCAAAACCCAGGCCTCCGCTATCTACCGGACGCGATACCATCGGAAATGACGTCGACTCTTCGGCAATAGTCATCGTTTTGGGGTACTTGCTGTACACTTCGCTGTTAAACCAGCGGAATAAGCTTATCGCCTCATAGTTATGGTTGCCGCCGTCGACATTGGGGATCCACTCACCCTCTTTGCGCGAATAATCCCAGTACAGCATCGATGCCACTGCATCAACGCGCAGGCCGTCGATATGAAAATGCTCCAGCCAATAAAGCGCGCTGGCCACCAAAAATTGCCGCACATAGTCTTTACCGTAGTCATAAATGCAGGAGTTCCAGTCCGGGTGCCAACCCCGGCGTGGATCTTCGTATTCATACAACTGGCTACCATCAAAACGGGCTAAACCATGGCCATCTTCCGGAAAATGCGCAGGTACCCAATCGAGAATAACGCCGATGCCAGCCTGATGACACTGGTCAACAAAGTACTTAAAGTCATCCGGTGTGCCAAAACGTGATGTCGGCGCAAACAGCCCCAGTGGCTGATAACCCCAGGAGCCATCAAACGGGTGCTCCATTACCGGCATCAGCTCTATATGGCTGTAGCCCATGTCCAGCACATAAGGAATAAGCTCTGATGCCAGCTCGCGGTAACTCAGCGGCTGGTTATCCGCTTTACGCCGCCAGCTTCCGGCCTGAACTTCGTAAATGCTGATGGCGGAAGTAAGCGGATCTGTTGCCGGCCGCTGCTGCCAGTTACTATCCTGCCATTGGTATTTGCTGTGGTCATAAACCAAAGAGGCGTGCGACGGATACTGTTCGGCGTAAAACGCCATCGGATCGGCTTTATGCGGTAATAAATTGCCTACTTTATCTTTTATTTCAAATTTATAGCGCACACCGACGGCAACTTGCGGCACGACCAACACCCAATGGCCACACAAGGTGCGCTGCATCGGGTGTAAACGACCGTCCCAACCATTCATATCTCCCACCAAGCTAACACTGCTGGCATTGGGTGCATAAACAGCAAAACGGCTGGCACTAACCTTTTTGCCGGCAACATCCAGGGTGATTAGCTGAGCGCCAAGCTGGCGATACAGGTTTTCCGGCTGGCTATTTACATAATGCACCGCATAAAAAGCCTGCTCGGTAAATTGATAAGGGTCGAGTAAGTCGTACTGATAACTGCCCTGACTAACTTTTAATATATAAGGCTCAGCGCTGCGTTTACGTGGCAGGCGCAGCTCAAACAGGCCACTGATATCAGCATCTGCGCTCAATTCGCCCAGCACTTTTGCGGTTTTTACCGCCAGCGCCGTTACCGCCGTCGCTGTTGGTAAATACACCCTTAATAACCAACCACTAGTGCTGTCCGGTTTAATGGGCTGCCAGCCCAGTACTGCAAAAGGTTCAGCACAATTTGCCACGGGTAATTGCGTTACGCTCATTGTCATTCCTTGATATTCAAAGTTTTTCTACCTTAACAGAGCCGGGCCAAAATGCTATGGCGCTATACGCCATAGATTAACTGCTCGCCCGTCGGGTGCTGATATCGACAAATAACTGCCGGATCTGCGCATTGTACTGCCATTGTTCAATATTCTGCGTCAGTTTACGCCGCCAGTTCGGATACTCGCTGCTGGTGCCGGGAATATTAACCGGCTGGCTCATCTCCAGTGCGTCTTCCAGTTGCAAACACAATAATTGACTGCTGGTGGCCGCTAAATGGCGCTGCATGGCAAAGTTTAATGTCTGATCCATAGCCAGATGCTCACTACTGCGGTTGTAATGCTGCGGTAATACCTGATGGCCGTGCAAGGAGTCCAGAATTCGTTGCTTATTCGCGTGACGCTGGCCATACAGCTGTTGCAACTGGATCTCGTTTTTATACAACCCCAGTTCTTTACCCAAGCGTAAATCATCACAATGCCAGAACCCAATCAGCGTTGGCAGATCATGCGTGGTTAACGTGGCCATGGCTTGTGCCGGGTAATGCGCCGGTGACAGGTAGCCCCCGTCGGCAGCAGTTTCAAAGAAAAACACCCGGTACGAATACACACCATAGTCTGCCAACAGTTCACGAATACCCTCCGGCACGGTACCGAGATCTTCACCGATAACCACGGCAGCATTGCGCTGACTTTCCAGCGCCAGTATGCCAAGTAAATCCATAATCGGGTAATACAGATAGGCACCGCCGCTGGCATCGGCCGCCGTTTTCGGCACCCACCATAAGCGCAGCAGCGCCATGACATGGTCAATGCGTAATGCGCCGGCATCGCGCATATTGGCGCGCAGTAAATCAATAAACGGCTGATAGCCCTGCTTATATAGCTGATAAGGTAACATAGGTGGCAGGCCCCAGTTTTGTCCGGCCGGCCCCAGCGGGTCCGGTGGAGCACCTATGCTGGCATTGCGGCAATACAAGTCTGCATTGCCCCAGATTTCTGTCGAGGCTTCACTCACACCCACGGCCAAATCACGATACAGGCCAAGTAACATGCCGGCGTCTTTGGCGATCTGCTGCGCCGCAGCCAATTGCCGCTGAGCAATATATTGCAGATAACAGTAAAAACCGATATCAGCCTGATGTTGTTCAGCAAACTGCTGTACCGCATCAGATTGCGGATCACGATACTGCTCTGGCCACACCGGCCAGCCCCAGTTGGCGTTATCTTGCTGATACAGCTGGACATGTAACGCATCGTATAATGCCAGTTGCTGCAGGCTGGCACCGCCTTGCTGTAAAAACTGCATAAATTCTGCATCTGTATGCCCCCCCTGCTCAACAAACCACTGATACAGGCTGCGCATGGCTGGCAATTTAAGTTGCATCACGCCAGTGTAATCAACGTAATCTTTACTACGCTGCTCTGCTAGCTGGCGGGCAAATTCAGGTGCCTGTACCAGGGCTGCCGTGCGCTGGCACTGGTTAAAGCCTGGCATAGCACTCACGTCGATGTAGCTGATATTCAGCCAGCGTCGCGATGAAGGGCTATAAGGGCTGGCATTTTCCGGCAAGGCAGGGTACAAAGCATGGATCGGGTTTAAACCGACAAAATCAGCCCCGACAGATGCCAGATAGCGCACCGTATTTGCCAGATCGGTAAAGTCGCCAATTCCCCAGTTGCGCTCTGAGCGCAAACCATAGAGTTGCAGCGCTATACCCCATTGCTTCTTCTGCGTAAAAGCTGCTGGCTGATAACAGTGTGCCGGTGTAACAATAAGTTGCTGGCTATAAGTCATATCCTGATGCTGCAAGACCAGCTGGTGATAACCGGCAGCCAGGCTAAACGGCAGCGTATGCTGATACTGGTGGTATTCTGTTTCATCTAACTGCACTACCTGCACCAGTTCGCCCTCTACCGGTACCAGGGTAAAGTGCTCAGTGCGGCCATCTTCGGTGTGCAGTGCACATTGCATCGGCTCTGTGGCTTGCAGCAAATCAACCTGCAACAGCAGTTGCAGCGGCGTATCGGCCGCTTGCACCGACACCAGTTGCAGCAGCTGTAACCAAAAGTCCAGCTGGCGTTCAAGCAATTGCTCACGCGCCAGCGCATCATCGTCAATAGCAAAGCCTTGTGCCTGTAATAACTGCAGCTGGTCTGCTTCTGTTACGGTTACCGGTTGGCCCCAGGCATCATTAAAGCTTGTTTCAACTCCACAAAATGCAATCAGTTCAGCGCGCAGTGCAGCGTCCATTGGTTTCCCTTAATTAAATCCGGCTGGCAACTATTTTAGGTGGCCGTTGCCAGAAAGTCATTGGCCATTTGTGTCATAAAATTACATAAATACCGATTTAGTCGCGTTTTAAACTTGAAATATGCGCAAATTAATGTAATTTTACTACACATCAGCTTTATTTTGTGTCAGAACAGCTATTAAACGAGGTTTTTATGACGATTCGTGTCGCTATTAATGGTTTTGGCCGCATTGGCCGCAACGTGCTGCGTGCCTTATACGAAAGCAGCAAAAATTACGATATTAAAGTAGTGGCCATCAACGACTTGGGTGATGCCGCCATTAACGCGCATTTGCTGAAGTATGACACAGCACACGGTATTTTTGCTGCTAACGTTGAGCACAGCGACAAAGCTATTTACGTTAATCAGGATGAAATTATCACCCTCAGTGAGCGCAATCCGGCTAATCTGCCGTGGCAGCAGCTGAAAGTCGACGTTGTACTGGAATGTACCGGCCTGTTTACTGATCGCAAATCTGCCGGTGCACATTTAGAAGCCGGTGCGAAAAAAGTCATTATCTCGGCCCCGGCTAAAGATGTCGATGCCACTATAGTGTACGGCGTTAACCAGCATATATTAACGCCGCAAATGAACATTATCTCTAACGCCTCTTGTACCACTAACTGCTTAGCCCCAATTGCCAAGCCGTTAAATGATGTACTGGGTATTGAATCGGGTTTAATGACCACTATCCATGCTTATACTAACGATCAGCGCTTAAGCGATGTCTATCACACCGACGTACGCCGTGCCCGCGCTGCTGCTATGTCGATGATCCCGACTAAAACCGGTGCAGCTGCGGCGGTGGGTTTAGTGGTACCAGAACTGGTAGGTAAGTTTGACGGTTTAGCGGTGCGGGTGCCTACGCTAAACGTATCATTGGTTGACTTAACCTTTATTGCTGGTCGCAATACGTCAATTGATGAAGTCAATGACATTATTCGTAAAGCCGCAGCAACTGGTGCTATGGCAGAAGTATTGGCTGTAAATGATTTACCCCTGGTGTCGGTTGATTTTAACCATAATCCGAAATCATCTATATTTGATGCCACTGAAACCCGCGTTAATGGCCGGCTGGTAAAAGTAATGAGCTGGTACGACAATGAATGGGGCTTCAGTAATCGCATGTTGGATAACACCGTTGAATTTATGAAGCACGCTTAAATCGTTGCAACCTGAAACAGCCAGCATTATGCTGGCTGTTTTGTTTAACAACACGCTCAGCTGTTAAAGCTGCAGAGCAGGACATTCTTTCTTCACCGCCTTCAACAGCAGATCCCTGTGCTGTCACAGCCTGCGCGGCGTCCATGCCGCTGTTACGAAAGAACACCGGCTCCACAGCTCTCACGCTTAGTGTTATCGTCCGGAGAATAAACATGGTAGAGACAGCCATTAGCCAGCAAACCGGTTTTGGCCATTTAACCGACCTGCCCTGCATTAAACTGCAGTATGGCAGCGCCAGTGCCGTTATTTCGTTGTATGGTGCACAGGTATTGTCTTATCAACCGGCGGCAGAAAAAGAAGTACTCTGGCTATCACCCAAGGCGCAATGGCACAACCAGCAAGCTATCCGTGGTGGCGTGCCGGTATGCTGGCCCTGGTTTGGTGCGGCCGCTGCGGTATTTAACCCGCAACAAAGCGCCTTAGCTAACCATGGTGTGGTAAGAAACCGCCTGTGGCAGGCTGGGCGTCAACACTGTTCTGCTGCAGGTGTCAGCCTGACGTTGACGATCACCGTAGACGATCTGCCGCACTATAAGGGCAGTGCCACCTTACAACTTTGCCTGACATTAAGTGACAGCCTGACAATAGCGCTGAGCTGCAATAGTGTTATGCCGCAACAGGCGGCGCTGCACAGTTATTTCGCCGTTGATGATATAGATTCGGTGTTAGTACGGCCACTACCAGAGCATTATTTTGATAAGGTCGCAGATCAGGAACACAGTGATCGCCGCTGTAGTACAGCCATCAGCAACGAAACAGATCGTATATATCAGCACAGCGCTAATCAGTTACGGCTCGATTGTGGCCAACACCAACTGGCGCTCAGTCAGTCCGGCCATGATGCAACGGTAGTGTGGAACCCCTGGCTGGAGAAAAGTATGGCCATCTCAGATCTGCCAGACCACAGCTACCGCCAGTTTGTCTGTGTCGAAAGTGCCCGCCTTGGCCTGAACAGCCAGACGTTAACCCTTAGCCAGCAGCTAACGCAGCTTTAATTACTGCCTTTTAAAAATTGCTTTAAGTCCTGCTGCGGATAGCCAAGCTGTCCCAGCAGTTCGGGGACTTCATCCATTGGCATAAACACGTTTTCGAAGTGTTCAACTATGCCATATAAATCAGCACCTTGCTCTTTTAAACGCTGAGCGGTGGCTAAATGAATATTACGCACGAATTCACTGGTCATTGCGGTTGCTCCAATAAAAATTGCCGCCCGATAGTGGCTATTTTTTAACCGCAAATCAAGCGAAAATTATTCACGTTAACGCCAACTCGACTGAAACGTCTGTTTTAAAGTGACATTTTGTCCTTGCTGATCCTGCAGCTGCAACACCAGCTGCCATTGCATATCAGGTTCACTGCAGGCACCAAGTAAAAACTCGGCCTGCCAGCTATTAGCGGTTAACTGGCTGAACCGAATGGGTACTCGTCCCATATACATGTTAACGCCGGTAAGCTCACCACTAACCGCAGTAAGGCTCTCAGCCTCTAGCGTTAGCGTTAACGGCGTTTCTACCGGTGCATGGCCGGGCGCTAGTGTCAGATTGATGCCACCGCTGTGCAGCAATTGTCTGGGGCTCGCCGGCGCTGTCGTTGCCGGAGTACAACTAATAGCGCATAGCGCGAGTAAAATAAGCAGATAAAATAGCCGCATAACAGGACCATGACAGGAAAATACCGGCTTATTGTATGCTGTTTTAATGAAAAGCTTCAAACTACGGCTACACTTGGTTAATTATTAATCAGGGACTTTGTTCTAAATCATAAAACGGGCTGTTTCGCCTATCTTTTTAGGGGCAAAACCCTTAATATGCGGCCCCAAATTGGTATGGTAATAGCCACAGTTTTTGTGATGTTGCCAAGCCTATAACAAGAACGGCTGTGACACAGCCGGTGTCAGTAACCAGCACAAACTGCAGCGGAACTCAACATGAGCCAGACCAATTCGTTAAATGTTGACTACAACTATAGCGTTGTCCGCCTCTTTGCCTTAACCACCGTTTTATGGGGGATTATAGGCATGGC
>JAHJZX010000054.1 GCA_018826295.1 Gammaproteobacteria bacterium
AGTGCCAACCATAATCACCTGGCCAGCACGCAGTTCTTGAGCTGTCTTCATCATGACTGAAATATCTTCTCGTTAGGAAAAATTGCGTCGCATTATAAATTTTTTTTCAACAAAGTGCACGAGGTTGCTGGCAAGATCTCCGTTTGCCGTTAACTCCGCGCGCCATTGCTGGTTATAGTCGGCGATTTGCGGCAATAATGCACTAAATTTCTGCCAGCTTTCAGCAAGTGATGCATCGGTATTCCAAGCTAACCAACATTGTTGCACCGCCTGCGCCATCTCAGCACTCATTTTTGCACAGTAACGCTGCATAAAGGCGTTAAGTTTATCCAGATGGGTGTGTTCACTCTGGCGATAAATTTGCCAGATAAAGGGTTTTGCCGCCCAGTGCGCACGGATAATCGAATCTTCACCGCGGACAAAGTTGATGTCACAAGCCCATAACAGCTTGTCGTAATTATCCTGTGCCATAAATGGCAGTATGATGAGCGTCAATGCGCCCAGCCTGATGCTGTTATTATCGCCAAGCGCCGGATACAGCCCGGTAAGCTGCTGAGCCAGCAGGCCCTCGGGCACCAGGCATAACACCGGCTCTGCGCCAGCTTGCCAACTGGCTAACAAGGTGTCCAAATGTGGATGGTCATAGGCAAACAGTGAAATTTTCTGCCGGTAGCCGGTACTGTCTGTAACGCCCAGCGCTGTCCAGAAAGCCTGCTGTGCCGTGTTGTCGGCGATAAATTCGCCCGCCTGCTGCTGCAAGCTGGCTTCTTGCAGTAAGCCGCCGCTGGCAGCGGTAAAGCCAGGGAAAAAAAAGTATTTATTCAGTGGCAAATGCGGTTGTGGTGATGGCAAAGCATGGCAGCCTTCAATCCACGCCTCTGCAGAAAGGTATTCCAGATTTAGCCACAGCGGCTGGCATGGCTGCTGTGCCATCGCCTGTTGATACGCCAGAGGTATGGTGCAGGCCAGTGCTTCTATTACCACGTCAGCCACCTGCTCTGCCGCCCAATCGGTATTGGCCGACCACAGCCGGATAGTGACATTATTAAGCCGCTGCTCTGTTTTAGCCGTATCGACCAACGCACAGATTTTTTTAAAGCTGGCTAAGTCATCTACCCAGAGCCGCACACTAATACCATGCTCAGCGGCTAATTGCCGGCTTAAGCGCCAACAAATGCCAATGTCGCCAAAGTTATCGATAACCGCGCAAAAGATATCCCAGCGCAAAAGAGGTTTAGAGGCCAAAGTTGTCAAGGTAGGCGTGCCTGTCAGAAAAATGCGGCCGCTATTATACCCTTAACGGCGCGCAGGCCAAGATAGAGTGTAGTAAGCAGTATCAGGCTAAATAACACTGCCAGCAGATAGTAAGCGGCCAAAAACAACCGGTATTTTAACCGCTGCCACAGTGACGCGTCTGGCGAACAAGCAGGCAGCGGGCGGCAAAACAACGTGGCCCACAGCCACAGTACAGCACAGCTGATAGCCAACACTACACTGCTAAGCTGCCAGCGCGCGCTAAGCGCTGCGTCGGCGGCAAATAACAACCAGCCGAATACGCCCAGCGCGGCGCCAGCACACAACAAAAGTACGCTGCGTAAAGGTTGAAGCCGGCAAGCCCAGCGCTGATAGAACGCCAACATCAGCCGTGCTCCAGTGCCGTTAATGCGCTTGGATATAATGCCAGGATCCCGCTTTGCCCCTGCAGATCACCAATCAGCCAGATTTGTTCAAACGGATGCTGCTTTGGCATATGTAATTGACGGTAATGCTGCAGAATGTCGCGCCGGGTCCACAACGGGTTAGCGTTACGGATCACCAGCCAGACACGCTCCGTTTGATAGCTCTTTTCCGCTTTATTACTAATTAGCCGGTTTAACGCGGTAAGTAATCTGTGCTCTGATGGCGTACGTAGCAGCGCCAGCAGCTCTTTGTGGGTATTGTGGCTAAGCTCACGCCCCAAAATATGCATGGCCTCCACTTCGCTGCCATACAAGTGGGCAATTTCCAGATCCAGTTTTTGCTCATCATAATAACAGGACACATCCGGCCTGGCTGGCTCGTTGTGCCAGATATGGCGCATAGTGATACCAAAGCGCTGCTCGTATAACCGCATAAACAAACGGGCCGCTTCGTGCTCCAGCCTTATTTTTTCTTCATTGCCGTTCATCTGCTGCAACATGCTTTTGCTTTAGTGTGTCATAACCACCGTGATTGCTAAGATTGGTGTAGCCCAGTTGCTGCAGGGTTTCCATAGCTATGCCGGCCCGGCGGCCACTTTTGCAATACAGCGCTATATCAGCGTCTTTGGCTAGTTTTAACTCGTTTATCCGCTGTGCAACTTCAGTGTGCGGAATATTAATGGCGCCGCTCAAATGGCCAGCGGCAAATTCTTCAGCACTGCGCACATCCAACCAGACAGTTTGCGGTTTTGTCGCGGCGCAGCTGCAAAGTAGCAGCAAAGATAAAATGATTAGTCTCATGCTCGCCAACTCCTGTTAATTTTAGCCGCCTGCGGCCGGCGTAAAATAATAGTACCAAATCTCGATCATAACCGGGATTACCGATATCACTAAAATAAGTGCCATACAAATATTAAAAATACGCTGAAACAGCGCTTTAGTTAACACTTTGCGCAGCGCCGCACCAAATACCAACCACAGGCCAACACAGGGAAAGGCCACCAGTAAAAAAGCGGCGCTAATCACGCTGACTTCCAGCCAGTACACACCACCAACACTGGTAAAGGCAGCTACTGCGCCGCTTGCCATTACCCAGGCTTTACCATTAACCCACTGAAATAATGCCGCTTGCATAAAACTAAAGGGTTTAGACTTGCCCTGCTCTATCGCTTTGGGCTCGGCACTGGCAATATGCCAGGCTAACCAAATAAGGTAGGCCACGCCCAACACTTTAATTAGCTGATGCAAATGCGGAAAACGTTCAAAAACTACGCCAAACCCCAGTCCTACCAGCAATACCATCAACGGAAAACCAAAACAAATGCCGAGCCAGTGTGGCACGCTGGCTTTAACGCCATAATTTACGCCGGATGACATGATCATCACATTATTCGGCCCTGGCGTAATAGTGGTAGAAAAGGCAAAAAACAAAACAGCTAACAACAGCTCCATCTAAACCCTGCACTAAAATCTGGATAGGTGCTAAGGATAATACCAGAGTCGGCGGTCCTTAATAGGTGTATGTGCCGGTAATAACGGGTTTTTTAACTCGATTAGCTGGCGTTGCGGTAATTTTAGCTCTGACAAATGGCTGGCAAAAAACTGCTGAAATAACCGATCAAAGCTGCCGTCGTTTATCATTTGCAGCAGGCCGCTTTCAATGTCCTGCGCCAGTTGCTCATTGGCTGGATTAACAAAAAAGTAGCTGGCGGTTGGATAATGCAATAGCCAGTTTTGCTCTATCACAATTTTGCGCGGTGACAGCATAATGGCTTCGTCGGCTATCTCCAGTGCGTTGCGGGGTACCGCATCAACTCTGCTTTTCTCCAACAGTAAAAACAAATTGTCATAATGGGCCGCGCCAACCACTTTAAAACCGTTTAACTGTAGTATTTTACTATCTACCCAGTCATGTCCCTGGGCAAACACTAAGCGTTTGATGCTATCGGCGGCTGAAGACCTGCTGAAATTTGCTTGCTGCGCTGCATTGATAAGCAAAATACGGTAACCACTGAGGCCTTTAAAGATAGGGATCCGAATAGGCCTTAAATCTAATTCCCGCTCTACCGATGTCATAGTCCACAACACATCAACTTCGGCATTCTCTTTTAAAAACACCATGCTGCGTGATTTTGACATCGGTTGCTCGCTGCTTTGTAATAGATATTGCCGCTCAGATCGTGCCAGCGCCATTTCCAGCAGCGCTAAAGGGTATATTGAGCGCGGATCTTCAACATGCGCCACCGCCGGGTAACGCACCAGCTCAGCAGCCTGCGCAGGCAATATCAGACAAAGCAAGCTGAGTATAATTAATCGCATAGCTGTTCAACTTGTAATAACTGTGCCATGTTGTAGTAGCGAGTATTGGCAAAGATGAGCAAAAATAATCATCCAAAAGTTGATAATTGCCTTATAAAAATGCTGCTTAAGTGCGAAACAACAAAAATGAGAACTGACTATGAATAAAATCTTAGGACTTGCAGCCTTAGTGGCTGGCGCCATTTTGCTGTATTTTGGTTACACCGAATATAACTCTCATGCTTCAAAAGTAACCGAGCTGGTTACCGGCAACCCTACAGACAATGCAATCTGGTTTTTAGTCGGTGGTGCCATTGCCGTGATAGTAGGCCTGGGACTGGTGTTAAAAAAGTAGTGCCGCCGTTTTTACCCGGCAGAATAAACAACCAAGGCCGCAATGCGGCCTTGGTTAATTACAGTTGCAGCGGGGTTTAGTCTTCTTCCTTGCCCCAGCTGTCGCGCAAACCTACAGTGCGGTTAAATACCAGTTTGTCAGCCGTTGCGTCACGGTTGTCGGCGCAGTAGTAGCCTTCACGTTCAAACTGATATGCTTGCTCGGGTTTAGCATCTTTTAACGATGGTTCAACCAGACCATGTTTAACAACCAGCGATTGTGGGTTTACTACCGTCAGAAAATCGTCTTCGGCTGCCGGGTTTGCCACACTGAACAAACGATCGTACACGCGAAACTCTGCCGCGACCGCATTGTCTGCTTCTACCCAGTGAATAACGCCACGCACCTTGCGACCGTCGGCCGGGTTTTCGCCCAGTGTCTCGGGTAAATAACTGCATTTTAGCTCAACAATATTGCCATCTGCGTCTTTAACCACTTCGTCGGCATGAATAACATAAGCATTACGTAAACGCACATCACCGTTTAACACTAAACGTTTGTACTTTTTATTGGCTTCTTCACGAAAATCGGCACGATCGATATACACCACAGCGCCAAACGGCAGTTTACGGCTGCCCATGTTTTCGTCTTTCGGATGGTTAGGCGCATCCAGCCATTCAATACCATCAGCCGGATAGTTAGTAATGGTAACTTTAAGCGGGTCTAACACGGCCATAGCACGCGGCGCTACTGCATCTAAATCCTCGCGGATACAAGCTTCCAGCGCACTCATTTCAATCACATTGTCTTGCTTGGTCACACCAATACGTTTGGCAAACTCACGAATAGCAGCCGGGGTATAACCACGACGACGCAGGCCGGCAATGGTAGGCATACGCGGGTCATCCCAACCAGACACCAGGTTTTGCTCTACCAGAGTTTGCAGCTTACGCTTGCTCATTACCGCATATTCCAGATTTAAGCGGGAAAACTCAATCTGTTGTGGGTGACAGGCAATAGTAATGTTGTCCAGGATCCAGTCGTATAAGCGACGGTTGTCCTGAAACTCCAGCGTACACAAAGAGTGCGTAATGCCTTCAAGCGCATCAGAAATACAGTGGGTAAAATCGTACATCGGATAGATGCACCATTTATCACCGGTTTGATGGTGATGGGCAAACTTTACCCGGTATATCACCGGATCACGCATACACATAAAGCTGGACGCCATATCAATTTTGGCACGCAGCGAACATTCGCCTTCTTTAAAACCACCGGCGCGCATTTTTTCAAATAGCGCCAGGTTTTCTGCCACACTGGTATCGCGGGTAGGACTGTGCTTACCTGGCTGGGTCAAATTGCCGCGGTATTCGCGCATTTGCTCGCCATTTAAAAAACAAACATAAGCCAGGCCTTTATTGATCAGCTCTACCGCATAGCCATACAGCGCATCAAAGTAGTCAGACGAATAACGTACTTCACCACTCCACTGAAAACCCAGCCAATTGACGTCGTGCTGAATTGAGTTTACAAACTCGACGTTTTCTTTTTCCGGGTTAGTGTCATCAAAGCGCAGATTGCATTGGCCCTGATAATCCTGGGCAATACCAAAATTCAAACAGATAGATTTAGCATGGCCAATATGCAGATAACCGTTAGGCTCGGGCGGAAAACGGGTTTGCACCGCGTTATGTTTGCCGGATGCTAAATCGGTATCAATAATTTGCCGGATAAAATTGCTTGGGCGATGTTCAACGTCCGCCATAAAATATGTTGTCCTTTGCTCGTTGAAACTTAGTTAAGATGCGGCATTATAGCAGCAGAAACCGCGCTGACTACTGGCAAGCGCAGGCATTTGCGTAGAATTTCCAGCGAAACTGGCGTTAAAACTGGTAGGAAATAGCAAAACGCAGTGTACGGTCGATAGTGTCATTATCCAGCGCAAATACCATAGCGGCTTCCCACTTTAATTGCCGGGTTGGGCTAAATTTATGTACGCCCATAAAGCCCGGGCCCGCCCCTTTGTAATTCTCACCGGAGTATATTTCTATCGACGGTTGCAGTGCAGGCAAATAGCGGTAGCGATATTGCAGACGAAACTCCGTTTCCAACTCGTTTTTAATGTTTCCCCCCCATTCATAAACCAATAAAGTATTGATTGTCAGACTGGTGTGGGTAAATTCTTTTTCCATTAACAAGCCAGTCGTAATCTCATTGCTGTTTGTTTGTTGCTGATGTTCATATTCAAACAACAAGCCCCAGTCCCAGTTATACTGTCCCTGCTCGGTTAGCATATAGCGCAGTTCAACTTCATAACTTGCCACCGTGTAATCGTCCGGCATCACCCGCTCGGCCAGCAGGTAAAAGGCCAGCGCAGCCCGTTCAGACACGGCAAAACCATAACCGAGCTTTTGTGCCAATGTATTGTTATCCGGATGCTGCGACTGGCGCTGATACAAGGAGCGGTATTCAACATCGCGCTCTAAGGCGCCGACATAAGGGTGATACACCTTATCTACAACACGCCCATCAGCAAGTGCGGTAAAACTCAGCGCCAGCAACACGATGCCAGCCAGCCAGAATAAAGATCTCATCTCATTTGCCTCTGCCATATCAGTAGCATCAGAATAAAAGTACCGGCCCAGGTTAATAATTGAATGGCATCCGGTGTGGCTTCATAGCCAAACCAGGCATGAAAAAACACGCCAAGCTCAGACTGCTCTGCCAGCAAATTACTGCTGTCCCACAACGTTGTCAGCTGTGGTATTACATCAATTTGTGCCAATAAGCCTATTGCCTCGCTACTTTGTCTGGCAGCGATCAGTGCCAGCATTATGCCCAGGCACCAACTGGAAAATCGTTTAAGTTCCGCCAGTAGCTGATAGGCCAATACCGCAATACTGCTGCAAATACCCAGCCCCAACACAGCGCCAAGCCAAAGGCTTTCTGTTGCGCCAGCAACACCGACACTGGTCAGGCTAAACAACACCAGATTGATAGCACAAATAATTGTTTGCAGTGCCAGTGCCAGCATCGTCGTTGCAGTACGATAGCGCCAGCTGATGCTCAGTAACAACAAACACAGTAACAAAAGGGTCAACAACAGAATAAAGAACAGTTCTAGGCCGTTGCCATCGGCTAAACGGGTAATGGCCGTCAGAGCTGGCGTAATCAGCAACATTCCCGCTGTCGCAATTAGCCCCGTCCTGATCAGTAGCCAACGTTTTTCGCCGAAGGGCATCTGCAGTAACACCGGCAGCAGAATAAACAACGGCAATAAATCACGGGTAAACACCAGCACCGTATTAATCAACATGCGGTGTCTCCGTCTCGTTGTTTTCTGTTTGCTGTTGTTGGTGCGCCCGCCATTGGGCATCGGCTAGTGCTATCAGCACACCTTTAGCACTGTCAGGGTGAAAGTCTCCAAAAAACGGATACTCACCCGGTTGCAGCGGCCCAAGATAAATAACCGCTTGTGACTGCCCCAACACCACTTTTTCCCGGTTTAAGCTAAAACTTTCAAATTCCTCAGGCGTGTCGTCCTGATTAATCAGACGGATTTTTATTTTTTCTCCGGCGGGTACTGTTAGCCTGGCCGGGCTAAACAAATGATCTTTTAACTTAAGGCTAAATTCCTGCCGTGCACTTAGTGCAAAGCTCCCGAGCAGCAAAAGCCAAAGATACTGTCGGCTTACACGCATAATGGCAGCTCCACGCTAACCTTTAGCCCGCTGCTAAATTCTGAGCGGCCAAGGCTGATACGGCCACCATGCAGCTGCACCAACTCTTTGACGATAGCCAGCCCCAAACCTGATCCCGGCGTAGCAGACTGATGCCTGTCACCGCCAACACGGTAAAACCGGTTAAAAACATGAGGATACTCTTCCGGCGCTATACCAGGACCTGAGTCAGCCACGTCCAGCACGGCGTTGGTTGCCGTTGTGCTGAGTGTCAGTTTTATTTGTCCTCCTAATGGTGTGTATTTAATGGCATTACCCAGCAAGTTAGCCACCAGTAATCGCAACGCGAATTCATCCGCTTTCACTGCCAGATGCTCCAGCCCCTCAATACTGATTTGCTGCTGACGCGCTTCTATCTGGCTGTAATGCTCTGCAACGACAGCCCGACAGAGCGCAGCCCAATCCAGCGGTTTAGTATTAGCCTGAAAATTATCCGGGTGGGTGCGGTTAAGCAGCATAATTTGTTCAATTAGCTGGCGCATACGTTCAACGCCATCCTGTAATGCCTGCATTGCCGCATCATCTTGCGGTATGCCCTGCTGGCGGGCATGTGTTATGGCGTTATGTAGCGTAATTTGCAATACGCTTAGCGGCGTGCGTAATTCATGCGCCACATCTGAGGCAAAGCGTTTTTCACGGGCAAAAGCGGCTGACAACCGCTCAAACAGCCTGTTTGTAGCCTGGATCACAGGTTGCAGCTCCTGTGGTACCTGATTTAAGGTTACCGGTGTCAGCTCACTGGCTTTGCGCGACGTAAGCTCGGCGGACAACAATTGCAGGGGTTTTAATGCCCGGCTTACTACCAACCAAATCAGTATAGCCTGCAGCGGTAGGCTAAACACTACAGGGTACAAAGAGGCGGTAATCACTTCATCGGCCAGCTGCAGACGTTGTTGCAGCGGCTGCGCCACCATGATCTGCCATTCTGTGCCACTTTGGCCGATATATACCCGCCAGCGCTTACCAAGAAAATTCTGTTCGGAAAAACCAACCGGCGCTGCCAATGCTGTAGCCGGCGCTAAGCCATTCTTAAACACCAACTGGTTATTTTTCATCAGCTGCACAGCCAGACCCTGCTCCGGTTCAGTGTTGCTGCTTTGATAATGTTGCAAAATACTGGCCGCAACCAACTGTAAATCCTGGTCAAATAGCGCACTGGCGCGCGCAGCACTGAGGCGGTAACTTTGCAATGCTGCCAGAAAACTGGTTAATACCAACAGCGCGATCAACACAGAAATAAGGTAGCGGCGAACGGATGTCATGGTCTGGCGATACTGTAGCCAACGCCGCGCACAGTGCGGATAAAATCGGCGGGTAGTTTTTTCCGTAAGTTAGAAATATGTACCTCCAGTGCATTACTGGCAACCTCTTCCCCCCAGCTATACAAACTGGCTTCCAATTGCTCACGGGTTTTAATACGACCTGCTGACTCCATTAACTCTTTAAGCAGTACATATTCACGCCGGGATAAACCTGTCACTTGACCATTAATATTCAATTGCATAGCGCTGGTATCTAACTCCACATCGGCAATAGACACTAAATGGGTTGCCGCTGTACCTAAACGCCGTTCAATCACCCGCAAGCGGGCGAACAGTTCCGCCGCGGCAAAGGGCTTTACCAGATAGTCATCGGCGCCTAAATCCAAGCCACTGATCCGGTCGTCCAAACCATCGCGGGCAGTTAAAATAAGCACCGGTAACCTGGGCCATTTTTGCCTGAGCTGTTTAAGTACAGCTAAACCGTCGATATCCGGTAAACCTAAATCCAGGATCACACAGTCACAATCACCGCTACGGGCCACAGCCAGCGCCTGGCCGCCAGTTGCAACGGCATTAACGGCGAAGCCCTGTATCGTTAACGCCTGCTGCAGGCCTTCGCGTAGTGCTACATCGTCTTCAACCAGCAATAACCGCATATCACCTCACCTGGACATCAACAACTATTTCATTTTCTTTTGCAGTTTTTGTTCAAGCGCGGCAATTTCCTGCTTGCGCCCTTCATCAGCCAATGCTCTGTCTGGCCTTGCCGGTGCCTGTTTAGCTAATTGAAGATAGCGCATTGCGCTTTTATAGTCGCGTTCTTCTGTTAAAAATTCCGCGTAAAAATAATTTGGATCAATACCTTGCGGGTTTACCTCCAACGCCTTAGTCAGCAATTGTCGGGCCTTTTTATCACTGCCAAAACCAACTGGCCAGCCGGGCACCTTGTAATACAGCACGCCCAGGCTGGTGTATGCCGAGCCTTGCAGAGCCTGCGGCGCTATACTCAGTGCCTGCTCTAAATCGGCTTTGGACTGTTTTGTCAGCGACAGAGCCCCCAGACCACCTTTAGCGCCGGCATAACTTGAGGCAATAATGCCCCGCCATATAAAAGCCTCTGCTTTATCTGCATTGTTGCTTACCACTGCATCAGCCTGCTTTAATAACTCAGCAAAGGCTTGCTCACGCTTATCTTCATCCAGTTGATAATTAATCTCTGCCCAGCGTTGCTGCAGAGGTTTTATATCCGTCAGCACATCAGCGCTGGCGATACCCTGCAATAACAGTAATGGTAACACTATAATTTTTAACGCTTTCATGGGATAGCTCCAATTTTATCTTTAGTTAACGTCTATTACTGTGCGGTTATGCGTTTGCCGCAGTAAAAAACTGTTTAATTTGTTTCAGCTTGGCGGCAAGCGCCTTGTCTACCGCGCCGGGAAACAGCGCGTTTAAGCGTATAAAGACCTTTTCGGCTGTGCCCAGATAACTGCGCGCTGTCTTACGCTCCAGTTGCCTGATCATAGCTGCAGCTACCTGTGCCGGACTGTCGACACCTTGTCCCAGCGCCTGATTTAGCGCATCAACTGCAGCGGAATTAATGGCTGTCCTGGTGGCTCGGGGTGCCATGTAAAGCACGCTTACGCCACTATCGTTCAGTTCACGCCTAAGCGCCTCGGTAAAACCGCGTAAGCCAAACTTACTGGCACAGTAACCGGTAAAGCCGGCATAGCCGATACTGCCAAACGTCGATCCCACCATTAAAATACTGCCATGGCGCATTTTAATAAGTGGCAATAGCAGTTGTGTTAGCTGCATAGGAGCCAGTAAATTAGTTTCGATGAGCCTGGCATAATCCTGCTGCTCCTGAGCGGCGAATTGGCTTATGCCGGCATTGTTGATAAGTACATCGATACCGCCAGACGCAGCGCAGTAGTCATACAGTTCCTGACGGGCAACCTCATCAGTTAAGTCTGCAGCAAAGGTGCGTATACTGCCCGGCGCAATGTCTGCAAGTTGCGCCAGAGCATTGGCATCACGACCACTAATCAGCACTTCAGCCCCAGCCTGTAATAACTCGTTAAGCACAGCGCGACCAATGCCGCCGGTGGCACCGGTTAGCAACACCCGCTTATTTTTTAGCGAACTCATGCCGCCTGCTCCACAGTGCGTAAACCATGCGGTTGTTCCAGCGAGCGGAAAATATCACCATACAAGCGATAGAACCGGTTTGCTGCATGAATAACAACGGCTTGTTCCTGTGGATCGGTAATTTGGTTCATCAGGTTTTCATAGAATTTAATATGTTCCTGATCTAACGCGCCATGCGAATTAAGATAAGTAAAGGCTTTACGCGGCAGGTTAAGTTTAGTGGCAATTTGACTGGCGGCCTGTTCAGCCAGATTTATTGAAGTGCCTTCAAGCACCAGCACCATACCAAAGAACGCCAGGGGGGTAGTACGATTTATCGCATCATACGCGTAGGCCACCATCATTTCGGTGGCAAAAGCCGGCGTACTTTTGCGGGCCTGTTCTTTATCGTAACCACAGGCGGCAATATCATTAAGGATCCATTCCTGATGGCCCAGTTCCTCTTCGATATATTCAGCTACCGCCTCTCGCAGCCATTCCTTGTCTTCGGTTAAGCGTGCGCCTACCGCCATTAACAGCGGTACTGTGTGTTTTACATGGTGATAAGCCTGTTGTAAAAATGCCACGTAGTGATCAAGCGTAAAATCGCCGTCAAAACACCGTTTAATCATTGGTGCGCCCAACAGGTATTGCCGGGCTTCAGTGGTCGTTTCAAGCAGTGTGGGATAAAAGTTCATACTGTTCTCCTGTTACAGGGACGTCTGCAGATAATTGATTTGCAAATAGCGTAATAATGTCAGCCGCATACTTTTGATTAATACTCTCGCGGCGCAGCCGGCCATTATCGGTAAGGGTGCCATCTGTGGTGGAAAAGGCATGTTCCAGCCGCTGATAACGCACAATGCGGGCATAATCTGGCAAGTTGTCGTTCACACTGGCGATACTGGCAGCGACGGCTGCGTCACTGACAGCTGGATGGGCAAAAACCAATGCAGCACAATACGGCTCGGCGTCACCGAGCAGCATAGCCTGGCTTATCAGGCCACTATCGGTCAGAGCACTTTCAACCCACTCGGGTGAAATATTGCGGCCAAAACTGTTGATCAACAGGTTTTTGCGCCGGCCTAAAA
Source organism: Gammaproteobacteria bacterium (assembly GCA_018826295.1). Taxonomy (GTDB): domain Bacteria; phylum Pseudomonadota; class Gammaproteobacteria; order Enterobacterales; family Alteromonadaceae; genus Alishewanella. The sequence goes on from JAHJZX010000054.1 coordinate 12,535, forward strand.
TACGTAGCTCACCCTGGCTGGTAAATTCAGCTAAATCGCCGGTATAAACTTTGTCTGAGGCAGAACCATCCTGCCCCAAATAGCCTAAAAACGGAGTATTAACAACCAGTTCGCCATCGATAATTTCAACGCTGCGACAGCTTAACGGCAGGCCAACAGTGTCAGTGGCCATCTTTGCCGGCGTGTCAGAAAGTGCAACTACAGAAGCACATTCACTTAATCCATAGCCCTGATACACCGGTAGATGTGCACCAGCGGCCCGCTGCAACAGGGCCGGCGACACATAAGCACCGCCAACGGCAATAAACTGCAGGCTTTGCGGCGCAACCCAGCCTTGCTCAGCTGCCTGCAGTAATAATTTCAGCAGCTCGGGTACTAAAATCAGGCTTTTCGGCTGAATTGTGCTAATAAGTTGCAGTAAAGCCTGAGGCTTAACTAACCGGCTACCGGCAAAACCTCGCAGCGTGTCCGGCGCAATGAACACCTCTCCTCCGGCCAGCAAAGGTGCGTAGACACCGGCTATATTTTCCAACAAGGTTGGCAATGGCAACATACATAAATGCCGCGGAGGACCTTCGCATAACCGCTCTACTCTGGCTTTCAGCCCCAATGCCACATCCAGTTGCGCATGCAAAGATAAGCACACACCTTTGGGCGCGCCGGTAGAACCAGAAGTGAAGGTTATTATTTGCGTGCCCGCTGGCACAACAACTGCTGATTGCACCTGACGTTGATACAGTAATAAGCCGGCAAATTCGTCAAGCAAGCTACAAGCCGGATCCAACACTGGCGTGTCACTGAGCCAGATGTCCGGCTCTAAGCTGTTGATAACACTTTGCCGCTGCGCGTCACTTAAGTAGGTTGGTAAAGCTGTTAATACCAGCCCTGCGCTCAGGCAGGCTAAATCGGCCAATACCCAGCTGATGCTGCTATCCGCGGTTATGACAACGCGCGTTGCGCCATAGCCTTGCAGTAACATTTGCCACTGAGCGATTTTGGCTTCAATTTCAGCGGCAGACAGGCTGATATCACTGCCAACGTCGGTCAGCCTGGCGCTTTGCGGTAACGATATTTGCATCAGACGGACTCCTTCAATGTATCGACCAGACTGTGTAACTGCGGCCAGTGACGAAAGATCAACTGTTGCAACCTGTTATCGCCATGGATACGTTCTGCAGCCTGAGGCAGCGACAAGACACAGACCTGAGGCTGCTGCAAATAATAGCTGCCCCAATCTTTGGCTTTATCACCAAGGTGTGACGGATCGGCCTTGGCAAGCACACTAAGTTTAAGGCCATGACGTTGCAGCATGCGTTGCAAATCAGCAGTTGCGGCGAAAACCAAATGACGAATATTAAGCTGGTGTAATGCCTGCACTGTCAGCACAAATAATTGCATCAATGCCACTGCACTTTCTGCGTACAAATGGCCAATTTCGGCAATGCCAGCTCGCCACGAAACGATACCCTGTTGCTGTAATACTAGCTCCGCAGCCGACGGCAAATATTGTTCAGTAAACAACTGATGTTGACGTGCGAAACGAATACCCAGTGCAGCCTGAAATGCTCCAGCCTGCTGCACACCCACCAGATAAGGCATAAACTGCGACACAGTGGCCTGATAATGACGGGCAAAACCCTGGGCAATGAAGTATTGCAGCGCTTGGCGGTTTGGATGTTGGCTATCAATAAGTTGCAGCACAGCATGCAAGCTGTCTGCGGTTGCTTGCTGCTGGCTGTCAGACGCGACCGCAGCGCTGGTAAGAGCAAGGTTGGTACTGTTCATAACGGACTCCTGAATTACCGTTATAAACAGTCTGTAGTAGTAACCTTAAAGTAGTCTTAAGAATTAAAAATAATCTGCACGCTCTTTAGCCACCGCAAAGCAGTTGCTCTACACTGGCGATGCATTGCTCCAGCCGCTGGTAATAATCAGCTGCATCGATTACCACAAAACGCTCTGTCGCAAAGCCATAGTGCCGGTACAGTGCCATCAGTTTATCGAAGCTCAGTGCTCTGACTTCTGGCGTACCTAACTCACGCATACCATCAGCTACCCAGGGCACGGTGGGTTTAAGCGCTATAACCAGATCATACTTAGCCGGATCTATAAAACTCTCGACCCGGCTGGCTATCTGCCCCATAAATACATCACTGAAAAACGCCGTAACCACGGCATCGGTATCAAAAAAACAGACTTTGTTGGCACTGCGCAGCGCTTTGACATCCTGCTCGTACTGCAGGTGGGTAATGCGGTTAAAGTCTTCTAAGTCAAACAAGTCGCCGTTACCGCCGACAACGTCATGCTGATAATCCCGTCCTAACTCTTCTGACCAGGAGGTGCAATATACCTTGGCCAGTTTGCGGGTTAAGGTGGTTTTACCGCACGACTCGGGCCCGGTAATTAGCACCTTGCGGGCAAAAAATGGCCTGGCGGCGCCGGCAATATAATCCCAGTGTTTATACGGGTGCTCACGAATTTCGGTCCCGCTGATAGGCCATTGCGTGCGCTGCGGATCCAATACCTGATAATCAATGCCAGGGAAAAATTGATTGTGGCCGTCGCGGTAGCTCTCTTCACCGCCAAAAATCACACTAAAGGGCTCGGGCACCGTTTGCTTAAGCTGACAGGCGTATTCACCCCAACCTTGAGGAAAAGGCGGTGATGCATCATCGTTTTGCAGCAGCACTTCAATGCCCAGTCCCTGCAACTCCTGTGATAGCCAACGCTGGCGCAGCACACCACTGATATAAGGCAGCCCCGCCTGACGGCACAAGTCGCCATCTTCTACTGTGCGTTCACTTATCACTACATAGAGTGTGTCGCACAGTGCATGCGCACGCAATATAGCCGTGATATGGCCGCGATGTGGTGGTAAAAACTTACCCGGAAATACCCCTGTCTTCATGTATCTGGCTCACGAAAAAATGCTGGCAATACATTACACGTCTTTGACCAGAAACACCAAATCAGCCTGATTGACACCCAGCCATAAAAAAACCCGCTGATTAAGCGGGTTTTTATCCGATGACAGCTGATATTACCAGCCAGTCACTTCTTTCAGTGCTTTACCGATGTCAGCTAAGCTCTTAACTGTCTTAACGCCAGCATCTTCTAAAGCGGCGAATTTCTCATCAGCAGTACCTTTACCGCCAGAGATAATGGCACCAGCGTGGCCCATACGCTTACCAGCAGGTGCAGTAACACCGGCAATGTAAGATACGACAGGCTTAGTCACGTGTTGCTTGATATAAGCAGCCGCTTCTTCTTCTGCAGAACCACCGATTTCACCGATCATAACGATGGCTTCAGTTTGTGGATCTTCCTGGAATAACTTCAGGATGTCGATGAAGTTAGAACCTGGGATTGGGTCACCACCAATACCAACACAGGTAGACTGGCCGAAACCGTAATCAGTAGTTTGTTTTACCGCTTCATAGGTCAGAGTACCTGAACGTGACACGATGCCTACTTTACCTGGCTTGTGAATGTGGCCTGGCATGATACCAATTTTACATTCGCCTGGTGTGATTACGCCTGGGCAGTTAGGGCCGATTAAGCGTACGCCTAATTCGTCACACTTAACTTTGGCGTCCAGCATGTCCAGCGTTGGAATACCTTCAGTGATACAAACGATCAGCTTAATACCGCCGTTTGCCGCTTCCAGGATAGAGTCTTTACAGAACGGCGCAGGTACGTAGATTACTGATGCTTCTGCACCAGTGGCTTCTACCGCTTCTTTTACCGTGTTAAACACTGGCAGACCTAAGTGCGTTTGACCGCCTTTACCTGGCGTTACACCGCCAACCATCTTAGTACCGTAAGCAATGGCTTGCTCAGAGTGGAAAGTACCCTGTGCACCAGTGAAACCCTGACAAATTACTTTGGTATCTTTATTAATTAAAACGCTCATTGCTTACCCCTTATGCCTTTGCCGCTGCTGCAACGACTTGCTTGGCAGCGCCAGTCAGGTCTGTATCAGCGATAATGTTCAGGCCGCTTTCAGACAGCACTTTAGCACCCAGCTCTGCATTGTTACCTTGCAGACGTACAACTACTGGTACTTTAACGCCAACTTCTTTCACTGCACCAATTACGCCTTCAGCGATCATGTCACAACGCACGATACCACCGAAGATGTTGATGAATACGGCTTTAACAGCGTCATCAGACAGGATAATTTTGAATGCTTCAACCACGCGCTCTTTAGTCGCGCCGCCGCCAACGTCCAGGAAGTTAGCCGGTTGGCCACCGTGCAGTTTAACGATGTCCATAGTACCCATTGCCAGGCCTGCACCGTTAACCATACAGCCGATGTCGCCACCTAAAGCAACATAGTTCAGCTCCCACGAGGCAGCGTGTGCTTCACGTGGATCTTCCTGTGATGGATCCTGCATTTCTTTCAGTTCAGGGTGACGGTATAACGCGTTACCATCGATAACCAGTTTGGCATCTAAGCAGTGCAGATCGCCAGCCGGAGTAATAACCAATGGGTTTACTTCTAACAGCGCCAGATCTTTTTCCTGGAACAGTTTGGCCAGACCCATGAAGATTTTCACGAACTGGTTAACTTGCTTACCTTCCAGGCCCAGTTTAAAGGCTAACTCACGGCCCTGGAATGGCTGAGCGCCTACTAACGGGTCGATTGCTGCTTTTAAAATTTTCTCTGGTGTTTCATGGGCAACAGTTTCAATTTCCACGCCGCCTTCAGTAGAGGCCATAAACACGATACGACGTGAAGAACGATCTACTACAGCACCTAAGTACAGCTCTTTAGCGATATCGGTACAGGTTTCCACCAGGATCCGGCTTACCGGCTGACCTTTTTCGTCTGTCTGGTACGTTACCAGGTTTTTACCAAGCCATTTTTCTGCGAAAGCTTTGATGTCTTCTTTGCTCTTAACCAGCTTTACACCGCCCGCTTTACCGCGGCCACCAGCGTGAACCTGTGCTTTGACAACAAACATATCGCCGCCGATTATATCTGCAGCTGCTACCGCTTCTTCAACTGTAGCTGCGGCAATGCCTTTAGATACAGGCAAACCATATTGGGCAAACAGTTGCTTACCCTGATACTCGTGCAAATTCATGGCTATTTTCCGTTCATTTGAATATGGAGACTGCCCTTTTGGTACAGCCTGACTTTTGATCGGCGCATATTATAGTGCCAATCGGTTAGATAAAAAATGCTGTTGCCCTAAAACAACAGCATTTTTAGTTACTATTTTTGGATAATTAGATATCCAGCAGAATACGGGTTGGATCTTCCAGCAATTCTTTAATGGTTACCAGGAACCCTACTGACTCTTTACCGTCGATAATACGGTGATCGTATGACAGTGCCAGGTACATCATTGGCAGAATTTCCATCTTGCCATCAACAACCATTACGCGGTCCTGAATTTTGTGCATACCCAAAATTGCAGATTGTGGTGGGTTAATAATTGGCGTAGACATCAGTGAACCAAACACACCACCGTTGGTGATAGTGAAGTTACCGCCGGTTAAATCGTCCATTACCAGCTTGCCGTCACGGCCTTTAATCGCTAAGTCTTTAATCGCTTTTTCGATTTCAGCCAGGTTCATCTTGTCACAGTCACGCAGTACCGGCGTTACCAGACCACGAGGTGTAGACACCGCAATGCTGACGTCGAAGTAGTTGTGATAAACGATATCATCGCCATCGATAGCCGCATTCACTTCAGGGAAACGCTTCAGCGCTTCAGTTACCGCTTTAACGTAGAACGACATAAAACCTAAACGGATACCATGACGCTTTTCAAACACGTCCTGATATTGCTTGCGCAGATCCATAATTGGCTTCATGTTGACTTCGTTAAACGTTGTTAACATCGCAGTAGAGTTTTTCGCTTCCAGCAGGCGGTTAGCGATAGTTTTACGCAGACGTGTCATAGGCACACGTTTTTGGCTACGATCACCCGCTACCGCAGCAACCGGGGCTGCAGCAGGTGCAGCGGCTTTAGCAGGTGCGCCGGCGACAAATTTCTCAACGTCTTCTTTGGTAACACGGCCATTTTTGCCGCTGCCTTTAATTTTGCTGGCATCCAGGCCTTTTTCCGCGATCATACGACGTACTGACGGGCTTAAGGCGTCATCATTGCTGTCGTCTGCGGCAGCTGGTGCGGCTTCAGCTTTGGCCGGTGCGTCATCTTTTTTCGCTGCTGGCGCGCCGCCGGCTTCCATCTTACCAATAACTTCTTCTGCCGTTACTGTAGCGCCGGTATCGTGAATGATCTCGCCCATAACGCCATCGGCCTGAGCAACCACTTCAAGTACCACTTTGTCGGTTTCAATATCAACTAATACCTGATCACGTGATACGGCTTCGCCTGTTTTTACGTGCCAGGTGGCGATGGTTGCATCTGCAACGGATTCTGGAAGTACGGGTACTTTAATTTCCACTTTTTCACCTTTTAGCGGTTAGTCTTATTTCGTTCAGCCGGTGCCTTTGTTGGCACCGGACCATCAATTATTTTAGTGTCAGGGCGTCGTTTACCAGCGCCTGTTGCTGCTTGTTGTGCACAGACAGGTAACCTACTGCCGGAGACGATGACGCATCACGGCCTGAGTAGGTCAGGTAGCCGGCCTTAGGTATTGCCGCACGGAAATGGTGCTGGCTGCAGTACCAGGCGCCCTGATTTTGTGGCTCTTCCTGACACCAGACAAAGTCAGTTACGTGTTGATACTGGCTTAATACTTCAGCAAGTTCATCATGCGGGAACGGATATAGCTGTTCTACCCGCACTATAGCGACATCATTCTGTTCACGCTTACGGCGCTCTTCCAACAACTCGTAGTACACCTTGCCACTACAGAACACCACTCGCTTGACGTTTTCCGGTTTGATATCGTCTATCTCACCAATAACGTTATGGAACTTGCCACTGGCCAGCTCTTCCAAAGTAGATGTTGCCAGCGGGTGGCGTAACAAGGATTTAGGCGACATCACAATCAATGGCCGGCGCATTGGCCGCACCATCTGCCGGCGCAGCATGTTAAATACCTGCGCTGGTGTAGTCGGCACACACACTTGCATGTTGTGATCAGCACACAGTTGCAGGAAGCGTTCTAAACGGGCTGATGAGTGCTCTGGCCCCTGGCCTTCATAACCGTGCGGCAATAACAACGTTAAGCCACACAGACGGCCCCATTTTTGCTCGCCTGAACTTAAGAACTGGTCTATCACCACCTGAGCGCCGTTGGCGAAGTCGCCAAACTGGCCTTCCCAAATCACCATGGCACGTGGCTCAGCCGTAGCATAACCATATTCAAATGCCATAACCGCTTCTTCAGACAGGGCAGAATCATATACCTGGAACGGCCCTTGCTGGTTACTGATATGTTCAAGCGGCGTATAGGTGCTGCCGTCGGCCTGGTTGTGTAATACAGCATGACGGTGGAAGAAAGTACCACGACCTGAATCCTGGCCGACAATACGAATACGGCTGCCATCGGCTACCGTAGCCGCATAGGCCAGTATTTCGGCAAAGCCCCAGTCGATTTTCTTTTCACCGGCTAACATTAAACCGCGATCTTCGTATACTTTGCCAACCTGACGCTGCAGTGCATGCGACTCTGGAATATGGGTAGCTTTTTTACCCAGTTCAACCAGTTTTTCCACCGACATGCTGGCGTCATAGGTTGCGTCCCAGTCGTGGCCAATAAACGGCGTCCAGTCTACCGACGATTCGGCCATCGGGCGCCATTCTTCAACCACGCAGTCGCCTTTGTCCAGCGCGTCACGATATTGTGCAATTAACTGATCAATTTGCTCTTTGCTGAACAAGCCTTCAGCAATCAACTTCTGGGCATATAATTCACGCGGCGTTGGGTGCTTTTTAATTTTCTGATACATCAGCGGCTGGGTAGCATTTGGCTCATCCGCTTCGTTATGGCCGTTACGGCGATAACATACCAAGTCAATCACGACATCGCGTTTAAAGGTATTACGATAATCTACCGCCAGCTGAGCGACAAACACCACAGCTTCAGGATCATCACCATTTACGTGGAATATTGGCGCCTGCACCATCTTGGCGATATCGGTACAGTATTCTGTTGAGCGGGTATCTTCCGGATTAGACGTCGTAAAACCAACCTGATTGTTGATCACTAACCGGATAGTGCCGCCCACTTTAAAGGCGCGGGTTTGCGAAATGTTAAAGGTTTCAGCAACAACACCCTGCCCGGCAAAGGCCGAATCACCATGAATAGTAATAGGTAAGGCTAATGAACCATCGGTACAACCACGACGATCCAACCGGGCCCGTACTGAACCTATCACCACCGGGTTGACTATTTCCAGGTGCGAAGGGTTAAACGCCAGCGCTAAGTGAACATTACCACCTTTGGTTTCAAAATCTGATGAGAAACCCATATGGTATTTTACGTCGCCGGCACCAACCACTTCATACTTACCGGCAAACTCATCAAACAGTTTTGACGGGTTTTTCCCCAGTACGTTGATCAGCGTGTTTAAGCGGCCACGGTGCGCCATACCGATGACACAATCTTTAGCGCCCTGTTCGCCGGCACGGTGGATCATAGCCTTAAGCATTGGCACCATGGCATCGCCGCCTTCCAGACCGAAGCGCTTAGCGCCAGGGAACTTGGATGACAGGTATTTTTCTAAACCGTCTGCAGCAACCAAGCCGTTTAAAATGCTGGTTTTAACGGTTTTGTCATAAGAAGGCGCAGATTGAATAGACTCCAGCCGTTGCTGGATCCAACGTTTCTCATCGGTAGAAACAATATGCATGTACTCAGCACCGATAGAGCCACAATAAGTCTTTTCCAGTGCCTTGTGTAATTCACCCAGTTTCATCGTTTCTTTGCCGATAGCAAAAGAACCGATATTAAACTCGGTGTCATAATCTGTTTCAGATAAGTCGTGATAAGACAGCTCTAAGTCGCGCACCCGCGCCCGCTTCCATAAACCTAACGGGTCTAGGTTAGCCTGCTGATGGCCGCGAAAACGGTAAGAGTTTATCAGCTGCAACACCTTGACCTGACGACTATCGGCAGCCGCACCGCTATTTACCACCACGACTTCGCGGTGTTTATTGCGGGCCAAATCGGCAAATTGTTGCCTGACATCAGCATGACGAACTTCCAAGTCAACACCGTCGATCTTGGGCAGTTTAGAGAAAAATTCACGCCATTCATCGCTGACGCTGGTAGGTTCAGCTAAGTAGGATTCATAGAGCTCATCGACGTAGGCCATATTGCCACCGCCAAGATGAGAAGACTCTAACCACGCCTTCATTACACCTTCGTGCATTTAGTTTCCCTTAATTTCCGCGCACCTGGAAAAAGTAGCAAAAAAACCGCCGCTTAACAAACGGTGGTTTTTTGTTCAGATACCAAAAAAGGGCGCATTACAGCGCCCGGTTTAACAACATTGATTTAATTTCACCAATTGCCTTGGTAGGGTTAAGCCCTTTTGGACATACGTTAACGCAGTTCATAATGCCATGGCAGCGGAATACGCTGAATGCATCGTCCAAATCGTTTAAACGCTGTTCGGTGGCGGTATCACGGCTATCGGCTAAAAAGCGGTAAGCGTGTAATAAACCGGCCGGGCCGATAAACTTATCCGGGTTCCACCAGAATGACGGGCATGAGGTTGAACAACAGGCACACAGAATACACTCGTACAAACCATCCAGCTTGGCGCGCTCCTCAGGCGACTGCAAAAACTCACCGGCTGGCGGTAATTTACTGTCGTTAATCAGGTACGGCTTCACTTTTTCGTACTGGGTATAGAACTGGCTCATGTCAACCACCAGGTCGCGTACTACCGGTAAACCCGGTAGCGGACGTATCACAATTTTACCGCCTTTTAAGCCTGCGGCTGATAAAGGTGTGATACAGGCCAGGCCGTTTTTACCGTTAATGTTCAAACCATCTGAACCGCAAACACCTTCACGGCAGCTGCGACGAAAAGATAAACCCGGATCCTGCTCTTTTAACTTAATCAGCGCGTCCAGCACCATCATGTCCCGGCCTTCCGGGTTATCCAGGGTGTAATCCTGCATGCGCGGCGCTTTGTCGACATCAGGGTTGTAACGATAGACTGAGAATACCAACTTCTTCATCGCTGAGCCCTCTTAATATGTACGTGCTTTAGGCGCAAAAGCTTCACGGAACTTAGGTTCCAGGTTCACTTTACGCTTAAACATTGATTCGGTTTCCGGCGTGTAGACGCTATGGCATAACCAGTTTTCGTCATCACGATCCGGGAAGTCAAAGCGGGCGTGCGCACCGCGGCTTTCAGTACGGAAGTTAGCAGCAACTGCAGTTGAAAACGCCGTTTCCATCAGGTTGTCCAACTCTAAACATTCAATACGTGCGGTATTAAAGTCTGAGCTCTTGTCATCCAGACGGGCAAACTTTAACCGTTCGCGAATTTCTTTTAACTCTGCCAGACCTTCAGCCATGGCAGCACCTTCGCGGAATACCGAGAAGTTTAACTGCATACATTTTTGCAGGTCTTTCTTAATTTGTACCGGATCTTCGCCCTGACCAGGCTTGGTATCTTCCCAGCGCTGCGTACGCGCCAAGGCAGCATCCAAATCAGACTGCGAAGCTCCGCGGCCTTCAGTGGTAGCGGCTAAGGCTTCACCTAAATGCAAGCCGGTAGCACGGCCAAATACCACTAAGTCTAACAATGAGTTACCGCCTAAACGGTTAGCACCGTGTACCGATACACAAGCGATTTCGCCACAAGCGAACAGGCCCGGCACTATGGCTTCTGAACCATCAGCTTTAGGTGAAATAACCTGGCCGTGCACGTTGGTAGGAATACCACCCATCATATAGTGACAGGTTGGAATAACCGGAATTGGCTCTTTTACCGGGTCAACGTGGGCAAATGTCTTAGACAGCTCACAAACGCCAGGTAAGCGGCTTTCTAAAACTTCAGCACCTAAGTGATCCAGTTTCAGTTTAATATGCACACCCCATGGACCGTCACAGCCACGACCTTCACGAATTTCCGTCATCATTGAACGGGCTACTACGTCACGGCCGGCCAAATCTTTGGCGTTTGGTGCATAACGCTCCATAAAGCGCTCGCCGTCTTTATTTAACAGGTAACCACCTTCACCACGACAGCCTTCAGTCACCAGCGTACCAGCACCGGCGATACCGGTTGGGTGGAATTGCCACATTTCCATATCCTGCAGTGGCACGCCAGCGCGCAGCGCCATACCGACACCGTCACCGGTGTTGATGTGGGCATTCGTGGTAGAGGCATAAATACGACCAGCACCGCCGGTCGCTAATACTGTCGCTTTTGCTTTGAAATAAACAATTTCGCCGCTTTCAATGTCAATGGCAGTACAACCTACGACAGCACCGTCCTGGTTTTTAACCAAATCCAGCGCATACCACTCAGAAAATACCTGCGTTTTGTTTTTAACGTTTTGCTGATACAGCAAGTGCAGCAATGCATGGCCGGTACGGTCGGCAGCTGCTGCGGTACGCGCGGCCTGCTCGCCGCCGAAGTTTTTCGACTGACCACCAAACGGACGCTGGTATACGCGGCCATTTTCAAACCGTGAGAATGGTAAACCCATGTTCTCAAGTTCAGTAATGGCTTCAGGGCCAGTTTTACACATGTATTCGATAGCGTCCTGGTCACCGATGTAATCAGAGCCTTTAACCGTATCAAACATGTGCCATTCCCAGTTATCCGGGTGGCTGTTACCCAAGGCTACGGTGATACCACCCTGAGCCGACACGGTGTGAGACCGGGTTGGGAACACTTTTGATAATAAGGCACAGGTTAAACCTGACTGGGTAATTTGCAGTGCTGCACGCATGCCCGCACCACCGGCGCCAATAACGATGGCGTCAAACTCTCTTACTGGAATAGTCACTTAAGCACCCCACAGAACAAACAGGCCAACCGCTACATAAGCGAATGCCAGTGCATAAAGGAAGAATTGTAATACTGCGCGCAGTGCCGCTGATTTAATGTAATCAGTCAGCACCTGCCACAAACCAATGCGGGTGTGCACGGCAATTGACACTAACGCTAACAAGGTAAACACTTTTACCAGAATGTTGGCAAACAACGCCTGCCAAACCTCAAAGGTGACTTCTGGTGTAATAATGAAGAACCCCAGAATAAATACACTGTACAGCGCCAGCACTATGGCTGTTGCGCGCAATGATACATAATCCTGTACGCCATCGCGTTTCAGGCTTGCCTGATTCAGAACCATATCCATACTCCTGCTAAAACTGCTAATACTAGCCACAGCGCAATAGTGACTTTGGCACTTAAATTACCTGATTTCAGCTCTTCCCAATGCCCCATATCCATAATCAGATGACGGATACCGCCAACTAAGTGATAGATAAGAACAGTGATAGTGCCCCAGGCAATAAATTTAGCCAGGTGTGATGTCATCAGGGTTTTGACAAAATCAAAACTCTGCTGGTCCTGTAACGAATATGCCCAGGCCCAGATAACAAATACCAATGCAAAAAACAGTGCCACACCGGTAACACGATGCAGTATTGACGCTATGGCAGGTGCCGGAAACGATATGGTAGAAAGGTCGAGATTTACTGGTCTTTGTTTTTTCACAGTGCTTGCCCATCGATGCCCATAATCGAGCTATTGTTGTCATTGTCGTTGTCATTGCTGTATAAACAGTCAACACCCAAAACCAATACACCTTTATACTAGAGCTGGATCAGTGCTGCCAGATCAGCAAAAAGCGCTTGCTGAGTGAACTGTTTAAAAACCGCAATAGTATATATTTCACAACTGGCTATTACAATTTTTGTTTGGTTTTACTCGAAAAAATCCGTATCTGGAACATTACACACTTTGCACATTAGAGCAATAATACTAGAGTCGAATACTTATTAAGCAGAAACGCATTAAAATTGACTTTATAGGGTCGTTTGTAGGTAGAATAGCGACCAATTTGCTAAATTCCTTTAACCCGATACTACAACAACAGGAGAAATCCAATGGCAGATAAAAAGGCCGTCGTGCAGGTCGATGGAAAATCGTTTGAGTTGCCAATCTACTCTGGCACTGCCGGCACTGACGTAATTGATGTTCGCGCCTTGGGTCAGCATGGCTATTTCACGTTCGATCCGGGTTTTATGTCTACCGGCTCGTGCGAGTCGAAAATTACCTATATTGATGGCGATAACGGCGTGTTGTTACACCGCGGTTATCCTATTGAGCAACTGGCAGATCATTCAGACTACCTTGAACTGTGCTACCTGTTACTGGAAGGTGAACTACCGCAGGCTGAGCAATACAACCAGTTTAAGAACACCATCACGCGCCACACTATGGTGCATGAAAAAATTGCCTCTTTCTTCCAGGGTTTCCGTGTAGACGCCCACCCTATGGCTATGCTGTGTGGAGTTGTTGGTGCTTTGTCGTCGTTTTATCACTCAGATTTAGATATCAATGACCCACAACAGCGTAAACGTAGCGCGCATCGCTTAATTGCTAAGTTACCAACCATTTCGGCCATGGCATACAAGTACACTGTCGGTCAGCCGTTTGTATATCCGCGTAACGACTTAAGCTATTCAGCCAACTTCCTGCATATGATGTTTTCTGTGCCGGCTGAAGATTATGTGGTCAGCCCGGTTCTGGCAAAAGCCATGGATCGGATCTTTATGCTGCACGCCGATCACGAGCAAAACGCTTCAACCTCTACTGTACGTTTAGCCGGTTCTTCTGGTGCCAACCCTTATGCGTGTATTGCTGCTGGTGTAGCTTCACTGTGGGGCCCGGCACATGGTGGCGCCAATGAAGCCTGTCTGAAAATGTTACAGCAAATTGGCTCAGTTGACCGCATTCCTGAATTTGTTGCCCGTGCTAAAGACAAAAATGACAGTTTCCGCCTGATGGGCTTTGGCCACCGCGTGTACAAAAACTTTGACCCACGCGCCAAAGTTATGCGTGATACCTGTCATGAAGTGTTAAAAGAGCTGAACATCAAGGATCCGCTGTTAGATGTTGCTATGGAATTAGAACGTATTGCCTTGTCTGATCCCTACTTCATCGAGAAAAAGCTGTACCCGAATGTCGATTTCTACAGTGGCATTATCTTAAAAGCCATTGGCATTCCAACCAGCATGTTTACGGTGATTTTTGCTATGTCACGCACTGTAGGCTGGATTTCTCACTGGGACGAAATGCTGGGCGAAAAAGGCCACAAAATCGGCCGTCCGCGTCAGCTGTACACCGGCTACACGGCCCGTGACTTTACTCCGCTGAACAAGCGATAATCTCAGCACAGTTTAAAAAGCGGCTACGGCCGCTTTTTTGTTGGCTGCAAATGGGGATCTGATTTGCGCCAGGCCGCGAAAAAAGGCAAAATCGCGCCAACTTCATCAGGATCCAAGCCCCTATGCCCGGTTTCGACGTACAGCAATTTCGCCAGCAATTCGCCTTTTTTCAGCACCATCCCGACTGGGTGTATCTGGACAATGCCGCCACCATGCATAAACCGCAGGCGGTAGTGCAAGCCGAGCTTGAGTTTTATCAGATCAACAATAGCAATGTGCATCGCGGCGCGCATCAGTTAAGCCAACAGGCCACGGCGATGTTTGAACAGGCACGCAGCAGCATAGCCAGCTATCTTAATGCTGCCCGGGTCCATGAAGTTATTTTTACCAGCGGGGCTACCGCAGCGTTAAATCAACTTGCCTTTGGCTTAATGCACACTGTGCTGCAGCCTGGCGATCGCATCTTGCTGACGCAACTGGAGCATCATGCCAATATTGTGCCCTGGCAGCTACACTGCCAGCGACACGGCGTCATTATTGATGTGGTGCCGTTAACCCCGGACCACAGCCTGGATTTGCAAGCCTACCAGGACTTACTGGCTCTTGGCCCTAAGGTCGTCAGTTTTAGTCATATTTCCAATGTGTTAGGCCACATTCAGCCGGTAGCACAAATGGTAGCATTGGCTAAAGCCGCAGGAGCCGTTACTGTCATTGATGGCGCTCAGGGCGTAGTGTATCAACAACCTGATATGCAACAACTGGACTGTGACTTTTATGTCTTTTCCGGTCACAAATTATATGGCCCTACCGGCATTGGTGTGCTGTATGGCAAAACCACCGCTCTGCAGCTGCTGACGCCTTTACTTGGTGGCGGTGAAATGATTGAACAGGTCAGCTTTGTTAACACAACTTTTAACAAGCTACCGTTTCGGTTAGAGGCCGGTACCCCCAACATTGCCGGTGCAGTTGGCCTGGCAGCAGCCATACACTGGCTGCAAAAATTTAACAATAAACAGCTTCAGCAGCATAAAGCCGAACTACTACGCGAATTTTATCAGGGACTTAGCCACTTAAAAGCCGTAGATATTTTATCTTCTCCTGTGCATAATGCAGGCATAGTGGCATTAAATGTTGACACTGAGCACCCTGCTGATGTAGCAGAATTACTCAATCAACAACAGGTCGCGGTACGCGCGGGCCAGCATTGTGCTATGCCATTGTTTAGCCGTTTACAACTGCCCGGCGCGGTCAGATTTTCCTTCGCCGCTTACAATACGCTGGATGACGTTAACCGTAGCCTGTTGGCATTAGAGCAGGCCATTGAGATCTTAACTGCATGACTTTAGAACAATTATTAGCAGATACTTTCCCCGTTTTGCAGGATATCCAGCAAACGGATCTAGCCCAGCTGCAACAAGAAAAAGACTGGCAAAGTAAATATCGTATCTTAATGCAGCTGGGTAAAAAACTACCGCCGGTACCAGAAAAAATGAAACAGCCACATTTGCTGGTAAAAGGCTGTGAAAGCCGGGCCTGGCTAATGCATTATCATGACAAGGTCGCGGATAAACATTTTTTTGTGTTGGACAGTGACGCCCGTATTGTTAAAGGTTTAATGGCCATAATGCTGTGTCTGGTTAATGGCATGTCCAGTGCTGAGCTGGCAAAGTTTGATCTGTGCCATAAATTTGACCAGCTGAATTTAAAACCCTATTTAAGCCAGTCCCGTGGCAATGGTTTAACCGCTATGGCAGAGCGGATTAAAGCCTGCTGCTAAGCGGCCACTTAGCACGTTAAGTTCAGGCAAATAGCACGGGCAACTTAACGCTCTAACTTTGTGCCAGCTTTTTCAATACCCGGGATACCGCGGCAAAGCCAAAACTGGCCGTGACGACAGTAACAGCGCCAAAACCGCCGCTGCAATCCAGCCGCATACTGCTGACTTCGCCGTCTTCATTTAGCTGAGCGGTTTTCTGCTGACATACGCTGCCATCCGGTTGCGGGTAAACTAACTGTTCAGTTGAAAACACGCAGTCGATACCAAAACGCCGCTTTGGATTGCGGCTGTAATTAAAATCACGCCGCAAACTATTGCGTACTTTAGCCAGTAGCGGGTCATTTATGGTTTGCGTCAAATCAGCGATTTGTATTTGTGTCGGATCAGTCTGACCACCGGCACCACCGGTGCAAATCAGTTTAATTTTATTGCGTTTACAGTGTGCCAGCAGCGCTACCTTGGCTTTTATTGAATCAATAGCGTCTACCACGTAGTCGATTTCGGTAGTTATCAACTGGCGCAAATTGTCGGTGGTGACGAAGTCTTCTATCTGCTGCACGATACAATCAGGGTTGATCGCCTTTATCCGCTGCGCCATCACGGCTACTTTATCCTGACCAACGGTATCAGAAGTGGCATGCAGTTGGCGGTTGATGTTGCTGATACAGACATCATCCAAATCAATAAGTGTAATTTTACCTATGCCTGAGCGCGCCAGTGCTTCTGCTGCCCAGCTGCCTACGCCGCCAATACCGACGACACAGACATGTGCCTGATGAAATTTTTCCAGAGCCGTCACGCCATACAATCTGGCAATACCGGCAAAACGTAATTGATAATCGGACATCGTTATTGGTTAACCTGCTTGGGTAAAGTATATTCCGGCCAGGGTAAATCCCACGGCTGCGCCCAGTTGACTAAGGCACTGCTTTGGCATAATTGCTGAAAATGTATGCCCTCGCCCGGCAGCTGGACATACTGATAGGTTGTGCCCGCGAAACAAAACCGTAGCGCATAGGCATGTAAGTATACCCGATCTGCCGCTGCGCCCTGATACTGACTGTCGCCTAAAATCGCCGCACCCTGGCTTTTTAATGCCACCCGGATCTGGTGGGTTTTGCCACTAAAGGGTTTGATCAAAAACGCCCTGAACGGCAGCTGCTCAAAGCCCTGGCTGATAAAATAACTGACGGCCGGGTTCAGCTGGCTGCTAAGCAGCTTCCAGCTACCGCGCCGGGCCGGTGCCATATCGCCTTTTACCCAGCCCTGCTTTTTTGCCGCTTTACCCAATGATAACGCCAGATAGTACTTTTCAACCTGATGTGCGGTAAATAACGCGGTAAGCGCTGCGGCAGCCTCGCTGCTACGGGCCAGTATAATTAAGCCGGATGTCACCTTGTCTAACCGGTGCACCGGATATAACTTAGCGCCCAGTTTATGTTCGGCCTGTACCACCAGGCCTGCGCCATCATCAGAGTGAAAACTGACACCGGCAGACTTATTCAGCACAATAAAATCGCGCTGCTGATCAAGCAGCGTAAACGCAGTGTTCATTCGCTTAGTGTCGCCGCATAAGCACGGGCGTGTTCTAAATCTTCGGCTGTGTCGACACCCACAGCGGGGATTTGCAGCGCCGTATCAACATGAATGGCTTCGCCGTGCCATAGCACGCGCAATTGCTCCAGACTTTCTATTTGTTCCAGCGTAGACGCCGGCCAACTAACATACTGCTGAATAAAACCGGCACGATAGGCGTAAATGCCAATGTGGCGGCGGTAATGTTGTGCCAGTGCATTGCGGGTGATACCGTCCCGATCGTAAGGGATAACACTGCGGCTAAAATACAGCGCATAACCGTCTTTATCACTGACCACCTTAACGATATTCGGGTTAGCAATCTCGGCTGCGTCAGCTAACGGCACAGCCAGCGTCGCCATGCGGGCTTTTTGCTGCGCCGCCAGATTTTGTGCTACCTGACGAATAATCAGCGGTGGAATAAAGGGCTCATCGCCCTGCACGTTCACTACCACCATATCTGCTGGCAAAGCCAACCTACTGACAACTTCGGCCAATCGCTCAGTACCGGAGTTGTGGGTTGCACTGGTCATACAGACTTCACCGGCGAAACCTTCTACCACGGCGGCTACCCGTTCGTCGTCGGTGGCCACCACCACCCGGGCAGCCCCACTTTGTAACGCCTGCTGATATACGCGCTCAACCATGGTTTTACCGGCAATATCGCAAAGTGGTTTACCCGGTAACCGGCTGCTGGCAAAGCGGGCCGGTATGACGACTAGGAACGCCATTGTTCTACCTCTTCCTGGCTCAGCTCGCGTGCTTCGTCAGCCAGCAACACCGGTATATTGTCCTGCACCGGATACGCCAGCTTGTCAAAGGTACAAATCAGTTGCTGACCAGCCTGATCATACTTCAGCTTACCTTTACACAGTGGACAGGCCAGAATGTCGGTTAATGCGAGTTTAAGTGCCATAACTGCTCCGCAAATTAGTCAAAATAGTATGTATTTTAGTTGTGAGTTGTTGATCAAGCTGGGCATTTACGCCCAGACTAAACCAGTCATCGCTGGCAAAAACACGGCATTTTACCGCGTCTTTTTCTGTCATCAGCACCGGCCCGTCAATAGTGGCAAAATCTGCCGCGACAAACTTATGGTGATCGGCAAAATAATAGCGTTGCTTAACGCTGAAACCGGCTGCGAGCACAGTGCGTTCAAAACGTGCCGGATTACCAATACCAGCAACCAAATTAACCGCACAGGGTGTAAGTTTGGCATTGCCATTTAGCTGTGTGGCAGCAGACGGCAACAATGTCATCACGCCATCGGCGCCGGCAAACGGCAGACTGTTTGCGATCACCAGATCAACCTGCGCCAGACGCCAGGCGCCTTCACGCAAGGGGCCCGCTGGCAGTAACTGACCGTTGCCCAAACCGCGGCTACCATCAATTAATACCATCTCAATATCGCGGGCCAACGCATAATGCTGCAAACCGTCATCGCTAACAATAATATTGGCCTGGGTATTGGCCAGCAAATACCTGGCCGCCGCCACCCGATCCGGACACACCACTACCGGGCAACCGCTGCGCTGTGCCAGTAACAGTGGCTCATCTCCGACCGCGGTTGCACAAGCATCAGGCGTGACCAATATTGGTGCTGTTATATTGGCGCCATAACCCCGGCTTACAATACCGGGCTGCCAGCCATGCTGTTGCAGCAGCTGACATAACAACAGTGTAAAAGGCGTCTTGCCGGTACCACCAATACTGATATTACCCACTACGATCACCGGCACAGGCAGCTTAACCTGCCGTTTTATGCCAGCGCGAAATAACACACGGCGTACCGCTGTTACTGCGCCATACAACCAGGCCAGCGGTAACAACAGCCAATGGGCTTTATGGCCCTGATACCATAAACGGTCAGTAAAACTCACTGCGTCTCGCCAAATTGCAATTTATACAGCTGTGCATAGGCACCGTTTTGTGCCAACAAGCTGTGGTGATCACCCTGCTCTACTATACGGCCCTGATCCATTACAATGATGCTGTCAGCGTTTTCAATAGTGGATAAGCGGTGTGCAATAACAATACTGGTGCGGCCTTTTAGTAATTCACCCAGGGCAGATTGTATTTTACGCTCTGACTCGGTATCCAGTGCCGACGTGGCTTCATCTAATATCAGAATTGGCGCTTCGCGTAGCAAGGCACGGGCTATGGCAATACGCTGACGCTGGCCACCCGACAGGCTGACACCGTTTTCGCCAATAACGGTGTTTAGCCCGTCTTTAAGCTGGCTGGCAAATTCCAGCACATGGGCTTTTTCGGCCACGGCCAGTAACTGCGCGTCAGACACCGGCGCCGTGCTGCCATAAGTGATATTGTTGGCAATGCTGTCGTTAAACAAGGTCACATGCTGTGACACCACGGCCAGCTGTTGCCGCAACGAGGCCAGCGTGCAATCGCGGATATTATGTTCATCGATAAAAATATCGCCGCTGGTTAATTCATAAAATCGCGGCAGCAAACTGGAAATAGTGGTTTTGCCGCTGCCGGAGCGCCCGACTAAGGCAATAGTTTTACCTTTGGCCGCCGTAAAACTGATATCAAATAACACCTGCTTGTCGTGGCCAGGATAGGTGAAGTTTACCTTTTCAAAGCGAATATCACCGGCAACTTTGTCCAGCGTAACAGTACCGGTATCCTGCTCTACCGGCTGATCTAATACCTCAAATACACTTTTAGCCGCCGATAAACCGCGTTGAAATTCACTGTTTACCGTCGTCAGTTGTTTCAGCGGCCGCAGCAGCATCATCATAGAACCGACAATGGTAGTAAATACACCGGCCGACAGGCTGTCCAGCATCTCCGGGAAACTGGCCATATACACCACAAAGGCCAAAGCGAAAGAGGCAATAATCTGAATCGTTGACACGCTGATAGCCCGGGTAGCCTCCATTTTGACATCCTGGCGCCGCGTTATATTGTTAATTCTGGCAAATCTTTCGCTTTCTATTTTTTGCCCGCCAAATGACAAAATGACTTTGTGGCCGTTGAGCATCTGCTCCGAGCTGGTTGTCACATCACCCATAGCATTTTGAATATTGCGGCTAAGCAGACGAAAACGCTTTGACACCAACCGCACGACAATGGCGATAACCGGCGCTATCAGCAAGAAAATAGCTGACAATTGCCAGCTATGATAAAACATCATTACCACTAAACCGGTAACAAAGGCGCCTTCGCGCACCATTACCGCCAGCGCTCTGGAGGTGGTTTGTTTAATTTGCTCAGTGTTGTAGGTAACTTTTGATATCAATTCACCGGTCGAATGCTGATCATGATAACTGACCGGTAATTGCATATAGTGGTCAAATAATTGCTGGCGCAGCGTCTGTACCACGTTAGTTCCTACCCAGTTCAGACAATAGCTGGCGATAAAATTACAGCATCCCCGTAATACAAAAATACCAATGACAAATACCGGTGCATAGCGCAGATAATCGGTATTTTTGGCATTGATACCCTCATCAATGAAGCCCGGTAACTTTGAAATAAAA
The DNA here is from genome assembly GCA_018826295.1 of Gammaproteobacteria bacterium. Taxonomy (GTDB): domain Bacteria; phylum Pseudomonadota; class Gammaproteobacteria; order Enterobacterales; family Alteromonadaceae; genus Alishewanella. The sequence goes on from JAHJZX010000054.1 coordinate 33,685, forward strand.
TACACATCAACCAGGGCATAGCCCAACATGCCCAGCGCGGCTACTACAAAGCCCAATCGAAAAGGTTTGACATAGCTGAGCAAACGCCGCGCTATCGCAGGCGAAACAGAAGTTGGCTTTGCCAAAGTAATGTCCTACTAAAAAAGTTTGGCTTATTCTAGCGTGTTGTTAGCAAGGTTTCAGCATTTCCCACCGGCTTTTGCAGCCAAAATGGCAACCTGCCAGCGCGATATGTCTGAAAATCCAGCGTATGGTCAGTTATTTGCAACGAGATAGCGCCACTTTGCGCAGTATTTAGCATAGGTATCCCCATTAGTTGTAAGCGCAACTGCACAGCCGCAGAGGGATGCTGATGCCGGTTATACAGACTGGCACTGTTTAACGCCAGCTGCGGTGCCAGTTGGTGTAAAAACACGAAATCAGACGAACTATTACTGCCATGATGTGCCAGCACTAACACGTGCGCAGTTAACTGCGGGTATTGCGTCAATAGCTGTTTTTCTACCTGACGGCTGATATCACCAGGCAGCAGAATCTTCCAGCCTTCAACCTGCAACAACAGCACACAGGACGCATCATTTTTGCTGCTAAAAGGCCCCGCTGGCTGCAACATTGTCATCGTAGCACCAAGATAATTTACCGGTAAGGCCTGACAGGGTCTTGCCTGCTGAAGATGGCTGATATTGCTGATTAACTGCAGTTGTGGATACTGCGCCTGTAACAGCGGCCAGTCGCCGGTATGGTCGCTGTCATCGTGGCTTAAAATCAGATAATCCAGCTGGCGAATGCCGCGCTGACGCAAATAAGGCAGCACCGCTGCGGCGGTAGCACTGTGTTCACCATAACGTGGCCCGGCATCATACAGCAGGCCCCGCTCACCTTTTTGCAGCAAAACTGACAACCCCTGTCCAACGTCAATCAGATGCAGCTGCCACGACGCCGGTCGCAGCAGGGTCAGTAACAGCGATACCAGCAGCATTGCCAGTAGTGGGCTCAGCCAACGCTGGCGACCGAGGAGCCACAATAGCAGCACCATTAACATCAGCAGAGACAGCAATAGCGGCCAATCCGGCACGGCCAGCCAGCTATTACTCTGCGCACTTATTGATAACCACCAGTGTAGCGGCTGAAACGCCAGATCCGTCAGCCGCCACAAATAGCCTACGCCAGGCACCCCAAGTAAACTCAACACCAAAGTAGCCAGCAGCAGCGGCAACGCCAGCAAACTGGTCCAGGGTACAAAAATCAAATTAGACAACAAGGCTAGCGTTGCACTGCCATTAAACATAATGATACCAAGCAGTGTCATCGCCAGCGTCAGCGACAGGTGAAAACGAAAAAATAGGCCAAGCCGCTGACGCCAGGTGCGGCTTTGCAACGGACTGCGCCATAACAGCAGAAAAATGACGGCCACTGCCAACACCGATAACCAAAAACTTTTACTCAGCACATAAAAAGGTTGTACCAGCAATAACACAGCGCACAGCAATAACCAGTAATGGCTGTAACTCAAACGCCGCTTTAGCAGTAAGGTTAACGCTAGCAAAAACAGCGCCAGCACTGCACGTACAGTCGGAATAGCAAAACCAGCCAACCAGGCGTAAGCCAGTGCGGCTGAAAAAGCCGCGCCAAACTGCAGCAGTTTACCGGCATTTTGCCAGCCTAACGGCCAGGGTATTGCCCGGATTAACAATAAGCTCCAGCCAAACACTAAACCAATGTGCAAACCCGAGATTGCCAGCAAATGCGCCAAGCCCGAATCTTGTAAGCCTTGCCATTGCTGCGGGCTAAAATTACGCTCACCAACCGTTAAAGCGCGTAATATTGCCGCAGTCCCAAAAGGGGCGAGTTGTTGTTCCAGCCGTTGTATGAGTAATTGACGCCGGCTCTGATTTACCTGTAACAACTCCGGAGCCGGCTGCATAATCACTGAGCCCTGCGCTATCACACCGTCCAGCAACGCCTGCGCCTCCCTGTTAAAAGCGCCAGGATTGGCCAGACCGGCTACCGGGCGCAATTGGGCACTAAGCTGCCAACGTTGGCCGGCCAGGATCAGCGGCGGGTTTTGAGCAGAATGAGAATGCTGTGTCGTGGCTTGCCTGGCGTGGTTTAGCCGCAATGCCAACAGATAACCTGCCGCTACGCCATCATCCAGCCGTAACTGAAATTGGCTATACTCGGCATAATGCTTTGGTGTCCCGCTAACAACACCTGTTAGCAAACTGTTGCTGCTTAATAGTTGCTGCTGAACCGCTGTATAACGCTGATATTGCCAGCTTAAACTGAATAAATAGGCCAGCATGCCAAGATAAAACCAGCGGCCTGATGCCGGTACAACAAAAAACACCAACAGCAGCAGAAAAACTGCGAAAAAAGGTGGCACTATTGGCAAAAATAATGACAATAGGCTGCCAGCGAGCACACCGATACAAAAAGATTTCATGTTTGTTTTTTGTTAGCAGGTTGTAATGCCAAAGAACTTTATTAAGAAATATCTACCATCGCCTGAGAAAATCAAGCAACAAAGGCTATTAAAGTTGTTTGGTAGTCTGTTGCATGATGGCAATTTGTGGCATTTAAACCGCCGTTCAGCTCGCGGTGCCTTTGCGGTTGGGCTGTTTTTTGCCTGGATCCCGATGCCGTTTCAAATGGTAGCATCAGCTGCTGTGGCTATTCCGCTGCGGGTAAATTTACCCTTGTCAGTTGCTTTGGTCTGGATCACCAACCCCCTTACCATGCCGATATTATTTTATATTGCCTATCTGGTTGGATCGGTGGTGCTGCGCACACCGTTAGAGCCTTTTGCCTTTGAAGCCAGCTGGACCTGGATCCAGCACAGTATCAGCAGTATTGGTAAACCCTTTTTAACCGGTTGTTTATTAATGGGTATCAGTTCGGCAATTGCCGGTTACTTTATCATTGACTGGTTATGGCGTTTATCGGTGCGCAAAGCACAGCTTGGCCGTAAACTGCGATTGCGCAAAGACAAACTAAACCACGATTAAATCAGCGTTGGCCCAATACAGCTGCAGGTTGCACCTTGCTGGCACGCCATGCCGGGTACAAGGTAGCAAGCAAGCTCATTAGCAGCGCCACAGTAAAGGTTAGCAGCACATCTTGCCATTGCAGCAACGACGGCACATAGTTAATAAAATAGATGCTGGGGTCCAGCAGCGAGTGACCCAGCAACTGCGTTAGCATGGCAAACAACGGCTCGATGTACCAGGCTAGCAATACACCTGCTACTGCCCCGCCCACAGCACCGACCAGGCCATTTAACCAACCCAGACACATAAAGGCCAGCACTATGGTTGACGCCGGCGTGCCCATAGTCAGCAAAATAGCTATATCACCTTCTTTTTCCCTGACTGCCATCACCAGGGTGGCAACAATATTAAAGCAGGCGACGGCTATAACCAGTGCCAATACCAGATATAAAATGCTGCGTACCATCTGAATATCCTGATACACATGGCCCTGGGTGTGAAACCAATACAACTGATATACGTAATCCTGCGATAATTGTGCCAGAGCGCTGCCCAACCGCTGTGCCATTTGCGGCGCGGCAAAAATATCATTAATTTTAAAAGCGAAACCCTGTACGGTATCTGGCGGCAGCGCCAGTAATGCCGACAATGCCGACATATCAAGCCAGATCTGACTGTAATCCAACTGACCACCAACGGCGACTATGGCCGAAACGGTCAGGTTGGCCGTGCTATGGCTGGCCAGACGGCCATCGTCAGTCATCTTAGGCAGTAATAATTGTAAAGGCTCTCCCACCTTTACCCCCAGCGCATCAGCAACGCCCTGTCCCAATACCACTTCGTTATCAGCCAGCTGATCTAACCGGCCTGAGACAACATATTGAGCAAAATCACTGATCGTTTGTTCAGCCGGCAACACAATACCACGCACCTGTGCCGCCTTTACGTTGTTGTTAAAGCGCAACATGCCGTTGGTTTTAATATAGGGCGCGCCTGAGTGAACTCCGTCAACAGCTGTAAGCTGAGCCAGTTTCGGTTGCCAATCAGCAATCTGCTGATGTACGGCTTCAAGCTCAACATGCGGTATAACCGCCAATAACCGCTGCTTTAGTGCCTGTTCAAAGCCATTCATCACCGACAGCGCCAAAATTAAAATGGCTACCCCCAGCGCTATACCCCAGGTGGAGCTGGCAGAAATAAAACGGATAAAGCCACTGCTGTGGGTTGTGCCACGATAGCGCCGGGCTAACTGCCAGGCCAGATTAGCCATGTGCTTCCTCCAGATGGCCATCACGCATCAGTAAAAACCGGTCCAGCCGGGCGGCCAGTGCCTGATCATGAGTGACCACAATAAAGCTGGTTCCAAGCTCCCGGTTTAAACTGCGCAGCAATTGATAAATGGCTTCAGCGGTGTGCTGATCCAGATTGCCGGTCGGTTCATCCGCCAATACTAATGCCGGTTCACCGACCAGGGCCCGGGCAATGGCAACGCGCTGTCTTTCGCCACCGCTCAGCTCTGCCGGACGATGGGTTACCCTATGCGCCAGACCAACTTTTTCCAGCATCAACTGTGCTTTGGTATTTGCTTCAGACGCTGCTACACCGCGAATTAACAATGGCATAGCCACGTTTTCTAAGGCGGTAAAATCCATCAGCAAGTGATGAAACTGATAAATAAAGCCCAATTGCTGATTACGTAAGGCCGCCTTTTGGGCGGCCGATAACGCCGCTATGTCCTGCCCTAACAGGTGCATGCTGCCACTGTCAGCGCTATCGAGCGAGCCTAAAATATGCAGTAAGGTGCTTTTACCTGAGCCGGAGCTGCCAACAATTGCCAACATTTCGCCGCGCTGCATGGTTAAATTAACACCATGTAGTACCGCCGTGACATTGTGGCCATCACGATAACTTTTGCAAAGCTGCTGTGCCTGTAACAGGTTATTCATCTCGTAAAATTTCCGCCGGATTAATGCTTACCGCCCGTTTAGCCGGGTACCATACCGCCGCTAAAGTCAGGCCAACAGCACTGAGAAAAATGACGCCAAGCTGGGTTGGCTGAATATCTATCGGTAAAGTGACACCAGGCGCCAGTTGTAAACCGGCAAAATCCAGCAACAGATTAAGCTGTGAAGCAACCAGCACGCCGGCGACTAACCCCAGCACAGCACCACTGACGCCATTGCTTAACCCTTGCACTGCAAACACCTGAAATAGCTGCCGATCTGTCATACCTAAGGTTTTCAGGATGGCAATTTCGGCCTGTTTGTCGGTTACCATCATCACCAGTGCCGACACGATGTTAAACGCCGCAACTGCCACAATAAGCAGTAACATCAGCGACATCATGGCTTTTTCCATAGCCACGGCGTCAAACAACTTGCCGTGACTCTGGCGCCAATCCAGCACAGACAACGGTGTTAAAGCAAACTGCTGTTGCAATTTTGCCGCCAGCTGTGGAGCGGCGAAAGGTTCGGCTAGGGTTAGCCGCCACTGTTCAGTCTCGTTTTGCTGGCTGAGTAAACGCCGCAGATCGTCCAGCGCCGTAACGGCAATTATTTTATCCACATCCGAGCCGCTGTCTAAAATGCCCGCTACAGTAAAAATGCGCTGGCGCGGCACCCAACCCATAGGTGTATAGCTGCCGGCCTGCGGCAACATAAAACGCAGCTTATCCCCCAATGACACTTCAAGTTGCTCGGCCAGTGCACGGCCCAGTACGACGGAATACCGGCTGCGGCTAATATCTTGCCAGTCACCTAAAATTAGCGACTGGCGCATAAAATCAGGTAGCGCCTCTGTCGTGACGCCTTGCAGTAATACTCCGGTCAGTTGCCTGGGTGCCTGCACCAGAGCTTCGGCCTGCAAAAACGGGGTAATTTGGCGTACCTGATGCTGTTGCAATAGCGTTTGTTGCCAATCGGTTGGATACTGGCGGTCGCTAGTGACAATAATATGCGGGATCACGCCTAAAATACGCTTTTTCAGCTCACCTTCAAAACCATTCATCACCGAGCTGACCACGGTTAACGCCAGCACACCGAGAAAAATCCCGGCCACCGAAAATAGCGTAATAAATGAGATAAAGGCGTTACCTTTACGGCTCTGGCTATAACGTAAGCCAATAAATAAACTGATTGGTAACTGCATCCTAATATTCAGGACAAGGCCCACTTGAGATGGTAAAGTGGCGTCGATCATAGAGATTATTGTCAGTGGTGACAAGCAGCTTGCGAAGGTGACGCCATGAGTGACTTAACAATACAGCAACTCGCTGAGGCCTATCAGGATTATTTCAGTGTTGAACACAGTATCAGCATCAATGTGCAGCCGGTAGACGGCCCCCTGCCCGATCAACAAGCTTTGCTATCTGCCATCCCTGCCCCCTTTATGCTGGCCACTGACGTTAACAGCCTGAACAATTCAGCCCTGCGCTCGTTAAACCGTTTGGGAGAGCTGGCCGACGAACTAGCGAATTATCTGCAGCAGCAAGCCAGAAAGATCGATTTGTTGCTGCATTACGTATTGCGCCAGCAAGATGACGCCAGCAGCCGCTTTAGCACGCTGAGTTTTGGCGGCAGTGGCTGCAGTTATATCGCCAGTGCGCCGTTACAGCCTTTGCAGGTTGTTGAAGTAAAACTGTTTCTGGATAATAACGAAGGCGCGGTGTTTTGCTATGGCCAGGTATTAAGTTGCCAGCCCCATGCGGGCGGCTACTTAGTGCAGCTGGTGTTTAGTCGTATTCGCGAAGAAGACCGCGAGCTGTTGGTGCGCGCCAGTCTGCACCAGCAATCCAGACTATTAAAACAAAAAGCCGAACTGCGGCAACAGGCATCGGCAGATAATCAGCATTAATTTAAAGGTTTGTCGTTTTACATGGATTTGATCTCCGCTTTACCACAATTAAAACACGCTACTGACCAACTGCAGTGGGGTAACCTCAAAGGGGCAGCCTTACCGCTGAGTATCGCCAACCTGGTCACACAGCACAGTGGATTTTATTTACTGCTGGTTGCCGATACGCCTACCGCACTGCGCCTGGAGCAGGAGCTGGCGGTATTTCTAACCGACGACAGCTGCCCGCTGTTAACCTTACCTGACTGGGAGACGCTGCCCTATGATGTGTTTTCCCCGCATCAGGATATTATTTCCCAGCGCTTAAAAACCTTGTATCAGCTGCCGCGCTTAAGCCGGGCCTTAGTGATAGTACCGGTAAGTACCGCTTTACTGCGCATTTGCAACCGTGACCATCTGGAGCAAAACAGCTTTATTATCAAAAAAGGCCAGCAGGTTGATTTAGCCGCGCTGAAGCGTCAGTTGGCCGCGGTGGGTTATCGCAGTGTCGAGCAGGTAATGGAGCATGGTGAGTTTTCGGCCCGCGGCTCTATTTTAGATTTGTACCCGATGGGCGCCACATCACCCTACCGGATAGACTTTTTTGACAATGACGTTGACGGTATTCGTACCTTCGACCCGGATAATCAACGCAGCCTGGCGCAGGTTAATGCTATTGAATTGCTGCCGGCACATGAATTTCCTACCGATCAGGCCGCGATAGAACGCTTTCGCCTGGCTTATCGGGAACGCTTTGCTGCCCGTAATGAAAAAGAGTCTCTGTATCAGCAGGTTAGCCAAGGCATGCTGCCGGCCGGCATTGAATATTATTTGCCGCTGTTTGCTCAAAGCACCGCCAGCTTATTTGATTATCTGCCGCCACACAGCCGCTGTTTATTACTGGGTGATACTGAACACAATGCGGAAAAATTCTGGCATGAGTTACGTCGGCGTTATGATGACAGAGCAATAGATTTGCTGCGGCCAATACTGCCCCCCGCCGAGTTATACCTCAGTATTGACCAGCTGTTTGCCGCAATAAAACCACACGGCCGTATTCGTTTAAGCCAGGCCGAGCTGCCGCCGCGCGCCGGCAGTGGTAATCTGGCCGCCAGCCAGCTACCTGATCTGAGCGTCAACCATCAGTTAAAAAACCCGCTGCAGGCGCTGCAGCAGTTTATTTTAACCCTGAAACAACAACGCGGCCGGGCAGCATTTTTTGTTGAAAGTGAAGGCCGCCGTGAAAGCCTGCTGCAATTACTGCACAAGGCCAGCGTGCATATTTCTCAGTTTGCCGATCTGCGTGCCTTTGCACAAAGCCGGGATGACCTGGGCATTATTGTCGGTGCACTGGAGCAAGGCGCCTTGCTGCAACAGCCAGAACTGCTGGCACTTATTAGCGAAAACGAATTATTTGGCCAGAAAATAAGCCAGCGCCGGCGGCGTAAACGTAGCCAGCAAATCTCCAACGACACCGTGATCCGCAATCTGGCCGAGCTAAATACCGGCCAGCCGATAGTGCATTTACAACATGGTATTGGCCGTTACCAGGGACTGCAATTGCTCGATGCCGGCGGTATCAGTGCCGAATTTGTCACTATTGAATACGCGGGCGGCAGCAAACTGTATGTTCCGGTAACCTCGTTACATCTGCTTAGCCGCTACAGCGGCAATGATGCCGAACATGCGCCGCTGCATAAACTTGGCAACGACAGCTGGGAGAAATCACGGCGCAAAGCCGCCGAAAAAGTACGTGATGTCGCCGCCGAGTTACTGGATGTGTACGCCCAGCGCGCTGCGCATCAGGGCTATGCATTTAAGCTGGACCAACAGGCGTACCTGGCCTTTGCCGACAGCTTCCCGTTTGAAGAAACCGCAGATCAGCAAGACGCCATTGACGCTGTACTGCGCGATATGCAAACGCCACAGCCGATGGACCGTTTAGTCTGCGGTGATGTCGGTTTTGGTAAAACTGAAGTGGCGATGCGCGCGGCCTTTGTTGCAGTTAACGATGGCAAGCAAGTGGCGATACTGGTCCCCACTACCTTGTTGGCACAACAGCATTTTGACAATTTTAAAGACCGTTTTGCTAATTGGCCGGTGCGGGTAGAAGTACTATCACGCTTTGTCAGTGCCAAACAGCAAAAATCCATTCTGACCGATGTCGCAAATGGCAAAGTGGATATTTTAATTGGTACCCACAAGCTACTGCAGGACGATATCAAATTGCATGATCTTGGCCTGCTGATAGTCGATGAAGAACACCGCTTTGGTGTCCGGCAGAAAGAAAAGATCAAAGCGCTGCGTGCCAACATTGATATTTTAACCCTCACCGCCACACCTATTCCGCGTACGTTAAATATGTCGATGTCCGGCATGCGTGACTTGTCCATTATTGCCACGCCACCGGCGCGGCGGCTGGCGGTAAAAACCTTTGTACGCCAGCATGAAAACGGCCTGATCCGCGAAGCGGTAATGCGGGAAATACTACGTGGTGGCCAGGTATATTTTCTGCACAACGATGTTGCCAGTATTGAAAAAACTGCCACAGAACTGGCGGAATTACTGCCTGAAGCCATTATTGCCATTGCCCACGGCCAGATGCGCGAGCGTGAGCTGGAGCAGGTCATGTCTGATTTTTACCATCAGCGCTTTAACCTGCTGTTGTGCTCTACCATTATTGAAACCGGTATCGATGTGCCAACGGCCAACACCATTATTATCAACCGCGCCGACAACTTTGGTCTGGCACAGCTGCACCAGTTGCGCGGCCGGGTTGGCCGTTCGCACCATCAGGCATACGCCTATTTACTCACACCGCCGCCAAAACGGCTAAGTAAAGACGCGGAGAAACGGCTGGAGGCCATTGCCAGCCTGGAGGATTTAGGAGCAGGCTTTGCCCTGGCAACCCATGATTTGGAAATTCGCGGCGCCGGCGAGCTGCTAGGCGATGAACAAAGCGGCCAGATTGAGTCGGTCGGTTTCAGCCTGTATATGGATATGTTAGAACAAGCGGTACAGGCGCTGAAAAACGGCCGTGAACCCAGCCTGGATGCAATGCTAAACCAACAGACAGAAATAGAATTACGCATTCCGGCCTTATTACCGGATAGCTACATCCCGGATGTAAACTTGCGCCTGTCCTGCTATAAAAAGCTGGCTTCTGCCCGCAGCAACGACGAGTTAGATGAGGTACAGGTAGAGCTGATTGACCGCTTTGGTCTGCTGCCTGATGCGGCAAAAAACCTGGTGGCCATTAGTGAATTCAAGCTGCAAGCTGCAGAGCTTGGTATTCGCCGTATCGAGGCCAATGCCAAAGGTGGCGTAGTCGAGTTTGCCGATAAAACGTCGGTATCACCGGCCTATATTATTGAACTGATCCAAAAGCAGTCGCGCATTTTTAAATTGGAAGGCGGACAAAAACTGCGATTTACGATAGCATCTGACGACTACGCGGCGCGTTTAGCCCTGATAGCTAATATGCTGTCAGACTTTGCCAGACATAAGGTAACAGCATGAGTAAAACCCAACTATGGTGCCTGGTTGCAGGTGCAGTATTTAGCCAGGCGCTGTTCGCCCAGCAAGCTGCCACGCCAGAGCAGCGCTGGTTTGAAGTCGAAATTATCGTCTTTAGCCAGCTGCCAGCTGCCAACCTGCAAGAACGTTTTGCCGACAGCACCACGCCGATTAAACCCGGCCGTGCCATAGATTTACTTACGCCACACTATCAGCGAGATATCAGCAAGCTATTGGCCACCTTACCGCAGTGTCAGCTGCCAAGCCCGGCTCAGCTTACTGAAGGTTTTACAGACGGTTTTACGCCGGCCTTTATCAGTGAATTATGTATTATCGAATCACAACCACCGGTGTGGACACATAGCAACCTGTTTGAAGCACCGCAACTGAATAGCACTGTGCCTTTTCCGGCGCAATTGTCGCCTTTGGTGGTCGGTAGCGGTGAGCATCAGGACCGCCCCTATTTAACCGATGCCAGCGCATTACAGCTGGACAAAATTGCCGCCAAAATAGCGCGGCAAAGCGACAAACAACTACTGTTGCATACTGCCTGGCGCCAGGCGCCAGTTACGGAACGGCTGGCGGTGGCAAGCCGCTGGTATAGCGGTAACAATTACTCGGCAGAGTTCGATTATTGGGGCCAGCCACTGGTTAAGGCTGAACCTGCACCAGAGCAAGCCCGCAGCATTGACATTGAGCTTACTGAGCCAGAGCCAGACTCAGACACACAGCAGCCAGCAGGCAATAACGATATGCTGCAGCACATTGAGCAATTACTGCAGTTGCTGACAGCAGAGCAGGCACTGCCTGAGCGGGCCAGTACTGATAATGCTGAACATAGCGTAACAGATGACACTGCTATTACCATTAATACGCTGCCACAACAGGTTTGGCAGTTAGATGGTTTATTTAAATTGCATCTGGATCATTATTTATTTGTTAATACTGAATTCAATTTACGTCTGCCACGGGCCGACAAATTGCAAAGCATCTATGTTAAACAAAGCCGGCGGGTAATCAGTGGTGAAGTACATTATCTCGACCACCCCTATCTTGGCATAGTGCTGCAAATCCGCCGTTTTGAGCCTGCTCTGCCGCCGCCAGACGAAGAAAATGTTACAGAGGATTTACCAGAACAGCCGTAATTTTTACCTATTTTACTTGCAAAATTACCAATAACTGCATAAGCTTGCGGCGTTTTTACACTTTAATACAAAACAATACGGGTAAACCGGCTGTTACTTTTTTAGAATTACTGCATTACATCAATTAATTACTGAGAACTATGGACGATCTGACACCACTACCAGAACTCAGCCCTGCACAGTATGTGCTGTTGCTTGTTCTGCTGGTACTGGCCAGCAGTTGTAATCCGTTGTTAAGCTGGTTATTTCCGGCATTGTCGGGCACCTTGTGGCTTAACCTGCTGCCGCCACTGCTGGGCATGTACTTTCTGCTGCTGTTATTTCGCAACCTCGGTATTATCCGGTTACCCAGTGCAGCCTGTTATTCAGCCCTATTGGCCCCTCTTTCTGCATTAAGCATTTACCAGTTTGTATTGCACTGACACACCTGCGGCCTGTTTTGCGCTATTATAGCGGCCAATTAGCAATGGCTTGGCTGTAGTACTTAGCCAAAACAGGTAACATTAAGGTCGTACGGATGTCTATTAACTGGTTCCCGGGTCACATGCACAAGGCCCGCAAAGAAATTGCCGAAGTCATGCCGCAGGTCGATATTATTATCGAAATGCTCGATGCCCGTATTCCTTTCTCCAGTGAAAACCCACTGGTGCCGCAGCTGCGTGGTAATACTCCATGCATTAAGGTGTTAAACAAAGCCGACTTAGCCGATCCGCTACTGACCGCACGCTGGGTAGAACACTTTGAGCAGCAAGCCGGCGTCAAAGCCATCCCAATAAGCCAGCAAAATCCGGAGCAAATCCGCGCTTTGCTGCAACTGTGTAATACAATGCTGCCAGAGCGTAATCTGGATATCCGTGCGGCGCGCGCCATGATCATGGGCATTCCCAACGTCGGCAAATCAACACTCATTAATACACTGGCAGGCCGTACCATCGCCAAAACCGGCAACGAAGCCGGTGTCACTAAAATGCAGCAGCGTATTAAGCTGGATAACAATGTTATTTTGACCGATACCCCGGGCTTTTTGTGGCCAAAATTAAACCCGCCAACCTGCGGTTACCGGCTGGCGGTTACCGGTGCGATTAAAGATACCGTGTTTGATTATGCCGACATTGCCATGTTTGCCGCAGATTACCTGTTACAGGCCTATCCTGGTGCAGTAATGCAACGTTTTGGCTTAACTGAACAGCCGGAAAACGATTTAGCATTAATGGATGCTATCGGGGTAAAACGCGGCGCTATGCGCAAAGGTGGCGTGGTTGACCTGGAAAAAGCCGGCAGCATTTTAATTACCGAGTTACGCGCCGGCAATCTTGGCCCGGTAACATTAGAAACCCCCGAGATGGTTAGCGCAGAATTAACTGCCGCCAAAGCCGAAGAAGCCGCCAAAGCCAAAGAAAAGGCCGAGCGTGAAGCCGAGCGCAAACGCAAAGCACAACGAAAGTACCGCTAATTCAGCGCCGGCTAAGGTGTTTGCTGGGAAAAATGCTGCTGAAATCCGGCACATTTTTCCTGTTGTTCCTCATCGAGTTTGGCGTGCTGCAGCTGCTGCAATAAATTATTGGCCAGAGCAAGATGGCCGGCATCCAGCGTCTCTTGCTGCTGCAACGCAACCAGCACCTTTAGAATATTCAGCGCGACACTCATATTGTTTGGCGTCAGCGAAAAAGCCTGCTCCAGTGAATTCAGTGCGGCATGAAACTTGTTACGTTTAAAAAATTCAACCGCCATGCGGTTTAATTGCTGCGGGGTAAAGTGCACAGCAGAGCGTTCAGCGGCTTCCTGTTCAATGTACTTACTTACCACCTGGCTGGTCAGGTTAGTGCCGCTAATTTGCCGTTTAATCGCATCAAGTAATGACACGGCATCTTCGCGCCGGCCCAGTTCATGTAAGGCTTTCACTTTATCCAGATTATCTTCAACTGAAGTACCCGGCCGCAAACTGATATGGTTATCTACTATGACTTCGGCTTTATCCCGCTCTTCTCTTGCCGTGTGCAATCTGGTCCGGATCACCAGCAGTTGATCTTTCAGTTGCGACGCCATCGCCGGCTGCTTTTCAAGCTCTGTTAACAGGATCTCAGACTGGTTTAGTACCCGCACCGCATCGGCTTTATCGATAGTGGTTGCGTAATCAATACCGGCACGCACTACATTTAAGCGCAGTAATGGCGAATCATGAATAGAGTTTTTGGCATATTTTGCCATAGCGATTGTGGCCTGATACTGGCCAACGTGATCATGGTTTAACCTGGCCAAATCTAACAGCCTTTTATTGCGTTCAATATTACGCGGCGCTAACCGGGTGGCCTTTTTTATTTCTTCATAGGCTTTGCCATACTCCTGCTTACCTATGTAATAGTGCGCCAGCATATCGTAGGTGGCAAAACGGGTGTCGGTTTTATCAGTTAACTGTTGCAACAACAGCTGGATCTCCGTCAGCCTGTCTTGCTCTAACAAAGCTTTGATATAGCCCAGATGCGCCCAGGATGTCTTATGGCTTTGCAGCAAATTTTCATAATAAAGCGCTGCATCAGTAAACTCACGCAGTTGCAGCAGGCATTCACCTTTTAACCGTTTCATTTGCAAATGGTATTTACTCAGCGCCGGGTTAAGCATGTAGCGCTCGGCATAGTATATCGCTTTGCTGTAATCCTGCCGATCCAATGCCTGATAGACATTAAACAACGTACGTTTTACTTCCAGTGCTAACGGTAATCTGGCTTGCACTTGCTTATTGTTTAACGGCTTAACCCAAAAGTCGTCCGGTTGCAGTTCGACAATGCTGTTGACTAAGTCTTCACTGGTTTCCGCACTGAGAAATATTAATACGGTGCATTTTGTCACATGGCGTTTGAACTTAAGTTCTTCCAGCAAATGAAAACCGTCTTTGTCACTTTTTACGTTAAAAGCGCAAATCACCACATGAAACTGGGTTTGTTCACACAAGCGCAGCGCATAGTAAGAGTTTTCGGCACATTTAACATTGACAATACCCAGCTCAAATAACGCTGATTTAATAACGTTTTGTACCAGGATCTGATCATCGATGATCAGCACATTGAGTTTATCTAACGCGGTAAGTTCTTCTTGTTCCATTGGTATACTTCACATCCCTGCAATCACAGCTACAACGCACTACCTTGTATACCAGTTATATTAGCAAGCCACGATAAATGCAATAGTGCAAAAATATAATCTGCCACGGCTATTGTCCTCAGCCTGCAGCACCCCAACCTCAGCTACAACACACTTTACCAACCGAGCCAGAGGGCCACACCATGTTTTATCAACTCAGCATTGTACAAATGCAAAAAATGCTTCAGAACCTGCAACTTATACTGGATAAAGGCGCAGCCTTTGCCGACAGTAAAAAAGTCGACATGGCGGTGTTGTTAAACGCCAGGCTGGCACCAGATCAGTTTAACCTGATCCGTCAGGTACAAATTGCCTGCGATACCGCCAAACTCGGCGCGGCGCGGTTAAGTAATAAGGTTGATAGTGCGCCCAAACATGCCGATGATGAAACCACGCTGGAGCAGTTAAAACAGCGAATTGCCGACACGCAAGCTTATCTGGCGACATTTAGCGCAACCGATTTTGCCAGCGCCGCTACGCAAAAAATCAGTCAACCACGATGGGAAGGCAAATATTTAACCGGTGAAGAGTTTTTAATGCAGCATGTACTGCCGAATATCTATTTTCATATTACTACCGCCTATGCCATTTTGCGCCACAACGGTGTCGATGTTGGCAAAAAAGACTACCTTGGCGCTATGCCATACAAGTCTTAAAACGCAGGCTAAAACGCCGGGTTATTGCCCGGCGTTATTTTTTTACCGCTTTAGCGCTCCAGCACGATACGATAACGTGCCTTGCCCTGCTTTAAATGCGCAATAGCTTCATTTACCTGGCTAAATTTAAATGTCTCTACTACAGGTTTAATATTGTGCTGCACAGCAAACTGCAACATCTTCGCGATAGTCGCCGGGCTACCAACGGGTGAGCCAGACACCGAACGCTGGGCCATAATCAGGCCAAAAACGCCGATATTTAACGGCTCAAGTGTGGCGCCAACAAAGTGCAACCGGCCTTTGGGCTTTAACGTCGATAAATATAAATTCCAATCCAGCGCAACATTAACAGTAGAAATAATAAAATCAAAGCGCCCCGCCGCTTGTTCTATTTCATTACTATTACGTGAATTTATGCAGTGATGAGCGCCAAGATGTTTTGCTTCCTCACTTTTACTGTCGCTGGAGGTAAAGGCCGTTACCTTGCAGCCCCAGGCACGTAAAAACTGCAGTGCTATGTGGCCCAAACCACCAATGCCAATTACGGCTACTTTGTCAGTCGGTTTAACGTCAAACTGCACCAACGGGTTAAATACCGTAATACCGCCGCAAAACAGCGGGCCGGCCGTTTTGACATCCATACCGTCAGGTAGCGCGACGACACTGGCAGCATTAGCACGGACTTTATCGGCAAAACCACCATGGCGTCCGACTATAGTGCCGACAGCTTTACTGCACAAATTATGATCGCCGCTACCACAGCTGCTGCAGACCTGACAATAATCGGCATGCCAGCCCAAGCCAACCACTTGTCCAACACGCAGATGGCTGACGTCGGCGCCGACAGCATTGATGCGGCCTACCACTTCGTGTCCGGCAACCAGCGGATAGGCCGACATGCCCCATTCGTTGTCTATCATAGACAGATCAGAATGGCAGATACCGCAGTAATCAACGTTTATCTCAACATCATTACGGCCAAGCGCGCCGGCGTCATATTGCCAGGCTACCAGCTTGCCGCCGGCTTCCAGTGCAGCGTAAGTGTTTATCATATAATCTCCTGCCGGTTATGTTTGCTGTCTTTACTAAGCTATACAGCTAACAGTATTAACCAGATCTGCAACTATGCTGAGAAATAAGCATCTCTGCTTAATTTTTATACAGCAACACCTGTTTCTTATTCGGCTTTCAGGTATAATCCGCCGACTTTTTTCAGGCTAAGCCGACTTTAAGAGACACTATGACAGTACAGACCTTTGATCCGACACAAACCACCACTCTGGATACCGCCGCTAAAAGCCTGACTGAACAGGTAAAAGCCGGTAGCGGTAAAGGCAACACCATTGGTTTTGTTAGCCTGGGCTGTCCAAAAAATCTGGTCGATTCTGAGCGTATCCTTACCCAACTTAAAGCCGAGGGTTACAACATAGTACCCAGCTACGACGATGCCGAGCTGGTTATTGTTAACACCTGTGGCTTTATCGACAGTGCCGTACAGGAATCACTGGAAACCATAGGTGAAGCCCTAGCCGAAAATGGCAAAGTGATCGTCACCGGCTGCTTAGGTGCCCGCGAAGATGAAATCCGCGAAGTGCACCCCAATGTATTGGGTATTACCGGCCCGCACAGTTACGAAAACGTATTAAAGCAGGTGCATGAGTTTGTGCCTAAGCCAAAGTACGACCCTTTTACCATGCTGGTGCCGGACCATGGCGTTAAATTAACACCTAAGCACTATGCCTATTTAAAGATTTCTGAAGGCTGTAACCACCGCTGTACCTTCTGCATTATTCCGTCAATGCGTGGCGACTTAGTCAGCCGCCCGGTCGGCGAAGTGTTAGACGAAGCGCAACGGTTAAAAAATGCCGGCGTCAAAGAGCTACTTATCATCTCGCAAGACACCAGCGCCTATGGCGTAGATGTAAAACACCGCACCGGTTTCTGGAACGGCGCGCCGGTAAAAACCTCTATGCAGTCACTGTGTGAGGCCTTAGGTGAAATGGGCATTTGGGTGCGGCTGCACTACGTTTACCCTTATCCGCACGTTGACGACATTATTCCGCTGATGGCACAGGGCAAAGTGCTGCCTTACTTAGATATTCCGTTTCAGCATGCCAGCCCGCGTATTTTAAAGCTGATGAAACGGCCAGGCCAGGCAGATCGCGTACTTGAGCGGATTAAAAAATGGCGTGAAATTTGTCCGGAACTGACCATCCGCTCTACCTTTATTGTTGGTTTCCCGGGTGAGACTGAAGAAGATTTCCAGATGTTACTCGACTGGTTACAAGAAGCCCAATTGGATCGTGTTGGCTGCTTTAAATACAGCCCGGTAGAAGGTGCTAAGGCTAATGACTTACCCGATCCGGTACCGGAAGAGATAATGGAACAACGTTACCATCGCTTTATGCAAACCCAGCAAGCCATCAGCACAGCCCGCCTGCAAGCCAAAATTGGCCGTAGCATAAAAGTGCTGATTGACGAAGTAGACGAAGAAGGCGCTATTGGCCGCAGCTTCGCCGACGCGCCGGAGATTGACGGTGCCGTGTACTTAAACGGCTTAACCACGGTTAAACCGGGCGATATTATCGATGCGGTTATCGACGAAGCCGACGAATATGATTTATGGGCATCCATCGCTGAATAATATTTAACCGTAAAAAAGGCAGCACCAGCTGCCTTTTGTCACTTTCAGGCTTGGCTCACAACACCTGGGCCAGGCGCTGTTGCACTTCGGCAAGTTCGGTATTGTATAAGCTGATATAAGGCAGCTCAGCACTGTCTGCTGCTAATTTCAGGGCACTACCGCGTTCTATCTTAAGCAATAAAGCCAACGCTTCTGCCATAGGGCCGCCATTATGGCTGAGCGCGTCGGCAATCTGCTTAGGTACATTCAGGTACGTCAGAAACTCCTGCGGCGAGACGCCAAACAACATATCAGCACCCGATATCATCGCGGCTAAAAAATACTGCTGGCTGTGCGCGGCGTCAAACTGCCATTGCCGGGCAATACTCTGAGCTGAATAAGCGCGGGTTAAAACCGTCACTGCCGCCGGTGTGTTGTGGCTATTTAGCACAGCATAAGTTAACACCAGCTTGCGGCTTAATTCTAACCCCAGCCGGGTTACCACTTCTTTAATTGAGCTGACTTCACGGGTTTTTCGGTACAGCGGGCTATTAGCAACTTTTAGCATGCCCATCACTATACTGGGTTCATCCTGTAGTACCGCCGCCAGTTTGTTTAAATCGGGCTCGGGGTCAAACAAGCAGCTGATAATATCTGCTAATTTAACGGCACTGGGTTCAATTTTCTTACCGGCAATTTCCAGCTTATCCGGGAAAAAATAGCCCTGAAACAGCTCACAGCCCAGGCTTTTATAGATTTGAAACTGGGCTTCAGTCTCTACCCGATCGGCCAGCCATTGCAGCCCTGGCCGGCCGTACAGGGTATTAAGCCGCTCGGCATCTGCCAGACTGGTGTCTTTCATGTCTATCCGGACAATGTCTGCCAGGGCAATGACCGCTGCACTATGAGCACTAACACTATTATCGTCCAGTAAAAAACGAAAGCCCTGGTTTTTATACCAGCCTATAGCAGCCAACAGCGTCTTGCTAAATTTAACGGGCGCATCCAGCGCAATAATCACCCGGGCTGGGTCCAGCGCTAAGGTCACTTTTGCTTCGAGCAATTGCGCACTTAAGCGGATAAATAAATCGCTATGATAAAGGCTAAGATAATCGCTAAGCTGTTGACATACCGGCAGTAAAATAGATGGCGAGGTATCACTGAGACAAAAGGCTCTAGTACCGGTTTTACTGCGCTGTAGCAGTTCTATTGCAAAACGTTTTTTATCAGCATCAAACACCGGCTGGGCAGCATAACTGCGCTGAAGTGCCAAACCGGTATCTGAATCCGCATTTATACTACTCATGTTAACCTTTACTCCGATAACAAACGGCCAACACTATACAAACAGCAGTGCTGGCATTACAAGTCTGAATACCTTTACAGAGCAATTTTGACAGCTAAACCGCGATACAAAAAAAAGAGTGTCGAATCAATATTCTGGGCTATTGTTATCTTATTCAGCTTTGGGAGCTGATGGACAACAGTGACGTAGGCCTAACTATGAAAAAAATGATCGACAATGCGACAAATTTACCGAGCATGCCAAAGGTTATGCAAGAGCTCATAGCCACCTTAAATGATCCCAATCTTAGTAGTAATAAAATCAGCCAGATAATAGCCAATGATCAGGCGATAACAGCTAAAGTATTGCGTATAGCTAACTCTGTACGTTATGGCGGCCACCGCAAAGTGGGCTCAGTAAAAGATGCGGTGGTAGTAATGGGCATCGACGCGTTAAAAACGCTGATATTTGCTATAGGTTTAACCGGTGCGATTAAAGCGCCGGAGGGCTTTAATTTAAATGCGTTCTGGCTCAGGTCATTTAAAATGGCAAACCGCAGCAAATGGTTGGCCGGTTTTATCAAAGCAGATGCTGAACTTGCCTATACCTGCGGTTTATTGCATGCAATTGGTGAATATCTAATCCATGTAGTAAAACCTGAACACGCCATAGTAATAGATAAACGGGTAAATACCGGTGAGTCCAGATCAAGATTAGAGCGAGACCTGCTTGGCTTTGACTATACCCAGGCCGGTAGCGACTTGGCTGAGCATTGGCACTTTCCCAACGAAATTGTGCGGGCAATACGTTGGCAGGAAGATCCACTGGCAGCAGCTGAATTATCACCTTATGCCGCTTGTGTGCATCTGGCCCACTATATGACAGATCACCAGCAGCACATCCAAAATGACAACTTCGACGATTTTCCGGTAAAACTTGCCCATGCACTGCATTTGAAGTTGTCAGATATGTTCAGCGCACTAAAAAATGCGCCAGATATGGATGAAGGCATAGAAGAGTTTCTGAGCTAACCTGTGCTGAGCTGGCAAAGCCAGCTCAGCACTATTTTGCTAGAGCAGCGTTTTAATGGCCAAATTAAGACCGTCCAGCGTTAACGGCTGCATTCGGTTTTGCATTATTTGCTCTATCAAGCCAATAGAGTAATAGTGCTGCCACCATTGTTGTGGCTGCGGATTTAGCCAAACTGCTTTGGGATACTGCGCTAATAATCTCTGCAACCAGACTTTACCGGGTAGCTCGTTAAAATGCTCGACACTGCCACCCGGGTAGTCAATCTCGTACGGGCCCATAGTAGCATCACCAACAAATATCAGCTTATAGTCGCTGGCATAGGTGTGAATTATATCCTCGGTTTTAATCTGCTCGGTATAACGGCGTTTGTTGTCGCGCCACACCCTCTCATAAACACAGTTGTGAAAATAAAAAAACTCCAGGTGTTTAAATTCGGTTTTAACTGCCGCAAACAGTTTTTGGCACTGCTCAATATGGTCGTCCATTGAGCCGCCGACATCAAAAAACACCAGCAGCTTAATGGCGTTATGCCGCTCGCGCACAAAGCGTAAATCCAGCCAGCCGGCCTGCTCGGACGTCGCCTGAATAGTGCCGTGTAAATCCAGTTCAGTTTCAGCGCCGCTACGGGCGAATTTACGCAGCTGTTTTAGTGCCAGTTTAATACTGCGGTTGTTTAGTTCGCTGTCGGTGTCCAGATCTTTAAACTCGCGTTTATCCCACACCTTTACTGCCCTGCGCGCACCACTGCCCTGCTGGCCAATACGCACACCTTCCGGGTTAAAACCATAAGCACCAAAAGGTGAAGTACCGCCGGTGCCTATCCATTTATTGCCGCCACTGTGTTTTTTTTGCTGCTCTGCCAAGCGTTCGCGCAAGGTTTGCAGCAGTTTATCCAGGCCACCTAGAGCCTGCAGCTTAGCTTTGTCTTCAGCAGAAAGTTTACGCAGCACGTCCGGCACCAACCAGTCCGGCGGTATGCTGGCGGCGATATCAACCTCGGCGACGCCTTCAAAGTACTCGGCAAAGGCGCGGTCAAATTTGTCGTATTGGGTTTCATCTTTAACCAGACACAACCTGGACAGCTGATAAAAGGCTTCAGTATCAGCGAAGATCACCTGCTGCTTTAGCGCATTAAGCAAGTCCAGCAGTTCGGTAATGCTGGTTTTTAAGCCGTATTTGCGCAGCGTAAAAAAGAAGTCAATTAGCATGGTAGTTTCCGAAGTCTGGCTTGCTCGTGTATCAGGGTGAGACTGGAAACTCGTTTTGGGCGGCGCAGAGTGTCTGAGCGCAGGCGCCAGCCGTAGCGACAAATTCGTCTGGAACGAATTTGAACAGCTCTCGCTGGCCGCAGGTACAGGGCAGGATTGCCCTGTATAGTTGCTGCGACGAGCCAAAAGGAGTATTGCAGTCGAGCCAGGAGCCTGCGCACAAGCCGCCGTATCAATTCAGCGTGAGCCACTCTTATCTACCTTGCCTTTTCGCCAAAAACGCCAGTTTTTCTACCAGGGCGACATCCTGCTCGTTTTTAAGCAAGGCACCAAACATCGGCATTAAGCCGCCTTTTTGCTGCTTGTCAGTTAATACTTCGGCCGGTATATCTTCGGCCAGCAATAACTTTAACCAGTCGAGCAGCTCTGACGTAGACGGCTTTTTCTTTAATCCCGGCAGCTCGCGCAGCTCAAAAAACACCTCAAGCGCCGTACTTAGCAACTGCTGTTGAATGCCCGGGTAATGCACAGCAACAATGGCGCGTAGCGTATCGGCATCCGGAAAACGGATATAGTGAAAAAAGCAGCGGCGTAAAAAGGCATCCGGCAGCTCCTTTTCATTATTTGAGGTAATAATCACTATTGGCCGCTCAACCGCGCTTATTTGCTCGCCGGTCTCGTGCACATAAAACGCCATCCTATCCAGCTCGTGCAGTAAATCGTTGGGAAACTCGATATCGGCTTTATCTATTTCATCAATCAACAGCACCGGGCGCTTAGCCGCGGTAAAGGCCTGCCACAGTTTACCGGGGCGGATATAGTTATTAATATCATGTACCTTGTCGCTGCCCAGTTGGCTGTCGCGCAGGCGGGATACCGCATCGTACTCGTACAGGCCATGCTGTGCCTTAGTGGTCGATTTTATATGCCACTGAATAAGCTCGGTGCCGAGGCTTGCCGCCAACTCTTCGGCCAGCCGGGTTTTACCCGTGCCCGGCTCGCCTTTTATCAACAGCGGTTTTTCCAACGTTACCGCGGCATTTACTGCCAGCGCCAGTTCGTCAGACACGATATAGTTGTCGGTGCTTACAAAGGCCATCTCTACCCTCTATGCTTAGTATTCAAACCCAAGGTTGTTGTGGTGAAACGTAATATCTTATAGCCAAAAGCTACTGTAATTTTTGCCACGCTGGCGTATTCTTATAACCAATTTATCGTAAACGGAGTTTTTTTATGGCAAACGTCTATGCAGACAACTCATTGTCTATCGGCCGCAC
>JAHJZX010000055.1 GCA_018826295.1 Gammaproteobacteria bacterium
CGCCTGCGTCAGTTTGCTGCAAATCAAAATGAAAAAACCCGCTTTGGTGTTAACCTTAGCGGGTTCTTCGAAGATGGCGGACGCAGGAGGATTCGAACCTCCGACCGCTCGGTTCGTAGCCGAGTACTCTATCCAGCTGAGCTATGCGTCCGGTCTAATAAAAATGGCGGAGAAAGAGGGATTCGAACCCTCGATAGAGTTTCCCCTATACACCCTTAGCAGGGGTGCGCCTTCAGCCACTCGGCCATTTCTCCGCTCTGTGTTGCGGCGTGTATATTAATGTCTCAGGAAAATAAGTCAAACAATTTTTGGAACCGGGCCAACTGTTTGCTGACCTTTTAAGCAACTCACCGTGTTTTAGTCATAAAACGTACAAAAACGGTATATTTGATCTACTAAGCGCAGATAAAACAACAAAACTAGTCGTCTTCACCATAAGTCGAGCCAGAAGTACCTTTTTCTGCCTGTATCCGCATATAAATTTCTTCACGGTGTACAGAAACATCTTTTGGTGCGTTAACACCAATACGTACCTGATTACCTTTAACGCCCAGTACCGTTACGGTAACTTCATCACCGATCATCAGTGTCTCACCAACACGACGAGTAAGAATTAGCATTCGTTTGCTCCTTGTTCCTTTTTCCCAGCGTGACCCACACCGGTATACACTAAAGCGCCGTATCATAACCCAGCAGACTTGCCGATTAAAAGTAAGGCACTTAAATAAATGATATCTTATCACAGCAATTTTGCTGTCTTAGCGGCGTATTGTAACAATCTGTACGCCGTTTCCGGCAAATAATCGATACTTCACCGCAACGGTAAGGCAAACAGCCGTTTAAAACAACAGTCAGGCCGGTTTGTCAGACAACAAAAAAGGGCGCATGCGCCCTTCTCTGACAACATAAAAAGCAGTTTAGCTCAATTTTTCACGGATATAGCTATTTGCTTCAGTTACTACCTGAGGCAGCGCAGCGACATCAGTACCGCCAGCCTGAGCCATATCTGGCCGGCCGCCGCCTTTGCCGCCCAGCTTTTGTGCCGCCCAGCCGACTAATTGCCCGGCATGCACCTTGTCAGTTAAATCGGCACTAACACCGGCAATCAGGCTGATTTTATCTTCATTCACCGTTGCCAGCAGGATCACCGCCGGGCTTAACTGATTTTTCAGCTCATCAAGCATAGTGCGCAGCGCTTTTGGATCGGTAGCCGGTAATTGGGTAACCAGTACATTAGCACCGGCAATCTGCTCGGCTTGCTGCAATAATGACGCACCGGCCTGGCTGGCCATTTTTGCTTTTAACTGTTCAATGTCTTTTTCCAGCTGCCGGCTGCGGTCCAGCGTTTGCTGCACCCGCTCAGCAATGCTGAACACATCACCTTTTAACGCGCCGGCAACCGCCTGCGCTTGTTGCTCCAGTTGCTGCACAAAGGCGACCGCGCCGGCACCGCTGACCGCTTCAATCCGGCGCACGCCAGAGGCAATACCGGCTTCAGAGACAATTTTAATCAGGCCAATGTCGCCGGTACGCTCAACATGGGTACCACCACATAATTCGATGGAAAAATCGCCCATCGACAGCACCCGTACTTCATCGTCGTATTTCTCGCCAAACAGCGCCATAGCACCGGCGGCTTTGGCGTCGTCAATTGGCATAACCCGGGTTTGCAATTGCAGATTTAACTGCACCTGTTCATTAACCATGCTTTCAATAGTACGCAGCTCTGCGCTTGTTACCGCTTCAAAATGGCTAAAATCAAACCGCAATCTGTCAGGGCCAACCAGCGAGCCTTTTTGCGTAACGTGCTCACCTAACACCTGGCGCAGCGCAGCATGCAGCAAATGCGTGGCAGAGTGATTACGCTTAATGGCGCTGCGGCGCGCAGCATCCACCCTGGCTTCAACTTTGGCGCCAACCGCCAGCTTGCCGCTAAGCTTACCTTTATGTGCAAATGCTTTGGCTACTTTAATGGTGTCGCTAACAGTAAACACCGAGCCATCGGCCAGAGTTAAACTACCGGTATCGCCCATCTGGCCGCCCGATTCAGCATAAAACGGCGTTTGGTCCAGAATAATTAAGGCTTCTTCATTGTCGCCCAGGCTGTCACAATGCTTGCCGTCACGCAGTATTTCTACCACGGCTGCATTGCCAAACTCATGTTGGTAACCGGTAAACACAGTTTGCTGGATTGATGTCAGCGCTGCATTGTAATCGGCACCAAAATTAGACGCCTGCTGGGCGCGTTTGCGCTGCTCTGCCATGGCGGCATCAAAACCGGCCTGATCAATTGTCAGATTACGCTCGCGAGCCACATCGTTAGTTAAATCAACCGGGAAACCATAGGTGTCGTACAGTTTAAACACCAGATCGCCGGGTAACTCGCTACCCGTTAAGCCAGCCAGGGCTTCTTCCAGAATGGCCAGTCCACGCTCCAGCGTTTTGCCAAACTGTTCTTCTTCCAGCTTCAGTACTTTTTCAACTACGGCTTGTTTGGCGGCCAGCTCCGGATAGGCCTCGCCCATCTGTGCCACTAAGGCCGACACCAGTTTGTAAAAGAATGCTCCTTTGGCGCCCAGTTTATTACCATGGCGTACCGCACGGCGCACAATACGGCGCAATACATAGCCACGCCCTTCGTTGGAAGGCTGCACGCCATCAACAATTAAAAAGGCACAGCTACGGATATGGTCCGCTACCACGCGTAACGATTTGTCGGCTAAATCTGTGGCACCGGTCACGTCTGCTGCCGCTTTAATCAAGGCAACAAAGGTATCGATTTCGTAGTTGCTGTGCACGTGCTGCAAAATAGCGGCTATACGCTCCAACCCCATACCTGTGTCTACGCTGGGTTTTGGCAGAGGCTCCATCCGGCCATCACTGTGGCGGTTAAACTGCATAAAGACGATATTCCAGATCTCGATATAACGGTCACCGTCTTCTTCAGCTGAACCTGGCGGGCCGCCCCAGATATGTTCACCGTGGTCATAGAAAATCTCGGTACAGGGGCCACAAGGGCCAGTGTCACCCATAGCCCAGAAGTTGTCCGACGCATAAGGCGCGCCTTTATTGTCACCAATGCGGATAATACGCTCTGCCGGCACACCTACGTCGTTTAACCAGATGTTGTACGCTTCGTCATCGGTTTCGTATACGGTTACCCACAGTTTGTCTTTTGGTAGCTTCACCACGACGGTTAAAAACTCCCAGGCATAGGCGATAGCATCTTGCTTAAAGTAATCACCAAAGCTGAAGTTACCCAGCATTTCAAAGAAGGTGTGGTGACGTGCGGTATAACCGACGTTTTCCAAATCATTATGCTTACCGCCAGCCCGGACACAGCGCTGGGCTGACACGGCACGGTTGTAACTGCGTGGGTCCTGGCCGAGAAACACGTCCTTAAACTGCACCATACCCGCATTGGTAAACAACAAGGTGGCATCGTTACCCGGGATCAGCGAGCTGCTGGAAACGACCTGATGCTGTTTGCTGGCAAAAAAATCTAAAAAGGCGTGCCTGATACCGGCCGATGTCATAGTCATGGAAAAATCCTGTCCGCTTGAGTATTACTCTGTTTGATTAATGGCAAATTGAATTTGTTCGTTACTAAAGCCACGGCGCTGCATATACGCCATGCGTTTAAATTTGTCTTTATATTCCGTTACGGCGGTTTGGCCGTATTTTTTCCGGTATTGCTGCTGTGCTAAGGCAAACCAGTCTATTTCAAGCTCTGCCGCACACAGCTCTACTTGTTCACGGCTGATATTCTGTTGCCGGCATTCTTGCACTATATAAGCCAAACCATAGCCTTTATTGGCCCGGCTACGCAGTAGCATACTAATAAACCGCTGTTGATTCAGATAGTTTTCTGCCTTACACCAGGCAATAACCTGAGCAATAGCACCGGCTTCTGCGCCCTGGCGAGCCAACCGCTGGCTCAGCTGACTTTCGCTGTAATCGCGCCGGCTCAGCCAATTCAAAGCTGTGCGTTTTAGTTCAGCCAGGTCAGTCACGGCTACACTTCCAGCACGGCTTCATCAGTGGGTTTGATCTGCAAGGCAAAAAGCTCATTAAACGATAAAAAGAATGCAATATGCAGCAGCGGAAGCACCACTATTAAGCCAATAAAATACGTAGGCATGGTAAGCATTATCAGCAGCATACTCAAGAGGCTGAACAGCGCCAATGGCGTTATATTACGCCAACACGCAGCAAAGCTGGCTTGCATAATTGCCAGCACACTGCGCTCTTGCAGGAAATAGGCTATCGCCACCGAATAGGCAAATATCATTTTAGTTAAGCTAAACCAGACGGCAAACAGCAACACCGCCGGCATACTAATACTGCCGTTGATAACTTGCTGCTGCAGCAGGGCATAAAGATAAATCAGCGGGATAGAAACAAATAACTCTGCCAGCGCCAGGCGGATAAAAACCGGCCGGCAGCCTGGCTCTTTAAACGGCTGGTACAGCCCCAATAAGCTAATGGGCTTTTTTTGCTGCACCGCTACAATGCTTTTATAAACACCAGCAGTAAGAAACGGCATAGCTAACACGCCAATAAAGGTTGTTACAGGCGGTAGCATCATGCTTAGCAACATAAAACCAGCCATATGCAGGTACATCAACAGCCATACCGCGGGTGCCTGCATCAGGATTTGCCAGCTTTGCTTTAACCAAGCCAAAGCTGCCAGCGCCGGCGCCCGTCTTATTACTAGTTTTACTTTAAACTGCTTTTCCACCGTTACTCCGCATTGTTTGCCCGCAGCACTTAATGCACTGGCGGCTAATGATACTGCAAAACGGCGTAAATTAAGAGTGCCGGCATTGGCTGCAACGGCGGTAATTGCCTTAGTTTTTGTCTGGCTGCAATTCTTTTAACAAACTGCGGCCAGCGTCGCTTTGTTGCAAATGCCAGCGAATAAAGCGGTTATCAACATGCACTGCCCGGCTAAGCTCTGCCTCATAGTGCCAGTTAGCCAGCAAACGCTGCCCGGCACCGGCATACATAAGGCCCACTACCTGGCCCTGACGGTTAAACGTAGGCGCACCGGTTACTTCTCCGCAACTGTCTACACTGGATAAAAAGTTGGCATGAACACTGTCATTTTTACCATCGACACTATGTTGCAGACGGCTGAAGGGTAAATACAACACGGCATCTTGTGGCTGGTAACCACTTATCTCGCCAACACTAAAGCGTAAATCGCCGTTAGCTTCGGCATAGGTTGGCTTACTATTGGCATCATTGTACGCCATGATGACTTCCATCAGCGCTGCTCTGGCCTGCTCCAGTTGCACCGCCAACTGTTGACGTTGCCCGGCCAGTTGTTGTGTGGTGTCCTGCATGGCCACGGCAAAATTGATCAGCGGATCGTCGCTGTCAGCAAAAGCCTTGCTGTCGGCATCAAGCCATGCCAGGCGACTGGTGCTGCGGGTCAGGCCGGTTAGGCGATAGATCGCTGACAATTTGTGCCGCACAATTTCGCGGTTAAAGCCATCGCTAAGGGCAAAATACTGATCCAGCGCCGGCAGACGCAAAGTCTGCGGCAGCTCCGAATATAACTCGAGAAAATGCAGCGCCAATGTCTGATCAACCCTGGCATCAAAGCTGGCATCAAGCTGCGTCATTTGCTGTTGCAGCTTGTTGCGGTGCTTAGCACGGCTTTGCTTATCGGCCGCCAGCGCATGCTGATACAACTGCAAGGCTAACGCCGGCAATCTGGCATAATACAAATTCTCCAATACCTGATCGCGCAGCATCAGTTGCTGATGCTGTAACTGCAATTGGCGAAAACGTTCTATGGCAGCACCATAAAGTTGCTGCCGTACCGGGCTGGCATTTATCCAGTCACGGATCTGCTGTTGCTTCTGTTGCCGCCTGGCAATCATCTGCCCTTGCTGATACTCCTGCAACATCGCCTGCCGGTGCCGGTGCTGGCTGGCCAACTCTGTTTGCAGCGCTAACGTTGCATCGGGTTGTAGCTTATTCAGCTCGTCCAGCACCGCCATGGTACGTTTGGATTGTGCTTGCGCCTGCGGATACAGTTGTTCAAATAAAAACTGCAGTTCTTCGACAGAGCTATAACGCTGGCTTTGCGGCACAAAATCGGGCACTAACACTTTTTGCTGTTCTGTCACACCGTCAAACGTCATGCGGCTGTATGGTAAAGCGGCAGCCTGGCCATCCGGTTGATAGACCCTCAGCAGAGCAAAGTCAGCATCATAGCGGGGCCAATGATTGTCGTCCTGCTGCGGCACATGCTGTGGCGGCAAATACACCAGCCGGACATCAGAAAACGGCTGATAATACTGCAAGGCAAACTGCAAACCATAATGCAGCTTGTTTAGCCGGCAAAGGCGTCCCTGTTGCTGACAGCGGTTTAATAATTCCTGCTCCAGCTCAGACAAACGCTCAGAGCGGGCAAGGTCATTCGTGGTTTCATTCAGCTGGCGGTTTATCGCTACGGTTACGTCTTGCTGCTCTGTTGGCTGATATATCGTTAACCCAGCCAGACGAGCTTCATGTTGCGCTTGGGCCACGGCAAAACCGTTAGCCAGCTCTGCTGTTAAATAAGGCGTGATACAACGCGCGCTGGTAAGCAGCAAGCCATCAGCTGACACGAACACCGCACTGCACTGCCCCAGTTTTACTACCGAGTGGCGAATGCTATTGAGCGCAACGATATTGTTTGGCTGTTCAAATTGGGCTTGCGACCTGACATTGTCGCCAGACAACTGTCCTGGCAACCAAAATCCTTCGCCGGCCTGCACATTGCAGCCACTAAACCCGCATAACAGCGCTACAGCTAGTAATATTCTCATACTCTGGTATTGATAAAGTTTCACCGGCGCACGCTACCACAACAAAGCCTCCGGCTTATCCTGCTTGCGGTAAAGCACCATAATTTGCGACCACTGCCACTGACAGCGCTGACAAAAATCCGCGCCAGAGCTTGATATCTGCCCTGTTGTCCGCATAATACGGCGACGGTTCTGCACGGAAAATGTTATGGAAAATTTTATTGAGAAACTGATGTATTCATCGCGCTGGATCATGGCACCAATTTATCTGGGACTCAGCCTGGCGCTGCTGGCGTTGGGCATTAAGTTCTTTCAGGAAGTGTTTCATATCATCCCTATTATCCTCAGCATGAAAGAGGTCGAGCTGATCCTGGTCGTACTGTCATTAATTGATATAGCACTGGTTGGCGGCCTGATAGTGATGGTGATGTTTTCCGGCTACGAAAACTTCGTGTCCCGCCTCGACTTAGAAGGCAATGACGACAAACTTAGCTGGCTGGGTAAACTGGATTCCGGCTCACTGAAAAACAAAGTTGCCGCCTCTATCGTCGCTATTTCATCTATTCATCTGCTAAAGGTATTTATGAATACCGAAAGTATCGCTAACGATAAAATTATGTGGTATTTGCTAATTCATATTACCTTTGTATTGTCCGCATTTGCGATGGGCTATCTGGATAAAGTGCTGCGTAAATAACCTGGCGCTGTAACACGGGCGGTACTACTCGACATACAGGGGGTTGGGGGTGACGATTAAGCGGCTTGCAGCAACATTCGGCTGGCTAAGCATAGGCTTGCTGGCCTGTGCCTTTGCCTGGCGTGCAGCCGCGGCACAATACGGCACCCCGCTACTTAGCAACTTTAAGCCGAAAGACTACAATGGCGGCACGCAAAACTGGGCCATAGTGCAGGATAAACGCGGCTTGCTCTATGTCGGCAACAATGTCGGCGTACTGGAGTTTGATGGCGCCCAGTGGCGGATGATCCCCACCCGCAATAAAGCCGTGGTGCGCTCGCTGGCTTTGGCCGACAGTGGCCGTATTTATGTCGGTTCAAAGGGCGAAATAGGCTACATTGACCCGACATTACCGCAAAACCAACAATATATTTCACTGCTGTCAGCCGTACCCTCGCAATACCGGCAATTTCAGGATGTCAGGCAAACCTATGCCATGCCAGATGGTATTTATTTTTTTAGCCGGGACTATATTTTTCGTTACAACGAGCAAGACGCCGGCCAGGTTAAGGTATGGCGTAGCAACAGCACCTTTCTTAAAGCCTTTAAGTTAAATAACCGCTTGCTGGTGAAAGAAGAAAACACCGGCCTGCTGGAGCTGCACAACGATGATTTTAAGCTGTTGGCCGGCTCAGAGCCCTTTAGTCAGCTCAATTTATTTATGCTGCAGCAGTTTGATGACAAGACACTGCTGGCCGCCAGCCGTGAGGGCAAATTATATCTTTTTGCCGATAAGCAGCTAACCCGCTGGCACACCAATATTGACGAGGAATTGCAGCAGGCCCGCATTTATACTGGTATGCGGCTGGAAAATGGCGATTTTGCGCTCGGCAGCAGCCAGAATGGCTTATATATCGTCAGCGCCGATGCTCAGCTAAAAAGCCATATCAATAAGGCCTTTGGTTTAGTAGACCAAAACATCAGAGCCATGTATCAGGATCATCAGCAAGGTTTATGGCTGGCGCTGGACCACGGCTTAAGCCGTATTGATCTGGCAGCCGCTATTTCACAATACAACAGTGCCCATGGCCTGCAAGGCAATGTGCTGGCAATGCATCAGCACCAAAATACCCTCTATGCCGGCACCAGCCTGGGCATGTTTCGCAAAGATCAACACAACCGCTTTAGCCTGATCCCCGGGCTGCAAAAACAAACCTGGGACTTTGCCAGCTTTGACAACAATCTGCTTATTGCAAACAGCGCCGGTGTATACCGCTACGACGGTCAGCATGCCAGTTTGCTGCGCAGTTCAGCCCAGGCATCTAAAGTGTTATATCCGTCACCGTTGCAGCCTGACCGGGTTTTTGTTGGCTTACAAGACGGCCTGGCCAGCATAAAACAACAGCCGGATGGCAGCTGGACAGATGAAGGCCTGATCCCCGGCATTCAGGGCAACTTAAACAGCATACTGCAAACGGCAAACGGCGAAATCTGGCTCGGCACTCTGGCGCACGGCGTCTATTTGTTGTCGTTGCCTGCAGGCTGGCCAGATAGCAACGGCCAGGTTGTGGTGCAGCATTTTAATAAAACAGACGGTTTACCCAGCAACAACCGCAACTCAGTACATTGGTATAAACAGCAGTTATTGTTCGCCACCGTGGCCGGCTTTTACCGGTTCGACAACCGGCAACAGCGGTTTTATCTTGACCCACAACTGGGCTCTGCTTTTAGCCACAGCCAGCCCTGGGTGCGTTACCCGCAGACAGACAAAAACAATAACCTCTGGCTGTTAACCTGGGACAACGATACCGGTAGCCGGCAGGCCGGCATGCTGCAGGCCGACGCTGCCGGTCAGTATCAATGGCAAGCCTCTGCGCTGCAGCCATTGCTGGATATACCACTGGATACGCTATTAATTGATGAACAAAACGTAGTGTGGTTTGGCGGCGCTGAAGGTATTTTCCGCTTTGCCGGCAGCGAACACCGCAATCTGGCACCAAAACAACCACTGTTACGCCGCGTTCGCGCCCTGACCGGCGATGTGTTTTATCATGGCGGCGACTTACCGGCTAAGCTGGCGCTGAATGCCGGCCAAAACCAATTGCGGTTTGAATACGCCAGCCCGAATTACAGCCACCTGTTTTTGCCGCAATTTCAGGTAAAGTTACAGGGACATGACGACGACTGGTCGGGCTGGAACAACGAAATGTACCGCGATTACACCAACCTGCCCGCCGGTGATTATCAGTTTATGCTGCGCAGCCGCGATCATGCCGGTAACCAGCTATTATCAGCGCCGCTGACGATACACATTCCGGCGCCCTGGTATCTTTCCTCAGCCATGTTACTGCTTTATGGGTTATTAGTGTTGTTGGCCATCTACCTGTTGCTGAAAGGACGAACCTGGCAACTGGAGCAGGAGCAACAGCGGCTTACCGCACTGGTACAGCAGCACACGGCCCATTTAAAACAGACCATGCAACAATTGCAGCAGGCAAAACAGACTGCGGAAGCCGCTGCCCAGGCAAAAAGCGAATTTCTGGCCAATATGAGCCATGAGCTGCGTACGCCACTAAATGCAGTATTGGGCTTTGCTGAGCTGGCCCAACAAAGCCCGGAGCCACAACAGCAAATTGGCTATGTGGCAAAGATCCATGCTTCAGGAAAGATTTTATTAAGCATTATCAATGATATACTTGATTTCTCAAAAATAGAGGCCGGTAAACTTGAACTGGAATGCCAGCCTTTCAGCCTGCGCCGCATGCTGGAGCAGGTTAGCGATATGTTCAGCCTGCAACTGGCACAAAAACAACTGCACTTTGCCTTGCAACTGGACGCCAGCGTACCCGACAGCTTTAGCGGTGACAGCCTGCGGCTGAGTCAAATACTGATTAACCTGCTGGGCAATGCCATTAAATTTACCGAGCGCGGCGCCATAACGCTTAACATCAGTGCCAGCAGCGCCCGGCAACATTGCCAATTGCATTTTGCTGTAACCGACACCGGTATAGGCATTAGCGAGCAACAGCAAAAACGGCTGTTTATCGCCTTTAATCAGGGCGATAGCTCTGTCAGTCGTAAATTCGGTGGTACCGGCCTGGGGTTAACCATTTGTCAGCGCCTGCTCAGCCTGATGCATAGCCAGCTACAGGTTGTCAGTCAAAGCGGGCGCGGCAGTACCTTTAGTTTCAGTATTACCCTGCCACGGGTTGAACCGATAGCAGCGCCGGCGGACAACACTGACAGCAGCAAAACTACGCAAGCTGCGCCTGTTAGCAACCGTAAGATACTGCTGGTAGAGGACAATTATTTTAATCAGGCACTGGCACAGATTATTTTGCAAAAGCTGGGGTATCAGGTGCTGACAGCGACCAATGGCCAGGCAGCGCTGACGTTATTGCAACAGCAACAGATAGACTTGGTGCTAATGGACATTGAAATGCCAGGCATTAATGGCTACGAAACCACACAACAGTTACGCCAGTTGCCCAACATGGCCAGCTTGCCGGTCATTGCCATGACGGCGCATCACGGCGCAGATACCCAACAAGCCTGTCTGGCAGCCGGGATGAATGATTTATTGGTAAAACCTATTGAAGCCGCCAGCCTGGCCAAGCTACTAAAACACTGGTTGCAGGCTTAGCCGTTGCCCTGTTAATCGTCGCAATAAAACCGGTTTGGCAGCTGCTGGTTTAGTTGCATAAAATAACGCTGCTGTAATTGCTGATACCAGTTATCCATTAACACACTCAATAAGGCGCGGTCAAAGCTGCGCTGCAATTGCGGATCTCTGAAGGCGGCACGATACAAGCTGGAATTAAACAGTTCATGAATTTGCACCGCCGCCGGTGAACCGCTGGTTTGCTGATGGTGCATAAAAATATTCCGGTCCAGCACTATTGCCTGCGCCCGGCCACTAAACAGCATATCTACCTGGGCCTTTTGATCGACCGTTTCAAGATAGCCAGTGTTATGCACTACCGCATCGCGGTAATCGGCACCCAGCACCCGGCTGGCCCCCTGAAAGGCAACCACCTGTTTATCCGATAAATCTGCCGGATGGGTAATAGTTAGCTCGTCACGAGCCAGGCTTACCAGTACATTTTGATAACGGATATAGGGCTGGGAAAAATACAGTTCGGCATCAGCGGTGTCGTTTGGCTGTAAGCTGGCAATATCACCATTACCGCTCTCCAGCAAACCGCGGATCCGCGAGTTAGGTACAAAGACAAATACCGCTTCATGCCCCATGCGCCGCACAATTTCACGCAGCAACTCCAGCTCGTAACCACTTACCGTTTCCAGCCGGATATAAGGCGGCTTGTTTTGCCCCACCAGCACGTTAAGCGCAGCGGCCTGCACCGTTAAATAGCCTGTGGGTAGCCATAAACTACAGATCAGTACAGCAAAGCAGCCAAACAATTTACGCATCAGGCACTCCTGATAATATTTTGCTTAAGTTTAGCTGGTTTTACCTGACTGCAATGCTTAATTGCAAGCTGTTTGCTAATGCAGGAACAACAATAGCCTGAATAATAACAAATACTTACTCAGGCTGATGGCGGTAAATTGTTAACGTAAATTTGGCGCCAGCCAGCTTTGCGCCTGCTCAAGGCTCCAGCCTTTTTTCGCCGCGTACTCATTAAGCTGATCAACGTCAATTTTACTGACGGCAAAATATTTACTGTCCGGGTGGCCAAAGTACCAGCCACTTACCGCTGCGCCCGGCCACATGGCGTAGCTTTCGGTAAGCGTAATACCGGTTTGCGCTGCCACATCCAGCAACTGCCACAAGGTGCCTTTTTCGGTATGCTCCGGGCAGGCCGGATAGCCTGGCGCCGGCCTTATGCCCTGGTATAACTCACGAATAAGCTGCTCGTTATCCAGCGTCTCGTCCGCCGCATAACCCCAATATTCGCGCCGTACTTTTAAGTGCAGGTATTCGGCTAAGGCTTCGGCTAAGCGGTCTGCCAGCGCTTTTACCATGATGCTGTTGTAATCATCATGTTCGGCGGCAAACTTAGCGGCAAACTCGTCAGCACCAAAGCCGGTGCTGACGGCAAAACCACCGATATAATCTTTTACACCGCTGTCCACCGGCGCAATAAAATCGGCCAGGCTGCAATTGGGCGCATTGTTTCTAAGCTGCAGCTGCTGGCGCAGGTTATACAGCCGGGCTTTTTCTACTGTGCGGCTCTCGTCGGTGTATACAATAATGTCATCACCCAGGCTATTGGCCGGAAATAAACCAAACACCGCCTTGCCTTTGACATAGCCGCCATTAATCATGGTATCAAGCATGGCATTGGCATCTTTAAACAGCTTACGCGCTTCAATACCGACTTCGGCATGATTTAAAATGGCCGGGTATTTACCGGATAACTGCCAGGTTAAAAAGAACGGCGTCCAGTCGATGTAATCGCGCAGCAGGTTTAAATCGACATCCTGCCACAGCTGCACGCCGGGCTGTTTTGGCGCCGGCGCCACCTTGGTTAAATCGAGCTGGAATTTATTTGCCCGGGCCTCGGCTAAACTGAGCAGCTTTTCACCGGGGCGCGAACGGGCATGTTGTTCACGCGCCACCACATATTCTTGTTTAATGCGGGCTAAATAATCGGCTTTGCTATCCGGGGTGATTAACGACTGCACTACCGACACACTGCGCGACGCATTGGGCACATAGACCACACCATTGGCATAATTTGGCTCAATTTTCACCGCGGTATGGGCCTTTGACGTCGTCGCGCCGCCGATCAGCAATGGCTGGCTAAAGCCCAAACGGGTCATTTCTTTCGCCACGTGCACCATTTCATCTAACGACGGTGTAATAAGACCCGATAAACCTATCACATCGACATTTTGCTCTTTGGCAACCCGCAATAGCTCGGCGCACGGCACCATCACGCCTAAATCAATCACTTCAAAGTTATTACACTGCAGTACCACACCAACGATATTTTTGCCGATATCGTGCACATCGCCTTTAACTGTGGCCAGCAATACCTTGCCCTGGGCGCGGCCACCTTCTTTTTCCTGCTCGATAAAAGGCTGCAAATAGGCCACGGCTTTTTTCATTACCCGGGCAGATTTCACCACCTGTGGCAAAAACATCTTACCTTCACCAAACAAGTCACCCACCACGTTCATGCCGTCCATCAGCGGCCCTTCTATCACATGCAGGGGTTTTTCTGCGAGCGTACGCGCTTCTTCGGTGTCGATATCAATAAAGTCGGTAATGCCTTTAACCAGCGCATGCTCTAAGCGTTTGTTAACCGGCAGGCTGCGCCAGGCGTCATCCTGCTTTTCAGCGACGCTGCCATCACCTTTAAACTGGGCAGCAATGTCGAGCAGGCGCTCGGTAGCATCATCACGGCGGTTGAGGATCACATCCTCTACCCGCTCTTTTAAAAGCTCAGGAATATCGTCGTACACGGTAAGCTGGCCGGCGTTAACAATACCCATATCCATGCCCGCGGCAATGGCATGGTATAAAAATACCGAGTGAATAGCTTCGCGCACGGCATCGTTGCCGCGAAACGAGAACGACACATTGGATACGCCGCCGGAGATTTTCGCGTGCGGGCACAAGCGTTTAATCTCGCGGGTGGCTTCAATAAAGTCGACCGCGTAGTTATTGTGCTCTTCAATGCCGGTGGCGACGGCAAAAATATTCGGGTCAAAAATAATGTCCTGTGGCGGAAAGCCGATTTGCTGCGTAAGAATGGCATAAGCACGCTGACAAATCTCGACCTTGCGTGCTTTGGTATCGGCCTGGCCCTGTTCATCAAATGCCATAACCACCACGGCCGCGCCATAGCGGCGCAGTAACCTTGCCTGCTGTAAAAACGGCGCTTCGCCCTCTTTTAGCGAAATAGAGTTCACCACCGCCTTGCCCTGAATGCATTTTAGCGCGGCTTCTATTACCTCCCACTTCGACGAGTCGACCATAATTGGCACCCGCGAAATATCCGGCTCGGACGCTAACAGCTGCAGATAGCGCACCATGGCGGCCTTGCTGTCGAGCATGGCTTCGTCCATGTTGATGTCGATAATTTGCGCGCCGTTTTCTACCTGCTGGCGTGCTACATCCAGTGCGGCTTCATAGTCGCCGTTTAAAATCAGTTTTTTAAATTTTGCCGAGCCGGTAACGTTAGTCCGCTCGCCGACGTTGATAAATCTGGCTTGTTGTCGCATTACCACTCCAGAGAAAAGGCTTCAAGGCCAGCTAAGTTAAAACTATGGTCAGGCGCTTTCGGTTGGCGCGCCGGCGCATCTTTTACCGCATCAAAGATAGCTTTAATATGCTCAGGCGTGGTGCCGCAGCAGCCACCAACAATATTTAAAAAGCCCTGCCGGGCCCAATCGGCAATCTCGGCGGCCATCTCAGTGGCGCCCAAATCATACTCACCAAACTCGTTCGGTAAGCCGGCATTAGGGTGCACCGAGACATAGGCTTCAGATACGCCAGACAAGGTTTCCACGTAAGGGCGCAATAAATCCGGGCCTAAGGCGCAGTTCAGGCCAAAACACACCGGCTCGACATGGGCCAGGCTGTGATAAAAAGCTTCCGTGGTCTGGCCGGATAAAGTACGGCCGGAGGCATCGGTAATGGTGCCGGAGATCATCACCGGCAGCTTAAAACCCACTTCATCAAATACTTTAAGCACAGCAAAGGCCGCGGCTTTGGCATTTAACGTATCAAAGATGGTTTCCAGCATAATAATGTCGGCACCGCCTTCGATTAGCGCGTGGGTTGATTCAGTGTAAGCATTTACTAACTCATCAAAGCTGACATTACGAAAGCCCGGATCGTTTACATCCGGCGATATCGACGCGGTGCGGTTAGTTGGCCCTAACACACCGGCAACAAAACGCGGTTTATGCGGTTCAAGTGCAGTCACTTCATCACAGACTTTACGTGCCAAAGCGGCAGACTCGCGGTTAATCCGTGCTGACAAGCCTTCCATCTGGTAATCGGCCATGGCAATAGTAGTGGCGTTAAAACTGTTGGTTTCAACAATATCGGCACCGGCCAGCAGATACTGGCGATGAATATCGGCTATCAGATCCGGCTGTGTCAGCACCAGTAAATCGTTATTGCCTTTGACATCACAGGGCCAGTTGGCAAATTCACTGCCGCGATAATCGGCCTCTTCCAGATGGTGCTGCTGGATCATGGTACCCATGGCGCCATCGAGAATAAAAATACGCTCAGATAACAGCTTACGAAAATGGTCAGGCGTCAGTCTTGCAGTCATAAAATGCTCGTTGTTATTCTAAAAGGCCAAGCTGTATTAGCTTAAGCGCTGTGGCCAATCTGGCTTAGCTCAAACGGCGTAGCCTGATACACATAATAGTTCAGCCAGTTGCTGAACAGTAAAAAGGCATGGCTTTGCCACAGCTTTTGCGGCCCCTGCAGAGGGTCATTCTGGCGATAATAGTTTTCCGGCAGTTTGGCTGCAACGCCTGCGGCTAAATCGCGCTGGTATTCGTCATCCAGCGTGGCTAAATCATACTCCGGGTGGCCGGTGACAAACACCCGGCTGCCGCTGCTGTTTTGCAGTAAATACGCGCCGGTCACATCGGCTTCGGCCAGAATATGCAAGTCATCATGCTGCTGGTACTTTTGTTTTGGTACCTGGGCATAACGCGAGTGCGGCACAAGAAACTCGTCATCAAAACCGCGTACCAACGGGCACAACGGCTGAGTTACCTGCTGCCAGTACACGCCAGACAGTTTTTCGCCACGTATTTCGCGCTGCAGGCCGTAGTATTGATATAAAGCGGCATGCGCCGCCCAACACAAGAATAACGTCGAGGTGACATTATTGTCGGCCCAGCGCAAAATATCACCAAACTGTGCCCAGTAGGTGACATCTTCGTAGTCCACTAAACCCAGCGGCGCGCCGGTAATAATTAAACCATCGTATTTTTGCTGCTGTACTTCAGAGAAGTAACGGTAAAAGCAGTTTAAATGGCTGGGCGGCGTGTTCTTACTGACATGATCATCAATGCGCAGTAAATCGACATCCACCTGCAACGGGCTATTGGCCAGCAAGCGCAACAACTGAATTTCAGTGGCGATCTTATTTGGCATTAAATTTAAAATGGCAATTTTCAACGGCCGGATATCCTGCGACTGCGCCCGGCTTTCGGTCATTACAAACACATTTTCGGCCGACAGCGCTTCAACCGCCGGCAACTGATCGATCACTTTAATAGGCATAGCCATACCCGCTTAGCTGACATAGCCGCTACTTTGCGCAAATGCAGCAGCAATGTCAACTTCTATACGTTTAGATGGCCAAATAAAAAGAGCTGCGATGTCAGCGTTCGATTACAGCACCGCTGGCATTTTCGGCATCAGCAGCTAGGCTTAGCCAAGCCACTAACCACGACGATCGTATTGATATGCCAGAAAAAACCAGCTCCCGCCTGATGCAAAACTTCCGTTTTTATTTAGTGTTAAGCCTAAGCAGTACCCTATTTGGCATTATCGCACTAGCCGCTATGTGGTATCAGGCAGACAAAGCCTTTGCACCAACCGAGCACCAGCTCACCACGATGAGCATGGCGCGGGAAAACCTGAAAGCCAAACTGGCCCTGGCTGGCAAAAATACTGTGCCGCAGTGTGCTCAAATTGCCACCGGCGTCTACCTGCAATCACTTAATTTTCACTCAGCTAACGATGTGCATATCAGCGGCTATATCTGGCAAAAAGTGCCCATAGCGCCAGATTGCCCGGTGCAGGCCAAAGCCGGTTTTTACTTCCCGGAAGCGGTAGAAGGCGCGAATGAGCTGCGCAAAAAGTACGAATATGTGCAGGGCAACGAAACCCTGCACGGCTGGATTTTTGAAACTACAGTGCGCCAGCCGTTTGACTACAGCAAGTACCCGCTGGATCATCAAACCGTGTGGCTACGCATTTTATCCAATGACTTTGATGGCTACAGTACGCTGATCCCAGACCTTGATGCCTATCCCGATACCGGCATTAAAAGCTATTTTGGCCTCGACCGTGACATAGTGCTGGGCGACTGGCAGATAGACGAAACCTTTTTCGATTTTAAAACCGCCACCTATCACACCAACTTTGGTTACCACACCGCCACTACCGAGCTAAACCCGGAGCTGCATTTTAACGTGGTACTTAAGCGTAAGTTTATCAATGCCTTTGTGGTTAACCTTATTCCAATGCTTACCGTCGCCGCCCTGCTGTTTGCCGTGCTAATGACGATAAGCCGCAAACGCAGCACGCTGGCGTTTAATGGCTTTTCTATTATGTCGGTTATCGGCACTATTTCGGCGCTGTTTTTTGTGGTGATTTTATCGCACGTTAATACCCGCACTAAGTTTCCGGCGCAGAGCATTGTGTATATCGAGTATTTTTATCTGTTGCTGTATATCGCGATGATCTTAGTCGTGCTGTGCAGTTTTATCTTTAACGCCCCGGTAAATGTGCAGCGCAAACTGGTAATGCACGACTTTATGCTACCCAAGCTTATCTATTGGCCAAGCTTGCTGCTGGCGATGGTGCTAATCAGCTACTGGGCGTTGTTTTAATGGCAGCTGTTTTAGCAATAAAAACTTTGTCAGTCAGGTTAGCCCGTAGTTGCCACTGGCACAACTATAATCTGTACCTATAATTTATTGTCAGTTCGAAAAAAGCGGTGTAGTGTTCTATACATTAGATTTACAAAGGCGGGTTGGCCGGTTTTTTAAATACCAGGCGACCGGCTGTATAAGCGTTAGCTAAAAAGACAATTATGAATTCATTACCAGAAACCATCGATAGTTTCTTTACATCACTTGTGCCTTCATTGTGGCAATTGGCTATTCTTGTATATATTTTATACTTCTTGGTAAAGAAAAGTTACATTCTTAAAACGTTTCTAATAGTTAAGAAATCAATACTGTCAGTTGAATCGATCGCTGATAACAGAATAGTCAAAGAAACAGGCATTTTAAAACTTGTTCCAATTCTTGTCTTGATTGCATTGGTTGTATTGGCAATGGCTGTCCAAAGAACAGCGTCAACCATTGGCTCTTGGATTCCAGGGCAGCTGGGGTGGTCGCAGCCGTCCGTATTGGTTCATGCAGTATCAGCAGAAAGGCTTGGATCAATATGGGCTAGTTACAAAGGAATTGAAAACGTACACATGCTTTGGAGCTTAATTGAGCTACGTGCATTGGAAGCTGAAAAGCAACATTCCGAAGAGAATCCGCCCTATTGGAAGTTGCACGAACGACGTTATAGTAAATATGGGGGAAGGGTGTATTTCAGTAAATTCGCAATATTGTTTACACTTCTACTCTATATGGTAGCAAAGAGAAAAAGGATACTCCACCCTAACGCAACGAAGCGCAGCCTATTGATTATTTTAGTGTTTTTTGTATACATCGGATTTTGTTTTTCCAATCAAATTGAAGCAAAAAAACAATCTGACATAGCCAAATCGATCTATGTAGATTTGGAGCTTCAACTTAAGCGGGAAACTATCCTCAAGTACGAGGACTATGAGCAGTATATTGAAAAAATTACAATTTATCAGTTCCGTGACTCTAAAGAAGAAATACTACAGGGGTTCTGGATAAGTAATTAGATAAAAAATTGGCCAAACGCAATCTCACTGCAAAAGCTATAATAGTCCAGACGTTATGTGCTTAAATGAAGCTCCAAGATGAATTACAAGATGAATTACAAGATAAGAATAATTGGTGCCAGATCAAAACTAAATATTTGAATTGACTTAATTTATTACTGGCACAGCTATCAGCTACACCTATGAGTTAATGTGAATGTTAAATAAGCGATGTAGTGTTCTGTACATTAAATACATAAACACGGGTTACCCGGTGTTTAACTGCGGGTCGCTCAGCCGAATAAGCGTTAGCTACCCCAAATTCTCCAGGGAAAAGATGTCGGAGGCAATTTCAGTTAACTTTAGCTAATACATTATATTTCAGTGATTTACGCAATGGATAGTGATTATTAGCTTCACCCCCTTTTTCTTGGGGCATTCATAGCTTCGGTCGATAGCCACGTTCCCCTGAAGAAAACACAGAGCTTTGAGGTTGATAGTCGTAAAGAATCATTTTTATAGATCACAAGATGAACGTAATAAAGCTTATATTAATTTTCGATGCAGTCACTAGCCCCGATATAGGAACATAGATATTATTTATGTGATACAGATAAAATAATTATAAATACAATTTGACCATATGAGTTAGTTTAAAAACCTCATGTGAAGAATCAGTTAGCGCAGAAGTGTTTTGCTATGACAAATTTTATCATATTCAGCAAATAGAGTTCCAGCTCCGACTATGACAACTATATTAAGCTCCATGATGAGCTATTTAATAATGAAAAATTGAAGTTCGCAGCATTTCAAAA
This sequence comes from Gammaproteobacteria bacterium, assembly GCA_018826295.1. Lineage (GTDB taxonomy): Bacteria > Pseudomonadota > Gammaproteobacteria > Enterobacterales > Alteromonadaceae > Alishewanella. The sequence continues at coordinate 19,877 of JAHJZX010000055.1, forward strand.
AAATACGAAAATGAATGCTACAAGAATTTTCTATGCAAGCAGAACATAACGCCCCCTATCAAAGAGTATATGAATATGAATACTGAAATTACTGAAATGTCCCTGAGGTTTGATGAATCAAACGATCCAATTGACGCAGTGTCGTTTTCAAGATTCTTCTTGTTTTTTACGGAAGTATACTCTGGCTTGGTTAAAGCTGAGGAGAAATGTTTAAATTTATCTAACAAAACTTACAAAGAAATCCTTACAAATAATGAATTTATGGATGCCCTGGGGGAAGGATTAAACTATTATCGAGAATTAAATAATGAAAAGCTTCTGGTTTCTAAAATTAAAAAGGAAAGTCCTTTAGAAATATGCTTTATAGGTATTAGTTCTGCATTAACGTTGGCTGTAATATTATCTGGTGGAAAAATAAATATAGGAGGTTTAAAGGCTGAGCTACCACCTCTAGGTACCGGTATAGAGTGCTTAATGGCAGCTTTTTCCACTAAAGAAAAAAGTCGTCCCAATCCAGATTACTATGAAAGCTTAGTAGAGCAATCCGGCAACCAACAGTTATCGGAACAAAAAATTGAAGAGTACCAAACTCAAATGCAATCTAAAACTAGCGGCAACTCCAACTAACTGGGTCGAGTAACCGAGTATATCAATAGTCGGGGTTAGATTCTGAGGGATCCCCACGAATTTAATCCCTACATTCAATGTTGTAACTCGTCGTATTGAGCAAGTATTTACAGTGGCGCAAGGTGCTGCGCCACTGTGTTGTTGTAAACATTACCTGCTTGGCCATCCGCTCTTAGCCCCACTCCGCAGCAGCGAGTTAAACATTACAATGGTATCTGACCAGTTCACATACTATTCAATTTAAAAAGGATGTAGAAAATGTTTAGCGTAATGGAACTCAGGCTTATCAGAACCTCCGTAAAGAAAATCATGGCTGATATGCTTAAACGTAAGGCAAGCCTCGATCCCGAATCCGATGACGCTATCGAAATAGCTAATGATTTGGTGATGTACCAACATGTACTGGAGAAAATTAATGAGCGGCAAGATGTTTGAGCATCTACTTTTCAGGGCGAGGTTTTCACCAACCTAACATTAGTACAGGAAAATCGTGCCTGGCTACGCGCCGCTGTTTTTTCTCTATATGATTTAGCAACTGCAGCAACACCGCATCCTGATTATTTTTATAAGCCTGCCACGACTCTTGATAGCTGATATCCGGATATAACGCATCAGTTGGCTGCAGCACAAACTGATAGTAGCGCTTGGATACACTAAACTTACGGCCGGAATTTGGCAGGCTCAGGCGACGGGTTTCCATATAATGGTTCGGGTCCGCACCGCTGGGCTGGCCGACCAGAGTTGCATTTAACAGCTGTTTAAACTGAGATGCATTCGCCATAGCTGCAGATTGGGTCGCGCCATCTATCATCACATAGATACCATTTAACCAGTCAAATTGATCCAACTCTGACAAACAGGACGATAACGCCAGGCCGCTGTAAAAATTGCCGCCCATATTGCCGCGCAGGTCAATCACTAAATGCGCGAGCTGGCTTTGTTTAATCGATTGCTGCAGTGCCAGACAATGTTGCTGCACAGCTGCAGGTTCAGGGTAATAGTTAAAATCCAGATAAACCGTGTCGTAGGCGGTTAGCATTGAGAATTGCAGGCCTGCAATACCTGTGCTGGTTAGGCTGAGTTGCGGCGTTGTCATGGAGTAGGCGCTGCTAAGGCTGCCAAACTGCTGCATTGTTACTGTGTCCAGCGTCACGCTGCTGCTGCCACTGTCGCTGCTAAAACTAAATTCAGCTCTGTCTAATTGCCGGCTTACCCCAGTACCGTATAAAAACTTATTGATGGTAATTTGAAACGCAAACGCGACGTTAAAACTGTATTGGTTTTCGACATAGTTTACATAGGGCTTTAGTTGCTGCTGCAACTGAGCCAGCGGTATGCCATTGATGGCAATCAGCTTAGCGCCAAGCAGGTGTTGATAAGCCGCAATAGTGTCAATAACCCGCAGTTCACCGGCAAAGAATTTAAAGCGCAGCGGATAATGCCGATGCGGACCTGACATCAGGTTATAAGCGGTGTGAGCATCACCTATACTGCGGCTTATCCGCATCAGCTCGGTTTCAATCTGAGCTTCATTTAAGGCCGCCAATTGCGACCATAAGGTGTCAATCTGCTGATCAAATTCCGCCTCACTGATGTGATGAAAAGCTGCGATATGGTGCGTTTTAATTTGTGCCTGAAAACTTAAAATATCCTCGCGCCAGGCGTTTTGCTGCTGCACAGACAAGGCCGGGCTGGCCGCGCTAAACAGTGCCATGGCCGCCATTACCGCCGGCAGGATAAAGTACGTCATAACACTCACTTAGCTTGCTGATAAAACGACGGTGAAATACCGAACTGGCTGTAAAACGCCCGGCGAAAGCTGTCGTAGCTGCTAAAACCGACTTTGCCGGCCACTTTCTCCAGGTTGAGGTTTTCCTGACACAACAGATCGCGGGCATGATTGAGCCGCAATTGGTTCAGGTATTGTTTTGGCGTAGTGTGTAAATGCAGTTTAAATAGCCGGCTAAGTTGCCGGCTGCTAAGCGCGGCATAGTCGGCCATATCGGTTACCGTAACCGGCCTGGCAAGGTTTTGCACCAGCCATTCCAGCAATGGTGCCAGGCGCAGGCTTTCGCCCGATTGCGCCTGCAACGCATCAGAATATTGCGCCTGGCCGCCGCGGCGCTGCAGGTACACCACCAGCTCTTTTGCCACCCTGGCGGCTACGGTAGCGCCATGGTCCTGACGAATAATTTCCAGCGCCAGATCAACACCAGACAACACCCCGGCCGATGACCATACCGGCCCGCTTTGGATAAACAGCGGTGCTTCTTCAACCCGGCAATGTGCGGCTTGCTGCTGCAACTGCTGGCAATGCCGCCAATGTGTGGTTAAGGTTAACGCCACATCCGGGTAAAGCCGGGCAACAATAAAAGCGCCGGTACAAATGCTTAACACCTGTTTGGCGTTATCGGCAAGTGTGCGCAACTGCTGGCGCTGCAGCTCTGTCAGCGTTAAGGTTCGCATGCCAGTGCCGCCGCAAATAATCAGGTAATCGACCTCTGGCGCATCGGCAAGTGCATAGTCTGCCATTACCACCTGACCGTAAGCGCTATTAACAGCACCGGCTTGCAAAGCCATTATTTTGCTCTGATACGCCTGGCTAACAAAGCTGTTAGTCTCCATAAACGCATCCAGCGGGCCAAACAGGTCCAGCGCCTGAAAACCGTCAGCAATAAAAAACAGCAGTTTTGTTGTCATTGTCGATATCCTCCGCAGGACATCATAACGCAGCAACAATGTCTTTTATTACTTAATCACGACAAAAACAGACGTCACTAACGACCGGCATCCAGACTAAAAGTGCGCATTAATATAATCTATACAGGCGCGGAAACTGGCGGCCAGATCACCACCGACATTCAGGCCGTAGCGGTCGATTTTTTCTCCCAGCTCCTGACGGATTTCTTTTTTTGACCGGCCATTGAAATTTACCCGCGAGTCTTGATTATTACCCAGCTTTATATGGTCATAATGGATGTGCCAGACACTGCCGCTACCCGCATCAAACTTTTCCCGTTGCGTTACTTTGGCCTGTATCAGTTTACACTGCAGTGCCTTGGCCCCCATGACATCGGCTTCATGCTCCAGGCCAGGATCATCATTAATGGCTTCACCTTTTAGCTGGGTGGTGGCTTTTACCCTGCCCTGCTTTTGCTGCGCGACATGCCAGGCTTCGTGTGGCAGATGTTTTTCCTGCCCCGGCGCGATGTGAATATCAGTGCCCTGGGCATAGGCATGTGCCTGCATAGCGGCCGGTTTGGCCGAGTTGTAATGCACTTTGACATCGTCCATCGCATGGCCGGACAAACGTTCAATACCGCTTTTTAGCTGATCCGGCATACCGGTGTTGTTACGGCTTTCTGCCTGGCGCTGGCTGACTACAGCGGCAAACTTGCCCTGCAACGGCTCTTCATCCTCTAATGCTGCTTGCTGCGCAACATCAAACTTGCCCTGCATGGGCTCTTCTTCCTCCAGCGCCGCTTGCTGTGCAACAGCAAACTTGCCTTGCATCGGTTCTTCTTCGTCCAGGCTGATTTGCTGGCTAACCGTGCTGTCCAGCTGTTTGCGTTGTAATTGCTGCAACGCACTGTGCTGAACAGACATTAACTGCGCGGCCTGCTGCTGTAATAACGGGCTTTGTCGTAACGCCGCGCTGGCTATTCCAGACGCTGCCGCATGGCGCGGACTTAAAGCAGGTTGGGTACGGCCTTTAGCAAATTTCATCTTTGGTATCCTTTTGCTGTGCCAAAACTGCGGCGAAAGTTGTTCAAAAATTGTATAGAGTGTAGACGCTGCTGCAGCGGCTAGGGGTAATGTTCACGTTTTAACTGCCGGCGACGGTACAGCATAAAACCCAGCACTACCGCAGCCAGTACCGCGACTAAAATTAACGACTGAAACTGATGCCAGTACGGATCGCAGGATAAAATCAGCAATAAACCTACAGCGAAAACCAGTGGCACACCGTACAACAGCGCCGGATGCTCCAGCCAGCGTTGCAACGGGTAATAAAACAATGTGGCCAACAGATACAACAACAGTACCGACAGCAATAACAACGCCAGCACTAAACGCCAGAACCAGCGTTTTGGGCAAACTTGATCACAGAGCTGTTGCAGCGCTTGCTGATAAGCATAATTGTCAGGAACACTAAACGCCTGTTGCACAACGTTATACTGCGCCTGGCTTAGCGGCAAAGTCCAAAATGCCGCACCGCTGAAGTTCCAGTTGGCGTAGGTCAAATCATTGCTAAAATCCGCCTCAGATAGCTGGCCACTTTGCTGCAGCTGCGTCATTTCAAACAGCGGCAGGATCTTCTCCAGCAACATCGTTGCTTCTTCAGCACTGGCCATCGTATCGATAGCGGTTTTTAAAAACTTCATCTCGCGGCGAAATGGGTAAGGTTCGTGCGCCGCACCTGAAGGCTGGCTTAGTGCTGCCTCGACACTGTGATCAAACCGCACCAACAGCAAGTTAACCAGCGGCGCCAGCTCGGCCAGTTTTTCCGGTGCATAAAGCGTATCGGCCATATTCGCCGCTGCGGCAGTTTCAGCCAGGGATGGCATTAACTGCGGTAACGCCGCCGTAAGCACCGCGCGGGCCGGTACTTTTAAATTTATGAAATAGGTGTCCGAATTTGCTGCCTGTGCCGGCAATTTTAAATCGGCACGTAAGTCGCGCAAAAAGGTGGCAAAATTTAGCTGTTCAGCCGCCGTCAGCGCAGTTAAATCCAGGTTAAAGGTAATTCCGTCAGCCAGAGTGCGGCGGGAGCTTAAACCAAAGCTCAGCCAGGGTTGCAGATTATTCAGCGCAAAGCCGGCCATCGGTGTCGTAACTTCAGCCACCAGTTGCTGACGTAAGCGCTGTAAATCGGCGGCCTGGTAGCTGATGTGATCAAAGGCTGTAACGACGATGTCCAGATAAGTATTGTGCGCCTGTGCGGTATTAATAAAGTCGTTAAACTGACGGTTGTTGCGCCAGTTTGGCGGGCTTTGCAGCTGGTTGTGTTCCCCCAGCGTAAACGAATATAAGCCAATACGGTTAAAGGTATTAAACGCAATCTCGCTGACATCACTTTGCCAGTACGGCACAAAACCATAACTGAAATTGGTAAAGCGCTCCTGTTTGATGATTTCTGCCGCACAGCCACAATCCGCTGTGGCCTGCCAGCGCAAAGGCAGCGGCGCCTGCTCTGGCCAGTGTCCGGCTTTAAAGGCGTTGCTATAAACCAATTGCCGCAACCGGCTTTGTTCGGCGCTCGCCAATGGCTTATCGGTATTGGCATCAACAGCAGCAAAACCAATATTATCCAGCGCCACCTGCATTAGCGGCTCGCTGTTAAAGATCTGATCCTGCAATAGCGCCAGCGGTTTAAGCTCTGCCTCGGGCAGGCTGGCAATTTCAGGCCGTTGTTGCCACTGCAGCAACCCTTCGCTACTGAGGGTATAAACCGTGCTTGTCCGGGCGGCGTTGTCCGTATCACTTTCGTTAGCCTCAGCAGGCTGACTGCTGCTGGTTATTAACTGCGCCAGATAGTCGTCGGTGTGGCGCGTTATCGGCCGCAACAAGGGTTGTAATGCATTGACCAGCTGATAACGTTCGGTAAACAGCTGCCCCTCCAATGCGGCCACCGCATCAATAAGCGCCTGTCGCTGTGCCATGTCAGCTAAATTTTGCTCTGTCAGTTGGTAATAACCAATAACCGCTACCGGGCCCGGTTCATTGGCGCTGGTTGATGCAGACGCTGCAAGCGCGGCCGTTGCGAGCAAAGCCGCACTGAGCATAACAGCGAGCCTGACGATAAACTGACTTAGCCGGCGCTTCATACCATCATGCCCTCTTTGCGCCGCTCGCGGCTGATCCCCTGCAACAAGTCAGCCTGATGCAGCGCGATATCGCCACGCAATAACGCCGCGATAGCGGCATAGCGCACCACATTGGTCATGGCACCGCCGGATAACTCGAACTCATGCGCCAGATAGTCTAAATCCACATCTGTCGCTAACTGCACAGCTTTACCGAGGATGTGCTGCCACAAGCGCAGCCGCTCTGACACCTCGGGTAACGGAAAATACACCATGGTCTGAAAACGGCGGGCAAAGGCTTCGTCGATATTGGCTTTAAGGTTAGTCGCCAGTAGCACCACGCCGGGGAAATCTTCTATCCGTTGCAGCAAATAGGACACTTCCTGATTAGCATATCTGTCGTTACTGCTGCTGGTTTGGCTGCGCTTACCAAACAGTGCGTCGGCCTCATCGAAAAACAAAATCCAGTGCCGGGCCTGAGCCTGATCAAACACCGCCGCCAGGTTTTTTTCCGTTTCACCAATGTATTTGGATACTACTGCAGATAAATCAATGCGGTAGACATCAGCACCGGTTTGCTGGCCAATTAAGGTTGCCGTTAAGGTTTTACCGGTGCCTGGCGGGCCATAAAACAAGGCGCGGTAACCGGGTTTAATACTGCGGCCTAACTGCCACTGTTGCATCAGGGTTTGCTGATGCCGGATCCAGCCGGTGATATGGGCAATATCGGCCATCACCGCCTCTGGCAAGACTAAATCCTGCCAGTTTAGCGGGGTGGTTAATAATTTGGCCGGAAAATAACTGTTGTAGTCCGGTTTTTGCCGGGTACCGGTTAAAAATAACTGCAGGTACTCGGCGCTAAGGCTTAAGCGGGCACTTAAAAAGGGTTCATCGCCACTGTCATGCTGCAGCTGAATAACATTGTCGCGCCGCAGCTGCTGCTCAGGTTGCAACAGCTGTATTAGCTGCAGTCGCGCGGCCAGATCATTGCCCGCCAGTAAAAACGCCGCGGTTTCGGCACTGGGTAAAAAGCCACTGTGTTGTTTGCTGCTGCAGCCGCCAAACTCGGTGAAGCTGCGCCCCAGATTATCATTGCGCACAAAGAAGCTATCCAACAAGTGTGGCTGTAAATGCGGAGCCAGCGCCAGCAGCACGATAAGCCGCTCTGACAGGCTAAGTTGCTGCCTGAGTATAAAAGCGGCGTAGCTGCCCTGTGCAGCAGACAGCCCCGGCGGCGTAGCTTGCTGCAGCAAGTTAAGCGGCTGTTGCTGAAAATAACTGTGTAGCCTGAGTTCAATGCAATGCGCAAGCCAGTTCAGCTCCTGCTGCAGGCAGGCAGCATTGCCATCAACGGCTACCGGGCTTAACTTAACCGCGCCAGTGGACATAAAGTTCTCCCTGCATCCATGGATAACAAATCAGTGAAAATGACCAGGGCAAGCCATCAAGCAACATATCGTAAGGGCCGCTATCGAGCTGTAATTGCCAGCCACTGCCATTGCCCAGCCGGCTAAGCGCGCCGCTGCGCTGTAAAAAGCACTGGCGCAAGGTATCCACCGAGCTGTTGGCCAGCTTGGGCCACTGCGCCAGTATGCCGGCCAGCAAGCTGTCGGCCAGCTCCCGCTGTGTGCTGCTCAGACGAATATCGATTTGCTCCGGGCAAGGCGGTTGCAAACCGCACAGCAACATGGCCAGGCGCCATTGCTGCCAGTAATCTGCCGTCAGTTGCTCTGTCGTTTCACCCTGTGCCATATACTGCAGCAGCGCACATGCCTGCCAGCCATACTGGCGCTGGCTAAAACGCCGTGCGTCAAACCAGCCAAGACGCTGCCATAACATCGGCAGATAAGGTGCCGCCAAAACCAGGCCGGCATTATTAACCAGTTGCATTGCATCTGCTGACCTGGCCTCTGCCTCCTGTCCGGCTGTGTGCTGCGGTTGGCTGTACCGGCTTGAATTTGCCGGACCAACCGGCTGCGCCGGGTTAGCGGCTTGCACCCGGGTTTGCCTCTGTATCTGCTGCGGGCCATATTGCTGCCCGCTTTTTGGCTCGGCACGGCTGTGCTGCTTGCTGCCTGCTGCTTGCGCCCTTAATTGCGGCTGTGCAGGCAAGCTAAAGCTGACTAAACGCTGTAGCTGGTTTAGCACTAAATTACGCGCCCGGCCGGGTGTTACCTGCTGCAGCTTAGTTTGCAGCCGTTGGTAAAATGTCGCCTGGCTGGCCGGTGCCAGCGCGGCGGCCAACGCAGTTAATAAGGCGTGGCTGAGTAACCTCGCAGCACTGGCGGGCATGGCCGCCGCTGATGACATTTGCGGCTGTGTCGGGTGCGGTTCACTCAGGTTTTGGGTTTGCCCGGCAGCATTCAGCGGCCTGTCAGCGGTGGTTATCGGCGCCATTGCCGGCGCCAACACCGGCAAAGATCGCGCTAACGAAGGCAGATACTGCGCTACGACCTGCTGACACAATTGCTGCGCCTGTTGTTGTACTGACGCCGGTAGCGCCTGTACCAGCAGCTGCAGCAGTTGCTGCCACAGAGTGTCGCTGCCGGGCTTTGCGGCAGCGCGCGGCGTAGCTGGCGGCAGCGGCTGCACCGGCGTGGTCCAGGGGGCGGTTACCGCCAGTTGCCATTGCAGTTGCTGGCACAGCCGGGCACTTTGACTGTCGGCAGTGTTAACAATATGGCCACTGTAAAATTGCAGCTGGCCGCTTAATTGCTGCAGCGTCTTGCGGCCGGCAACCGCACCTTGCTGGGCCTGTAGCCAGAGTTGTAACTGCACCAGCAATACATTTAACGTCAGCGGCTGGCGCTGCAGCGCAGATTGCAACAACGGCTGCCATCTGGCCTGTTGCTGTAATGGCTGCGGCAAGCTGATGGCGGCCAGCGCCCAGTGCAGCAAACGGATATAAGGTGTCATCGCTGCGACACTGGCCGGTTGCAACTGCTGAAACAGCCGCTGTAACAGCTCGGCCTGAGCATACTGCACCAATGATGGCAGCAGGCTAAGCTGCTGGAGCTGCAGACGCAGCTGATCCAGCCACAGACTACTGTTTTGCTGCAGTAGCTGTTGCAACAGCGTATTAAACTGGCGTTTTTCTGCCAGTGTCAGCCGGTGCTGGCGCAATAAGTTCTGCCATTGCTGCCAGCGTCGCACCGGCTGCAGCAATGTCTTATTGGCTTGTACGTCAGACACGACACCGGGGTGGCGCTGCACCTGCGGCAATACCGCCGCGGCTAACGCCCGGCGCTGACTGGCATAAGCCGGTACCACAACCGCCGGGCCAGCCTGGTTATGCTGATACTGTGCCAGCAAAGGTTGCAGCAGTTCGCTTAGTTGCAGTAATAACGGACTGTGGCCGGCAAAATAGCGCTGACTGTCGGTTAAGGTTTGCAACATATGCTGCACTAATGCTGGCAACGATACATTGTCATGCGCGGCCATGCGGTGCAGTAAATAATGCAGATAACTTTGCCGGTTAAAGCGGCTGCCGCGCTCTACCAGTAAAAAGCTCAGACTTAGCTGCCATAAATGGCGTTGACGCTGGCGTAAAGCCGGTGCCGGTAACTGTTGCCGGGTCGCACCGGACAGCCTTGCCGGTGTTATCGCAAACAGCTGCGGCTGGGCCATCAGCTGCAATATAAAAGGCTGCTCGGCGGGTGCCAGTAATTGCACCAGCTCTGCTAACATGTCGCTGTTTAAGCCAAATGCCAGCACAGTACAAATATCACCGCTGGCAGCCAGCTGGCGTAATATGGCTACCAGTTCAGCGCTAAAGCGGCGGTACAACGGCCAGTGCAGTGTTAGTGCTGCTGAATCAGCACTTTTCAGTGCTGCGATTAAGGCATTACGCTGCGTCTGGCTTAGCTGCTGCTGGAGCCGGGTAGCGTTGCTGGTGGCATGGGGTAACAATAACCATAGCTGGGTACGCAATGCCTGACGAAAACTGTGCTGTAGCAGATAGCGGTCTTGTGGCAGGCACAGCGCCGGCAATTGCAGACAAATTTCATCCAGTTTTACCTCGGCGGCAATATCAAATTCATCCAGTACCTGTTGCGCCACCGGCAGCAGCTCGTGCTGCCACAGATGCTCGGCGCTGGCATTAAACCACTGCGCTCTGTCCAGATTGTGACAGGCAAAATCCAGTTCAATTTCAGTCAGCCGGTGCATCAGCATCCTCCAAACCGGCCGCTTTGCGCAGTGCATACAGATACTGCGCCAATGCCACCGTCTCTGCGACCGCGCCCTGCTGCGCCTTCATAGCACTGCGCCAGTATTTAAACAGGCGTTCAAACCGGTGCATTCGCTCAAAGCTGATAAATAACACCTGGCAACTTAAATGCGCCGGGCAATTAAGTTGCAGGCTCTCGCTGACCAGCTGCTGAAAACCGGCGTCGGCAAAACGCGCCGTCCAGTTTGGACACAAAATGGTAATGCGCCCGGCATAGAAGTCAGCCGGCACCCGGGCACGGGCTTTAGCACTGAGTAACAGCACATGCTCGACCAGATGCAGGCCTTCTGAGGTATGACTGATATGACATAAAAACCGGCTTAAACAATTGGCCAGGATCAGCGCACTACGATAATGCCGGTAACTGCCGCACAGCCACCATTCGTCATGCTGACTGCCAGGCACTTTCAACAGCAGCTGATAGCGTTGTTGCTGCAGACTGATACGATAGTTGCTCAGCGCCACCCCACCTTGCACCATTTGTTGCGGTAGCGTATCGGCCTGCAAGCACACGGCACTGGCCAGGCGCCGGCGCGCTTTGGCACTGTCTGGCGCAAACGGCAGCCGGATGGCCGGCACAGTGTGCAGCAAATTATCGGCCCGGGTTTCGTCCAGATACAGGCTTTGTAGTCGCTGTTTGCTGCTTAAACGCAGCTTATATTGCAATACCGCTGTGGTTAATGACTGCGCCATCTGGCCCAGATCCAGCACTATGGCTTGCTTTTGCACAAAGCCACCAACGGCATCACGCCACAAGGGCGCATAATGATCCGGCGCCGCAACCCGATCCCGCGTCATAGTGACAATATGTTTAAGGTAGCGGATCTTCTGCGCCAGCCGCCGCGCACTGCTGCTGGCTGCGCTGTGATAATAATCATAATGTTGCAGACTATGCTGATACAGGCTTTCGCCATACAGCGCCAGCAGGTAGTCCAGCAAACGGTGTTTACGTTGCAGTACATTGTCAAACTGCTGGTACAGTTTTGCCAGCTGGGCATTAATATCGGCCGGGTAAAGCTGACTGATGCCGCTGATCTGCTGCTCTGTCAGTGTCTGCCAATAGTAGCTTTGTGAAGTTTGCCCCGGCGAAAACAGCGCAGGCAGTTGCTGCAGCTGGGCCAAAAAGTTAGCCAGCAGCTGCTCAAACAACAGCAGATAGCCCTTTAATTGCCATTGTGGCGGCTGCAACTGCGCAGCGCTAAGTGCTAACTTGTATTCTGCCGGCAACAGATGTTGTAACGAATGATATTGCGCCACAGGCCGGTAATGCCCCTGTGGCAGCGGACACAGCCGGTCGGGATCAGTTTGCCAGCGGCTTTGCTGGCGGAATAACTTTTGCTGGTAGCGCTGCATCACTGCCGTGATATCGACGCTGACAGCTTTAGTGCCCACCAGCAGCTGCACGCTCAGATCTGCGTTGTCGCCCGGCAGTTGCAAGGCATACAGCGCCAGGCCCTGCTGCAATGGCAGGCTGTCATAGTACAAATTGTTGTTACAACGCAGCGCAAATTGCGTCAGCTGTACCACCCCGGCAATACTTTGCAGTGGCTGAAAAAACTCATGCAGCTGCACACTGGCGCTTTGCCCGGTGCGTTGTAATACGCCACCTGGCGTAAGCGGGCCGTCAAACAGCTCAGTATAATTGTGGCCCTGAGCCAGTAAATCAGCGTAGCTTTGCCGCTCTGTACTGCGTTGCAACAATTGCTGACAGCAGTAATAAAACTCGGCCAATAGCTCTACCGGATCAGCGGCAGCGCGGATCTCAATCTCAGCCACCGGCTGGCACGTCAGCGGGGTCAGCAGGTTAACCTCGCCCAATTGCTCGCCTAAATTACGCTGGGCGCTGTAGCAACGGCGGATATCAGCCTCCAGCTGCGCTACATCAATATCCGCGCTGGCGACAAGCGCCTGGGCGCGATACAGCCCGCTGCTGTCATCCGCTTGCAGATAAATATCAGCCAGCTCAGGCAGCTGATCTAACAGGTAACGGCGGTAATCGGCAGCTGTGGTTGGCCGGCTGGTTAAAATATGTTGTGGCGCCACCAGCCCAAGCGCCGCGTAATCAATTTGGCCGTCGGCATTGCTAAGCAACTGGTTGATATCAAAATCGCAGCGGTATTGCAGTTCGGTCAGGCTAAAACACAGCTGTTCCAGCAGCGTAATACCCGGATCATGCAGGTTGTAATCGGTCCAGCGTTTGCCGGACAGACTGACAATGTCGGCCAGCCCCTGCTGTTTTAGCTGGTTAAAGCTATCCAGTTGTTGGGTTTGCCGTCTGGCGAGGCTGGGGCCGGCATGCGCCGCAGTCTTGTGCTCAGCCATTGCCATCTCCATTGCCGGCACCGGTTTGATCCTCAGCTTGCCAGCATTGGCTCATCAGCGCATCAGACCACAGCTGGATCAGATAATAACTAATGCGGATCTGCGGCCCCAGATCACTACGCGAGCGCAATTGCAGGCAGTATTTGTCATCCGGCAGCGTCTGCCAGCGCAGTTCCAGCTTACTGCTGCGCGCCAGATAAAAGGCCTGCTGCACCCGGATACGCTTTTTATGATTAAGAAAATTAAACCACCAACCTGTTGGATTAAACGTATTTATCGCGGTTGCTTTTAACAGCGCGTATTTACCTGTTCCTTTATTGCCGGTGCCGGCCATCACATCAAACGCATGGCAACCGTGCAGCGGCCCGCTGATATCATGCCACTGGCCATCTGCGGCTATCTGCTTTTTACCGGTGGGCTGATAGCCACGCAGGCCCTGCACACTGAGCAGGCCTGCCACATCCAGCGTGCTACCCGGAGTAGTGGTAGCAATACCAACCCGTTGTTGCGGCGTCACCGTTAGCACCGGCTCCGCAGCGAGCGGTTTAAACTGTAGCGCATTGTTTTTTTCGTCAAACTTCAGCTGCCACAACGGTTGCTCGCTTAAGTTGTCGCGAAAAAAGCTTATTAATTCAGTATGTTTACCCAGAACAGTAATTTCAAAACCATTACTGGCTGATTTATCGAAGCCGTCTTCCAGCGTATTGAGCGACGAGTCGATCAGATCGGCAAATTCACGTGCCGACGGCATAGCGCCATCGCGAAAGAAGTTTTTCAGCGTATTACGGTTACGTTTAGCCATCGCCTGCGTCCTGCGAAATAATAAAAGTCTGGCCAATTTCCAGCTCACCTACTCCGGTAAGCTGAGCCGCTATCGGCTGGCTTTGGTTAATTAGCTGCAGCGCATGCTGTCTGGCCGGCTGCAGTAAATTCCAGGGCCGCATGGGCCCCAATACCGGTTGTTCTGCCGCACTAAAACCGGCGCTGTCCAGCATGCGGTATTGCCGGCTGGCGTATTCACCAATGTGCAGCAAGGAGAAATCAGTGACGTAATCCACATAGGGCCGCTGGCGTATAAACGACTGCAACAGCTGGGGCCGCAGCTCCCAGCCAAACCGGGCCAGAGCGCCGCTGCTGTGCCAGGGGCAGAGGTAGTCTGCCAGCTCCTGTTGCAGCAACTGCAGACCGTCACCGCTCTGGCGCAGCTTGTTAAGTTTTACCGCACAACGTACCTGCAGCTGCTCAAAGCCGGGGTTGGCCACTTCTATTACTGCAAAAGGCGAGGCCAGCTCAGCGACATAATGTTTAATCTGTCGCAGCAGTTCACCGCTAACCAGCTGATTAGCACAACGCTGATGCTGGCATAGCGCCACTTTTTCCAGCACAACTATCAATAATTTACCCGGGCTTGGCTGCGCCTGCTGCAAACTGACATTAGCGAAACACTTCACTTTAGCCAGCTGTGGAAAGGCCTGTAATACCAGTCTTTCGTAGTCGTAAGGCGTGCAGGCACGCTGCTTGTGACTTAAGCGCTCGGCTATACGCTGCACGCGCGCGCTGCTGCTTTCCTGCTGTTGCGGCATTTGCAATGGCAGCAGATAGTCCGGTTGTGCCAGCCCGGGTAATTTGCTCTGGCATTGCCATTGTAGCCTTTGGGCACCATTAAGTTGCTGTGCGCTCAGTTGCCGCTGTGGATCAACGGCTTCTACCGGCACGGCATTGGTTAAAATGCGCCGCACCCGGCCATAGCGCCGGCTGTGTGCCGGACAGCACAGCCGCAGCCAGCCACAACCTGAGGGCATTAGCTGATGTTGTTGCTGCAGCACCTGTGGCAACTGCAACAACACGACACCACTGCAAGTAAGGCCGAAGCTACTATCAGACAACAACGCCTGGCGCGGTAAATCATGCCATTGATCATTATGCAGATACTGCCATTGCAGCGCATCCTGCGGCACAGTGTTACTGCTGCCCTGTGCCGGTTCAATATCAAACAGCAGGCTAAGCCGGCCGCTGATGTCATCGCCGCTTAAGCCCAGGCACAGGTAAGCCTGGCCGCTAAAAGCTGGCAGCAAACGGACAGCGCTGCGCTCACCGGACGGATAACTTTGCCGCTGTCCAAACGGATATAACTGCAGCAACCGGTCCCGGCTGCCTGTGGCCGGATCTTGCTGCGTAAAAATATCGGCACGGGCCCGGTAATTCAGGCTAAACCGTTGCAGTTGCGGGGCATAAGGTGCCAATGGCAACGGCTGCGGCTTTTTGTGGCGGGCGTTATACAGCAAGGCATTGCTCAGTGCGCTGGCATACAGGCTGTGCCCAAAAGCCATGGCTGGCGCACGCAGTATTAAGCGGAAAAAACCATCGGTAGCACTGTTTTGATAAGGCGCATTTGCCTCAGTGTTAGTTAAACGATACGCCCGCACATCGCTAAAGGTTAATGTTTGCCGTTCAGCCAGCTGTGCACTGCCAGCCTGGCTGGCAAACAAGCTGAAGGCGGTATTTTGCTGGCTTTGCTCAGCCAGATTGTGCCACTGGCCGTTATCCAGCAAATCCAGTTGTGCTTTAAAGCTGTGGTTGGAAATGTGCTGTTCAGTTGCGCTCTGTGCCGTGCTGTATCCGGCATAGTGGCTGGCAAAGCCGTCGGTGTGATCAGGTAAGTCGGCCCAGTGCAGCTCCAGTTCCAGCTGCTGCAGCTGCTTATGCTGCCAGTCGGCGTGATTAAACAACAGATAACTGCCGCGTCCGGGCACCGGGCCGAATGGCCAGAACGGTTTGCTGCCATCAAGTGGCCCCTGCTGGTTTGCTAAATTCAGCTGGCACGCGCCGCGGACACTGACATCTAACTGACAGTGCAGCAGATCAAACTGACTACACAGCGTATAACCACATAACTTGGCAGCGGGATTAAGTAACAACTGCATGCTGGCCACGCCCTGCGCATTGACTGTTAGCGGAGCAAAACTGCTGCTAAGCACACAATTCAGCTGCAAACCGGGCTCTGCCCCGCCCAGCGGCTGCAGGCTGTATTCGGCCACTGCGCTATAGCCCTCGGCAGTCGATAGATGCAGCAGGAACAAATTGCTGCAGTAGCGGTAAAATACCGTCATTCTGTCATCTTGCAGTAGTTGGCCGATGCAGTGATAACTCTGGCTGGCCCCCTGCGCCAGACACAGACTCTTGGCTTTTTGCAGCAAACGGTCTTTATCTGCATCACTAAGCCAATCTTCCGGGCCAAACAGATAGTAGCTGAACAGCAGGCCAAATAAGCGGTAAAAACGGCTTAACTGCCGGCATTGCAGAAGCTGTGGGATCAGCTGATCAAAGTCTGCCTGCCACTCGGCGGCCAGTGCCAGCGTTAGCTTTACTGCTATGCTGCGCTCGCCTTCTGATAACTGCAGCACCGGCGATTCAATAGCAAAACCCGGCAAACGCGCCTGGCTATCATCCGCGACAAATAATGGCCTGACGTCATCCGGCCTGGCGCTGTGTACACTGCTGTACATCCGGCTGACAAAGCCCAGCTCATACTCAGGTGATATGCGTTTGCTGCTCAGTAAACTGACGCTACACAGCTGCTGCACCTGCACTTTATTCAGCCATTGTGGTTGCAGACTTTGAAATAACAGCGGTTTGCCGTCGCTATGTTTGCCGGCGCTAAAAAGCGTATTGGCACTAAGCGACATCGCTTTCGCCGGCCCCTGCAGCGGTAAACTCAGCCACAAGCGTTGCCGCACCGCCTGCTGCGCCGGCATCTTTAAACAGTCATCGTAATAAAATGCCTGATGACGTCCGGTTAGCTGGTTTAATTGCTGCTGCTTGTTTTGATACAACTTTAGAAACGCCAGCAGCAAAGCCAGTGCCGGCTCAGTGTCACCGGCATGCCACAATGCCTGCAGCCGCAGGGCAGACTCTTGCTGTAAGTAGCGTGCCAGCTGTAACGCGGCCGCCCAGCAGTGCGCTATAGGTTCAGGCTCAGTTTGCGCCGGACATTGCTCTGCTGGCGTCAGCGCAAATAAACTGTGCGGCTGCGGCGTTATCGTTGTCAAAGCCAGCTTTGGTAACAAGGTTGCCAGATGCAACTGCCAGCTGGTACTGAGCTTATCGGCCAGCAGCAGCGCCGGCTCAGAGCCTGCCGCCAGCAATTGCTGATACCAGCCATCAAACTGCTGCAGCAGTTTGTCGACAAACTGCAGTTGCCGGCGCCGCGGTTGTGCTGCCAGCGCCTGCCAGTTACGTTGCAGCGCGGCCAGATCCAGCGCGGCAATCTGTGCCAGCGTTACCAGCTCACTATGCTGAAATAATGGCTGCCAGTTACGCTGCGCTGCGTTGTTGCCAGCCGCCTCGCTGGCGCAGCGGGCCATCTCATCGCTGTTGCTGATAAACCGGATCTGTTGTGACAGTGCGGCAATAAAACTCAGCTGCTGCTCCAGTGTCAGCTCATCAACCTGAAAATAGCCTGGCTGCAGCGGTGCATAGCGCTGCGGGCTTTGCGCTGTACCGTCGGTATAACATTGCGCCGGCCAGCGGTTTTTTGGCATGTTATTGGCCGTCACAGCGACACCTCGCTGCCTTCAAGCAGATAAAACGGATACACCATATTGTGCCGGCTGTTACTGCTGCGAATTTGGTAGCTGAGCCTGAGCAACAATACGCCATCGTACAGTTGCTGCAAGTCTGGCTCGACTTGCAGTAAGCGGATACGCGGCTCGTAAAACAGCACCGCGTGCTCGATGGCCGCAATAATATTAGCCAGCACATGCTCGTCCAGCGCACTGAATACATAAGGCTGCAATGCACAACCGTATTCCGGCTGCATGATCCGTTCACCGGGCCGGGTAGAAAATAATATATGCAGGCTTTGCGCTATGTCCTGCTCGTCGGTCACCATCGTCGTCTGGCAATTGTTAACGCTGAACGTCGGCGGGAAAGCCCAACCGATGCCGATAAACGCATTATCCGGCTGCTCGCGACTCATTTAGCCTCCTATTATTACCGTAGCGGCACCCATCACCACAGTACCGCCATGCGCACAATTGTCGCCCAGCCGGGCTGCAGGTTTACCGCCAATCATCACTGTCGCCGAGCCTTTGATGATACTGTCGGGCGGCCCGACACAAATACAGCTGTCGCCCAGCACCGCTGCCGGCAGTTTTTCTATCAGCACCGTTGGTATCCCCGGCCCCAGCACCGGGCCGCCGACATGCGGAATAGGTGGCAAGCCCGGTGTTTGCATCGGACACTGGTGCATATCGGTTAAACGTGCTGCCGGTGGCATAATCTCTCCTGTGACTGCATCGCTAGTTAATCATTACCATGGCGCCCTTTACTGTGGTCTGGCCGCTGGCCGACACCTCAGCACTGGCATTACCCTTGGCGGTAAAACCTACCTTGGCTTGCTGGCTGATATTCAGCGCCTCGGCCGTAAAATCGGCTTTGGCGCCAAGCTCTATATTGCCCACAGCCTGCAGGCTGATTTTGCCTTTGGCGTTTAAACTGATGTCTTTTGGGCTATCGAGCAGGATGCCGCTGTCGGACAGCTCGACTTTATTGCCATGCTGATCTTGCAGCAGGATGGTTTTGCTATCGTCATCCAGTACGGCTTTATTGCCAGCCGGGGTAAAAATGCTGATTTTCTTTTTGTCTTCGTCATATTCCAACGTCAGCTTGCTGCGACTGACAAAGGCTTTAAGATTGTTTTCTGCTGCATGCTCATAGGCTGGCTTTTGCTTACTGCTGTATACACTGCCGAGGATCACCGGGTAACAGGGATCGTTATTCAGATAGCCTAAAATCACCTCATCTGCTATTTCTGGTACGCAATACTGGCCAAAGCCACTTGAAGCATAAAAGCTGAGTAATCTGGCCCAGACGCCTTCGGTTTGCGCTTCCAACAGCGGTACTTTTACCTGAATACGATATTCACCGGCCGGATCGGCATCCAGCTTCTGTACTACGCCAATTTGCAGGCCGTTGACAGCTGGTAGCAAGCCGCCAGCCGCCGGCGCGCTGATATCGCTATTTTCAGCAAACCACTGCGCCGACATGCCAAAACTGACCTGGCTGACCCAATCGCCCTGGCTCACGCTGTGGCGCACCTGGCTGATAAACACCTTGCCGTTAAAGCGCTCGCCGACACCGTCAACCTGCAGCAATACGCCGGGCTTTAGCAGTGCCGAGCCTTGACAGCGCAGCTCACCACGAATACGCGACAACGCAGATTTCAGCTGCTGCGCCTTAGCCCAGCCGGTTAAGCTATCGTTGCTAAGTGGCACTGTTGTTTGCAAACGACATTCAGCAAGGTTAGCCACTTTGGCCAATGTATCGGCATTGAGATTACCCTGGGCCGTTAAGCTTTCTGTACCCGCTTCGCTGTTTTGTATTTGCTGGCTGGCCGGATCCCAACTGACCGCTTTAACCGAGCTAAACTGCTGGCTGGCATCAAGACTGGCATTAAAACTCAGTAAATCGTCACCATAGGTTACTTTTAACACCGGCTCGCCACTGACATCCGGTGGAGCTATCTGTAAAGTACCGTCATCTATGCACAGCAGCATGCCGTTTACCTCGGCCCGCAACAGCATAAAATCCCAGTCTGTGCTGTAATATTGCACCAGCTCGGCATGACTTTCGCTGGTTGCGGCAGCGTCGCAGCTAACACTGTATTTGCCCGCCAGCTGTTGCCAGATGTCACTGTCGGTCATGTCGACAAAGTTGGCATTATTGCGTGCTAGCGTAGCGGCAAACAGCGGATCACGACACTCCACCACCAGCTCGGCCTGATTATTACCGCGCACAGTCAAACTGTGCTTTACCACGACGCCGCTAAAGACCTGCTGCTCATCGTCTTCATAGCCCAGTTTCACCACCAGCTTGGCGCCGGGTGCCAGCTGGCTTTGGTTTGACAGCGGAAAATCTTTATTCGGCATGTCACCGTCGCTAAAGGTTAATACCGCCAGCGGAATGCGGTTTAACGCCTTGGTAATTTCCACACTGACCACACTGATACTGTCGGCCAGCTCTGTACCATCACTAAAGATGGTTAAGCGTACCGGGCCCTCGGCCCCTTGCAGCGGAGAATTGGCCATGGTTACCTCAAAGGTGGAAAATACAGTACGGTACCGGGTACCAGCATGCTGATACTGTCGAGCTGGTTAAACTCGGCCACGGCCAGATAGTAGCTACTGTCTTTATACTGGCGGTAACACAGCAGCGGCAGCGTATCACCGGCTTTAACATGGTATTGATGCGTTAAATCCGGCGACTGCCTGTCCGCTTTCAATGCCTCCTGTTTATTTGACATATAACTGCCAAAATTCAGCTTTATTTTTGCCCTGAGCGGGTCTCCACCGGGCTTAAACAGGGTGTAATCCAGTGTCATGCTGCTCAGACGGCCAATAAAGCTGAAGCTCTGGCCCCATTGCAACTTAACTATGCTGGGTTCGTGCTTCTCGCCAACATAGTGATACACGACGTTTTTCAGCTGCTTAACCTGCTCGCTAACCTCTGTTGCTGCCGCTTGCGGTACTGCGCCGGTGCCATCCAGCACCAGCTCAAAGCTGAGTTTTTCCTGCTGGTACTGGCTTAGCTTACTTTCCACCGCCGATTTACCTATTGGCAGGTTAGTGCTGCTGTCGCTGTTATAGCTAATACCCAGCTGGTGGTTCAGGCTGGCAGGGTTGATCATGGCCTGAAACCGGCCTGCGCCACTGGGCTGACCGTTTTGATCGCAACAACTGATACTCAGCAGGGTTTTGCTGCCACTCATCAGCGCGGCCTCTGCTCAAATCGGGCCTGCTCTACCAAGCGCTGGCATTCCTGCAAAATATCCTCTTTTAACTGCCGTATCACTTCGGCTTGCAGTGCCTGCAGCTGATGCTGTTCGGGTTCAGGTTCCAGCAGCGTAGATTTGACAATCAGTCGGCTGACTTCTATCGGCATAGGCTTATTTCTCCCGGCTCAGATATTGATAGCTAAACTCCAGTTTCTCTATCGCCACTTCATTTTTACTGGCATTAAAGGCCTCTACCTGCCAACTGACCGGCCAGGCGTTGACAAAGTCCCAGCTACGCGCCGGCTGGCCTTTATTATCAAGCAGCGCCACGCTGATACTCATCGGCGTAATGGCGCTGTCCAGGCCCTGCTCAAACACCTTAAGACACCACTTTATCAGCGGTGAATTAAGGTCGGCGATGCCGCGTTTTAACACCAGATTGCTGTGCTTTACCGCTTTGGGCAACCGGTGCACAAAGCGGTTTTCACCGCCTTCTATCACGTCTTCGGTATCGATTTGCACGCCGATGCCCGACACCTCCTGAAAGGCGGTGTCGGCGCTGTCACCGCTGGCAGCAAATTTCACCCTAAAGTAAAACGCCGGTAGCGGATATTCTGCCTGCTCAGTCATACGGCGTTACCTGTCAGGGGTTATCAATGGTGATACCTTCGTGCACAATTTCAATGGTTTCTATCGCCACCTCATTGCCATCAGACTTCAGATCAGTGCCGGTGATCTTGGTGGGCCAGGCATTGGTTAGCGTCCACACCATAGTGGTGCCGCCGGCTTCATCCAGCAAACTGATGGTAATGGGCAGCCGTTTGATGGTGTTCATCTTGATCTGGCTAAACCAGGCCCAAAACTTGTTATCTGATTTATACACGCCTTTTTTCATCGTCACATTGCCGGACTTTTTCAGCCCCGGCATCTTAGTGGCAGAAAACACCGGATTGTCGCCGGCACGGTATTCAATAATTTGTGCCTCAACATCCAAACCGGACACTTCCTGAAACGACATTACTTCTGAATCCCATTTCACCTGAAAATAAAACTTCGGTAACGGCCATACCGAAGTGGATTGAGTTGAACCGTCATCAGCCATTTTTTAGCTCCTTTGTATGCCTATTCGTAGTCAGTTAATCAGGACTTCTGCATCTGCTGCTGGAAAGTAATTTCGATAAACTCGGCCGGCCGGATCAGCGCTACCAATACCGTTACGCGTAAAATGCCTTCGAGAATATCTTCTGAGGTCATGGTTTCACCCAGACCAACACTTACACTGAAGGCATCTTCCGGTGAGGCGCCGGCTAAGCCGCCGCGTTTCCAGATGCCGGTAAGGAAATTACGGATCATGCTTTTGATGGTGACCCAGGTGCTGGCCGTGTTGTTTTCAAACACATAAGCTTTGGTGCCAAGCCGGATCGATTCTTCCAGCATAATCATGGTGCGCCGCACACTGATGTAGCGCCAGTCCAGGCTGTTGCCATCCAGGGTGCGGGCGCCCCACACCAAAGTGCCCTCACCAATAAAGGTACGAATAGCATTAACTGACTTACCCTGGGTGCTGACGTTCAAATCTTCCTGCTCATCGTGGGTAATATTGACTGCCGGGGATACCACTGCACTTAAGCTGACATTGGCTGGCGCTTTCCATACGCCCTTAGTGTTGTCTACCATGGTATAAATACCCGCCATCGCCGCTGCCGGCGGAAGTAAGTTCAGCACGGCACGCATCTGGCTAATCAACTGGCTGTACAGCGGGCTGATGGCTTTTAGGCTTTTGTGTAATAACATTTGTTTTGCGACGCGCTCGGCACTGTCCAGTGCACTCCAGTCAGCACTGATTTCAGCAATCGCATCCAACTGCTGCTGCAGTTTCAGCTGCGCTGCTTTATCGGCTGCTGTTGCTTTTGCATCCAGCGCTGGCAGTTCATCAGGCAGGTTGCGCTCTTGTTTAAGTAGCGTTTGCAGCAGCTCAGCCGGTGCCAGATTCTGATAACTCAGATCGCGCTCCTGTACTATGCTGGTGTTCAGCCACGGATAGTAAGCGGTAGCAAAATCCAGATAGTTAATACCTAACTTGCCGCGGAAGTTATCGATGCAATCACCTTCCGGGTGCTGGCGCGGTTTATAGCCCTGCCACACATCTAAAATAGCAACCCGGTTGCGCATCTTACCGCCACAATGCGCCAGGGCGGCCTGCTGTACGGCAATGCAGTCGTCCTCTTTAAGCAGTACCGCTTCGGGGATCACCAGCATGGTCGGTTCCTGCTCTTTAATCAGCTGATCGATACCGGCCATTAATTTAGCGCCTTCAATATCATCACTGTAGCTGCCAACCGAGACGATATAGCAAGGCCCGCCACCGTTTTGATAAAACAGCATCATGGCGTAATACAACTGGTTTTTACCGCTGTCATGGCTAAGCTGGTAGGATTTTCCTGCGACACTAAAGGTGTTGTCAGCCGGCGCTGTCGCTTCGGCCAGGCCAAACATCGGCGTTGGCGCAAAGCCAAAATAATTGTGAAATTCTGACATTGAGCTGATACGCATCGGCTGATTAGTCAGTGACTTAGTGCCATTTAGTGCCTTGTCGGTATAACCGATAAATGCCGGTACTGCCGTTGCAACTTCCACTACCGAATTGGGAAAGGCATTTTTTTCTACGATATAAACGCCAGGCGTTTTCATCTGCCCCATGATTAGATCCTTTCTGGTTAATAGTTAAGATATATTTCTGCCAGGTTACGCTTTACTCCGTTTACTACTGTGGTGCCCAATTGCCCGGCTGCCGCTACCGGCAACCGTTTAATTAAAACTTTTTCACTACTGTCACCCTGGCTTACCAATGCCAGGCGGTAAGGGCTCTGCTGTGCCAGGGCCAGTAAATCGGTGGAATCAAATACTTTGGCGCGCCGGCCGTTAGCCAGCGTGACATCGGCCTGCTGTACAAATTGCGCTGTCGCCGCCTGCGAGCCGGCTTGTGTCAGATCGCGAATACGCAGCGGTACCGCAAAGTTGTCGCCACACAGGTAATAGCGCCAGATGCTGCGCCGGCTGCCAAATTTGATCAGATAGTGTTTAGCCGGCTCAGCCGATAGCGCCGTGATATCGTCGTGTTGCAGCGAAACGGCCAACACCAGTTGTGGCAGCGGCGCTTGTGTTAGTTCTGCCAGCCCGCTTAGCCTGGCATCATCGGCGAAAATAAGCGCAGTGCTATCCAATTCGGCGCCAGCATGCAGGCGAAGCACCCCATCCTGCTGCACGGCACTGTTGCTATCGCAGTACCACAACTGGCCCTGCTGCAGCGCCGCAGCGGTGTAACTGCCAAACAATGCATCACGGCTATACAACAGAAAATACAGCCTTAAGGCTGGCTCACAACAGGCGGCGGCAATATCGGCCCGGCTGCTATCAAGCAGTAGCATGGCGCCTTGTTTTGTTGGCTTGAATAATAGCTGCGCATTACGCAGCGCCCGTTGGCTGGCCGCACTTGGCAGCAGCTGCGCCTGTTGCAGATAGCCAGAGCTAAAATAACTGTGTTGTAAGTGAAACTGGCACAGCGGCAGATAACTCATGCTTTGCCGCCCAGTTCACTGATTGGTTTTGACAGCAAGCTGCTTTGACTGTAAATATCGGCACCGTCAAAGCTGACCATCCGCACCTTGTACAATACTGATGGCAAATACTTACCACTTAGCATGCCCCATAAGTTGCTGGCATCCTGAATACTGAGGTTTTCCAAATCCAGTGTCAGCCGTTCAATTGCCTGATCCAAATCAGGCAAGTTTTGGCGGTTAAACAGAGGGTTACGCTGAAAAAAACTGATACAGGCCGACAATAGCGTTAAGGCATCAGTGTAATTGGCACCGTTAAAATTGGCCGCCAACATTAAATATAAGTTCAGATGCAAAGGTGGCGCACTGTTGGCACTGCGGCTAAAGCCGGTATCGAGCAGGCTGGGGTTGTTTCTGCTGGCAGATTCTTTTTCAATGCCAACCAAAAACAGCGCCAGCTTGTTATTGGCATGAGTACAGGCGCTGCCGTCGGCCTCATTTAAGTTCGACACCAGCACGATATCTTCATCTAGCTTAAAATTCTGCCGCAAAAACCGGTTTAGCTGAACCGCCAGTTGCGTCAACGTCTTCGCTATCATATTGCTCTTCTTCCAGCCAAACGTACACCACACAGCCTTCATGGCTGTGACCGATACATCCTGAATTACTTTACGACTGGCAACGCAGCAGCACTAACAGGCTGTCACGCTGGCCTTGATCTGCAACGGCGGTAAAAGCAAATAACGACAATCGAACGGCAGTTATTTATACAAGCAGGGTACTTAACGCACTTAAAGATAGTGGCTGCGCCGGACAATGCAAACATATCGCAAATTTATCATCTGAAGATCGACCGGAGCGAAAACTGCAACCGCGGCTGTTGTGTTAGCACGGCTGGCATTGAGTTAAGTTGTCAGCTCTGTAACAATGGCAGCAGTTTTTTTACAGAGATCCTGTTATGCGTTTTTTTGCTTTTGGCCGCATTAGCCTGTATCTGGCATTAGTGTTATTTGCCCAGACGGCAACAGCACAGTGGCATCGCCAGGCCTTTCACACCCTCGGTACCCAGGCTTATATTGAGTTTTGGAGCCCGGACACCAATGCCGCTGAGATCATTACCCAGGTTCAGGCCGAGTTTGAGCGCATAAATCAGTTAATGAGCCCTTACATTAGCAGCAGTGAACTGAGCATCTTAAACCGCGAAGCCGCCAATTCGGCAGTGCAGGTGTCCGACGAGCTGTATCAGCTGTTGCGCCAGGCGCGGCAGGTGTCAGAGCTGAGCAATGGTGCCTTTGATATTACTTTCGCCTCGGTGGGTTTTTATTACGATTACCGCGCCGGTAAAAAACCCGATAGCAGCCAATTATTGCAACAACGTCAGTATGTCAATTATCAGAGTGTACAACTGCTTAGCGATAATAAAGTGCGCTTTGCCCAACCTGGCGTCAAGATTGATTTAGGTGGTATTGCCAAAGGTTATGCCGTTGAGCGGGCCATGAAAATTATTGCTGCGGCAGATATTAAACACGCCCAGCTTACTGCTGGCGGTGACAGCCGTTTGCTTGGCGATAAACGCGGTAAGCCCTGGCTGGTTGGCATCAGGCACCCACGCCAGGATGCAAAATATGCCGCAACCCTGCCACTGCAAGATACCGCCATTAGCACTTCAGGTGACTACGAGCGCTACTTTATTGAAGAGGGTGTGCGTTACCACCACATTCTCGATCCGAAAACAGGCCAAAGCACTACCGGTTTAATGAGTGTCAGTGTCATCGGTGCCGACACCGGCCGCACTGATGCCCTGTCAACAACGCTGTTTGTGCTGGGTTTGCAACAGGGTATGCAACTAATAGAACAAATACCTGATTACGAAGCCATTTTTATCAGTGCCGATCATACTCTGCATTTTTCCAGTGGCCTGGCACAATAGCCTGACTAAGCGCCAATAAAAACGCTGGGCAAGGGCCTAACTTTGCAGTAGATTCTCTGTAAGGTAATTCAGTTCGGGTATATAGCACTTCTATGCACTGGCGTTGTTGTCTGATATTGCTGTTATTAATGGCACCCGCTCTGCAGGCCGAGCCAGCTGCGCCCTGTAAGCTGCGTATGTCAGCAGAAACAGACTTTCCACCCCATCTGATTAAGCAAGACCAGCATTGGACCGGTCTCAGTGTTGAACTGATGCAAAAGCTGGCGGCTAAAGTAGGCTGTCAGCTCGAATTTATTAACAGCCCCTGGCTGCGGGCGATACAGCAAAGTGAAGCCGGCGAGCTGGATGTGCTTAGCCATCTGTCATTTAATCCGCAACGTCAGCAACATTTTGCTTTTATCGGCCCGCATCATATTGAAGCCATTTATCTGATTGGCGAAGCGCAAAGCCTGCCGCAACTGCATGAATTAACCGAGCTCAGTGAAAACATTGATCTGGGCCGCATTGCCACCTTGCATGGCGCCTACTATGGCGAAGAGTTTTCCCGGCTAATGCAGGCACCTAACTTTGCCCGCCAGTTAGTTATCATCAGCAGCATTCAGGATAAACTGGCGCTGCTTAGAGCGCATAGGGTAAATGCCATACTGGAAGATATTTCCGTACTGCGTTACTGGCAGCAACACCAGTATCCGCAGGCGGCTAAGTACCAGCCACTGCTAAAAGTGTTTGAAAGTCCTGTATATTTTGGTTTTAGTAAGGCAGCATTGTCAGCACAGCAAATCACGCAGTTGGTTAATGCCTGGCAGCAATTACATGATGAAGGCGAGCTGACGCCGATATATCAGAAGTATCAGATAATCAATGCTGACAAGCTTACTCCGGCGCCGAAACTGTAGCACTGGCTTAGCGCATTAATAACGGTGCCGGCTCAGGTAAACTAATACGAAATTCTTCCAGCTGGTAACGGCTAACAATAGCCGCCAAACTGCCGTCATCATACAAACTTTGCCAGGCGTCGGCTATTTGCTGTAATTGCTCGGCGTTGAAGCTGGCGCGGCTAAAACCAAAATATACCGTGCTACGGTGTACCTCAAATAACGGCAGGTAATCAGCTGTCGGTAATTCACTGCGGGTTTTCCAATAGTGGTAAGCGGTAATGTCTTCCAGCACACCATGTACCCGGCCATTCAGTAGTAGCGCCTGTTTATCTTCGTTACCGCGGATAAAAACAAAACGGGTGCGGTTTTTCGCGTCATCTAAAATGCTGGCGAGCTCATCGCCATAGTAGGCACCGTTTAGTAACGCAATAATACCGGAAGTGCCTTTTTGCCTGAGCTGACTGATATCAGTCAGGCCGCTGAACGCCTGCGGCACACCAACCAGATAGATAATTTCCAGCTGATGCGGGCCGATAAAGGCAAAATGGGCGCTACGCTCCTGATTATAACTCAGGTGGCTGAGTACATCCAGCTCACCTTGTTCAATCAGCTTTAACGAGCGCAGCCAAGGGCTGTGAATAAACTCCAGCGAGCAGCCAAGCTGCTGTGCCAGCCGGGCGAGTAAATCAACGTTCAGGCCGCGCCAGCTATCATCTTGCTGCATAATATAAGGCGCAAAGCTGGTTTCAATACCCATACGCCAGTTACAGGCCACGGCTTGTGCCGGCAGGCTAACAGCTAAGACTAACGCGAACAGCAGTTTCATAATGGCTTGTACCTGTCTGGCAATGCTGGATCAACTATATACAGCCGGCAGCAAATTTGCCTGTCACAAGCACAAATATTCTGTTGCCGACCATTATTTGAGTGCAGATCGTCAGATAATAGGCGCAAAAACCGTAAGCCTATCGACACTGGCGGCATTGCCCAAGCCATGAAAGGGCGCCACTTCCGCCAGGCGGCCTTGTTCACCATGCAGCGCAAGATAGTTAACTAATACCGTTTGTACCAGCAAATTCACGTTATTGGCCGCCACCGACGAGCCGGTTTCAACTGACGCATCGGCCCGCATAAAGCCAATTTGCTGGTGCCGGGCTTGTTCACTGGCGCTGCCACCTAATAAAGACGGCCTGCCTGTCGGGCTGTATACCAGTATAAATGACGCCGCTGTTGAGGAGTTATCGCCGGTCCACTCGCCTTTGCCTCGGCCCAGCTCAGACTCATCTATACGGCCATTACTGGCCACCGAGCCATCACTGTATACATACAGCATTAGTGGCTGATTCACCCTTGCCGCATATTCCAGACAGGCGCCAATGCAGCGGCCAGCCCGCAAGTCGCGCAGCTCGCCGGTACCGCGCTCACCGGTATGGTAGTCATAACCGCCAAGGGTAACAGAGCCGGCCCCGGCAAAGCCGTTAACCACCAGCTTCATTACCGAGGCGGTTTTGCGAAACTCAGCGTCGCTATTAAATTCTTCCGCGCTGAAAATACCGGCAGGGCCAACGATATCTGTATCGGCGGCCGGGTCCAGCGTCGCCGGATTGCCGAAGCGATCGGCCAAATCGGCACTTTTCACATAACCACAGCGCAGCAGATCTTTAATCACCGCATCACGGCTGATATTGGTATTAACGTTAGCCAGTTTACTGTCGCTGATGCGCTGTACCGACTCCATTACCGCCACCGCATCGCTTTGGTTGAGCAAACCAAACAAGTCGCCGACATCTACCAGGCCGGTTACATCACTGGGCCGGTCTATTTTGGTTGGCCTAAGCTCAGGATTATAAAACTCGATCGGTGCCATAGAGTTTGCCCCCGAGTCGGAATTGCGCGAACCTATCAGCGGCATCAGCGAACCGCTGGCACCGGCTTTGGCGATAGCATACATAGGGTTGTGCGGGTTATTGCCGGTATCGTTTTCAGAGCGCGACGGCAGCACAGCGCCATTGGTCATGGCCTGCGTGGCCATAGAGGTGCGCTCTAAAATGCCGGCCAGCATTTGCGAGTCGCTATGAAAAGCTAAACCCAGCTGGCTGTTAACAAAGCCCGCCGCCGGATCAGCGCTGTTTACCGCCTGCGGCACCATATCGGCCGGCAAACCTAATTTGCTGTATCCTTGAACCGATAGAAAATCCAGCTGACCACCGGCGCCGCCCACCAACACATTAGAACCGGCAATATTGGCACCGCCGGCCAGATCAAAACAGATAAACGGAATTTTGCCGGCACCCTGCACGTTAATACCACATTGTTGTTTTAGTGCTTCTAAATCAGGTGATAAATCGGCATAGGCTTTACCCGGGTTAGCAAACAAGCTCAATACCGAGCCACTGGTGAGTACCGCTGCGCCAAAGCTCATGCCGCAGGCAATAAAGTCGCGCCGGCTCACCGGCTTACTATGGCAGGCGTGCAACAACGGACTGTCTGGCTGTAAGCTTGCTTTACGTTTCATGTTATTTCTCCTACTGCAGCAACAGTTCTGCACTGGCCAGTACCGCAGTACAGGCCGCTTTGGCAATGGTTTGACTGCGATCATTGCTGCAGCTGGTGCTGCAGTTACTTAGCCGGTTGATCAGTGCGTCCAGCTCGGCTGCCACCTCAGTGCGCTCAGCCGAAGTTTGCACCGCCAACGGCATTAAGCGATCCAGTAGCGGCTCAACAAACAAGGCCCGGTTAGCCTCGCTGTACACTGTCGCCGGCGTGGCAGAAAAATCCACTTGCGCAAACCAGCTTTGACGGATGGCATTGTCATTTATAGCCGCATTGCAATACGCAATACCCAGCTGGGTAATTGCCATTTGCTGCGCTGAAACAAAGGTATCAACGCTATCTGCCGAGGGTAACTGGCGCTGAATGGTTTGGTATACCTGTGCCACGCCGCTGTGCTGCTGTCCGACACCGGTTAGTGCACTCATGCTGGCATGAATTTCGGCAAAGGTTCTAAGGCCTATATCACTGTTTGGCTGCGCCACGGCAATAATTTGCTGCAGCGGCGCTGTTGTCGTAGTACGGACATTTTCCCGACTACCAATACGGGCAAACGACAGAAAAAACTCATCGCTGGCAATGCCCTGCTCGGCAGCAATTATAGTGCCCAGTGCCGATAGCGGCTGGCCCGCAGCCAATGCAGTGCCGCCGGCCAGCGTAAATTGTTGCTTCAGCCAGGCCTGACCGGTTACTACTTCTTTGCCGTTTAACCCCAGCGCCATACCACTGATCTGCAGCTCATCCGTTAAACTGCGGCCTTCGAGGTTAACCAGATAAGGCGCGTTAAATAAATAGGAGTAGCTGTCAAACTGGGCCACCTCAAATACGATATAGCTGTCTGCAACATCAATGAGATCGCCAACACCAAACAGCAGATAGAACTTTTGCCCTACCCCGACATCATAATTTTGCTGAATTTGTGCTGCTGTTAGTGCCTTATTGTGAATGGCCAACAGTCTGATGCTGCCCTGCCACTGCAGGTTACCATTGGCTTCGTTACCAAGGATAAGCGCATAAGTATCATCCCAGTTACGAATGGCCGCCGCCGTATCGCGCACACCGGTGTCCTGGCCGTTGACATAAATTCGCCGGCCATTTACCGGGTCCTGCGTCAGCACCACATGCTGTAATGTGGCCTGCAGCACTTCGTCTGCATCTGCGGTGCTAAGCGCCGGTATACCGGCAAAATCACTACTGTCAGAGCGCAGTAAAAAATCATAGTTATACTGGCTTTGACCCAGTGTCAGATTGCGCTCGGTATTGCTGCCGGCATAACTGACAATGGCCGCCGGCCCCTCCTGGGTAACATTGGCCGGTACCAGCCAGGCTTCGATGCTAAGCTCGCCAGTAGCAGAAATAAGCTGCGCCAGCTTACGGCTGTTTTGGGTGCTGGCCTGGGCCCGGCCAGAGTTTATTTGCAAGCCCCAACCTGTTATCCAGTTAATATCGCCCTGCAGACTTAAGTTAGCCGCCGGTTCAACGCCTGAGGTATCATAAGCAATAGCACCTTCCCCGGTTTTAAACTGGTAAAAGGCAATCTGGCTGGCTTCAAACCGGCCGCCACTGGAGGCGACCACACCGTCATCCAGCCGCAATGCTTTAGAGACAACAAGCGCCGGATCGATAGCGGTTAGCTCAACGCTGGCAGCAATTTGTGTTATCGCGCTTAGCATGTCAGCAGCATTAGCTGTGCAATCGGACCAACAGTTATGGAACTCACCGCCTAAGCGGGCGACAAAACGTGACAGCTCGGGTGTATCCAGATTAATCAGCTTGCGGCTGGCCTCGTAGGCGGCCGCCAGATTGGCATCAGCAAAAAACGGCGCTTGTGCTTGTGCAGCATCCGGCGCATGGCAATTAACACAGTATTGCCGCAATAACGGATAAACCGTGCTGCTAAACAATGCCGGCTCTGCCGGTAACGCTTTGCTGGCACCCGGCTCACGCACCGGCGGCGCCACCAGCGTTACCGCTGCGGCTTCAGTGTCGCTGCTGTTGGCCCAGTTACGCAGCCACTGCGTTAAGGTATCGCCACAGGCCGTATCGCTGGCCAGCCAACAGTTGTGGCCGCCACTGACTTTAGTCACCAGTAAAGACTGCGCCGGATCGGCCAGGTTAACCAGTGGCGTAACCGCAGCATAAGCCTGGTTAATATCGTCATTCCGGGCAAAAAATGGTGCTGTGTTACCCTGCACATGACAGGCACCACAACGGCTACTCAGCGCAATATTGTCCCACAGTGTCAGTTTAAATAACTGAATATCATCGGTTTGCGGCGCAGGGCCGGTGTAATTGGTGTTGTCTTCCTGCACCGGCGGCGGCGGGTTCTGCTCGACTTCAGCGCCACCACAGCCGCCAAGCAACAAGCTGCATACTAGTATGGGTATGGCATAGTATTTCATCATCAGTCTCCCATACAATATAACGCCGTGTCGGCGAAGACCTGCTTCATCCGGTAGCCGCCGGCTTTAAAGCTGTCGGTAATGCTATGCAGCGCATTGACATCACTGAGGCTTTGCGGCTCGCGTAAACAGACGGTACGAAACGCTTTTTTAACCTGACACTGGGCAAAGGCTTCGGTATGCGCCAGCTCCTGGCCCAGACTTTTGGCACCATTACCCTGGCCTGATAAAGTGTTGTCCCAGCCCAGTGACTGGTTCTGGCCTTCACGCCAGTAATTTTGCCAGCTGTCATCCGGCGTACTAAAACCGTACGGAAAGGTGCCGGCATTAATATGATACTTCGGCTGCACCCGGCTTTGCGTCTGGCTGTTTAGCGTGCCCGGCGCCTGATAAAAAATACGGCCATTACTGCCGTCTTCATCGGTAAACTGGTAGTCGTAGTAAGCAAAAGCCTGCGCCAGTGGGTCCATACCGGCATGACAACCAACACAACGGTTGTTAAATATACGGCTGTCGCCGCCCGGGCTGCGGCTGACATCCTGGCGGATCCGATCGGTTGGCCGGCTGATATCCTGCAGCGGCTCTAAATCCGTACACAACTGGCTCATCAGGGTAAAGCGGAACATGGCACGGTTAGTACCGAGGTAAAAAAATGCTTTGGCCGCCGCGCGGCTGGTCATTACCCCGGCAGCGGCATCGGCCGGTATACCATTTAGCGTGCTTTGTGCCCTGGGCTGCAGATACTGGGCTAAATCAACCGCCTGCTGCTCCAGCGCCAGATAGTGCGCATTGCTGTCGCTCTGATAAGGCGGCAAGCCTAAGCTGTCAGCGCCAATATATAAGATATCGGTTTGCAGCAGCTGGCGGTAATCTGCATCATCGCGCACTAAGCCGATTACGGTAGCGACATAGTCATTTAATGGCTCAAACACATCCTGATCGCGATTCGTCGCGGCGGTGGCAAACAACTTTAATGTGGTACGGTAAAAGTCAGGATGCTGCATGGCCAGCCCGGCCGCAGCGCTGCCATTGCCGCTTTCCAGCAATGCCTGCATCTGGCTTAATGTCGTCGCATCAGCGGGTACACCGGCTAATCTGTCATGCAGCCGCCGGGCTTGCTCTAAAGAGCCCGCCAGTGCCGGGCTGTTGTGCAGCAACAGCGCCAGCATAAAGCAGCCCGTAGCTATCGTAGTAGTTATCGTAGTAGCTATCGTAGTACTTATCACAGTACGCATCGTTATTTACCTCCGGATTAGCCCGGTAAGAACTCAACTGTCCAGGTTGAACGGGTTAGCGCCACCTGGGCCGCGCCAAAATTTACCCCACGCAGGCGCAGCGTTAGTTGCCGCTCCAGTTTGCTGTCGTTTAACTCGCTGCGCACTATACTGACGTCGGCCAGGCTGCCATCCGGGTTAATTACCAGTTCAAACACTACCTTGCCTTTTAGCAGCGGATTGGCCCGCAGTGCCCGGCTGTACAAGGTATAGAGGCTACTTTTATTGGCCTCCAACACCCGGCGGATTTCCGCTTCAGACCGGCCCTGGCCGCCACTACTGCTGCTGTTATTGCTGCGCGGCTGGACATCTTTGCGACCGGTTGCCGACAAGCCTTGCAGAGCCGTTTCGGCCAGCGCCGTCGAGCCGGTGTCGGCCAGTTCAGAGCGGACAATATCACCGGCTACTGCAGCCGCCTCTGCTGTGGCAAAGGTTTTAGCGGCTTCATTGCGCAGCAACGTACGTTCGACCTGGGTAGCCTGTTGCTCTCCGCTGCTTTTTACCTGCGGTGCAGTATTGTTAAGCTGAAAACTTTGTCGCAAGGCGGCTAAGTCGTCGCGCATTGCCATTAATCCTGCCTGTTCGGCTTGCTGACGAGCCAGTTGCGGATCCGGTTTTACCTGCTCAGGTGTGGCCTCTACCGGTTGCGGTTCTGGTTTAGGCGGCTCGATAATTTGCTCAGGCTGCGGCTCTGGTTCCGGCGGTGGTGGCGCTTTACGCTCTTCAAGCAGCACCCGCGCCAGCTGCGGCGGTAACTGCTCCTGTAGCTGCCGGCTGCGCTCTGGCACGGTAATCGCCGGCACCACAACCGACACCAGCAACCATATCACCAGGCCCGCCAGCAGCAGACGGTAAAAGGTTCTATCTTCGCCGGCCAACTGCAGCGTCTGATTAAACTGCGGTGTCATAGCGCTACTCACACTGCTCATGGCGCCTCCGACGGCGCTGTCGCAGCGGCTGTCAGCTCTACCGCTAGCGACAAGTCCCGGTATTCGGTAGTGGCGCAAATTGCCATCAGTTGACGTAACACCAGATAAGGTGTCGCCGCATCGCCCAGCAAGGTCAGGGCCCGGCCGGTTGGCTGCTGCGCTTCCGTTAACGGCGCGGCGCGTGCCGAAAGATAGTTCAGCTCAGCCGTTAAGGCTGTGGCCAACTCCGGTTGCCAGACGCTGACATCCTGTTGCCAGTCCCCCTGCCATAACGGTTTGCCCTGCACTAAAATGCCGTTAGCAGTGATCGTCAGCATCACCTGTTCGGTCGGCAACTGCTCTGACACCGAACGCGGCAGGCTGATATCCTTATTACTTTGCAATACCTTAACTTCGGATTGGTTAACCATCAGGAAAAATACCAAGATGGTAAAAATATCCATCAACGCCACCAGATTTAACTTGCTGGCCTGCGCCAGCCGCTGGTTTTGCCGCGCCAGCCGTTTTGCACGAAATGACATCTTCATGGTGCGTCCTCCGCCTGCGGTAACTGGCCTAACGCAATTTGCGGAAACAATTCTGCATCCACCAGCTGGGCCGCCACTACCGCTTTAAACGAACGGACGGTGTCCATTGCCGTGATCAGCGTCTGGTAGTCCAGCTCATCCGGCGCCAGTATGCTGATATCCTGCTTTTCAATCTGCTTTTGCTGCAAAATCAGTTTTAAATCCTGCAAATACAGGCTTAGTGCAGCAAAATCATGCTGGCCCTGCTCGGTAAGCTCAAATACCCGCAACGGTTCACCGGCCGGGTAATTCAGCCGCAGCCGGTCAGCATGAATTTCCAGCTCCAGTTGTTGTGGCTGCTGTTGCTCCTGCTGCAGTTGTTGCTCACTAAGCGGCGGCAACTGAATATGCAACACCCGGATCTGGGTGAACACCAGGCTGAGCAGCAATACCGGCACCAGCACGATCATCAGGTTCATAAAGGACGTGATATCAAGCTCTGCATCGGCTATGGCAGCTTTACGCCTTCTGAACATCCGCGCCACCTTCTGCTTTTTTTGCCAGGCTGTTCATCAGCTTAATGCCGACCATTTCCATGGTGTCGATAATACTGGCGGTTTTACCCTGCAGCAGTGAATGAACAAACACCAGCGGTATCGCCGTGATCAAACCAAAGGCCGTGGTGTTCATTGCTACCGAAATACTGGATGATAACAAGCTGGCTTTTTCCGACGGGTCGGCATTGGCTACTGCAGAAAACGCAGCAATTAACCCCATAATGGTGCCCAGCAGGCCCAGCAAGGTGGCGACATTAGCCAGCGTAGCTAAAAACGGCGTGCGCTTTTGCAACCGCAGGCTGTATTCCAGTACCACCTCTTCCATGGCGTATTCCATATCTTCGCGCCGCTGTGACAATTGCAGCCGGTTTACCCCGCTGGCCAGCATAGCCAACAACGGCGCCGCACTGCTGGCTGCCAGCTCGGTAATACGCGGCGTATCAGCCTGGGTTACCGCAGTTTGCACCTGGCGAAAAGCGCGTTGATTGACAGCGTAAACCGAGCGCAAAAACCACCAACGTTCGACGGCAATCACAATGCCCAACAGCAGAATAAAAGCGATCGGATACATAAAGGCACCGCCTTCCTGTAAAAACCGGATTGTGCCGTGAAAAAAATCCATCAAATATGTCCTCTTATTGTTGTTGTTCCGGGTTAACTAAACGGGTTTGTACCGCGCCTTGCTGCACGGCGATAAAACGTAAAAATTGCTGCCTGTCCAGCGGTGACACCCTGATTTGCGGCGCAGCCAGGCTGGAAGGGGGAATACGGATGTGCCCGACCGGTTGCTGCCAGGGCAACACATAAATGGTTTTCGGCTGTTCCTGATTACCACTGATAGTGGATTCAAGCTGCACACTTTGTGGCAGGCGCTGTTGCGCGTTTTGCCGCACACCAGGCTGGGCACTTTGTGGCACGGATTGCTGCGCATCTTGTTGCACAGATTGCTGCGCACGGGGCGCCAGGCTAAAACAACACATCAGGCATGCCAGAATACACTTAGTCATTGCCATTCTCCTGCAAGGTTGCTGCCGGCACAGCGCTGTCGGTTAAGTGCTGCGAGTCCAACTCTTGCTCAAGTAAAGCCAGCCACAGTTTTACCTGTTCATCTTGTGTCAGCTGATAATATTGCTGGTAGTGATAATGCGCCTGCAATGGCAAGCCCAGATACAGTTCATATAAAAACGCCAGGTTTTTATGCGCCATGGCATAGGGCTCGCTACCGGCCAGCGCCTGTTTAAAATGCCGCTCGGCAGCGCGCATATCACCGCGCTGTCGTGCCAGCACACCGAGTAAATTATGGCTGTCGCTATGTTGTGGTGCCACGTCAACCGCTTGCTGCAAACTAAGCTGAGCTGCATCTGTCTGCCCGCTATACCACTGGGCCAGCGCCAGGTTGTACCAGATACCACCGGCCTCAGGTGCCTGTTTGCTGAGCTGGTTAAATTGGCTTAGCGCCGCTGGGTAATCTTTGTCCAGCAACAATTGTTTTGCTGCAGTAAATTGCTGCTGCAGTTCCGCTGTTAATTGCGGCCTGGTTGTAACCACGGTTTCAGCCTCTGGCACAGTGACCGGCGTATCAATTACCGGTTGCGATGGCGGCAACTGAGCACAAGCCGATAACAGTAACAGGCTTAAGCCACTAATACGCTTCATTGGCTACCCCGGAATACTGTTCAGTTTTATCAAATTTTGCCGGCAATAACTTAGCCAGCTCCGCAAAACTTTGCGCTATCCAGCTGTCCCATAGTTGTTGGTTGGTCAGGCTGGTGTTTTGCCGGTAAATGGCAATCGCCTGCTCTTCAAACGGATAGGCCTGCTCTTCCAGCAGCAGTTCATATTCTTCTAACGCCAGTTCGTCCAGGCCTTTGGGCCGGTCTGACTGCAGCAGTGCTGTGGCCATCTGCTGATATAAGCTGGCCACGCGATATTGTGCTTCACTAAAGCTGGCAGCCAGGCCGTATTGCATACTTTGCTCTAAGCGCTTTATTGCCACTGTCATATGCTGGCGTTTTTTCGCCAGACTGCTGCGCAGCGGGTGGCTTAAGCGTACTGCACTAAACAACATACTTTCATGCCGTCCCAGTGCCAGCAGTGCATCGGCGGCTAACTGGCGGCTGCGTTCGTTGCCCTCGGCTGCATGCTGTTGTTCAAAGCTGGCTATTTTATCCAGCCAGAAATTTTGCCGGTAACTGTCTTGTTTTTGCTGGTACAGCTGTACCAGCTGGTAGCGCGCTTCCTGTGCCACAAGGTGCGGCTGCGGATAGCGATGAGCGTAGCTGCGGTAGCTGTTAATAGCGCCATCATTGTCGCCGGCTTTGTGTTGATACTGTGCGGCTAAATATAACGCCTCACGTTGCTGCTCGGCGTCGGTGCTACTTTTTACCAGTGCCAGCAATTCGGTTGCGGCATCTGCCCACTGTCCGGCCTGTTCATAACTGTCAAGTAACAGCGCTTTGGCGGCCAGTTGGCGCTCGCTATCGGAGTAACGCGCGATAAAACTGGTTAATAGCGGGATCACCGCAGTAAATTGCTGCGCTTGGTGTAGCAGGCCAATTTGCTGGTAAGCAGCCGCCTGATGATAGGCTGAATCTGGCAGGGTTTGCTGTAAACGCGCCAGATGAGCCAGCACCTCGTCAGCAGCTAACTGCGGTAGCTGCGCCTGCTGATAAATACTGGACGCCAACTGCTGTGTTAACAATGTTCTGCGCTCTGGGCTTAACGCGCTGCTGCCGGCTTGTAATAAGGCTGTGATACTGGCTTCGGCACTGGCATAACGGGCCAGCGCCAGCTCGCTTTGGCTGTGTAAAAAACGCGCTTCGAGCACCAGAGCCGCATCTGATTGCGCCGGGTGCGGCCAGTCAATCACACTGTTGCTGTGCGTCAGCACAGCCGGGTAATCCTGCTCGGTGTAGCGCAATTGTAACTGTTGCAAGGCCACTTGCTGGGCGGCGGCATGCTGGCTGTGGTAACGGACAAAATCAGTTTGCTGTTGCCACAATCTGGCGCCGTTATCCTTGTAGCCGGCTGATAAGGTGCCGGCCAGTAATAGCGCCTTGTAGGCCGCATCCTGCGGGCTGAATAAGGTTGGCTCATCTGAGGGCTGCTGATATCCCAGCTCGCTGTAAAGTGCCAGCGCTTGCTCAGACATAGCCGCACCAGCGTAAGATTCGGCCAGCAGGTAGCGCAGATCGGCGCTGGAATAACGCTGTGCCAGGGCTGTGCGCTGTACTGTCGGTTCAGACAATATCGTCAGCATCTGTTGCCATAGCGGAATAGCCGCAGCATAGGCCGCCGGTTGCATTTCAGCGCTTTGTTGCTGCGCTGTGCGGTATTGGTTACGGGCAAAATAATCCAGGTACTGCAGTAACAGCGGCGCGACTTCATTCAGCTCTGCCTCGCGCCCTTGTTGCCAGAAAGCGCTACCGGGAGCAAACAATGCGATATAGCGCTGCTGCTCAGCTAATGCCTGAGCCGCATCGGCATCAGTCAGATAATACTCAATCAGTAATAACTGCATCCTGGCGGCAGACAAACTGGCCGGATAGTCGCTGATAAACCGGCGGAAACTGTCCAGACTCTCGGCAAACAGCTGTTTTTCTGCCAAAAAGCCGGCCAGATTGCGATACAAACGCTCAATCAAGGCCAGCGGGCGCTCACCACTGTAATAAGGCAGCCGGCGTAACAGCGCTTGTAAACTCTCAGCCTGTTGCTGATAACTCAGCGATACACTTAAGGTGTGCAGCACTTCCTGTTGCAGACTTTGCTGGTTGTCTTCATCGGCCAGATAGCCACTGTAGCTTTGATCCAGCACCGCTAAAAACTGCTCGTCAGCCTGTTCAAACTGCTGCAGTTTAAAGTAACTCCAGCCTGCCATATAACGGGCATGTTGTTGTAGCTGGGCATCGCCGGCGCCTAATACCTGCAAATAAGCGGCCAGTGCATCAGCATACTGACTGCGGCTATACAGAATATCTGCCTGACGAAACCATAACTCGGCGGCAAACTCAGACCTTGGATAATGCTGTAAAAACTGCTGCAGCTGCTCCAGACACGCTTGCTGCTGGCCAAGTAAGTCATAGCTGCGGGCCAGTTGGTAGCTGATCAGCTCGTTATTAGGATCATCCGGGTACAGCTCGAGCAACTGCTGGTATTGCTGCACCAATTGCTGCAATTCTGCCTGCTCTTGTTGCGCTGACAGCTCTGCCTTATCTAATCTGGCGGTATGCATTTGCGATAAGCGGTACTGAATTTTCTGCCGCATTTGCGCCGCCGGCTGCAATTGCAAGATCTGCTGATACAATTGCGCCAGCTGTTGTTCACTGACGCTGACATCCTGCGCCAGTATGCTGCGATCAAACGGCGCTATATCGCCAAGCCGGGGCCGGCTGTGCTGGCCCGCTGGCCCGCTGCAGCCTGCAACCGTGGCCAGCGTCAGGGCAGAAAGCAGTGGCCAGAGTAATAGCGGGTGCTGACATGACTGAGCAGTTCGCCGCTTAATCATTGCGCGCCTCCGCTTCAGCCGGCCCGGCAAGCAGCAACACCCGCTCCATCACCCGCGCCATGGCTTCTTTGTTGTAGCGTTGTAAATCTGCCAGCGTAGCCAAATCCTGCTGCCGTCGTTGCTGCAACTGTTGGTTTAACTGTGCCAACAGCCGTTGCTGCTGGCTGAGTAATGCCAGGTTTAGCTGTTGCTGCTGGCCATTAAGCTGGCCCAGGCGCAGCTCTATCTGACTTAACCGGGCGGCTTTATCGCCTTGTTGCTGCAGTGCTGCCAGATTAACGTCCAGCTGTTGCACAGCGCTATCGAGTGCGGCCAGCGCGCGCTGACGCTGCAACTGACGTTGCGCCGAGCTGTCGTAATATTGCCACTGTAACAGGCCACGCAAACGTTGCAGCCTAAGCTGATAGCGGGCGTTAGCGGACTCGGCCCCGCTTACCTGCAGCTGCGCCAGACGCTGCTCGGCCTGTTGCAACAAACTCAGCTGTGGATGCAGACTGTTATCGGCCAGCAGCAGCGACATAGGCTCAGCGCCGGCCTGGCTGATGTGTTGCTTAAGTTGCCCGGCTTGCTGCAGTAGCGTTTGTTGCCGCTGTTGTAAAACAGGTAGCTGACTGCTTAGCAGCTGTTGCTGCTGCGCCAGTTTATACGCCGTTACCTGCTCCAGCCGGTTTAACCGTTGCTGGCGCACCGGTGCCTGACGCAATTGTTGCTGCAGGGCCAGGATGTCCTGCTGTAGCCGGTTTAACTCATTGTGCTGCGACACTTGCAGTTGCTGCCAGTCTGACAGGCCCTGCTCTAACTGGGTAACCTGCAACGGCGCTGCTTGTTGTTGTATTAATTGCTGTTGCTGACGGTAATACTGATCTGCCCAGCGATAGGCTGCCAGTGCATCTTGTTGTTGCAGCGCCCGCTCCAGTTGTTCCCCGATGCGGGTTGCCGCCTGCCAGGCGATGATGCTAAAGGGCTGCAGTTTAATTTGTTGCTGCAACACCGACAGTAACGTCGGGATATGGCGTTGCTCGGTAAGAATGTGGCTGTATAATCCCAGCGCAGCCGGGCTCAGTACGCTGTTGGCGGCGAAGTCACTTAAAATGGCATCCGCAGCGGCAAAGTCCTGCTGGCTGATATGCAGCTGGGCCTGTAACAATTGCAGATAATCATGCAGCGCCTGGTATTCATCCTCGGCATAAACAAAACCTTGTGGCTTCGACACTACATACCAATCACTGCTGAACAACAATTGCCACTGGCCGCTAAACAGCAATTGCCAGAAACTTTGCTGCTGTGGTCGCTGTAAATGCTGTTGCAGCCCATCCAGCCATTGCAGCGCCTGCTGCGGCTGTGCTTGCGCTAACGCCAGCGCCTGGTTACTGATGATATAAGGCATTTCTGCCTGCTGCTGCAAAGCGGCGAAATCCGGCGCAGAGGGGATGTCGATGTACGGCCAGTTTAGTAACTGTTGCAGCAACTGTTGTTGGCCCAGCCAGCTTTGATCAGCAGCGATATTTACCCGTGACAAGTAGTGTTTAGCGGCACTTTCGTTGCCCAGTTCCAGCTGATGGCGGGCAAATTGTAACAGGGCAATATTTAACAAAGATTGCGGTAACCCTGCTGCGGCGTCGTCCTGTACCAGCGGTGCCAATACCTTAGCGGCATGCTGTGGCATTGCCAGTTGCAGGTATAAGCCGGCTTCAAGTAACTGCGTGCGCTGATCCTGCTGTGGCGCCAGCTGCAGGGTTTCCAGCGCCTGCGCCGGTTGTTGCAGATAAAAAT
Organism: Gammaproteobacteria bacterium; assembly: GCA_018826295.1. GTDB lineage: Bacteria > Pseudomonadota > Gammaproteobacteria > Enterobacterales > Alteromonadaceae > Alishewanella. The sequence goes on from JAHJZX010000055.1 coordinate 61,495, forward strand.
CCCAGGCCGCCTGCCGGTAGTGCTTGTCGCCCAGTGCCGTTTGCGCCGATGCAGCAACACTGCATAGCGCTAAGCAGCACGCTGCGCCTAGCCTCAATCGTTGGACCATGGCATCACGACAAATTCTGGCTGGTAATCACTGCTACGGTCTTTGATCTGTAACTCCAGCAGCACGGCATCTTCGGCTTTATCAAACGGGTAGCTGACGGCACGGCGATAGTCGCGGTTGTCCGGGCCTTTGCCAACAAAAACAGCAGTAAGGTTATGCTTACCGGCATTAACATTGGTTTTAAACAGCGGCTGGATTGCACCGCGTTGCAGCGCATGCCACTGCTGCTCGGTATACAGATGGGCGGCTATCGGTTTATCGTTTAGGTGCAGCTCGACGCTGTCGAGGCGGAAAAACTGGCCGGTATCTACCGATAAAAATAGTGCCAACTGAGTTTGTGGCGGAAACAGCAGTTCTTCTTCCAGTAAAAATAATTCGCGGTTCAACTGTATAACCTGCTGTCGTAGCTGCTCCAGTTGTTCCGCTGCTGGTGCCGTATTGGCGTGGGCCAGATTGCCGGACCAGATTAACACCATCAGTACTAAGGCTCTCATGCTGTGTTCCTGTTAAAAATAAAGACTGAAAAACGCCCGCAACACATTGGCATCTAACCGGTAAAGCGGCTCTTGCCCGGTGGCTGTTTGCGTAATGGTTACGTTGCGAAAATTCTTATAATTAAAGCGGATATGGTCCCACTGCAGATTTAGCTCGGGCCTGGCGGTGGGCCAGAACGACCAGCGGCTTAGCTGGTAACTGGCGCCCAAACCCACTGTCAGGTTGTTGAACTCACTGAGCTCTTTATCACGTGCCATAAAATTTTGCTGGCTGGCAAAGTCAAATAAATCACGGTAAAACTCGGCCTGACTCTGGCTGTACCAGCGCAGTTTGGCTTCGAGTATCCAGCGTTCGGTCAGCGGGTGCACATATTCCAGCTCGGTATCAAAGGCGCGGATATCCCAACTATCCTGATAATGGCGTAAATTCAGGCTTAAGGCTGCTCGGTATGGCAGATACCATTTATTGACCAGTGACAAGGCAAAGGTATTGCGGCTGTTAGGATAGACTTCGGCTTGCCAGGCAAAGCCACGCGGATCAGCGCTGTCGATATAGCGCACACTGCGATACGGATTGTTCAAAAAGCCCTGATCTAAATCGACCTGCATATTCAGCGCCGCGATCCAACGACTACTAATTACCTGGGTTAAGCCAACTTTATAGTTGGAGCGCTTTACCTGTTCACGAAAGCTGTCATCACCATTGCGGCCAACAGTGTCATCGCCCAGACCCGCTTCCAGGCTCAGCGTGGTCATACCGCCAAAGGTGTCATGCGCTATACCAAAGGATACCGATTTGGCGTTGTAGTCATTTTCATCGCTTTGCGCATAATTCAGGCTGATAATGCTGTTGCCACTGAGGTAGTCGACACCCAAACGCGTTTCGCGGCGGGTTTCGGTATAGGCCGATGCTGTTGCCTGCACATCAATAGAGGCACCTGAAACCGTATCAACATAATGGTAAGCCGACAGCGACACCGACTGGCCGGCTTTTTTCCTCAGCATAAGCGCCGGGCCGTCAATAGACACACCACCGCCCTGATAACTGTGATACAGCAGATCGGCCCTATCTTGTGGCAGTACTGCAGCGTGCAATGCAGTGCTGCCGGCCAATAGCAATATAACCAGCAGTCTAATTACAACCACAGCCACCGCCTGTACTGCCATTAGCCCCTTTTGCCGCTTCACGGGAATCCTGTACGTGTGCCACATGCTGCAGCGCCACCGGGTGGCGGCCAAACGCCATTATCGGATCGGCCAGCTGGTTACGCTCGTACGGCTTAACCCAGGGGTCAATGCTGGCACAGCCCGTGCTACCCAATAGCAATATGGCTAGCAGGCATGACGGCAAACCGCGCTTATTCACGCAGCAGTTGCTTAATATCGTTTTCATATTTTTTCTCGTAGCCGGGCTGATAACCGCGATGCACTGCCCGAACCTTGCCATCTTTATCTAAAATCACCGTCGTCGGCATCGCATCTACCTGATATGCCTTAGACACACTGTTATCCAGATCAAACAAGATAGGAAACGCCACCTGTACTTTACTCAGGTAGTTTTTTGCTGCGCTGCTGTCACTCTCAACGTTAACGCCCCATACCTGTACACCCAGTGGCTGATACTTCTGTGCCAGTTTATCCAGTGCCGGCATTTCCTGAATACAGGGGCCACACCAACTGGCCCAGAAGTTAATCAGCATGATGTCGCCTTTTTGCTCTGCCAGCCGTAAATTGCTGCCATCGAGTGCTTTAAGGGTAAAGTCCGGCGCTGTTGCCCACAGCTGGTTACTGGCAAGCAGCAACAACAAGCTGAAAATCCACTGTTTCATAATGTCTCCAGTTAAAAGTACACCGCTACGCCAAGGCCTAATGCCAGGTTGTGCGTGGTTTTAGTGCGCGCCAGAATGGTCGTTTCAAAAATATAATCACTGACGCTCAGTTCCAGCGTCAGCCAGTCAGTGGCATACAGCCGGAACTGGCTACCAAGTTGCAACGCAAAAACCTTATCGCCGGCGAAGTCGACATTACCGGCACCGGCAAACAGCGACAGCGCACTGTTCATGGCGTAATCACGGCCGAAAAACACTTCGCCGGGCAGTACGTTATAGCCCAGATGAGCACCGTAATAGCGCCACTCGCGTTCGCTGTCTGTTAACAGCGGGGCGGCACCACTGAGTTCTTCAAAAGACGTAAGCCCGGCTTTGGCCATGGCATACTCTGCACTAAGGTAAAAGCTTTCGTTTATCTGGTAGCTAAGCTGCACAGCCGCCAGTGCGCTGCTGCCAAAATCTTCTATGCTCAGTACACCGCCGCGAATACCTAACAGCCAGTTTTCACTATCCAGCAAATCTTCGCTCACTACTTTACGCTCTATATCCGGCTCGATCAGTGGCTGCTGCGCGGTTTGCGCGATGACAGCCAGCGGCGACAACGCCAGTGTCAGAAAAATACGCTGAATCCAAGCTTCCATGTGTCTATCTCTTCGTTATCATCACGATCGGTTATTATTACGCTGCGCCGGTAAGCTGCGCGGGCGATAAAATTACGGCTGATATAGTAACGCAGCCCTAATTCAGCACTGGCCAGTGTATTGTTTCGGTCTGGTGTTTGTACCAGCACAGTGCGGGCAGTCGTGCGCAAGGCTCCAGCGCCAAGACCGAAATATGGCGATACCAGCCAGTGCGGCATCGGACTGAGATACAAGCTGAGTTCCGCCGATAAATTATCTGCCTGGTCGCCATTTGCCTGCCCCAGTGCCAGTTCTGTCTGAATGTAGGGGCTAAACTGATAGCCCAGTGTTAGCTGATATAAACTGGAGCCATTAAAATCGCCAAACAACAGGCCGGCTTCCAACCTGCGATTTTGATAGGCGTCAAAGCGCTGATCATTCAGTTCAAACTCCTGCTGCTCAGCAGTTATCAGCTTGGTTAAATCGGCACGGGCCAGCCAGTAATGCCGTTGTTTAAACTCTACCTTTACCCAGTCAGTGCGCCGGGTTAGCAACACCAGGGTTTCGCCTTTTAGCGCGACCTGCACTTTAGGGTAGCCCTTGCCGGCCCCCGAGTGCAGATTAACAAAGCCATCGTTAACTTTTACTGTCACTGCACTGGCCAATAGCGGCCAGCTTAAGCTGCAGAGCAGTAATAACAGGGCTTTTTGCATTAACGCTATTCTAGCCATTTATTGCTCCGGCACGGCAAAAGGCGAATTGTAATACTGAGCGCCAATATCCAGCCAGGCGGCAACTAGCATCAGCTCGGCCGCGCTAAGGTATTGCTGATGCGAACCACCTGCGGCAAAACGGCTGAAAAAAGCACTGCTGGCAACAGCGCTATTGGCCCTCAGCGCCGGAGCCACGGCAACCGGCACCATGACCGGTATCGGATTACCATCATCATCCAGCACCAGGTTGCCGTCGGCATCGGTAACAAACAGCGGGTTACCATTGGCATCGGTTGCCTGTACCATGCGATCCACCAGTACATCGCCAACCAGCTCTTGCTCATTGTCTGCGGTTAACAATTCACGGTAACTGCGCAGATGTTGTGCCTGCACATCAGAGGGTTCAGCATCTAATTCCAACTGCGCTACCGGCACACGGGTATTACCGTCCGCATCGACGCGACTGTGACAGCTTACACAGCTATGATCGGCAAGTACTTCATTGGTGACAGGGTCAAGCTGGCGTCGATCGGCCAGCCATAACGGCTGAATATGGCTTGGGTAATCAATACGTAAACGGCAACTGGCCAGCCACTGTGTGTAGCACTCTGTGCCGACCGGCGCGGCGGTGGTTAACTGCTGCAGACTGATGAGCTCGGTTGGATCAGGGCTACGCTTAGCCGGATCAGTCCAGATATCGATATAGTGCAACGCTTGTTCCAGCTCGGCTTCACCATTAAGGCGCGCGGCCATCTGCGCCATAGTCTCACCGGGCTGGGCGAGCAGCAGCGGGTTGGTGTTACTGAAATTGCCGCCGTCACTCAGCCCCGGATTGGCTGATGGCGCCTCGCCACTGCTTCTGCCGTGCGGCGCTGTACTTTGCGCACTGTGGCAGCCGTTACAGCTTAAGGTTTCGCCGGGCCGCACGCTAAGCCATTGCTGATGCAGCGGTGACACGGCCTGGCCCTGTGCATTTAACAGCGCCAGATTAAAGGGTACATTTGCCGGCACCTTCAGCCGTACTGAGCCATCCGGTGCTACCGGCACCATGCCTAAAATTTCGCGCATTAACTGCAAGCGGCTGACACCAAAGGCAAAAGCAGGCACATCCAGCACGTCTTCCGGCGGTTGCGGCACACCACGCACCAAACGCAGATAGCGTACCGGCCGTTGTGCCGCAGTGCTTTGCAGCGGATCAGCCAGCTGAGCCAGATTAACGCCAGCCACACCGGCAAAATCGTAGACGCTGCGAATATCAACAATACCGGCATTTTCAGCTGCCAGAGCGGCATCCAACGCGGGGTTAGGCGGCACAAATGCCGGTTCGGCATAGGCTTGCAGCACTGTCGGTTCGCTAACCAGCATACCTTCGCGCCCTGGCCGCACCGGCACCTGGGTTTGCTGTACTGTATTAAATAACCACAAACCGTACAGCGGTGCCGCCAGTTCCAGTTCGTCGGCGTCCGCTACCTGAGCACAGCTGTACACGGTATCGTTTTGCACCACACGACAAGGCGACCAGCTCACCAGATAGCGGCCACTATTGTCTTTTAGTGGTGCGTAGCTGTTAATGGCACCGGCGCGTTCAGGCCGGCTGGTATTGTCAAAAGCCCAGGGAAACAGCGCTGTTTGCGCCGGTAAATTCAATACTTCGCCAAATAATGGCTGCTCGTTATCGCTGGCGACTGCCAGTGCCACTTGCTGTGGCCAGCTGTTGTAATATTCTGCGCCGGTTGTCGCCAGGGCCAGGCTGATACTGCCATCTTGCAACACCACGGCTTTGCTAAACTCTACCCGGCTTTGTTCTGCCCCGCTGCTGTGGGAATGCCAGCCATAAACTAACTGATTTTCGCTACCATCCGGGCGCATCCGGTACCAGTTAAACATCGAGCGGTTGCCGTGATTATCCCAGCGGCTGTACAGGATCAGGCCATCATCCAACACCACCGGGTGCAGATCGTGGCTCAGGTTAACACTCAGCTGTTCAATGCCACTGCCGTCGGCATTCATCACATGCAGGTTGAACGTCGGCGTGGCTAAATCTTCATCCAGCGCGGTATATTGTGGTTTAAATTCGTCCAGCAATATTTGCCGGGAACGGGTCTGGCGGGTCGAGCTAAACACAATACGGCCATCCGGTAAGAACGCCGGACTGATATCATGGCCACGCTGAGCTTGCTGTGGCTCACTGATTACTGGCTGCAGAGTTTTGCTAAGAACATCATAGCGCCACAGATCCCATTTAGGCTGCAGCTCGTCCGGTGTGTTGGCCAGCTCTGGTGCGCGTAGCGCAAACAACAAGGTTAAACCATCGGGCGACGCGGTTAAATCCTTTACATCGTACAGCTGATCGCCGTCAAACAGCTCTGCGGTTAAGTCTGTTTCAGCCGACTGGGCAAAGGCATTTTGTTTGAGTATCAGCCGGGCACCGGGGTTAAAACTGGCGGGGTCTTGTAAAGCGCTGTTAAATGGCTGGTCGTCAACCACCAGCGGCCGTTCGACAAAAGCGAGGGCTATTTCCTGCACGACTGGATCTACAGGCTCATCCTGCACGCTGATATCGGCTTTACAGGCCACTAAAAGCAATGTTACAACGAAAAAACTTAGCCTGGTTGTTGTTATCATTATTATGTTACCGGCAGCGTTGACACGATATCCACGTTGGGAAGATCCGCAATTAATCGCAGAATCACAGCTTATCGCCGCACCGAAATCAGAGCAAGCGGAAATTTAATACAAAAAAAAGCCAGCATAGGCTGGCTTTATTAACGTCAGATGAACAATGTTTATAAATCGGCTTCAAACGCCTCTGGTATGCTTTCTTCCACCGGCTTTTCACCTGGCTTTAACAATAAACGGCTGCGTAATTCTTTTTCAATTTCATCAGCAATTGGCTGATTGTCGGCCAAAAACTTCATCGCATTGGCTTTACCCTGGCCAATCTTATTGCCCTGATAGGCATACCAGGCGCCGGCTTTATCAACCAGGCCCTGCGCTACGCCCAGATCAATCAGCTCGCCCAGTTTATTAATACCGGCACCATACTGAATAATAAATTCGGCTTGTTTAAACGGTGGTGCAACCTTGTTTTTAACCACCTTAACCCGGGTTTCGTTGCCGGTGATTTCGTCACCTTCTTTTACCGAACCAATACGGCGGATATCCAGCCGCACCGAGGCATAGAATTTCAGCGCGTTACCACCGGTAGTGGTTTCCGGGTTACCGAACATTACGCCAATTTTCATCCGGATCTGGTTGATAAAGATACATAAAGTGTTAGAACGTTTAATATTTGCTGTTAGCTTACGCAGCGCCTGAGACATTAACCGTGCCTGCAAGCCCATGTGGCTGTCGCCCATATCGCCTTCAATTTCAGCTTTTGGTGTTAACGCCGCAACAGAATCCACTATTACTACGTCTACTGCAGCAGAGCGCACTAACATGTCGCATATTTCCAGCGCCTGCTCACCGGTGTCCGGCTGTGATACCAGCAACTGATCGACATTTACGCCTAATTTCTTGGCATATACCGGGTCCAGTGCGTGCTCGGCGTCAATAAAAGCACAGGTTTTACCGGCTTTTTGCGCTTCTGCAATCACCTGCAACGTTAATGTAGTTTTACCGGATGACTCCGGGCCATAAATTTCAACGATACGACCATAAGGCAAACCGCCTATGCCCAGTGCAATATCCAGCCCCAATGAACCGGTCGATACTGCTGCTATGTCCAGCGCTGTGCTGTCGCCCAGACGCATAATAGAACCTTTACCAAACTGACGTTCAATTTGCCCTAAGGCGGCGGCGAGTGCTTTCTGCTTGTTGTCGTCCATCTTAATATCCATGGTTGCGCCGGCGCGGGCCGGCAATTAACACTGTATGCTCGTACAGTAGTCTAGTTTAGTAATGCTGTCAACAGCTGGATGCTTTGTTTCAGCGCATAATCTATTGCCTGCTGGCGTACTTGCTGGCGGTCACCGGCAAACAACATATGGCTGCTGGCAACGCTGCCATCGACATAAAAACCAAAGCAAACCGTACCAACCGGCTTGTAAACAGAGCCACCATCCGGCCCGGCAACACCCGAAATGGCCACCGCGACATTAGCAGCGGCAGCCTTAGCGGCACCGGCGGCCATTTCGCGCACCGTTTCTTCACTGACTGCACCAAATTGCAATAAGGTTGCACTGCGTACCGCCAGCATTTGCTGCTTAGCTTTGTTGCTGTAAGTGATAAAACTGCGATCAACATAGGCAGAACTGCCCGGGATTGCCGTTAAGCAATAGGCCAGGCCGCCACCGGTGCAGGATTCTGCAGTGGTGATAGTCCATTTTTTCCGTAATAATAGCTGGCCTAGTGTCGTCGCCAGCTGCAGACTATCTGCTACGACCGTCATATTTTATCCAACAGGGAATTAATACTGTCATTATGCCGTCAGAGACGAAAATGGAGCAAGCCTTAAGCTCACATACCCCAATGATGCAACAATATCTGGGACTAAAAAGCCAGCACCCCGACATTTTGCTGTTTTACCGGATGGGCGATTTTTACGAGCTGTTTTACGACGATGCCAAACGTGCCGCCGCCTTACTGGATATTTCCCTGACCAAGCGCGGCCAAAGTGCCGGCACCCCTATTCCGATGGCGGGCGTGCCTTATCATGCGGTTGAGGGCTATTTATCCCGCCTGGTACAGCTGGGCGAGTCGGTGGCTATTTGCGAACAAATAGGTGATCCGGCCACCAGTAAAGGCCCGGTAGAGCGCAAGGTTGTGCGTATTGTCACCCCCGGCACCGTGACGGATGAAGCCTTGTTGAACGAACGCCAGGACAATCTGCTATGTGCCATTGTGCAACTACGCAACCAATACGGCCTGGCGCAGATTGATTTAAGCAGTGGCCGTTTTTTGCTTAACCAGGTGGATAACAGCGATGATTTAGCCGCCTTACTACAACGCTTAAACCCGGCAGAACTGCTATACCCGGAAGATTTTGCTGCCAGCTATCTGATAGAAAAACGCAAGGGCGCACGCCGCCGGCCACTGTGGGAATTTGAGCTGGCTACCGCCAAACGTTTGCTTTGCCAGCAGTTTGCTACCAAAGATTTACTTAGTTTTGGTGTTGAAGACGCGCCAGTAGCCTTAATGGCTGCCGGTTGTGTGATGCAATACGTTAAAGACACCCAGCGTGCGGCCCTGCCGCATATCCGAGCTATTGCGCTGGAACGCTCGCAGGACAATATAGTGCTGGACGCGGCAACCCGGCGCAATCTGGAGCTCACCGTCAATCTGGCCGGTAATTATGAGCATACGCTGGCCGCCGTGCTCGACCGCTGCCAGACAGCCATGGGCTCGCGCTTGCTAAAGCGTTGGATCCACGCCCCGCTGCGCAGCCAGACCGAAGTCAATGCCAGGCTGGATGCCGTCACTGAATTAGACAGCAGCTTTGACGAGTTGCAACAGCAGTTAAAACATATCGGCGATATTGAACGGGTAATTGCCCGCCTGGCACTGCGCAGTGCCCGCCCGCGCGACTTTGCCAGGCTGCGTCTGGCGCTGCAGCAACTGCCGGCACTGGCACCACAGTTAAGTCAATTTAGCAGTGATTTACTTTGCCAGATAAGCCACAGCAGCCAGCCCTTACCGGCGCTTTGCCAGCTGTTAGAGCAGGCGATAGTCGAAAATCCACCGGTACTTATTCGTGATGGTGGGGTCATTGCCGCAGGCTATAACGCTGAGCTGGATCAATGGCGGGCACTGGCCACCGGCGCCACCGACTATTTAGAGCAGTTGGAACAGCGGGAGCGCGAGCGCACCGGTATAGCCTCGTTAAAAGTCGGTTTTAACCGCATTCATGGTTACTACATTGAAACCGGCCGCAGCGCCGACACTAAAGTGCCAGCCGAATATGTACGCCGCCAGACACTGAAAAACAACGAGCGTTATATTATTCCTGAGCTAAAAGAATATGAAGACAAAGTACTGGGCAGTCAGAGCAAAGCCCTGGCACTGGAAAAGCAATTGTACGAACAGTTGTTTGAGCTGACAGTACCGTTTTTAGCCCAGTTACAGCAGTTGGCCCAGGCTCTGGCCGGGTTAGATGTACTGTGTAACTTTGCCGAACGCGCCGACAGCCTGAACTATAAACGGCCACAACTAAGTGCCGACACCGGCATAGTGCTGGAGCAAGCGCGCCATCCTGTGGTCGAGCAGGTACTGACCGAGCCGTTTATCGCCAACCCGCTGACACTGCATCAACAACGGCGCATGTTGATGATCACCGGGCCAAATATGGGCGGTAAATCTACTTATATGCGCCAGACAGCGCTTATCGTGCTAATGGCTTATATCGGCAGTTATGTACCGGCAGATAAAGCTGTTATTGGCCCGGTAGATCGTATTTTTACCCGCATAGGTGCCTCGGATGATTTAGCCTCCGGCCGCTCGACCTTTATGGTGGAAATGACAGAAACCGCCACCATTTTGCACCATGCCACTGAGCACAGCCTGGTATTAATGGACGAAATTGGCCGCGGCACCAGCACTTACGACGGTTTAAGCTTAGCCTGGGCCTGTGCCGATTATCTTGCCACTAAAATTAAAGCCTTAACGTTGTTTGCTACCCACTACTTTGAGCTGACCGAGCTGGCCGGGCAGTTGCCCGGCCTGGCCAATGTGCATTTAGATGCGGTAGAGCATGGTGACGATATCGTGTTTATGCACCATGTGCAGGACGGTGCCGCCAGCAAAAGCTTTGGTTTGCAGGTAGCCCAATTGGCCGGCGTGCCCAAAGCCGTTATTCAGCGTGCCCGGCAAAAACTGGCTGAACTGGAACGCCACAGTGCAGCTCAGCCAGCTAAACCCAACGCTGCAGTTAGCGCCGTAGCACCACAGCTTAGCTTGCTGGACACTGAGCACCCTATTGTCGGGCAGCTACGGGATATTAATCCGGATGATCTCAGCGCACGCCAGGCACTGGAGTTGCTGTATCAGCTAAAGCAACAGCTATAACTTGACAAAAAATGTATACATTTTAAATTAGGTATACTTTTTATAGTTTGAGTTAATTTATGTGGATTAAAGATCTCAGCCTGTCAGCGATAGTGGCAGGCTTTGTCGCTGTGCTGGTAGGTTTTGCCAGCTCAGTGGCAATAGTACTGCAGGCGGCTGCTGCGGCAGGCGCAACGCAAGACATCATGGCGTCCTGGCTATTGGCACTGGGGATTGGCATGGCGGCTACCTGCATTGGCTTATCCTGGTATTACAAGGCACCTGTTATTACCGCCTGGTCGACACCCGGTGCCGCATTATTGGCTGGCAGCCTGCAAGGCCTGAGCATAAATGAAGCCGTGGCGGTGTTTATTTTTACAGCCGCACTGGGCGTTATTATCGGTATCAGCGGTTGGTTCGATAAACTTACCCGGCTAATACCCTTACCACTGGCCAGTGCTATGCTGGCCGGCATTTTACTGCAATTTGGTCTGAGTATTTTTACCGCTTTACACACTCAGCTGCTGTTGGTCGGCCTGATGTGTGTCAGCTATTTGCTGGCCAAACGCTTGTCCCCCCGCTACGCCATACTATGGGTGCTGTTAACCGGTGTTGTTACCGTACTCTGGCAGGGCCAGTTTGCTACTGACAGCATAAGCCTGAGCCTGACCACGCCGGTTTGGGTAACGCCGCATTGGTCAGTCAGCGCGCTACTGGGCGTAGGTCTGCCACTGTTGCTGGTCACCATGGCATCACAAAATATCCCCGGCGTTGCCGTTATCCGCACCAGCGGTTATCAGACGCCGGTATCACCGCTTATAAGCAGTACCGCGTTATCGACTTTGCTGCTGGCGCCCTGGGGCGCGTTTTCAATTAACCTTGCCGCTATTACGGCCGCCATCTGTACCGGACCAGAAGCCCACCCGGACAAAGACAAGCGATACATAGCCGGCATAGCTGCCGGTGTATGTTATCTGCTGGCAGGGCTGGCCGGCGCTACCGTAGTGGCATTGTTTTCGGCCTTCCCGAAAGAAATGATTGCCGCCCTGGCTGGCCTGGCGCTGCTGGGCACTATCGGCGCTAATCTGGCCGTCGCAACAGCAGAGGGAGAGCACCGCGAGGCCGCCGTGATCACCTTACTCGTTACCGCCAGTGGCGTAAGCTTTTTTGGTATCGCCGCGGCGTTCTGGGGCATAGTAGCCGGTGGCGCAACCCTGCTGCTAGTCAATAGCCGGTGCCGCTAAGATGTTAAAAAAACAGCAGCTATACCACCAGCTTAAGCAGGACATTCAGTTACAACACTGGGCTGCCGGTCAGGTGTTAACGCAGCATCAACTGGCCCGGCATTATGCTGTCAGCCGCATAGTCGTGCGTGATGCCCAGCACGCGCTGATGAACGAAGGCTGGTTAGTCGCCCATGGCAAGGCCGGTATGCAGGTGCCCGGCTTTAGTGCCGCTGAAGCAGAAGAATTGTGTATGCTGCGCTTGCAGCTGGAACCGCTGGCGCTGCAGCACGCTGTGGCCAATATGAGTTACAGTCAATTGGGCCAGGCCGAAGATCTGTTAGCTTATATAACAGCGAGTAACAGCCTGGCGCCCTACCAGCGCGGCGAACTAAACTGGCAGTTTCACCACACCCTGTACCAAAGCTGCGCCAAGCCACATTTACTCAGGTTATTGGCGCAATTGCACCAACAAGTAGCCCGTTATCTGGGGTATCAGGAACAAGTGCAGGCTTATGCTGATACCAGTGCAGCAGAGCACGCTGAACTGCTTAGTTTGTTACGGCATGGCAAAAGCGGCCTTGCGGTGGCGCTGTTAACCCGGCACATAGCCGAAGCGGGTGCCTTGTTGGTGCAGTGGTTACAAAAACAACAAAGCGCCTGACGGCGCCTTGCTAAAATTTATCGCTAGCAGCTTATTCCTGAAACAGGGTTTCGATATTCAGCCCCTGATGTGTCACTATCTCACGCAGCCGGCGCAGAGCTTCAACCTGAATTTGCCGCACCCGCTCACGGGTTAAACCAATTTCATGCCCCACATCTTCCAGAGTTGACGGTTCATAGCCCAGTAAACCAAAACGCCGGGCCAACACTTCGCGTTGTTTCGGGTTAAGTTCGTTCAGCCAAACCACTAAATGCTGGCGAATGTCTTCATCCTGCAGTTCAGTTTCCGGCCCCAGCTCTTTTTCATCGGCAATAACATCGAGTAACTGTTTTTCCGACGCCCCGGCTACAGGCGTATCAACTGAAGTGATTTTTTCATTTAACTTCAGCATTTTACGTACTTCATCAACCGGCCGGTCCAGCGCTGTGGCTATTTCTTCCGGTGTCGGTTCATGGTCCAGTTTTTGTGAAAGTTCGCGCGCTGCACGCAAGTATATATTCAGCTCTTTAACCACGTGGATCGGCAGACGGATAGTGCGGGTCTGGTTCATGATGGCGCGTTCAATGGTCTGGCGGATCCACCAGGTGGCGTAGGTAGAAAACCGGAAACCGCGCTCAGGGTCAAATTTTTCTACTGCCCGGATCAGGCCCAGATTGCCTTCTTCGATCAGGTCCAGCAAGGCCAAACCGCGGTTGATATAACGGCGGGCAATTTTTACAACTAGTCTTAGGTTACTTTCGATCATGCGCTTACGTGCGGCCTGATCACCTTTTAATGCCAGACGGGAAAAATATACTTCCTCTTCGGCTGACAACAACGGAGAGAAACCAATTTCGCCCAGATAAATCTGGGTAGCGTCCATGGTTTTCTGACTGTCGTCACGGGCAAAAACATCTTCGCTACTGCTTTCTTCTGCAACCAGAGCGGCTGCTTCCGGTTCTGCATCATCTTCAAGCATCACATCGTCGTTCAGCTCGTCTTCTTTGAAATCTATATCGTCGTCACTTTTTTGTCCCATATCCTTTCTCCCACGTCTACAGGGTGCTGGGGCTGGCCAAGCGCTGTTGCATCCATTCCTGATACTTGTGTATCTTATTTTTATTTTGGTAAGTACTTTAACGGATTAACCGAACTGCCCCTGAAGCGAATTTCAAAATGCAGCCTCGCATCTGTCGCGTCAGTACTTCCCAGCTCAGCAATCTGTTGCCCTGCGGTAACCATCTGTTTCTCTTTAACCAGCAACTTCCGGTTGTGGGCATAAGCACTAAGATAATCATCGTTGTGTTTGATAATGATCAGGTTGCCATACCCCCGCAGTGCATTACCAGCGTATACTACCTGTCCACTGGCCGCCGCTACTACTTTTCCACCTTCCTGCCCCGCGATATCAATGCCCTTATTGCCATGCTGCTGGCTGGAAAATGCAGAAATTATTTTTCCTTTAGCCGGCCACTGCCATTGCACCAAGTCCCCATTTAGGGTAGGATTCGCGGTTTTTTTATTATTTTTTGGCTGTATCTGAACATAACCCTTTTGATTTTGCGGTGCAACAGGTTTAACAGCTTTTGCTGAACTATTTGATTTTGCTGGGCTTGAATTATTCTTATTTGTGTTTTTTGTTGCAGTGCTGGCCGGTTTGTTCTGCACTGTTTTAGTGCTGCCCGCCGTTACAGCCGGCTTGGCTTTTACTTTGCCGGTTAAGCGTAATGTTTGTCCAGGGAAGATTGTATAGGGGCTGGCGATGCCGTTAAGTGCTGCCAGTTCACGCACATCTTTACCGGCGCGAAAGGCAATAGCATACAAGGTATCACCACGCTGCACTACATAGGTGCGGCTGGCCAGGGTGCCACGGTTACGCTGCTGATAGAAGTTTTCCCGAAGCTCGAGCGTGGTTACCGGCGCCGGACCGGAACTTGACGAACAGGCAGCCAACAGTGCGGCCAATAGCAGTAATGCTGCCTTGCCTGCACCCTGGCAGCAAAGATAAGGTATTAACGATGACTGGCATTTTGCAAAACAACGAATACCTGACTCCTTAATCAGTCTGGTGTTGAAACAGGCTCTGTGGGCACTTTCAACCACTTTTCCATGTTCAGCAACAATAACATCAGCAATACCCCCGCCAGCGCACTAAGCGCCGCTGCAGTAAGATCAGCCGGCGCAACCTCTCTGGCATAGTGCCAGGGCAGATAAAGCTGCTGTTCTGCCTGCCAGGGCCAGATGCGATACAGAGCGCCTATTACCACGCCGATGAGCAACGCCAGGCTGCTGTCATGATAATGTTGCAGTAACCAGTGCAGCAGCCGGGAAAAACTTAATAAGCCTATAATGCAGCCGAGCATAAATAATGACAAGACCGTAAGTTGTAACTCGGTAACCGCCAGCAGCACGGGCGCATACATGCCAGACATCAATAATATAAAGCTACCGGAAATGCCGGGTAAAATCATTGCACAAATCGCCACAGCGCCAGCAATGAAAAACATCCAGGCAGCAGGCTCTAACTCACGTGGGGTCAACATGGCTACCATCACAGCGCAGGCTATGCCCAGCATGGCTAACAGCAACCGGCTGAGGTTCCAGCGCACACTGGCACACAGGT
The DNA here is from genome assembly GCA_018826295.1 of Gammaproteobacteria bacterium. Taxonomy (GTDB): domain Bacteria; phylum Pseudomonadota; class Gammaproteobacteria; order Enterobacterales; family Alteromonadaceae; genus Alishewanella. The sequence continues at coordinate 76,733 of JAHJZX010000055.1, forward strand.
GTGGCAGTGCAGTAATAATCAGCGCGCAAAACAGTGCCCACAGTGGTATAGGCCGGTATTCAAGCAAATAGGTTATAACGCCGGCCAGCGAAAAAATACTTAACAAGATACCGGCAAATAAACAAAGTAAGAAAGTGCCGTCGATATGACGCCAAAAGGCAGTAAATTGCATGCGGCCAACTAATTTAAGCGCGGCCAGATTACAACTGCTGATGGCAGCCAGCAACCGCTCATAGATACCGAGTATAAATGCCAGCGTGCCACCGGAAACCCCCGGCACCACATCGGCGGCGCCCATCGCCAGGCCTTTAATTAACCATTGCAGGTACTGCATCTTGTATCCCTTCAGTCAGATAATCAGGCCAGCTCACCCGGCACCAATGGTACAAACCGTACCGCTTCAATGTCGCGGCTGCTGTAGTCATCGCCATGGCGCTCATATACCCGCAATGTTTGCTCGTGCAAACCAACCGGGATCACTAAACGACCGCCATCATTCAGCTGCTGCAATAGCGCTGTTGGTACTTCTGTTGGCGCCGCTGTAACGATAATGCTGTCAAACGGTGCCTTACTCGGCCAGCCCTGCCAGCCATCACCGTGTTTCATTGACACATTATGTAAGTCAAGTTGTTGCAGGCGCCGTTTGGCCTGAAACTGCAGAGCCTTTATGCGTTCAACACTACAAACATGGCCAAACAGCCGCGCCAGAATAGCGGTTTGATAGCCTGAGCCGGTACCAATTTCCAGTAGTTTGCCCGGCGCTTTATCTTGCAGCAGTAACTCGGTCATACGGGCGACAATATAAGGCTGCGAAATGGTCTGGCCCTGGCCAATTGGCAAGGCGGTATTCTCGTAAGCTTTATGCGCCAGCACGGCTTCGACAAACAGATGCCGGGGGGTATTGGCAATAGCTGCCAACACCTGTGGCTGACCAATACCTTCGAGTTGTAGTTTTTGTGCCAGCAGTGCGGCACTGCGTGATGTTGCGACTGCCATGTTACAAACAAATCCCCTCTAACCAATTGCGTAAGGTGTCCATGCTTTTATAGGCCGACATATCAATCTGCAACGGCGTAACCGACGCAAAACCATTCGCCACCGCATAGAAATCTGTGCCCTCGCCGGCATCCAGCTCTGGCCCCAGTGAGCCATACCAGTATATTTTCCGGCCCCAGGGATCGGTAGCGCTGGTCATAGTTTCAGCCTTATGCCGCCGCCCCAGGCGGGTAACCTGTATGCCTTTTAGTTGCTCTATCGGCACAGCGGGTACGTTAATATTTAATATCTGATCTGCCGGCAATGGGTGCGACTTAAGCTTTTTAATAACCTGCACAGTAACATAAGCTGCAGTGGCAAAATGCTCTTCATCGCGTCCGGCTAATGACACGGCAATAGCCGGCAAGCCAAGATGCCGGCCCTCTGTTGCCGCGGCCACAGTGCCGGAATACAACACATCATCCCCCAGGTTAGCACCATGATTAATACCCGCCACGACCAAATCGGGGGTAAAATCCAGCAACTGACTAATCGCCAGATGCACACAATCGGTAGGCGTGCCGTTAACGGATAAAAAGCCATTTTCCAGCCTTTGCACCCGCAAAGGATTGATCAGTGTTAAAGAGTTGCTGGCACCGCTGCAATTGCGGTCCGGGCCAACTGTCGTTACGTCGGCAAACTGGCTCAACGCTTGTTGTAGCACCTGCATGCCTTTGGCATACACACCGTCATCATTACTTAATAAAATCCGCATCCGTTACTCCAGTACAGTACCATCTCGGCTGGCATCATGATATTGCACCAGCTCACGCAATACGCTGGTGGCAAAGCAACCAGCCGGTAAGGCAAAGCTGATTATGGCATCCTGCTGTTGCAGTTGTATGCTCAGATGTTGTGGCATCAGCCGGATAGCGCGCCGCTCTGAGCGCAGACGATAATCTATCAGCCCCTGCACCAGTTGTGCATGCCCGGCCAATACTTGCTGCTCCAACCCGGCCGCCGCGCCACTGACCATCGGCTCGCCAATGCCAGGCAGTACGGCTGTCGGGTGCACATCGGCAGCGTCTAAACGTTGTTGTAACGCCGCGTCAGCAGCGGCCACACGAAATACCGAACCACTGCCATCCAATTGCAGCACATCGCCGTCCAGCACGGTACTAAATTGCCCGTTGGCAATACGCGCCGCCACTTGTTGGTTAAATACATAAGAGCGCGCCGCCGACAACGCCAGGCCGCGTAATTTACGATCGGTAATGCTGCTACCGGCAAACAGCTGTTGCGCCAGCTGCAAATTACCGCCGCCAATGCCAAAGCGCTGTTCGCCATAATAGTTTGGTACGCCGGCCTTTACCTGCTCAGCCCGTTGCAACAAGCTGGTACTGTCAGTCAGATCGCGTAAGCGGATCTGAAACTGGTTAGCTTTTAATGCGCCCAAACGCAATTTGCGGTAATGCCGCTGCACGGTAAGAATAGTGCAGCCTTCAAGCTGCCAGTCTTGCCAGGCTAACTCCTGCTTGATCGGCCATTTAAAGCAAAACCATTGCCGGGTAACAGCATGGCGATCTTTTAAACCGGCGTAGCTGATATCGCGCACCCGCAAGCCGGTTAGAGCCGCCAGTTGCTTAGCAACAAACTGGGTATTCTGGCCACGTTTTTCGATATGTAACAGCAAATGTTCGCCACTGCCGCTGGGGCTGAAATTTAATTGCTCATCAACAATAAAATCTTCCGCCTGGCTGCGCAGCTTTGCCTGGCATGCCGGCGGGCCATACAGATAATGTAATCCGGCGTTGCTACTCATGCGCCAACCAGCAAGGCAACTGCTTCTACTGCTATGCCCTCCTTGCGACCGACAAAGCCAAGCTTTTCCGTGGTGGTGGCTTTCACATTAACCTGCGACAAGGTACAGCCCAGGTCATCGGCTATGCATTGGCGCATCGCGCCGATATGTGGTGCCATTTTAGGCGCCTGTGCCAGAATAGTAATATCAACATTGCCGATGACAAAACCGGCGGATTGCACCTCGGCAAAGACTTTACGTAATAAGATCCGGCTGTCGATGCCTTTAAAAGCGGCGTCAGTATCAGGAAAATGATGGCCAATATCGCCCAGCGCCAACGCTCCTAGCAATGCATCGGCTAACGCATGCAATACGACATCGCCGTCGGAGTGCGCCAGCAGCCCCTGACTATATTCAATTTTAACGCCGCCCAGTGTAATCGGGCCTTCGCCACCGAAGGCATGGACATCAAAACCATGACCAATACGAAGTTTCATGTTGCAATCTGCTCCAGATAAAATGCGGCCAGCGCCAGATCGGCCGGCTCGGTAATCTTAATATTGTCGCTACGCCCGGCAACTAATAGCACCTTATGGCCAGCCCACTCCATCGCCGACGCTTCATCGGTAACCTGTACCCCGGCGGCAATGGCGTCAGTCAGCGCGGCCCGCAGCAGCGAGGTAGGAAAAAATTGCGGTGTCAGGGCATGCCACAGATGCTCACGGCTAACGGTTTCGCTAACACTGTTTTCGCCGCGCTTCATGGTGTCGCGTACCCGGCAGGCCAAAATGCCGCCCAGGTCCTGCTGCAGACAACGGGCAATAAGCTGGCGAATATCATCGGCAGACACTAACGGCCTGGCCGCATCGTGCACTAACACCCAGGGATACCGGTGCGCATCAATCTGCTGTAAGGCATTTAACACCGAATGCATGCGCTCGGCACCGCCTTTTACCCGGTTGATGTCGCTATGCGCCAGGGCGGTATCGGTAAAATAGCCATCGTCCGGTGCCAGCGCCAGCCAAATTTGGCTGACAACGCCGCTGGCCTGTAACCGGGCAATGCTGTGTTCCAGAATAGTTTTACCCTGCAACAGCAGATATTGTTTTGGCAGGCTGCTTTGCATGCGTTTACCCACACCGGCGGCCGGTATCACTGCTGCTATCGGCATAGTTTTCGGCTCAGTCATCGCGCCCCTCGATATCGCGCTGGCTAAACATGCGGAAGAATACTTCGTCGTCGCGAATTAGCCCCAGCTCATTGCGGGCCCGCTCTTCTATTGCTTCCAGGCCTTGCTGCAAATCCGTAACATCGGCTTTAAGCAGCCGGTTGCGCTTTTCCAGTTCCAGGTTGCTGGCTTGCTGGCTGCGTAATTCATCCTGCTGGCGAAAGTAATCTGCCACGCTGTTTTGGCCAAACCAAAGCCGGTATTGCAACGCTGCCAACAGCACAATAAGCAAGAAAGTAAGTAATCGCATAGTACCGCTTCAGTTAACAGACTGCGGTTATTATGAAGCCTGAGCCGGCGATTGCAAAGCAGCAATAACACATCAGGCTAACAAGGCCGGCAAAGGTTTAGCAAAATTTTGCCAGTTTAACCGGCTGGCCAGCAGTAATTCACGTAAATTCAGCCGTCGCGGCGTGGTTTTGCTGTCATTTAACCATTGGTGGCCGCAGCAGGCTGCAGTCATAATAGCCTTGCTGGGTTTTAACACAAATTTGTCGCTGTTTGCGTTTGCCAGCGGCGTGCCGGAAAAACTAAACCAGCCGTGTTCGTTGCAATGTAAGCGCTGGTTATTGCTGTCAACCTCGTCAATGCTGTCCAATACGATCTGTTCCTGGCTCAGCTGGCTGACATATACCGGCACGACCAAACCGGGTTTCGCCTGTTTGCCATAAAAGGCCGCTATCGGATCGGCTTGTTGTTTGCGGGCCGGGCAGCTGGCGGCCTGCTTGTGATACCAGGACGCATTCTGGCTATCCAGTTCCAGCTCAGAGCGGGTTTGTACTATATTGCTGGCGGCACGACGAATATAAAATGGCAGGCTGGCCAGCCGTTCTGGCATACGCAGCAGTTGTTCGCGGTTTAATTGTGACAGGCGCAGCAGCTCGCGCTCATACAAAGCATTACACAGCTCAGTATAAGTCTGGTTATCTCTGGATACTTGCCAGAAATGTGTTTGATTGCTGCCGGCATCAGTCATGGCCAGATGTTAGCCAACAGCGACGATTTTGCCTAGTAAAATCTGGCACTGCCGGTGCTGCTGTTAGCCTAGCTGCTGATACAAAGCAGGAAAATGCTGCCGATGACACTGAAACAAAAACCGCCGCAGCATGTCGCGTTGTAGTTTACCGGTTGTAAAACGCGCCGCCACAACAGCTCCCTGTTGCCTTACCGGCATAAAACACACTGACACCGACTGCCCATCCGGTAAGGTAAGCTCAAGTTCCTGTTGCTGCATCAGCTGCTCGGCCAGTTTTGTACAATGCAGTTTCAGCGCCATACCGGTGCTGGATAATGATATCAGCTGTACCTTTTCAGCATAACGGCCATCGCCCAGCGTAATACCCTGCGCTGACGCCAGACGCCAGCTACGTTCAGTACCGCTGTGCTCAACCACTTCAGGTATGCCCAATACCGGATTAAGCTGGCCAAATTCGTCCAGTGTCATATCCAGCGGAAACCACAACTTATACTGCCCTACTTCAGCCAGTAAGGTAAACTTAGCCTGATCCAGCAACGCGCTAATGAGTTCCGGCACTTCAGTCGTCACCGAGATGATATGATTAACGCTGCCGTATGAAGGCACCACTTCCTGCTTTTGGCCAAACAAATCCGACAAATAGCCGAGCTCTGAATGAGTAAGTACTGCATTCCGTTGCATTTTTCCAAACATCCTGCTGTCATATAAGTTGCATGAAACTAACATACGGCGCTTTTTTCAGCAATTATTTGTTTGAAAAACTTGCATTAATGAGAAAATGGTCTAGCAGGGAAAGTTGTACTCGCCAGACTGTTACTTTTGCCGGACCAACGCTATGCTAACAGCAGCCAGGCTAAGCGAGATTAGTGTGTATTATGAACCGCCGTCACTTTATTAAAACTGCTGTATTGACACCATTCGCTATACTGGCGGGCGTGAATGTGGTTGCCGCGGCGCGGCACTATCCGTTACAGCAATTGCAGCGTGAATTGCAGCAATTGCCAACAGATAAACTTAGCAGCCAGGGTAGCTGGAGCGTCAGTGAAATACTGCAGCATCTGGCGCAAAGTATCCGCTACTCCCGTCTGGGCTATCCGCAGGCTAAATCGGCATGGTTTCAGCACACAGCCGGCAGTGCTGCGTTTATTGCTTTTGCTGCCTCCGGCCAGATGAGCCACCCGCTGGATGCGCCTATTCCCGGCGCTCCCCGGCTTATTCAAACCATATCTAATGAAGCCGCAATGGCAGAACTATTAAACGAGATTGAACAATTCATTGCCTGGCACGGTGAGTTAGCGCCACATTTTGCCTATGGTCAGCTAAATAAAGAGCAATACTCTAGTGCCCATTACCTGCATATTCAGAACCATTTGCAGCAGATCAGTTTATCCTGAACTGGCCGCAGCTGGTGCCAGCCGTGCCAGATGGTCCGGCACCCGGCGTTTATTAACAAATACCGCCGAGCCGATGGTTTTCTTAGCCTGTTGTTTGGCATCGGATGCCAGCGCCGCGACATCATGATAGTTACCACACAGGCTGGTATCTGGCATGGCTAAACCAACAGATAAGCTGAGTAAGGGGTAAAAGCACAGGCTACCCAGCCGGTCTGTGGCGTAAAAGCCACCGGCAGCCAGGTGCTCAGCTAAATAATAGTTCGCCATCCTTTTGCTAAAATTCTGGCAGATACGTTGTGCCGTCTCAACCGCAGCGCTATCGGTAGACAAGACAATAAAGTCATCACCGCCGATATGGCCAACAAAGTCGTTATGGCTGACTTCGGCCTGGATGATTTGCGCCAGCAACTCAATGACCAAATCACCTTTGCTGTAACCATAGACATCGTTGTAAGGTTTAAAGCCGTCAATATCGATATAGCCGATAGCAAACTCAGTGGTTTCTGCCAATAACTGGTCAATACGGCGGTTAATCGGCACGTTACCGGGTAACATGGTCAGCGGGTTGGCATAGCGTGCCAGCTGAATTTTGTGCTCACTTAGTTGGCGTAACACTTTACGCACCGAGCCAAGGCCATAGTAACGGCCTTGCTCGGTAACAATAAAATACGGGCTGGCATCGTCATGAATTTCCGCGGTCAGCACGCCGCTAACCGCATCCATTGTCAGGTTGCGTTCCACCATAATCGCCGCTTCCATACATTGATGGATCGGCTTCTTTTCATACAAGGCCCGGCCAAACGGATGAGAAAAGCGCTCGTTAATCATGCTGCGGCTTACCAGCCCCAGCGGCAGTTGTTCTTTATTGACGACCGCAACACAGGGCAGATTTTTATCAGCGGCAAACATTGCCGCCACTTGCTGCGCTGCAGTTTGCGCCGGCACGGCTGCCACCCGGCTAACCACAGGCTCTAAAGACTCATTTAATGACAGCGTTTTATCGCTGCGTAATAACGACAGTGCCGGCAAAGGCACTTCTATGCAGTCGGCATGCGGTCGCCCGAGTAAATAACCCTGGCCAATATCGGCACCTAACTCACGACAAAAAAGTAATTCTTCGCTGGTTTCAATACCTTCTGCCACAATCAGTGAGCCGGTGCTTTTGGCCAGCTCAATAATATTTTTAACGAAAGCTTTTTTAATCGGATCGCGGTGTAACTGGTCAACAAAATAGCGATCTATCTTAACAATATCAGGCTGTAACTCTGACCAGAGTTTTAAACCGGAAAAACCACTGCCTAAATCGTCAATGGCAATTTTAAAACCAAAGTCGCGGTAATGTTTAACGGCACTGACAAAGAGTTCAGTGTCTTCTACCTGAAACTGCTCTGACAATTCAATGACGATACGCTCTGGTGCCAGTCCTGCCTGCGAAATATAGCTTTTGGTTAAACCGGAAGGATGGTCTGATGTTAACAGCAGCATGGGGTTAACGTTAATAAACAGCAAGCCTTTTGCGGCGCTGTCGGCAAAGGCCTGAATACTTAACTGCCGGCATAGCAGCTCAAGTGGCTCTAACAGATCAAAGGTTTGCGCGGTTTTAAACAGCAGCAAAGGCGAATGCAAAGCACTGTCGGACGGGCCGCGGATCAGCGCTTCATAGCCAATAATACTGCCATCGCTCAACGATACCAAAGGCTGAAACAGCGGCGTTAGTAATCTGCCAGCCAAAATACGCTGCAGTTCATTGCGGTGAAAATCACTTAATCCCAAAATCACTACCCGGGTAACAGATCACAGGCCAGCGCTATCCGAGGCAAAAACAATCATCCTGATAACCGGAACATGATAAGACGCCGATATGACGCTGATATGACAGCCCGCTTAGGTTCGGCGGTTAAGGTCTGGCAGTTTTGCGCATATGTCTGGCTAAACTGCGGTCAATCACCCCGTTGCGCTGCGCTTCGCGGATAAACGCATCTAATCTGGGTTTCAGATTGCGCCATTTACTGTTAAGGGCCAGTGTTAAATCGGCGTTGTCGGTCGCATTTTGTTGCCGGAAAAAAGTCACGCTGGCAAACCTGTTGTTGATCAACCAACTGGCGACATGCTCGTTCATATAGGCTAGCTGGCAGCGTTTGTTTAGCAGCATATTAAACTGGTCAAATTCAGACTCGGTATCAATACGTACCAACTCCCCCCGCTCTAATTGAGACTGCAACGCGGTATAAATATAGTGCCGGCGCAAACAGATAGTTTTATTTGGCAGGTTTTGCCCGCTGCGATTAAAGGGCTCCAGCGCATAAAGGTAGTCGCGGTGTGCCACTATGGGCTGGGAAAACAACAACTCTTCCGGTTGCAGGGTCCAGTTTTCGGCCAGCACCGAGGCATCATATTTACCATCATATAAGCCCAATTCGGCCCGATAACGGTTTTCGTACACGTAGTTTAAGCGGTATGGCTGACTGGCAAAAAAGGCGTCTAACAGCTCGGGGATCACGCCGGTTGGCACATTATCTTCAGCGGCGTACATATAAGGCGGCACTTGCGGGTAGTAAATCGCCACAGTAAAGCTTTCCTGCGCTGCTGTGGCGGAGGCAAAAATCAGGCTTAAATACAGCAGGACAGCTCGAAACCAGCTGCTTGGCTTCAACTCGGGCAATGTACACGCTCAACCTTGTCTGTAATTGTACCGATATTAACCGGACATTATGACAAAGCAAGTGCCACAGCAGCTTTAGTGTATTTTTTTTAACCAATTTATTTTGGCGCTGTAGCGGTCAGGTAACAACAAAGCCACCCTAAGGTGGCTTGGTGTGTTGCCTGGCAACAGGCATAAAGTCAGTGTTTACTAAGCTAAATTACTGACCTTTAATTTCGCTGCGGCCCTTGTAAGGCGCTTTGCTGCCCAGTTCCTGCTCAATACGCAGTAACTGGTTGTACTTAGATACACGGTCAGAGCGACACAGTGAGCCGGTTTTAATCTGGCCGGCTGCAGTACCTACCGCTAAGTCAGCAATAAAGGCATCTTCGGTTTCGCCGCTACGATGCGAGATAACGGCAGTAAAGCCAGCATCTTTGGCCATCTTAATTGCCGCCAGAGTCTCGGTTAACGAACCGATCTGGTTGAACTTGATTAAAATCGAGTTACCAATACCCTGCTCAATACCGCGGGTTAAAATTTTGGTGTTGGTAACAAATAAATCATCACCTACCAGCTGTACTTTGTTGCCAATTTTATTGGTTAAATCTTTCCAGCCGTCCCAGTCGCTCTCATCCAGGCCATCTTCAATAGAAACAATAGGATAACGCTGGCTTAAACCGGCTAAATAATCATTAAAGCCGTACGAGTCAAAGCTCTTGTTCTCGCCGCTTAATACGTACTTGCCGTCTTTGTAGAACTCAGAGGCAGCACAGTCCAGCGCTAAGGTTACGTCTTTATTCATTTCGTAACCAGCCGCTTTTACTGCTTCAACAATAACAGACAGTGCTTCTTCGTTTGATTTTAAATCCGGTGCAAAACCACCTTCATCACCCACCGCCGTATTTAAACCGCGCTTTTGCAGCTCTTTTTTCAGGCTGTGGAAAATTTCAGCGCCCATGCGCAGTGCTTCGGCAAAAGTTTTGGCACCTACCGGCTGTACCATAAACTCCTGAATGTCGACATTGTTATCAGCGTGCTCGCCGCCATTGATAATGTTCATCATTGGCACCGGCATGCTGTACACACCTGAGGTGCCGTTTAAATCAGCAATATGCTGATACAAAGGAATTTTTTTATCAGCAGCTGCTGCACGGGCAACCGCTAATGACACGGCCAGTATGGCGTTGGCGCCCAGTTTGGTCTTCATGTCAGTGCCGTCTAAATCGATCATGATCTGGTCGATTTCAGCCTGGTTATAGGCATTTTTGCCTTTTAAAGCTGCCTGGATAGCGCCGTCGATATTGGCGACCGCTTTGGTTACGCCCTTACCTAAATAGCGGCTCTTGTCGCCGTCACGCAGTTCCAACGCTTCGCGTGAACCGGTTGAGGCACCAGATGGTGCACAGCCACGGCCCATAGCGCCGCTGGCTAAATACACATCGGCTTCTACTGTTGGGTTGCCGCGTGAGTCCATAATTTCACGGGCGATAATTTTTACGATTTCAGACATGCTTAGAGTTCCCTGTTAAAACGAAAAAGCCGGGAAAATTACCCGGCTTAGCACAAGTTATACGCGCTGCTGCTTCTGCGCTTTGTACGCCGCGGCGACAAAAGCCTGAAACAGCGGATGACCATCGCGTGGTGTCGAGTTAAATTCCGGGTGGAATTGCCCGGCAACAAAAAACGGGTGCGAGGGTATTTCTATCATCTCGACCAGTTGGTTATCTGCCGACAAACCCGATACCACTAATCCTGCCTCTTCTAATTGTGGCCGTAAGTTGTTATTCACTTCGTAGCGGTGACGATGCCGCTCCTGAATAACCGCTTTGCCATAAATTTCACGGGCCTTGGTATTATCGATAAGGTTACAGTTCTGGCTACCTAAGCGCATAGTGCCGCCTAAGTCTGACTTATCTGTGCGTTTTTCTACTGAACCGTCAGCATCACGCCATTCAGTAATTAAGCCCACTACCGGGTAAGGTGTATCTTTGTTAAATTCGGTGGAGTGCGCATGGCTCATACCCACTACGTTACGGGCATACTCAATTAGCGCTACCTGCATACCTAAACAGATACCTAAGTAAGGCACCTTGTTTTCACGGGCATACTGGGCCGCTAAAATTTTGCCTTCAACACCGCGCTCACCAAAACCGCCAGGCACTAACAGGCCGTCTACTCCGGCCAAAATGCCTACGCCTTTGCTTTCAACATCCTGAGAGTCGATATATTTAATATGCACACTGACACGGTTTTTCAGCCCGGCGTGGCCCAGTGCTTCATTAACTGATTTATAAGCATCAGGCAATTCAACATACTTGCCCACCATACCTATGGTGATTTCACCCGTCGGGTTCGACTCCTGGTACAGCACTTGTTCCCACTCTACCAAGTCTGCCTCTGGTGCTTCGATGTAGAAACGGCGGCAAACTAAATCGTCCAGCCCTTGTGATTTTAACAACGCCGGGATCTGGTAAATGCTGGAAACGTCTTTTAATGAAATAACCGCTTTTTCTTCCACATTGGTAAACAGCGCTATCTTGGCGCGCTCATTCGAAGGAATAGCGCGATCCGAGCGGCACACCAGTATATCTGGCTGAATACCGATAGAGCGCAACTCTTTTACCGAATGCTGGGTTGGTTTGGTTTTAATTTCACCGGCAGTGCCTAAATACGGCACCAGCGTCAGGTGCATATATAAAGTACGCTCACGGCCAACTTCGGTACCTAACTGGCGAATGGCTTCTAAAAACGGCAGTGACTCAATGTCACCCACAGTGCCACCAATTTCGACGATAGCAATATCGTAGCCTTCAGCACCGGCGACGACACGGCTTTTAATTTCATTGGTAATGTGCGGAATAACCTGAATAGTAGCACCCAGGTAGTCGCCACGGCGCTCACGGCGCAATACGTCGGCGTAAATACGGCCCTGGGTAAAGTTGTTCCGCTTGGTCATCTTGGTACGGATAAAACGCTCGTAATGGCCAAGATCAAGATCGGTTTCAGCTCCGTCTTCGGTAACAAAGACTTCACCGTGTTGAATGGGGCTCATGGTGCCCGGGTCAACGTTGATATAGGGGTCAAGTTTAAGGATAGTGACCTTAAGGCCGCGCGCTTCCAGAATGGCTGCCAGTGATGCTGCAGCAATGCCTTTACCTAAGGAGGAAACCACACCACCCGTCACAAAGATATATCTTGTAGTCATGAGACCCCTGAGACAATGTTAATCAATAGATGAATACCAATACTGAAAAACACCAAGCGCCCGGTGCCTAAGCACTGGGGTACAACGGTAGTTCAAGAATTGGTATCAGGACGGGAGGAAAGTATAGCAAAGCGCGCTGCACCACTCAACGTAAAGCTGCAGGCTAAGTTAATTTAGTCAAAAAAGTAGAGCCGCCCCCTTGACTGTGCCGCATACAACCTCAAGATTAGTAATAGCAGATGGAAACTATTCGACAACAGCGGGGTCTGCAGTTTGTGTGCCCCCGCAATAGCGTCAACCACAGGAGTAACCTATGCAAATTCAAGTTCACACAGATCGTCATATCCAATCAGACGAACGCTTAGCCGAATTTATCCGCACTACACTACAAACTAAACTTAGCCGTTTTGCCGATCATCTTACCCGGATTGAAGTGCATTTAAGTGACGAAAATGGCCAGCAAAAACACGATAGCCACGACAAACGTTGTCTGCTGGAGGCCCGTTTTGAAGGTATAGAGCCGGTTGCCATAACCGAACATGCCGCCAGTGTTGGCCAGACAATTACCGGCGCGGCCGATAAACTGCAGCGCAAGTTAAGCTCGGTAGTGGGCAGATTGCGTGATAAACATGTACGCACCGGCCATAGCGCGCCGGTCATGGAAGCAGAAACTAATTAACTGATAGCCAATGCGAAGCGCGAGAGCGCTTCGCTTTACTTAAGCTGTTCCGCATGCGCTTGTACTTAATTTAGTTACCGTAATTATCGTGCTGGCACTGCCAGCACATATCAAAAGATGCGGCGTTAACTTCGCCACAGTTATCACAAACCCAATCTGCGGCTGTGCCTGCCTGCTGTGTTGCATCAACAACAGCCAGCGCCCTGTCATAGTCGCTGTCGTTTATCACCCAAAGCTCCGGCCAGGCATCAAAAGCAGACACTTCACCCACAGCCCCCTGCGCAAATTCATTTTTCAGAAATACCTCGATACCCTGTGCTTCAACCAGGTTTTTCACGTTGTGTACAATAAAGGCATTGTCATGGGTATAGATTTTTTTCATAGTGCGGTTTTAAATTCTTATCAGGGTTATTTTTTGCGGCTTAGGATTGTGATCAACTGACAAATCTCTTTCCGGCCAGACCAAGCACGCCAAAATGCTGCTACCGCTATAGCAGAAGCGACAGAGAACATTAACCACTCGTTGTGAACAAGGTGCGTTCCAATAGCGCCAAGCATAAGCCCTCCCAGACATAGAGAAGTGAATGATGACAGCCGGGGCAAAAGTAAGCCTAGCGCGCCAACCAATTCAATGGCACCAGTGAAATACATAAATTCAATTGCATAACCCCAGCGAGCAAAGGCTTCAACTTCGAATGGCAACGACAATAATTTAGCCCCGCCCGAAGCGAAGAAAATTAACGCCAGAAAGTAGCTCAAATTACGACTGTTCATTTACACCGCCATGTTAAGATGAGCAACGCAATACCGGTTCCGCAATACACCAACTTAAACGCTAACGCTCGAAGCAGCTGCGCCTGCAGTTTGGCGTCGGCTGCCTTCGCTTGTTATGGCGACGGTTACTTAGAACTTTCCAGTTCATCATAAATGCTGAACAACATATCTAGCTGTTCTTTGGTAGATTCACTTAAATCTTCAACAGGAATTGAGTTTAAGCGCTCTTTGTCCAAACTAACCGCACCGGTTAAAAATTCAATGGCCACTTCTGGCTTGCCTTGTCGCAGCATATGCAAAGTAAACGCATTTGCTTTCATAGTGTTAATGTTATCGCGGTACACAGTGTCGGTTAAAACAGTACCGAAACCATAAAAATACATGATTCCAGCGCCAAGAAATCCAGAAAGAGTGCAGACTATAAGGGTTCGTATAATGTTCATAAGTCGCCATAACGCTTATTCGGCGGGTCGGCCCGTAGTTAAACACGGATCAACCTGCCTTTGTAAAATTAATGTACAGAACACTACACCGTTATCTTAAGGCTTACAACAACTTATAGGTACAACTAATGTTTTGATCGTGACACTGATACCACCCAATACTCTTCTGCTGCTTGCTTTTTCCCCCCTTTCAAATTACATTGCAAACCATACGCTTTGCTACATAGTGCTACACATCATAAGTTTGGATATATCATGGGTATCGTTAAAATTTCAGATGAACTTCATGAGGAAGTTCGGAAAAACAGTTGCGTTATGGAACGTTCGATAAATTCTCAAGCGGAGTTCTGGATGAAGATCGGTCGGTTGGCGGAGCAGAACCCTACCCTGACCTACGAGCAAATTATTGAGCAAGAGAAGAAAAATCAAAACGTAACAATGATGAAGCTCATAAATGAATGACATCAAGATAAAAACAACTGACGAAATCGCGCTGATGCGCGAATCGGGTCGTTTGCTGGTAAAAGTGTTTCATCAGCTGGATACCTTTATCGCAGCAGGAAAATCGACGTTAGAGATTAACGACTTTGTTGAAGATTTTATTGTCAATCAGCTGGCTGCCAGACCCGCCAGCAAAGGCCAGTATGACTATCAGTATGTGTTAAATTCATCGATTAATGACGTTGTCTGTCATGGCGTCCCTTCATTGGCGCAGAAGCTAAAAGATGGCGACATCGTTAATATTGATATCACGCTGGAAAAGAACGGGTTTATCGCCGATAGCAGTAAAATGTACTGCATAGGTAAGATTACCCCACTCACTAAACAGCTGGTCGATGTAACCTACGCTGCCATGTGGAAAGGCATCGAGACGGTTAAGCCTAACTCAACCACTGGCGATATAGGACACGCGATTCAAAGCTATGTTGAAAAACATGGTTACAGCGTTGTCAGGGATTACTGTGGTCATGGTATTGGCCGGGAAATGCATGAAGCACCTCAGATCTTGCATTATGGCAAACCGAAATCCGGCGTGACATTGCAACAAGGCATGGTGTTTACCATAGAGCCGATGATCAATCAGGGATCTTATAAAACCAAAACCAAAAAAGATGGCTGGACTGTTGTTACCAGAGATAAAAAGCTCTCAGCACAATGGGAACACACCGTTCTGGTTACTTCTGACGGTTTTGAAGTGCTTACTCTGCGCGATGAAGAGCTAATGATGGCTTACTCTTCATCAAACGAGTTGTAATACTGTACAAGGTAATCGACCAAGGCCCTCACTGCAGGCAACATGCCGCGTCTGGATGGATACACCAGGTGGATAATGTCTCTTTTCGGCTGCCACTGCGGTAGTATGTGCACAAGGCTGCCATCTTTTATTTGCTCTGTGACCATTAATGACGGCAGCTGCACCACCCCTACGCCCCGCAACGCTGCATTTCTAAGCGCAATCATATCGGTAGTGACATAACGCGGATGATGAGGCACTGATACCTCTTCCGCTTCAGGGCCGAATAGCGTCCAGGCATAGTGATGCTGCGGCTCACCCAAGCCTAAACTTGGCCATTTCGACAATTCAATAGGGTGCGTGGGCTGCCCGTACTGCTTTATAAGTGCCGGGCTGGCCATTAAACATAAGCCCCGCTCAGACAACACTCTGAGGATCAAATCAGTGTTCTCAAGTGGCGCCGGCCTTACCCGAATGGCCACATCCACACCTTCAGCCACGACATCCACCCGACGGTTACTGGCCTCCAGATGAATATTTACTTTCGGGTATTTAACCATAAAGTCGGCCAGTGCCTGGCCGATATGCACATGCAACAAAGCGATAGGACAGGTTAACCTGATGGTACCGCACGGTTCTGCCCGGCTAAACTCAATGGCTTCCTGTGCGGCATCAGCTTCAATCAGCATGGCTTTGCAGTGTGTTAAAAATGTCTGGCCGATTTCAGTGACATTAAACTGCCGGGTAGAACGATAGATCAGGGTTACTCCCAATCGCTCCTCCAGCCCGGCAATGCGACGACTGAGTTTCGATTTCGGCAAACCCAATGCCCGGCTGGCCGGGGCGAAACCACCATGCTCTACTGTTTTTACAAAGTAGTAGAAATCATTTAAATCCTGCACTTGATGTCACCAATCGTTCCAAATATAGAACTATCCTACTTAAAAATGGCCACTACTCAAACATCTGTTCTGAATATAAAGTTAATTACAACAATTTATCAGGAGAGCACAAATGAAAAACGTGATGAGTATCCATACAGCATCTCACCCGCACTGGGTTGGCGACGGCTTTCCGGTAAAAACACTATTGTCATATCAGGCGCATGGCAGCGCCATCAGCCCCTTTTTATTACTGGACCATGCTGGCCCCATGCAGTTTGGTGCTACTGCGGATAAACGCGGCGTGGGTACACATCCACACCGAGGTTTTGAAACAGTAACACTGGTTTACGCAGGCGAAGTGGCGCACCGTGACTCCACCGGCGAGCACGGAGTTATTGGTGTCGGCGATATACAGTGGATGACGGCAGGTAGTGGTATTTTGCATGAGGAATATCATTCAGCAAGCTTTGCCGAAACAGGCGGCACACTGGAAATGCTGCAGCTGTGGGTCAATTTACCCAAGCAACACAAAATGACGCCGCCCCGTTATCAAACGATAACAGCAGAGCAGATACCGCATATCCCGTTGGCAGATAACCGGGGCTTTTTAAGGCTAATTGCCGGTGAAATGGGCGGTTTAACCGGCCCGGCGAAAACCTTTTCGCCGCTACTGGTTATTGACGGTGACATCAAGGCCTCAGGCAAACATGTGTTGCCTCTGCCAGATGGCTGGTCTGCCATGGTTATCGTGCGCAGTGGCAAGCTAAAAGCCAACTTTCAGACTGTCACGGCAAATCAAACACTTATTTTATCTCAAGCAGGTGCTGACATTGTGCTGCAAGCCGAGCAAGACACGCAATTACTGATCCTTGCCGGTGAGCCAATACAGGAACCCATCGTTGGCTATGGCCCTTTCGTGATGAACAGCGAAGCTGAGATAAAGCAGGCACTGCTTGACTTCCAAAGTGGACGTTTCGGCCAGTTAACTTAGCACTTAAAACTTAACACTCAACCACGGCAACCAAACAACATTAGCGGTTGCCATTTTCAACAGAAGGAAGCAAATCATGACTAAGCCTTATGTACGTCTCGATAAAAATAATGCTGCTGTATTGTTAGTCGACCACCAAACCGGATTATTATCGCTAGTGCGTGATATTGACCCGGACAAGTTCAAGAACAATGTGCTGGCGCTGGCAGACTTGGCCAAGTATTTCGGTTTACCTACTATATTGACCACCAGCTTTGAACAAGGCCCGAATGGTCCCTTGGTGCCGGAACTGAAAGAAATGTTTCCAAAAGCCCCTTATATCGCCCGCCCCGGTCAGATAAATGCCTGGGATAACGATGATTTTGTTAGAGCAGTGAAAGCAACCGGCAAAAAGCAGCTGATTGTTGCCGGTGTGGTAACCGAAGTCTGTGTGGCCTTTCCGGTACTGTCTGCGCTGGAAGAGGGCTTTGATGTGTTTGTTATTGCTGATGCCTCAGGTACTTTTAACCCGATGACACGTGATGCAGCCTGGGACAGAATGTCCGCGGCCGGTGCGCAAATGATGACTTGGTTCGGCGCAGCCTGTGAATTACACCGTGACTGGCGCAATGATATTGAGGGCTTAGGTGCACTATTCTCAAATCACATCCCGGATTACCGTAATCTGATTAACAGTTACACCACCTTTCAGGGCAATAAGTAAGCTGTGTCAGAGGGCATAGCCTGCTATGCCCTTTTATCACACCGACTAAAATAAGCACTGATATTGTGCACTATCGGCTCTGCCTTTGAGCTGCAGACATTAAAGCAGTGTCTGCTTTTTTACCTGATTCCACAGCGCATCCATTTCCGCCAGGTCTGACTGTTCAGGGCTTTTGCCCTGTTCTGCTAAGGCGCGCTCTACCGCGCGAAAGCGTTTTTCAAACTTGGTGTTGGCGGCGCGCAGCACGGCTTCGGGGTCTAGTTTGTGTTTGCGTACTACGTTAACTAAGGCGAACATTAAATCGCCCAGTTCTTCGGCGAGTTGTTCACTGCCGGTTTCACATGCTTCAACTTCGATGATTTCTTCTTTTACTTTATCCCAGCAGCCTTGTACATCGGGCCAGTCGAAACCGACATTGGCGCAGCGCTTTTGTAGCTTGTACGCCCGGCTTAGTGCCGGCATGGCCTGCGGGATGTTATCCAGCACGCTGTGCTGGCCGACGTCTTTGCGCTCGGCACTTTTTAGCGCTTCCCAATTCTTTAAAACCTTTTCTGCATTAAGAGCACCGGTATCATCAGCGCTAAGATCACCAAATACATGCGGGTGGCGTCGCTCCAGCTTGTCACATATTGCCGCGACACAATCGTCAAACTGAAAGCGGCCTTCTTCTTTGGCCATTTGGGCGTAAAATACCACCTGAAACAGTAAGTCGCCCAGCTCGTCTTTTAACTCGTCAAAACTCTGCCGTGCTATGGCATCGGCCACTTCGTAGGCTTCTTCCAGCGTGTAAGGCACGATAGTGGCGTAGCTTTGTTTTAGATCCCAGGGGCAGCCAGTTTGCGGATCACGCAGGCGGCTCATAATGCTTAACAGCCGGCTAATATTGTCTGACACAGATCTCTCTTTTTATTTAATGGTGAAAACGTTTAGCTTCGGCCACATCATCTATCTGGCTGATTTTACTTAATAACTTATTAAGTGAGTCCAGATTATACAACTCCAGCGTCATATTAATTACCGCAGTTTGCGCTTTGATATCTGAGCTGCTGCTCATTTTAGTGACATTGGCTTTTTCATTGGCCAAAATGCTGGTGATATCGCGCAGTAAACCATTGCGATCATGCGCCACTATGCGGATATCTACTTCGTAACCGGAGGCATATTTATCGCCCCAGGTAGCATCGACCACCCGTTCCGGGTGCTGTTCCTGCAGGGTTTTAAACTGATCACAATCATCGCGGTGAATAGCTATACCGCGGCCCTGGGTAATATAGCCGATAATGGCATCGCCCGGCAGCGGGTGGCAACAGCCGGCCATATGGCTTAGCAGGTTGCCCACGCCCTGCACCACCACATCGCTTTTCGCCTTGGCCGGTGACAGCGGTTTGCTGATTAAACGTGGATCAATTTCCGGCTCTTCGGTTTTAGCCGACTGGCTCTGAATAAAATGCACCACCTGGGTGACTTTAATTTCACCGCCACCTATGCCCACCAGCAACTCTTCCATGCTGTTAACGTTAAACCGTGTCAGCACTTTGGCCGGATGTTCCATCACCAGATTTAAGCGGGTTAATTCAGTGTCCAATAACTCTTTGCCCGCCGCCAGATTTTTGTCTCTGTCCTGCAAACGAAACCAGTACTGAACTTTAGAGCGGGCGCGGCTGGATTTTAAATAGCCTAAATGCGGGTTTAGCCAGTCGCGGCTCGGGTTTGGCTCGCGGCCGGTAAGAATTTCGACCTGATCGCCGGTTTTTAACTGATAGGTAAAAGGCACAATGCGGCCTGATACTTTGGCACCAATACAGCGATGCCCCACGTTAGAGTGTACATAATAGGCAAAATCTAACGGTGTAGAGCCCATAGGTAAATCGACGATATCGCCTTTGGGGGTAAACACGTAGACACGGTCTTCAATAACCTGATTACGCAGCTCTTCCGCCAGATCGGCACTGTCGACCACGTCTTCCTGCCATTGCAACAGCTTGCGCAGCCAGCCAATTTTTTCATCATTGGCGCCATCTTTGCCAGCGCTGGCGCCTTCTTTATAGCGCCAATGTGCGGCCACACCTAATTCGGAGTCTTCATGCATTTGCCGGGTACGAATTTGGATCTCAACCGGCCGCCCTTGCGGCCCTAACACTACGGTATGAATTGATTGATAGCCATTTTGCTTTGGCGTGGCGATGTAGTCATCAAACTCTTTTGGCAGGTGGCGCCAACTGGTGTGCACTATGCCCAGAGCGCCATAGCAATCCTGTACCCGGTCGGTTATCACCCGCACCGCACGGATATCAAACAACTGGTCGAATGCCAGTTGTTTCTTTTGCATTTTCTTCCAGATACTAAATATATGCTTGGGCCGGCCATAAACTTCGGCCTGTATATTGGCCTCAGCCATTTTTTGTCTGACTGCGCCAACAAAGTCCTGCATGTACTGCTCGCGGTCTAAGCGGCGCTCTTCCAGTAAGCCGGCAATCTGTTTATACAACTGCGGGTGCAGATAGCGAAAGGCTAAATCTTCCAGCTCCCACTTCAGCTGGCCAATACCCAAACGGTTGGCCAACGGCGCAAAAATGGCATTGGTTTCTTTTGCAGCCAACACCCGGGTTTCTTCATCGGCGTTTTTAACTTCACGCAGGTAGCAAATTTGCGCCGCCAGTTTAATCACCACTGCGCGCACATCTTCAACCATGGCCAGTAGCATACGCCGCAGGTTGTCTGCCTGTTGCGGATTAACACTTTGATTGGGCCCGGTAGGAATGGTACGAATGGCTTCCATTTGTTGCACCGCACGCAGCATTGTCAGCACATTTACTGAAAACGTACTTTCCAGCTGCTCGGTTGTAACTAAGCCGGCTTCTAATAATGGAAACAGCAGTGCCGCCAGCAAAGAATCCGCATCCATACGCAGTTCGGCCAGGATCTCGACCATTTCCCAGCCGGTACGCACCGGTAGCTCGATGTCAGACAGTTGCTGTTGTTTCAGCCACTCGGCTGCCTGCATTAAGCTACTGATTTTTTTTTCAGTCAAACCAAGCGAGCATAACCATTCCAGCGTTTCGCTGCTGTTATGTTCATTGCTGTGTGACTGCCGAACCCTGACCATCTGCTGTTCCCTCTGTTTACTGCCTGCTGAACAACGCCATCACTTCCAGATGGCTGGTGTATGGAAACATATCAATACCTGCCAGCTTTTCCAAGTGGTAACCGCCACCGAGCAATACTTTAGCATCGCGGGCGAAGGTGGCAGCGTTGCACGACACGTACAATATTTGTGCCGGTTTTAACTGCACAACGTGTTCAACAGCGCCTACCGCACCTGCGCGTGCCGGGTCCAGTACCACCTTGGTGTAATCACGCTGATGCCAGGGCGCTTTGGGCCAGGGCAAATGTAAGTCGGCCTGATAGGCTACCACGTTGCTAAGACCATTTAATTCGGCATTAGTTGTCAGCTGCTGCACCATTTTAGCAACGCCTTCTACCGCCCGCACTGTTTTGGCGCGCTGCGCCAGCGGCAGGGTAAAATTACCCATGCCGGCATAGAGATCCAACACCACATCGTCGCTGTTAACCTGCAACCACTGCAGTGCCTGATCGATCATCATCTGATTAACGCGCTGATTAACCTGGATAAAATCATCCGGCGCAAATTCAAGCGTAAGGCTTTGCCCGGCCAGTTTGTACTGCGGTCTGGCCAAGGTTTGCTGCCAATAACTAAATTGGCCAGGTTCAGCTTCACCCAGCCAGATAGCGTCTGGCCAGGCGTCGATAAAACGTTGTTGCTGTTGCACTGACAAGGCTTTCACATGGCGCACCACGACAAAAGCCTGGCCATCAGCGTCGAGTACTTCAGCGTGGGTAACACAGGCCGGATCATCAAGTGCCACCACCGCCTGGTTCAGCGCAGCAAACACCGGGGCTAACACCGGTGATAACACCATGCAGGCGCTGATGGCAGTGATCTGTTTATCGCCACTCTGGCGAAACCCCACGGTGAGCTGGCGCTGCTTTTTATCAAACCACAGGCCGATACGGGCACGGCGCCGGTACCCATCAGGCTGGGCACTTAGCATCGGCTGCCACGGCAATGTGTTAAGACCGGTCTGATGGCGGATCAGGCTATCAACACCCTGTTGCTTCAGGCGCTGCTGCATAGCAACCGCTAAATGCTGCAACTGACAACCGCCGCAGCGGGCTGCAAACTGACAGACGGCGGCGCTGCGCTCAGGCGCTGGCTGTAACACCTTAACCGTAACGGCTTTGATATAGCCTGCTTTATCTTCTGTTACTCTGGCCTGTACCTGCTCCGTCGGCAAAGCACCGGCGACAAAGGCAATTTTATTTTGATAACGGGCAATACCCTGAATTTCATAATCTGCACTGTCGATTGTTAAATTAAGCACTTTGCCTTGCACTGTGGCTTTTGCTTTGGCTTTATAGATATTAACCATGGGCTCTCTGTCGGTTATAGGCAAGCGAACGCGGTTGTGTCATTATCGCGGTAAAGGATCTGACTGTTATACCGCCTCAATGACGAAAATCACTCTGCGTTCCTGGCTGCTATTGTGCAGCCTGCTGCCGGCCTTGCTGCTCAGTGTATTCTGTGCCGGTTATTTTAGCTATGTTCGCCATCAGGAGTTAGCACTTTCTTTTACCGGCAAAGCCGGGCAAATTGGCCAGACACTGGCGCTGAGCAGCAGTGCTTTGCTACAGCAAACCAGCAGCGACAGCCTGAACCAATTATTGATGCAGTCACACCAGCAAAACTCGCCCTATATCAGCAATATCAGCCTGGTGTCGGCCACTAAAGCCGTTTTTCATACCAATGCGTTGCAATTTAACGACCATTTGTTGCTAACGCCAGGTACACAGCTGAGCCCAGCCGGCAAGATGTTGCAGCAGCAACAGCAATTATTGTTCTATATTCCGCTGTATAACAGCAACGACAGCTACCTGCTGTTGCAGTTGCCTATGGCCGAGCTGCAATTGCGACAGCATCAGGCCGTATTATACGGTCTGTTGTTAGCCCTGGCCGCGCTGTTGCTGGTGTGTCTGCCCGCCTACTGGTTGCTGCTCAGGGTCACCAAGCCGCTACAAAATATTAGCCAGCAAGTCAGTCAACTGGTAAGCGGCGCCATGCCGGGCCCGGCAATAGCCAGTATTGTGACTGAACTTAATACCTTGCAACACAGCCTGCAGCAGTTGGGTAACAGCTTGCAGGAACAACAACAGGAAACCGAACAACAGTTTGAGCAAATAACCAGTGATTTACAGCTCAGCATGGAGCAACTGGAAGTACAGAATATTCAGCTGGATTTTGCCCGGCGCAAAGCGCTGGAAGAAAACCGGCAAAAATCAGAATTTTTAGCCAAAATGAGTCATGAACTACGCACCCCGTTAAATGGGGTGATTGGCTTTACCCGACAACTGCTGAAAACCCGGCTGTCCGGTGCACAACAGGATTACCTGACCACCATTCAAAAATCAGCCAACAGTTTGCTGCATTTGGTTAATGACGTGCTGGATTTCTCCAAACTGGAAGAAGGCCGCTTATCTATCAACCCGGAGCCGTTTTCGCTGCGGGATCTATTACACGATGCCACTGAGCTGCTGGCGGCAAATGCCTTTGATAAACATCTGGAACTGGTGTTGCTGGTTGAGCCGTCCTGTCCGGATGATCTGGTCGCCGATCCGGCCCGCTTTACGCAAATACTGATGAACATCGCCGGCAATGCCATTAAATTTACCGATCATGGCAGCATCGTTATCCGCGTGTCAGCCACCTTGCTCAATGAAGACCAACTGATCCTGCATTGCTCTGTACAGGACACCGGTTGCGGTATTAGTGAAGAACAGCAAAGCTTGTTGTTTCAGGGCTTTAGCCCATCAACTGAACGCAGCCATCAAACCGGCTCGGGTTTAGGTCTGATGATCTCTCAACGGCTGGTAAAAGCGATGTCGGGCAATATCGGCTTTGAAAGCCGTGAAACAGAAGGTTCTACTTTCTGGTTTACCATTAAATGTCTGCGCCATCAGTTGTCGGTTGCCGACAGCCTGCCGACAGACGCGCTGGAAAACAAACAGATATTGTATTTTGAACCGCAGCAACATTCGCGTGAAGCCACCCTGAGTCTGCTGCACAGCTGGGGCCTGCAGGTTACCGCCTGTGCCACCAAGGGCCAGTTGCAGCAAGCCTTAGCCAAACAACAACGCTACGATATTGGCCTCATCGGCCGCACTATCGCCATTAATCAGGTTAATCAGGTTATTAGCCTGATCGAACAAATTAATGCCGTCTGCGATCACAACTGTGTACTGGTAAATACGCTTTCACCTCATTTACGTGAAACCTTGCTCAACAGCGGTGCTGATGCGGTGCTGTCAAAACCACCGCATATTCGCAAGCTGGCTGCTACGTTAAGTGCACCTTATCAACAACAGCAACAGTCACAGCTGTTGCCGGTAAGCAGCACCCGCAGCAATCTTAAAGTTCTGACGGTAGATGATAACGAAGCCAACCTGAAACTGATCAACACCCTGTTAGCCGAACATGTATTGCAAATAGACTCGGCCCGCGATGGTGCCATGGCCTGGCACAAAGCCACTCAGCATGCCTATGACATTATTTTTATGGACATTAACATGCCGGTAATGGACGGTGTCACCGCTTGTCAGCGTATCCGGCAAAGCTCATTAAATGAGCATACGCCGATTATTGCCGTAACTGCCCAGGCCAGTGAAGGTGAACGGGCCAGGCTGCTGACACTGGGCTTTAACGAGTTTTTAAGCAAGCCACTGGATGAAACCATGTTGTATTGCAGTTTGCAGGAATATTGTCCGGCGGTACGGCTTGCCGCCTCTACCGACTGGCCTGCCAGCAAACTGGTCGATTGGCTACAGGCACAGGAACGCGCCGGCGGTAAAACCGCGCTGGTTAAAGATATGCTGCAAATGCTGCTGGACAGCATAGCGCCCACTTGCCAGGCCTTACAGCAGGCGCTGCAGGATGACAATAACCAACAGGTACTGCAACTGGTGCATAAATTACATGGCGCTTGCTGCTATACCGGCGTGCCCAGGTTAAAAAGCCTGGCCGAACTGCTGGAAACACAACTAAAACAGGGTAAGTCACTGGCTGAGCTTGAGCCTGAGTTTCTCGAGCTGGATGACGTTATGCAGGCATTATGGCAGGAAAGCCGGCTGTGGAACTGGTAAAGCCTAATAGCAGCTTAACGTTCCAGGATCACGGTAGCGGCGGCATAGGCCTGTTCATCGGTAATAGATAACCAGATATGCTGAATACCCAGCGTCAGCGCCAGCTCAGCGGCATAGCCCGTTAACTGCAGTTGTGGCGCACCGGCGGCGTTATTACTGACATTAAAATGCTGAAACGACACGCCTCGGCCAATACCGGTACCCAGGGCTTTAGCTGCGGCCTCTTTAGCGGCAAAACGTTTAGCAAAATAGCGCGCAGCATTGGCCGGATGCTGCTGTTCAAGCTGTTGAAATATAGCCTGCTCATCCTGTGTTAACACGCGCTTGATCAGCGCCGGACTGCGCTGCAGACTTTGGGCAATCCGTTCAATTGCAACGATATCTGTACCCAGTCCGGCAATAGCCATTTAGCGACGCGCCTCTGTCATCAGCCGCTTCATTTCTCGCACCGCAGCATCTAAACCGCTAAACACCGCCCGCGCCACAATAGCATGGCCGATATTCAGTTCGTACATTTGCGGTATAGCGGCAATTGGCTGCACATTATGATAATGCAAGCCATGGCCAGCGTTAACAATAAGCCCAAGCGATGCAGCATAAGCTGCCGCCTCACTGATGCGTTTAAGCTCTGCCGCCTGTACAGCGGCATCTTTGCTTTCGGCATATTTGCCGGTATGTATTTCAATATAGGGCGCGCCAGAGCTGGCGGCCGCTTCTATCTGGCGGTGATCGGCATCAATAAACAGCGATACCAGAACATTCTGCTCACGCATCTGGCTAACAGCATCGGTAATACGGCTAAGCTGCCCGGCCACCTCTAACCCACCTTCAGTGGTCAGCTCCTGGCGTTTCTCCGGCACAAAACAGGCAAAATGCGGCTTTAACCTGGCTGCAATAGCCAGCATTTCGTCCGTCACTGCCATCTCAAAATTTAACCGGGTTGCGATAGTGTCCCGCAAAATAAATACATCGCGGTCAATAATATGCCGGCGATCTTCGCGCAGGTGCACGGTAATACCGTCGGCACCGGCCTGCTCGGCTACCAGCGCAGCATGCACCGGTTCAGGATAATAGGTACCACGCGCCTGGCGCAGGGTTGCGACATGGTCGATATTGACACCAAGATAAATGGGATTAGACATGTCTTACTCCGGACTTCTGCTTAACGTTGTTCAAATAAGGCCCGGCTGGCCAGAGGTTTGCCTCCCAGCAGCGGTGCCAGTAATTGTCTGCTTAAAAGTTTGGCACTGCGCCGGGTATCAGGGTGCTGCCAGTTGTTGTCTGCTATGGCCAGTAAATGACTACCGGGGTAACCCTGAGTGGCGGCCACAAACCCCTGCTCATTCAGCCACTGATAATGCCCCTGAGCCGATATCGGCTGACCGTCACTAT
Organism: Gammaproteobacteria bacterium; assembly: GCA_018826295.1. GTDB lineage: Bacteria > Pseudomonadota > Gammaproteobacteria > Enterobacterales > Alteromonadaceae > Alishewanella. Next base: position 103,271 of record JAHJZX010000055.1, read on the forward strand.
CGGTTTGCCAGTCGATAGGCAAGCCCAGCTCACCTAACAGCGCAAACTCGAAACTGCGCAAGCAAGGTTCCAGTTCTGCTTTTTCCTGCTGCACCAGTAATAACTGCTGCAAACTGTGCTGATACAACTGAAATAGCTGCTCTGACGCCAGGTTATCCGGCCACAACCGGCACAGCAGCTCATTTAAATAGAGCCCGCTGTACAGCACAGTGCCGCTGTACAGCAGCGCCGGGCTGGCTTCTTCGATGCTACGTACTGTTTTGAGTTCTGTACGGCCAGTCAGCTGCAGCATAAACAGCTGAAACGGTTGCAATGCCAGCCGACGTTTGCCCTGCTTTTTACGTACCACCGCCGACAAACGGCCATGCTCGGCCAACAGCAACTGTAAGATCAGTTTATCTTCACCCAGTGCACGGCTGTGCAGAATAAAACCGGGCCAAAGCGAGCTGTCAGCCACAGGGGTTAATCGTCTCCATAGCCCAGGCTGCGCAGAGCGCGTTCATCGTCGGCCCAGCCCGATTTCACCTTCACCCACACCTGCAAAAATACCGGTTGCTCTAACATCGACGCCATATCAAGCCGCGCCTCTGTGGCTATGGTTTTAATGCGCTCGCCTTTATTGCCGATAACCATGCGTTTCTGGCTGTCGCGCTCCACCAAAACCAGGGCAGCGATGTGATAATGTTTTTCTTCCCACTTAAAGCGTTCAATCTCTACGGTGACCGAATAGGGTAATTCATCGCCGAGAAAACGCATAAGTTTCTCGCGCACTATTTCAGCCGCCATAAAACGCATTGAGCGATCGGTGACATAGTCATCCGGAAAGAAAAATTCGCACACAGGCAAATGCTTATGTACCACAGTGCGCAAGGCTTCTACGTTGTCACCGGTTTCGGCAGACAGCGGCACCACATCAACAAAATTTAGCTGACTGCCAAGCCACTGCAGGTGTGGTAATAAGGTATCCTTGTCACGATACAAATCGACTTTATTCACCACCAGGATCACTGGTTTTTTCGCGGCAATCAGCCGGTTAAGCACCATCTGGTCATCGTCGGTCCAGCGGGTACCTTCTACCACAAACAATACAAACTCAACGTCCAGAATCGAGCTGGCTGCAGCTTTATTCATCAGCCGGTTAATGGCGCGTTTTTCTTCTATGTGCAGCCCCGGCGTATCAACATATACCGTTTGATAGTTGTCGCGCGTATCAATACCAACAATACGGTGGCGGGTGGTCTGCGGCTTTTTGGACGTAATACTGACTTTTTGCCCAACCAGTTTGTTCAGCAAGGTAGATTTGCCAACATTGGGCCGGCCAACAATTGCCACCAAAGCAGCGTAAGTAGGCGTTTGACTGTTATCTGTCATGCTTGATTTTTTCCAACGCCATCTGAGCGGCGTCTTGCTCTGCCTTGCGGCGTGAACTGCCGGTAGCGCTAAAAGGGGCCATACCTGCTATGGTACAACGCACAGTAAAGGTTTGCTGATGCGCCTCACCGGCCGTGGCAATGACATCATATACCGGCAAGGCTAAGCGTAGCCCTTGCAGATATTCCTGCAACAGGGTTTTCGAGTCTTTCTGCTCACCTGGCGTGATAGTCTGCAGCCGGCTGCCAAACCACAGCAAAATACGCGCCTTACAGACTTCCATACCGGCATCAAGGTAAATAGCCCCTAAAATGGCTTCAACCACATCGGCCAGAATAGATTCGCGACGAAAACCGCCGCTTTTCAGCTCGCCCGGGCCAAGCCGCAGGTATTCGGACAATTGCAGCTCTTGCGCAATTTCTGCCAGCGTCACACCTTTAACCAGTGCAGCACGCATACGGGTCAGGTCGCCTTCGCGGGCTTTAGGAAAGTTGGCATACAGGGTTTCTGCAATCACTAAGCTGAGTATGGCGTCGCCAAGGAACTCCAGCCGCTCATTGTGTTGGCCTTTACAGCTACGGTGTGTCAGTGCCTGCTCCAGCAGAGCCGGCTGATGAAACTGATGGCCCAGCCGGGCCATCAAAGGGGTTAACGATTTTTGCATGCTTGTCTCTTAGCAAGATGACCGGGCGGGATTAGTGAATAGTACCAAGCCGCTCAAACCTGATGCCGGTTGGCACCCAGCCAGGTATCCAGCTGTTTGGGTCATCATTAAATTCAAAACTCATCCAGATAAATACCGCCTTGCCAACCATATTGTCTGCCGGCACAAAGCCCCAGAACCGGCCGTCACGGCTGTTATCACGGTTATCGCCCAGCACAAAGTAGTGATCGGCCGGCACAATAAATTCGTCTATCGCGGTATCGTTCTGTTTAAAGAAAAACTCCATGTGCTCACGTTTGGCCGGAGTTTGCAAAATATCATGGGCAACGTCGGCTAATTGTTCAGTGTAGCGGCGCTGTGGATACAACTCCTGGAAAAACTCACCTTCGTTTTTCAATGTTATTGCTACGGCTTCCAGCTTACCGCAATCGGTTTGCTGAGCTGGGCTACAGGCTTTCTCAATATAGAGTTGTTTGTTGCGGTAAATAACCCGGTCACCCGGCAAACCTATTACCCGTTTTATATAGTCAACGGTGGGTTGTTCCGGGTATTTAAATACCGCCACATCACCACGCTGCGGTGTGTTATTGCTGTACAGGGTTTTACGCCATACCGGGTCTTTCACATCATAGGAAAACTTTTCTACCAGAATAAAATCGCCCACCAACAGCGTTGGCATCATGGAGCCCGACGGGATCTGAAAAGGTTCATAGATAAAAGAGCGGAAAATGGTGATCAGCGCTATGACCGGAAAAATAGATTTTGCCGTTTCAATCAGCTGTGGCTCTTTTAGCACAGTTTCTGAAGCTTCAAGTGACAACTGGCCACCGGCAGCAGACTGAGCCATGACCAATTGTTGCTGGCGTTTTGGCGCCAGCACAAACTTGTCCAACAGCCAGATCAGGCCACAGGCCAGCGTTAACAGCACCAGAAAAATAGCAAAATAACCTGCCATGTCAAACCCTTATATTTATTTACCGACTTTCAGAATGGCGAGGAATGCCTCTTGCGGCACTTCAACGTTACCCACCTGCTTCATGCGCTTTTTACCTTCTTTCTGCTTTTGCAGCAGTTTTTTCTTCCGGCTAACGTCGCCACCATAACATTTCGCCAATACGTTTTTACGCATCTGCTTTATAGTAGTACGGGCGATAACATGGTTGCCGATAGCGGCCTGAATAGCGATATCAAACATCTGCCGCGGGATCAGCTCTTTTAACTTTTCCGCCAGTTCACGGCCACGGCCCTGTGCAAAATCAATGTGGCTGATAATGGCCAGCGCATCAACCCGTTCGCCGTTAATTAATATATCTACCCGCTGCATATTCGAGGTCTGGAACCGTTTAAAACTATAGTCCAGTGACGCATAGCCACGGCTTGTCGATTTTAAGCGGTCAAAGAAATCCATCACCACTTCAGCCATTGGCAGCTCATAAGTGACAGCTACCTGGCGGCCGTGATACAGCATATTGGTTTGCACACCACGTTTTTCGATACACAGGGTAATAACGTTACCCAAATATTCTTGCGGCACCAGAATATGCGCTTCGACGATAGGTTCGCGAATTTCATCAATATCGTTTACTGCTGGCAGCGCGCTGGGGTTATCTACCATCACCAGATCGCCGTTCTTTTTCACCACTTCGTACACTACCGTTGGTGCCGTGGTGATCAGATCCAGATCGTACTCGCGCTCTAAACGTTCCTGAATAATTTCCATGTGCAACATGCCGAGGAAACCAATGCGGAAACCAAAACCCAGAGCGCCGGAGTTTTCTGGCTCATAAAATAATGACGAGTCATTGAGGCTCAGCTTTGCCAGCGCATCACGAAAATCTTCGTAATCGTCACTGGACACCGGGAACACGCCGGCATAGACCTGCGGTTTTATACGTTTAAAACCAGGTAAGGGTTTTTCAGCGCTGTTTTTCGCCAAGGTAAGCGTGTCGCCAACCGGCGCACCTTTAATTTCTTTTATACCGGCAATAACAAAGCCTACTTCACCGGTTTTCAACTCACCGGTATTCGTTGCTTTGGGGCTGAAGACCCCCACTTTGTCAACTTCATAAGTCTGGCCGGTCGACATGACTTTAATTTTGTCTTTGGCTTTAATGCTGCCGTGCTTTACCCGTACCAGCGACACTACACCCTGATAGGCATCAAACCAGGAATCGATGATCAACGCCTGAGTCGGCTGTTCCGGCTCACCTTCCGGCGCTGGAATTTTCTTTACAATGGTTTCCAGCACATCTTTGATACCCAGGCCGGTTTTGGCAGAACACTGCACAGCACCAACAGCTTCAATACCAATAATATCTTCAATTTCCTGCGCCACACGATCCGGATCGGCCTGTGGTAAGTCAATTTTGTTCAGTACCGGTAATACTTCCAGGTTCATGTCCAACGCAGTGTAGCAATTGGCTACCGTTTGCGCTTCAACACCCTGGCCGGCGTCAACAACCAACAAAGCGCCTTCACAGGCAGCCAGCGAGCGGCTTACTTCATAGGTAAAGTCAACGTGGCCCGGCGTATCGATAAAGTTAAGCTGATAGGTTTCACCGTCATCGGCTTTGTAATACAGCGTAACACTTTGCGCTTTAATGGTAATACCGCGCTCACGCTCCAGATCCATTGAATCCAGCACCTGTTGCTGCATTTCGCGGTCAGACAAACCACCACAATACTGAATTAACCGATCTGACAGTGTTGATTTACCATGGTCGATATGGGCGATAATTGAAAAGTTTCTGATGTGATTAAGTTTAGGCATGTTGTCCGCAAAACTGTAAGCATTAGGCGAAGCAGCAAACTTGGTAACAGCAAGTTGCAACCTCCAGCGCTAACGCGGGTTATTCCGATAAATTAGCGCGAATTGTACTCTATCCGGCGTCAGCTTGCTATGTGTTCTTCATCACAGCAGACGCCCGCTTCGTCGGCGGGTTTAGGCCTGGTTTACCTTTAATGCCGGTAATACCGCCAGAATGTGAATTTGCTGCGCCGTATCCTGCCGCTGCCCATACCAACGCGCCACAGCAAAGCCAAGCGTTGTCGCCGCAAAAGACACTAAGATTACCAAGGCTTCAGGCAACGCTGCAGCCGTGCCAACTAAGGCGCCGGCTAACAGCAAAACCAGCGGTAGCAGGTAAACCAATAAAGCGGCATTAACCAGACTCTGTTCCGCTACACCTATACGCACCTGCTCACCGGCTAACAGTGGCAATGTGGTGGCTAAAAAAAAGCGTTGCTGGCGCGGTGTCATGGCCTTGGTAACGATGCCGGTGCCGCAATCGCTGCTAACCTGACAAGCATTGCAAGTGCCGACCGGTGTGGTGGTAAGCCAGACGCCGTCTACTTGGGTGGCCACTACAGTGGCAATTTCTTCCACCATTAATGCACAGCCGCCGCCAATTGCCGGGCCGTATCAATACTAACCGGGCCTATCACGGTTACTTCAACCTGACTGCCGCTTTGTACATAGATAGTAGTCGCACCATCACGATAGGCTTGTGTCGGTAAGCGCTGCGAATTCTGCACAAATACCGATACCTGATGCAGGCCATCACTAAGCAGCCAGTAACTTAGCAGATTGCTATCCAGTTGCGGCAAAGCTGCAGGTTCTGACACCTCGGTATAGCCCTGCGGTAACCAGTTTAACTGATGGCTTTTACCGGCCACATTAGTCGCACCAGCCAGCTCCGGTGCTGCAGGTAAGTCAGTCTGCAGTAAGGCCACTAAGCCTTCTGGCAATTCCGGAGCGATCTGCATATGGGTAACTAACCAGCGCTCCAGCGCATTTTGTTGCTCTGACATGGTATCTATGCGTAACGGAAACCCGGTTTGATCATCCAGCCACAACCAGTAATCATAACGGCCATTGTCTTTTGCCGTCAGGCGCAGTAACTGCGCTGTGCGACCCGACATCACCGAGCTGCTGCCAGCTACCGCATGGTACAATTGTTCAATATTGGCCCGCGGTTCAAACAATACCGCCGGTAACTCGGCAATACTGTCGCTGCGGGTAACAAAAGGCGGCCGGTCGGCCAAGAGGTAATACACCAACGCATCGCGGCGCAGTATATCAACGCCACTGGTATCAAGCGGGATTAAATGTTCAATCTCATGTTGCTCGGTTTTACCATGCAACCAACGGTAAGTGTCTACTTTGGTGCCTTTTAGTACGACAAAAGACGCATCAAAGTTATATTGCTTTACCGCATGCTGCACTTTATCAAACAAATCCCAGGCAGTCTGTTCAGCCGACACCGCGGCTGACAGGCTAACTAGGATTAAGGCACTACAAAAGCCAGAAAATCGCATGCTCATTGCTCAGGTTGCTGTTCGCTTCTTTCCGTGGTCTGGCTGGCCTGACGAGACTGTTCCATCACCCTGACCTGCTGGCGATGGGCGTTTAACAGTACTTGCAAACGTTGCTGTTGTTCCAGCATAGCCTGGCGCTCCTGCTCAGCAAAACGGTCTTCTACTGTGGTTTGACTTAAGCTAACCGGGGTATAAAACCCGCCTATCGGTTGGGTATGCAATACCGGTAATGGCGAAGTCACATCTGTTTGCGGTTGCTGATATTGCTGCATACCAATAACGGCTAACACGGCAACACCTGCGGCGACAGCGCCCTGGGCCACCGGCTGCAACCAGCTACCATTTGCCGCCTGCACCACAAACTGGCTTACACGCTGCGACAAACTACGGGAACTGTTTAAATGATACTCGGGCTCGTCAGCCAACAGGTTGGCAAAATCGGTCGCAAAATCGGCGTTTAACGGGCTTTGTTCCCGTCGCAGGACGGCCCCGACCAGCTGATAGCGGTCCAGTTGCTGCTGTAACTCGCTGTCGGCTAATAGCTGATCAAGCTGCGCTTTTGTCAGCGGTTGATTATCGCTGGCAGCAGAGAGCCATTGCTGATGTTCTGACGACATAATGTTTCCTGTCTTTAAATTACTGGTTGTTACCACCACTGCTAGCTTATTAACGGCTTAAGCTGCAGATCAATTGCTTCACGCGCCCGGAAGATACGGCTTCTGACTGTACCTATAGGGCACCCCATCACATCCGCAATTTCTTCGTAGCTTAACCCTTCCAGTTCACGCAATGTTATCGCAGTGCGCAGCTCGTCGGGCAGTTTTTCAATGGTGCTAAACACCACATTACGGATTTCATCAGATAACAACAGTTTTTCTGGTGAATCCTGCTCTTTTAATGCATCACTGCCGTCGTAATATTCGGCATCTTCTGCGTCTACATCTGTTGCCGGTGGCTTACGGCCATTGGCAACAAGGTAATTTTTAGCACTGTTTACCGCAATACGGTAGAGCCAGGTATAAAACGCACTTTCACCGCGAAAACCGGGAATAGCGCGATAAGCTTTAATAAAGGCTTCCTGGGCTACATCTGCTACGTCTCCGTGGTTAGAGACGTAACGCGAAATTAAGTTCGCAATACGATGCTGATATTTTCGCACCAATACATTAAACGCCGCTTTGTCGCCTTGTTGTACACGCTGGACAATCTGCCAGTCCAATTCTTGCTCGCTCATATCTGAGCTTATCCCCTGTAATACTAATTCTGATCCGCACTGGCGCTGGTCTAGCGTCACCTTAGGACCGGCGATGACAGAAATAGTTCTGCTAACGATGACAAAAAAGCTACAATAGCCCGACTTCAACTGATGGCAAGTGTATCGCATGATGCAAGCAAAAGAATATCTGTGTGATGTATTAATTGTTGGCAGCGGTGCCGCCGGCCTGTCGCTGGCACTGCAACTGGCTGAGCAGGCTCAGGTTATTGTACTGAGCAAAGGCCCATTGCGTGAAGGTTCGACCCTTTACGCCCAGGGCGGTATTGCTGCAGTGTTTGATGAAAATGACAGCATCGCCTCGCATGTTGATGACACCCTGATTGCCGGTGCCGGCTTATGCGATAGCACTGCGGTACAATACACGGCCGGCCACGCCAAGGCTGCGATGGAATGGCTGATAGCCCAGGGTGTTCCGTTTGATCAGTACCGCGATGAAGACGGCAGCCTTAAATACCATTTAACCCGTGAGGGCGGCCACAGCCACAGACGCATTCTGCACGCCGCCGACGCTACCGGCCAGGCAGTACAAATTACCCTGGTGGCTCAGGTTAAAGCCCATCCAAATATTCGCTTACTGGAAAACTACAACGCCATAGATCTGATTAACGGCCGCAAAATAGGCCGCGATCCCAAGCAGTGTTATGGTGCCTATGTCTGGAACAAAAGCGCCGCTAAAGTCGAGCTGGTGCGTTCTCGATTTACCGCCCTGGCTACCGGCGGAGCCAGTAAAGTCTATCTGTACACCAGTAACCCCGATGTCGCCAGTGGTGATGGCATTGCGATGGCCTGGCGTGCCGGCTGCCGGGTCGCCAACATGGAGTTTAACCAGTTTCACCCTACCAGTCTGTACCATCCGGATGCGCCGAATTTTTTAATTACCGAAGCCATGCGTGGCGAAGGCGCCTATTTAAAGCGGCCGGACGGCAGCCGTTTTATGCCCGATTTTGATGAAAGAGCCGAATTAGCGCCGCGCGATATTGTCGCCCGCGCTATCGATTACGAAATGAAGCGTCTGGGCGCGAATTGCGTTTACCTGGATATCAGCCATCAGCCAAAAGATTTTATTATTGAGCACTTCCCAACTATTTATGCCAAATGCTTAAGTGTCGGTATCGACATTACCCGTCAGCCAATACCAGTGGTACCGGCAGCACACTATACCTGCGGCGGCGTCATGACCAACCTTAACGGCCAGACCGACATCAGCAACCTGTATGCGGTGGGTGAAGTGGCATACACCGGCTTACACGGTGCTAACCGGATGGCCAGTAATTCATTGCTCGAATGCGTAGTCTTTGCCCGGGCAGCGGCGCAGCATATATTGAGCCAGCTCGATCGCAACAGTGAGTTGCCGGCGTTGCCGGTGTGGGATGACAGTCGCGTTAGCGACTCGGACGAGGAAGTGGTTATTACCCACAACTGGCATGAACTGCGGTTGTTTATGTGGGATTACGTCGGCATAGTGCGCACCAATAAGCGCCTGGAACGTGCGCTACACCGGGTAGAGCTGTTAAAGCGTGAAATTCATGATTACTACAGCCATTTTCGTATCAGCCATAACTTGCTGGAGCTGCGTAATCTGGTGCAGGTAGCGGAGTTGATTATCCGCTGTGCCATGCAGCGCAAGGAAAGCCGCGGCCTGCATTATAATCTGGATTACCCGGCGTTGTTGCCTGATAGCGGCCCCAGCGTATTACAACCCCCGCAGTAAAGCCCGGGTTAACAGCCACCGGGCCAGTTGCATTGGTTAACTGCCCGCGCCAGTGCCCGGAACTCGCTGTCACTGCATTGATCGGCAAAGACCCAAAGCTGCGCAGGATGCTGACTATTGTCCTGTCGCCAGCACAGTTTCAGCATATGCTGGCTTACCACACCGCCCTGGCACAACGTCGCACTACCCAGCGCCGGCACAAACCAATGCAGGCGGTCTTGCTGTAAAGTTAACTGTGCCGTAGCGTGACTGGCCTGAAACCTGGCGTACCAACTGCTGTAAAACCACAGGCACAATGCGGCCAACAGCAGCAATACCGGCCAGGGTGCCGGTGTTAATGCCATAATCAATACCGGCAACACTGCCAGCAGCAACAAACCGGCTTGATACCAGCGTGAAGGTTTAAGGCAAATGTTAAACGCGGACACGATCCAGGATCAACGTTACCAGTGCCTGCAAAGCTGCATCGTCAGATTTGGCGTGCCCCATAAACCAGGCAAATAAGTCTGGATCATCACAAGCCAGCAGGCGTTCAAAATCACGCTTTTGCTGCAACGACAAGGCGTCATAGCCTTGCTCAACAAAAGGTGCCAATAATACATCCAGCTCCAGCATGCCGCGCCGGCATGCCCAGCGTAGTCTTGGTTTAATCATTAACTCTGTCATAGTCTTCCTTCAAAGTGACTGCTGTGTGCACCATGGCTATATCGGCGCGAATTCTAACAAAAATCTGCCTGCGGGGTTGAGCTTTTGCTGCTTTCCCCCAATGATAGTGCTATTGATCTTCAGCGCGATACAGATATTACCACTATGCATACATCCTGGTTAACTGCCGAACATTACGCTGCGCTGTCCAGCCAGCCCAGCGGCGCCTTTATTTCACCTTTGCCGGCGTTTGATTGTCTGACCCTTGCCGGTGTTGACAATCGCAAGTACCTGCAAGGGCAAACCACCTGTGACGTTAACAGTTTAACCGAGGATAACTTTTTACACGGTGCCCATTGTGATGCCAAAGGAAAAATGTGGTCGCAGTTTTATCTGTTGGCTGACGCTGACAAGCTGATCGCTATCGCCTTTCGTGATGAGATGGCGGCATCCTACGCCCAGTGGAAAAAATTTGGTGTATTCTCCAAAGTAAGCTTCGAGCCTGGTCAGGCACATTTTGCCGTATTTGGTATTGGTGGCCCCAACGTCAGCCCTTTGTTGCAGCAACTCGGTTTTACCATCGACAGCACTACTATCCGTGCCGGCCAGCTATACCGGCACGGCAGTTATGCCTTGCTGGCGCTAAGCGCCGGGCATTTGTTGTTGTTAACCAGTCTGGACGACGCTAAGGCACTGATGCAGCAGCCATTACCCTTTGCAGCACCTACCGTCTGGCTGGCGCAGCATATTCAGCAAGGTTTTAGCTATCTCGAACAGGCTTTAATTGGCGAGCTGGTGCCACAGATGCTTAACTTACAGGCACTCGATGCTATCAGCTTTACTAAAGGCTGTTATATCGGCCAGGAAACGGTAGCCCGGTTAAAGTACCGTGGCGGCAATAAAAGAGCCGCTTATATTCTTAGTGCGCAAACCGATGAATCGCCCGTTGCCGGCAGCGCCATTGAAATACAACTAGGTGAAAACTGGCGCCGCACCGGCCAGGTCGTTAATGCTGCAAATATCAACAACCAACTGTGGTTAATAGCAGTGTTACCCAACGACACAACAGCGGCAGACACGTTACGGCTTAGCAGCGACAGTGCCCCGCTACTGCGCATTGAACCGTTACCCTATTCGTTAAATTAAAGAGGTTTTCATGACCATTTCTCAGGACAAAGTTGTCGCCATGCACTACACCGTAGCCGATACCAAAGGCAACGAATTGGATACATCGGCAGGCGGCGAGCCTTTAGTCTTTTTATTTGGCCACGGCGCACTGATCCCGGGCTTAGAGCAGGCTCTGGCCGGCAAATCAGCCGGAGATAAATTTACCGCCAGCATCGCTGCGGCGGATGCCTATGGCGAGCGCCATGATGCGCTGACGCAGGCCGTACCCAAGTCAATGTTTGACGGTATGGACGTTGCGGTTGGCATGCGTTTTCGCGCCGCCGGGCCAGATGGCCACGAACAATCTGTAATAGTACTGGACGTTACCGACGATGAAGTCGTAGTCGACGGCAACCATCCACTGGCCGGTATCGATTTAAGCTTTAGCGTAGAAGTAGTACTGGTACGCGACGCCACTGAAGAAGAACTGGCGCACGGCCATGTCCATGGCATTGATGGCCACGCCGGTCACTAAGTTAGCCGTTGCACCACCTGCAAAGGTGGTGCAGACAATAACATGACCACACTTACAGCCACAGCGCTGATCGACAGCGACGGCCAACCGCAGTTTGGCCATTTTGCCAGCCCGGTTACCGATTTAATGTTACAACGGTTTGACTACCGTACCGTAATGGACAAGCCGGCCTCAGGTTTGGCACGCTATTTTCACTTTAAGCAGTTTCAGTTTGTCAGCCTATGCCATGCCGACTGGCAAATTGGCGTCGCCATAGCCGACATTCGCTACGCGGCCAACAGCTTCTGCTACTTTTATCACCGCAACAGCCAGCATCTGGATGAAGTGAGCCAGCTTAAACCCTTAAGTATTGGGGTAAGCATGAGTGCGTCGCCTGTCAGCGGCACAGCGCTGTTTAATGGCAGGCAGCATATTCAGCTGACGCCACAGGGCTTAAACTGGCAGCTAAAACTCAGCGGCAGCTTGCTGCAAGGCGATATCAACCTGACAGCCGCACCCGGCAGCATGCCACTGGCACTCTGTACTCCCACCGGCTACAACGGCTGGACCTACACACAAAAGCATAATGCACTGGATGTCAGTGGCCAGTTACAGTATCGCAACCAAGCGCTGGATTTAACCACCGCTCTGGCAGGTTATGATTTTTCTGCCGGCTATATGCGCCGCGAAACCAGTTGGCGCTGGGGCAGTATCAGTGCACTGTTGCCACAAGGCCGTTTTGGCTTAAATCTGGCCTCTGGTGTCAACGAAACCGGCGATAATGAAAACTGTCTGTGGCTCAATGGCAGCCGGCAATTGTTACCTGCTGTCAGGATCAAGCTTAACCGGCAGCAACCAGAGCAACCCTGGCATTATTGCAGTCACGATGCTGCTGTCGACTTGTACTTCAGCCCGCAACAATGCCGGCGTGAACGGTTAAACTTTGGCTTTTTGGCTAGTAATTTCCGCCAGTACTGCGGCACTTTCACCGGCAGTATCAGGCTGCAAAACGGTGAAAAACTGCAGTTAGATCAAGTACCCGGCCTGGCTGAAGACCATTTTGCCCGCTGGTAACAGCCTGTTAGCACTGGCAGTAATTTCTTGACAGCAGCGGCAAAGCCACATATTTTTAGCCTCTTGTGCAATCGACTACCATTGAATTAATTACAGGCCCGAATGAAAGATCGCATTATCATCTCCGTGTCGACTATCAATGGTACACGCCATTTCAATATCAGTAAGCTGTTCAAACGTAACGCTATTATTGCCTTGTGGCTACTGCTGTTTGGCTTAGTGATCACCGCCGGTGTCATTGATTATCTGCTACGCAGCGTAGAAAAAAGTCAGTTGCAACGACAGCATTTGTCGCAACAAGCCACAACACTTCGGCAAGAAATTTCGCTGCTACAAAGCAGTAAATCTGAACTGGAACAAGAACTTAACTTTAAACAAGATGAAATGCTGCGGGTAGTAAACCGTGTCGGTGAAATTGAACTGGCGTTGGGGTTAGAGCAGCAATACCCGCAGGATCTGGAAAACCGCCTCGATACTGCTTCTGTAAACTCAGTCGCCCGCCAGACCATGTTACAACTGGTGCCTAATGGCTCACCGCTTGAATTCAGCCGTCGCTCGTCACGCTTTGGCTTACGCAGCCACCCTATAGTTGGCAAGCAGCAGCACCATAAAGGTGTCGATTTATCGGCCAATCGCGGCACCCCCATTTATGCCCCGGCAGATGGTGTGGTAGAAGTGGTACGGCCCAACAAACAAGGCTATGGCAACTTACTGAAAATACGCCATGCCTTTGGTTTTTCTACCTTATATGCTCACCTGGACGAATTTAAAGTTAAATCCGGCCATTTTGTTTATAAAGGCGAGTTGATTGCCACATCGGGTAATACCGGGCTCTCTACCGCACCACATCTACATTATGAAGTACATTTCCTTGATCGGGCGCTGAACCCACAGAACTTTATGGACTGGGATGCCAGTAACTTCGATCTGGTATTTGAAAAGGAAAGGAGCATTAAATGGGACTCTTTGGTAAGCATGCTGGAAACGAAGGCAAGCACTCAGTTACTACTGTCATCGCACAAGGATGTACAGTTAACGGCCACGTCAGACTAAGCGGCGACATCCAGGTCGATGGCTATGTCGAGGGCAAGATTGCCTGCGATCGCACGCTCGTCATCAGTGCTTCCGGACGCATCAAAGGCGAAGTCACTGCCGATAAAATAATCATTAATGGCTTATATGACGGCGAATGTTATGCCAACAGTGTCGAGATCCTGCCGCAAGGCAAAGCGCACGGCACCATTCACTGTGATGATTTAAGTATTGAACGTGGTGGTAGTTTCCTCGGTAAAACCCTGCCCACCAGCAATGAAGATGTTGTGAGCCTGCCGAAGAACGAACAGAAAAAAAACGCCCAGTTACCGGATAACGCCGCAGATAAAGGCTAATATCGCCGGCTTTATGCCGTTAGCCGCAAAGACTGGTGTTTTAGCCTGGGTAGCGCTAGTTTAGAAGCTACTGTGTTACCAGGGCTAATCACTAATGAAAAAAACGCTCATTGCTATCGTATTAAGTTGCAGTTTTTCCGCCACTGCTGCCGATCTGGCCAGCAGCATTAAACAAGACTACCAGCAACATCTTGGCGCGCTGTTTAAGCACTTTCACCAACACCCTGAACTGTCGCATATGGAAACCCAAACCGCTAAACGGCTGGCTGCAGAGCTGCGTGCCGCCGGTTTTGAGGTCACCGAAGGCGTAGGTAAAACCGGCGTGGTAGCCATGTTGAAAAACGGCCCCGGCCCGCTGGTGATGATGCGCGCTGATATGGACGGCCTGCCGGTTGAGGAAAAATCCGGCCTGCCCTATGCGTCCAAAGCCAGACAAACCGACTGGGACGGTAACGATGTGGCGGTCATGCATGCCTGTGGTCATGATGTGCACATTACCAGCCTGGTCGGTACTGCCCGGCGCATGGCCGCGATGAAAGATAAATGGTCCGGCACGCTGATGCTGGTGGGCCAGCCGGCTGAAGAGCGTGTCGGTGGTGCTAAAGGCATGATGGAAGATAATATATGGGGCCGCTTTGGTCAGCCCGATTATGCGCTGGCGTTTCACGTCTCTTCAGAAATTGAAGCCGGCAAAATTGTCGCAGTTGAAGGCTCGCCCTACTCTGGCGTAGATAGCGTCGATATTATCGTGCACGGTGTTGGTGCCCACGGCGCCAGCCCGCACCGGGGTAAAGATCCAATCGTGCTGGGCGCACAAATTGTTATGGCGCTGCAAACCATTGTCAGCCGCGAAATTGCACCAAAAGAGCCGGCACTGATCACCGTTGGCGCCTTTCACAGTGGCACCAAGCACAATATTATTTCCGACAAAGCGCATTTGCAGCTAACCGTGCGTAACGACAGCTGGGAAACCCGTGAGTACCTGATAGCAGCAATAAAACGGGTGGCCGAAAATTTAGGCCGCGCTGCGGGCCTGCCGGAAGATAAACTGCCGGAAGTACGTATTAGCGATGAACCCACGCCACCAACCGTTAACGATATTCCGCTAACGCAACGGCTGAAAAAAGCCTGGGCAGCGCAAATGGGCCAACCGGTATTTGATGCCAGCTACAAACGTTTAGGTATGGGCGCAGAAGACTTCCCGTTTTTTACCACTGAGCCCTATATCCCCAGCACCTATTTTGCGGTGGGCGGCACCCCGGCAGCAGATTTTGCCGCCGAAAAAGCCGGCGGCCCGGCCGTACCCAGCCACCACAGCCCGCTGTTTAAAATCAGCCCGGAACCTGCGGTAACTAAAGGCGTGGAAGCGACCGTAATTGCCCTGCTGGATTTAATGCCGAAGGCGTAATCAGGTTTAGTAGCATTGCGAAACCGGTTTACCAACGCTAACACGCCGTGAACCCATCCCTGGGGGCTCGATTCGGCCATCCTGGCCTGCAACGGTTAGCTTATGGTAATCCGGTTCCGCCGATATAATCAGGCTGACCATCCAAATAAGCAGAAAGCACCTGTCACTGCTGATTTTTTCAGCAGCGACAGGTGCATTTGCATTGCTTTCTGCTACAATGCCGCCCCTTTTGCAGGCGATAGCCCGCAGTATTTAATTTTGCGGAGCAATAGCATGAGCGATATGTCTTTTTCCAGCCTGGCTTTACCCGACGCCCTTATCAGCAACCTTGCCGATCTTGGCTATAACAGCATGACCGACATTCAGGCGCAGGCGCTGCCGGCCATACTCAATGGCCAGGATGTTATCGCTCAGGCAAAAACCGGCTCGGGTAAAACCGCCGCCTTTGGCTTAGGCCTGCTGGCCAAGCTGGATGTGAAGTATTTCCGGGTACAAACCTTAGTGCTGTGCCCTACCCGCGAACTGGCCGATCAGGTAGCGGCAGAGCTGCGCAAACTGGCACGCAGCATTCACAATATTAAAATACTAACCCTGTGCGGCGGCGTGCCTATTGGCCCACAAATTGGATCGTTAGAGCACGGTGCCCATATTATTGTTGGCACGCCGGGCCGGGTAATCGATCACCTGGACAAAGACCGTTTACGGCTGGACGATTTAACCACACTGATATTGGATGAAGCCGATCGCATGCTGGAAATGGGCTTCCAGGCCGATTTAGACGCTGTTATCGCCAAAGCCCCCGCAGCACGGCAAACCCTGCTGTTTAGCGCCACCTACCCTGCAGCCATTGCCAAATTAAGTGAGCGATTACTTACCAACCCGCTGCGCGTCACGGTAGCGGAGCAGCATAATACCAGCAGTATCCAACAGCAGTTTTTCCAGATCACTGACAACGCAGCGCGCTTAGACGCACTGCGCCAGTTACTGCTGAGCTATCAGGGCCAAAGCAGCATGGTGTTTTGTAATACCAAACGCGAAACCCAGGATGTAGCCGATGCACTGCATGCTTTTGGTTTTAGTGTCCTGGCACTGCATGGCGATATGGAGCAAAAAGATCGTGATCAAACTCTGGTGCAGTTTGCCAATGGCAGCGCCTGTATTTTAGTCGCCACCGACGTTGCCGCCCGCGGCCTGGACATTAGCAGTGTTGATGCGGTATTTAACTATCAGCTGGCGCATGATGCCGACACCCATACCCACCGTATCGGCCGCACCGGACGCGCTGGCCAAAGTGGTATTGCACTTAGCTTATTTACCGCCAGCGATGCCGGTAAGCTGGTAACGCTGGAAGATGGCCTCGGCATAAAAATTGAGCCGGCCGAGTTACCGTCAACAGCAGCACAGGCACCGGCCAAACCACTGATGGCGACGTTGCAGTTGGATGGTGGTAAAAAGCATAAAATCCGCGCCGGTGATATAGTTGGCGCCCTTACTGCCAGCAAGCAACTGACAAACGATGATTTGGGCAAAATTCAGCTGCACGATATCTGGAGCTTTGTCGCGGTAAAACGCAGTGCGGTAAAACTGGCGCTGCAGTTAATCCAACAGGGTAAAATTAAAGGTAAAAGCATCCGCGCCCGCGCACTGTAAACCGCAACACAATAGCAGCGGGCAGAACATTTACTCTGCCCGGCTGACATTCACACTGGTCATTCTCACTGAAAAATAAGCATAAATCTGTTTTGCTACTGACATAGGGTTGTCAGTACACTGGCGCAGAATAGCCTTGTCTATTTTCTGAGGATATTGCCATGCAACAGCTCGAACCCGCCATTGCGCAGTTTATTCAGGCGCAAAATAGCCATGATACCGCCACCGCTTTAGCGTTTTTTGACCCGGAAGCTGTAGTGCTGGCACAAAACCAAGTCTGGGTTGGCCATGACGGCATCTTAAGCTGGCAGCAGCAACAACCCGCCCGGCATCAGCTGGAAATTACCGCCGTGCGCCGCCATTGTGGTGAGTTTTATCTGCAAACCCGCTGGCACAGCGCCGCTAATGCTACGGCTGATTGTCAGTTTGTATTCGCGCTGCAAGATGGCAAAATAAGCCGCTTAATAGTACAGAGCCAGGGCACATGAACCGGGTAGATCGGCTGTTAGCCCTTATTTTGTATTTACAAAGCCGGCGCTATTGCACGGCCGAGATGATGGCCGAGCATTTTGGCCTGAGTGTCCGCACGATTTATCGTGATCTGGCAGCGCTGGCCGAGGCCGGCGTACCGGTGCTGGCAGAAACCGGCCTGGGCTACCGGCTAATGAAAGGCTATATGCTGCCACCGGTGAATTTTTCCGAGCAGGAAGCCATGGCGCTAAGCACCGGCTTAATGCTGGCACAACGTATGACCAGCCAAAGCTACCTGCAATTGATGCAAAGTGCGCTGGATAAAGTGAAATCGGTATTACCAGCTGATGCAAAACAGCGGCTGGAACATCTTGCGCGCGCGATGGCCACCCCGGCTAATACCCCGCCAATACAAGCAGACCTGAGTATGTTGCAGCAAGCCATTGCCCGGCAGCAGCTGGTACAGTTTAGTTATCAAAAAGCAGATTTAAGCTTAAGCGAGCGCCTGGCCGAGCCGGCTGGTTTACTCTACTACCTTGGCCGTTGGCATTTTATTGCCTGGTGCCGGCTACGCAACGCTTACCGTGATTTTCGTACCGACCGCATCAGCCAGTTAACCTTACTCACCGAGACAGTAACCAGCCGTGGCGACTTCGATGCGCAAAACTTTATTCGCCAAAGCATACCGCAAGCGCCACTGCGCGCCCGGGTAAGGTTTACTGCGGTAGCGGCCGATCGCGCTAAACGCGAATGGTGGCAAGGCATTAGCCATGAAGTGCAAACAGCGGCAAACATAGAGCTGACGCTAAACAGCAGTGACTGGAGCAGCTTGGCCAGTTGGCTGCTCAGTTTGGGAAACAGTGCACAGGTAGTAGAGCCGGCAGAGCTGATCAGCGAAATACGCCGGCAAAGTACCGCCATACTGGCGCAGTATGCTTAGCCGTTAAAGCGCAGCGCTATATTTAGCCTAGTGGCTTTTGCTGACGTAGCGCCTTGGTGGCACCGCGTTGTTTTTTATGTTCCAACCGCCGCTGCTGGCTGCCGTAGCTGGCTTTGGTAGCAATACGTTTTTTCGCCACCCGCGCGACCGACTGCAGCAGTTCAATAAACTGCGCCAGGGCCTGCTCGCGGTTCATCTCCTGGCTGCGGCTTTGCTGGCATTTAATAATCACTTTGCCGCTTTGGGTAATACGGTGATCCGCTTTGCCCAGCAACCGCTCTTTATAAAACTGCGGCAAACTGGAGGCATTGATATCAAAAATCAGCTGTGCCGCCGTTGATACTTTATTGACATGCTGGCCACCGGCGCCACTGGAGCGGATAAACTGCCACTCCAGCTCGTTATCGTTTAATACCACACTGTTTGAAATATGAATTGCCATGCTGTCGCTGTACGTTGCTGCGCTAATAGCGCGATCAGACCACAAGCGCCGCCCCGACACAAGTTTACTGGCTTAGCCTTAAGTCTAAGTTCGTTAACACCGATTATTCGCTACAGTATGGCTATGGTCGTTAATTGTTATCGACGCGAGGATGCCAGCATGAGCACAAGCAGTCATTATCAGCAGCACTATCAGGCTGCAATCAACACCCCAGACGCCTTCTGGCAGCAGCAAGCGGCCAGATTGAACTGGTACAAATCACCACATAACACCTTACAACAACAGGATGCCGACCATTATCAGTGGTTTAGCGACGGTGTACTCAATACCGCTTACCTGGCACTGGATTACCATATTGAACAAGGCCGCGGCGAACAAACAGCGTTAATTTACGACTCGCCGGTAACCAATACCAAACAACGCTTTAGCTACCAGGCGCTGCGTGACGAGGTGGCGCAGTTTGCCGGCGTATTAAAAGCGCTGGGCGTAAGTAAAGGCGACCGGGTCGTAATTTATATGCCGATGATCCCGCAGGCCGCTATTGCCATGCTGGCTGTGGCCCGCTTGGGCGCTGTGCACTCAGTGGTATTTGGCGGCTTTTCTGCCCATGAGCTGGCCCTGCGTATCGATGACGCCTGCCCTAAAGTGATCGTTAGCGCCTCCTGCGGTATTGAAATCAGTAAACTGATTGCCTATAAACCGCTGTTAGATGATGCGATAAACAAAGCCAGCCATAAACCCGGCTACTGTGTTATTTATCAAAGGCCACAGCTTCGGGCCGACATGCAAAGCGGCCGCGATCTGGACTGGCAGCTTGCTGCAGCTAAAGCCGAGAGCGCCGGCTGTGTGCCGGTAAAAGCGACAGATCCGCTCTATGTACTGTACACCTCAGGTACCACAGGTAAGCCTAAAGGCGTAGTGCGTGATAACGGCGGCCATGCCGTGGCGCTTAATTACAGCATGCAAGCCGTGTATAACGCTAAAGCTGGTGATGTATTCTGGGCCGCATCTGATGTTGGTTGGGTAGTGGGCCATTCGTACATTGTGTACGGCCCGCTCATCACCGGCTGCACTACAGTGTTGTATGAAGGTAAGCCGGTGTTTACTCCCAACGCCGGCGCCTTCTGGCGCGTTTGCGCTGAATATGGCGTAAATATTTTGTTTGCGGCGCCTACCGCCTTTCGTGCTATCCGTAAGGAAGATCCGGACGCGGCGCTGCAGCGCTATGATTTATCCGCGCTGCGCACTATTTTTATGGCCGGCGAACGGCTGGACCCGGCCACCTATGACTGGGTAAGCGAAAAACTGCAAAAACCGGTTATCGATCACTGGTGGCAAACCGAAACCGGCTGGCCGATAGCCGCTAACCCGGCTGGCATTGAGTTAATGCCGATAAAACCTGGCTCGTCTACCCTGCCGGTACCGGGCTTTGATGTGCAGATCTTAGATGATAACGGCCAGCAGCTTCGTGCTAACGAGCAAGGCTATATCGCGTTAAAACTGCCATTGCCGCCGGGCTGTTTAACCACCATCTGGGGTAATGACCAGCGCTTTGTCGACGGCTACTTACGCAGTTTCCCCGGTTACTACGCCAGTGGTGATGGTGGCTATATCGATCAGGATGGCTATTTATTTGTCATGGGCCGCACCGATGACGTTATCAACGTCGCCGGCCACCGCTTATCCACCGGCGAAATGGAACAAATTGTCGCCAGCCACCCGGCTATTGCCGAATGCTGTGTCATCGGTATTCACGAGCCAATTAAAGGCCAGCAACCACTGGCGCTGGTGCTGATCAAAAACGGTATTGATGTGGATGAAACCATCTTAGAGGCGGAACTGGTAGCGATGGTACGGCAGGAAATTGGCGCCCTGGCCTGCTTTAAACAAGCCATTATCGTAACAAGGCTACCAAAAACCCGTTCCGGTAAAATACTGCGCAAACTGCTGCGACAAATCGCCGATGGCAGTGAATACTCGGTGCCCTCTACCATAGACGACCCGGCAAGCCTGCCTGAAATTGCTGCCCTGATGCATAACAGAGGCCTGGTTACGCCAGTATAAATAAGGGGCGAAAGCCCCTGTTTCATTTACCCCACAACACTACTGCGGCGGCGCATCTTTAACCGGTTTCTTACAATGATTTTTCAGCACACGTTCCAATTGTTGCAGTTTGTCCTGCAATTTTTGGCCGTGGTCGGCATCATAGGGCTGGCGTAACTGCTTACGCACTTCCAGCCGCTGCGCATTAAGCTTTTGGCATTCTGACTGGCTAAATTGGGTCGCGGCCTGCATGGTAAAAGGCTGTAACAGCAAAAGGCAAAATACAATCTGTCGCATAACTGCACTCATCATCAGGTGTTTAAACAAGTTAAACACCATAGCATTATTTAGGCCGTCGAGGAGGCCAGTTACTCAGGTATATGCCATAACATAAAATGCTTTAATCCACGCGCCTGCACGAGGCGCGACGAACGTATCCCAGCCCGCCTCGTTATATCTCTGGTTTCAATCCACGCGCCTGCGTGAGGCGCGACCTTTGGTTTATGTTGACCCAATTAAAAACTCCGAGTTTCAATCCACGCGCCTGCGTGAGGCGCGACTGCTGCCAAAGACGCTATTGCTGCCCGGGTGGCTGTTTCAATCCACGCGCCTGCGTGAGGCGCGACTAAGCCAACCGCATCTGTGCAAATAAACACAGGCGTTTCAATCCACGCGCCTGCGTGAGGCGCGACCCTGCTTAGCCAGAGCTTCCGCTTCAGCCTGGCGTTTCAATCCACGCGCCTGCGTGAGGCGCGACGGTGATACTGCTCAAGCACTGCAATACGTTCCGGCGTTTCAATCCACGCGCCTGCGTGAGGCGCGACCAGACAGTTACCGGATCCAGATAGCGTATTACCGTTTCAATCCACGCGCCTGCGTGAGGCGCGACCTGGTTCATCTATAGAGTGACCAACAGATTTGCCGTTTCAATCCACGCGCCTGCGTGAGGCGCGACTGGCAGGCTCTACCACTATCGGCACCACGCCGATTGTTTCAATCCACGCGCCTGCGTGAGGCGCGACAAGTGCCTGCCAATGTGCAGCTGGTGTTTGATATGTTTCAATCCACGCGCCTGCGTGAGGCGCGACATGCAGCTGGTAAAGTGGCACTGCCTTATGGTGATGTTTCAATCCACGCGCCTGCGTGAGGCGCGACCCAATCCGGCCAGCGGATAGAGTTTGTGGCGGTGTTTCAATCCACGCGCCTGCGTGAGGCGCGACGCTTGGCAGTGCGCTGCAGTCAATAATAAGCGCAGGTTTCAATCCACGCGCCTGCGTGAGGCGCGACTTGGCTTATCTACCGACACAGCTAACCGGCTGCGCGTTTCAATCCACGCGCCTGCGTGAGGCGCGACTGCTGAAGATTAATAGTTAATCTATGATTAACCAGTTTCAATCCACGCGCCTGCGTGAGGCGCGACGCAAGTTTGCCAAATCATCGACTAACACACCCTGGTTTCAATCCACGCGCCTGCGTGAGGCGCGACTTGCGCAGATGCGGCTGGCTTGGGTATACCTGCTGTTTCAATCCACGCGCCTGCGTGAGGCGCGACACTGGGTTTGCTTTAGCTCAAAACCGGCGTAGGTGTTTCAATCCACGCGCCTGCGTGAGGCGCGACACTACTACCCCTTCTACTGGTATTACATCTGGTGTTTCAATCCACGCGCCTGCGTGAGGCGCGACGCGCATATCAGGGCCGATAATTAACGCGTCGCCGTTTCAATCCACGCGCCTGCGTGAGGCGCGACGTAAGCGTGGTATTTTTAACATACTCAGAGTAACTGTTTCAATCCACGCGCCTGCGTGAGGCGCGACGCTATCGCGCCAATAACGCCTTTGTTGCCGGTTATGTTTCAATCCACGCGCCTGCGTGAGGCGCGACGGTAAATTGTTGCAGTTTGACGCGCAACCGCTCAGTTTCAATCCACGCGCCTGCGTGAGGCGCGACCAAGGCGCTGAATTAACACTGCTGCACCCTGCAACGTTTCAATCCACGCGCCTGCGTGAGGCGCGACCTCATGGAATAAGTTGTTTCTTACCATTAGCCAGTTTCAATCCACGCGCCTGCGTGAGGCGCGACTAAGCCACCAGCACCATTTTTAGCAGATGCCGGGTTTCAATCCACGCGCCTGCGTGAGGCGCGACGCGCGTTATTACTTTATCCGCAAGACCTATAAGGCGTTTCAATCCACGCGCCTGCGTGAGGCGCGACGAAGACTTAGGCACCGGCTACCAGGTGGCAAAGTGGTTTCAATCCACGCGCCTGCGTGAGGCGCGACCCTGATTGCCGTTGTAAAAAAACTGGCAGGGGACGTTTCAATCCACGCGCCTGCGTGAGGCGCGACTGGTTACGTCACTATCACCACCACAGCAGACTGCGTTTCAATCCACGCGCCTGCGTGAGGCGCGACTGCCTTTTTGCAAAGGCGGGTGTAGTCTAACGCTAAAACCACTTTAGCGCTAACCGACAAGAACTACTGAAGCAACAAACATAAAAATACAACGGGCTTACAAATAACTTTAAAATTCAGTTAGTAAGCCAGCCGCTAAAGATCCGGATTTTTAAAGAGCACTACAGGTTAGCGATTAGATAATTAGCGTATCAGCAAATAAATCAAGCGCGGCTTTTGCACCATGATGCTCTACTTTGCTGCGCCAGCTTTTACCCAGAATATAAAAACGCAGACTGTCGACTTCTTCATCATACGTAGCCAGTAGCTCGGCTTTTAATCTAACCCACTGTGCAGAGTCGATATCACACTCAAATACCGAGTACTGCACGCGGGTACCATAGTCCTGACAAATTTTAGCAATACGCCTTAATCGGGCTTTACCGTCTTCTGAACTAAATGAAACATCGTAGGTAATCAGTACCATCATAAAAGAGCTACCTGCTACTTACTGAAAAAGGGAGGATATTCGGCTAAATCACCACGCAGGTACCTGGCCAGCAACATCGCCTGAATATAGGGCAATAAGCCAATTTCAACGTCTTCGCCTAAAAAAGCATGCTTAATGGTTTGCTGTTTGCGGCTTTGATATTCCTGCAACACGAGTTTGCGGGCATCGTCTTTTAGCTTTACTGCCCCACCGACTTCTGTCACAAAATCTGTCGCTTTAAGTTGTTGCCTGTTTAGTAAAGTAAGTACTAAACGATCGGCGATAAAAGCACGAAACTCCTCCAGTAAGTCAAGCGCCAGGCTGTCTCTGCCTGGCCGCTCCTGATGTAAAAAGCCCACTTGAGGGTCAAGCCCTACGCCTTGCAAAGCCGCACTGATATCATTGCCCAGTACTGAGTAAATAAACGATAGCAGCGCATTAATAGGATCGGTCGGTGGCCTCCGCACCCGCCCGCTAAAGTTGAAGTTTTTTGCGCTATCGGTAAGCAGTAAATTAAATACCGAGAAATACCGCGCGGCAGCATCCCCTTCGTAACCGCGAATTTTATCCAGGTTCGTCGCCAGCTTTAACGTATCCAAAATATGATTAAGTGCCGTTATCTGGGTAGTTAATTCAGGTAACGCGCCATGGTTACGCTGTTGGCGCTGCAGCACCTGCTTTTGCATCTGTATTTTTGCCGCTACGATATTTCGGGCAATGGAGTGTGGATCTTCATCCGCTCTGCGGTATTGGCTTCTTCGCAACAATACATTACCCGATTGCTTGCCTTGAATTCTGGCTAGAAAACGGCCATATTCGGTAAAAAATGCCAGATTCACCGCGTTTTCACCACAAAACCCCATAACTTGCGGCGATACCATCACATTGCCAAAGCAAAAAATGGCGCCGATACCGTGAATAGGTAACTGCGCCACCTTTTGTTTATTGATATCAATAACCAGAGTTTCACGTTCTTTATGCAGATAAGCGCCCTGTGTATTGATATACAAACTATTCTGCAGTTTTTTCATCAGTATCATCCGTGGCAAAGAGTTTTTTTACATACTTGCGGCTGTTGTCTTGTTGCAGCAATTTGGGGTTGCATAAGTCATACAAACTACAGGCATGGCAATGCTTGCCATATAATGCTTTCGGTGTTTGGCCTGACGCCAGCATTGCTGCTACCTCGGCTATTACCTGTAAAGTACGCTGGCGCAGCTCAGCGCCCAACGCAATAACTTGCCGGTGGCGGGTTTGGTGATACCACAGTGCGCCTTCGGGTATATTCTGCCCGGTCATTTCTTCCAGGCACAGTGCCTGCGCACAAAGTTGAATTTCGTCCCAATCACCGGGTTTGGGTTTGCCACGTTTGTACTCTACCGGACATAATTTGCCGCTGGATAAATCACGTTCTACTAAATCCAGCTTACCGGTAATGCCAAGCTTAGGAGCTGCAACCTGCACGCCGCGTTCAAACCGCACACCTTTGCGGGTTTCCGGTTCGCCGCTGTCTACCCGCTCATGCAGCAGGTTGCCTTGTGCAGTCAGAAAATTATCTGCCCACACCTGCTCGTTATGTATTAATGCACACTGGCGGGGGCAAAAAGCAAAATGCTGTAAGGCCGCCAGTGGCACTAAACGCCTGTCAGCATCAGAAGCCATCAATCTCTTCTGGCGTTAACCCTTCCAACTGGCTTATTTCATAACTACCATCAGCTTTGACATTCAGCGTTCTGTGTACCTTGGCAGATGAATACTGCCCGGCCTTGCTGTTATGTTGCCACCAGATCACTTTTTCAATCGCCATTGAACCCTCAGGCCGTGCAGAGGATGCATCACCTTCAAACAATTTTGGCAGTATCGATTTAAGTGTATTCGCATCTGCGTCACTAAAATCGGTTTTTTCAGCCAGTTGCGGCGACATAGCACCATAAGCAACATAAACAGCACTATCAACCCGATGTTTCATGCCCATAGTGTCTGAGCCTTTTTTACTGCCATCACCATCACCACTAACACTTTTGGTGATTTGCGTACTGGTAATACTTACAGGTTCAATACTAAAAGCAGAATGAATACTAACCGGGCCACGGATAGGAATAGATACACCATCTTTTTCTTCGCTTTTGAACGCAAATAACTGGCCAAAGGCACGGACGTCAAACCAGGTTTTACACGCCAATTTTGCAGCATCTTCAGGTTTTGTTTTCTTAGCATTCAGGGCATCTTTGCCTAACACCCCTTCAGCCCTTGCGCGCAGGCTTGGGTAACCATCGGTCTTCTTTTCGTCCGATTGCACAAAAATAGCCTGACCAGCATCTTGTAGGCGATCGCGGGTTTTGCGCTTTAAACAAACATCGGTAATTTCGCCAAAGCCGTCATAATCAGTACGCGGGCGGTTACCATTTAACGGATCGCCATTTGGATTAGCGTTCTTTACTGAGAAAATAATGGCGAAATCGATTTTATTTTGTAAACTCATGCTGTTTTCCTTATTCTGCTGCATCAGCGGTTTCTGCCGCGTCTTTTTTACCGTTTAGTATTAAGCGCTGGCAGTGAAAGCCCAGTAAAAACTCACCACTTAACGCTTTGTCTGATTTAAATTCTGTAGTATCGAAAGCCGACTGAATGCTATCCAGCAAGTCTTTTCGCATCGTTAAAAAGCCGGGGCTAACATTTTGCAAACGATGCATATAGGGTTTTAGTGCCAGCTCTAAATTGCGCCAGGTGGAAAACGGCCTGTCGGCAAAGCGTTGCATTAAACGGTCAGCCGTGGTGTTACGCTTTTCACCCGCTTTATAAAGCGCATAGGATTCAATATTTTCCGCTACCGCCAATAAGCGGCCATATAAATAGTCCCGTGAGGTACTGGTTTCATCTAATGCCATGGCATAGTCCTTTTGGTATTTAATATGAGGTGTACGTTTGCAAAAGCCTTTATAAAGTGCGCAGGCAATGCCGAGGTTTTGCTCCCACTTCCATGAATCTTCACTTTTGTAAGCTAATCGATTAGTAGCCCGTTTAATGGCATAGGTAACAATATCTACCGGCAAGGGCCGGCCTTCTACAATGCAGGGTAGCAGCCGCTCGGTAAGGTTTTTTTTCAGTGAATCAGTGCTTTTTAAAACATCACCGTAAACTGCATCCCAAATTTTATAAGGTGCTGGGGCACAGGCAGTCCAAATCGTTTTCTCGATAGGTTTGCTTTTACTCTCACTGTGCAGCGTTACCTTGTGCCGCTGTGGCCAGGAAAAATCCTGATACCATTTTTCTAACGAGGCTAAAAACTCTTCTGCTATCGTTTCACGGTAGTAAATAATCCCCATCCGGCCGGGCGTGGCGGAATCCAATCCCAAAATACAAATGCTCTCGTTACGCTCCAGCTCTCCCTTACCTGTGCCTTTCAGGTGACTTTTCAGATTTAGCGCATAACTTTGGCCTAAATCCATCGAGTGATCTGTTTCAGGTAGGATTTCGGTATTCAACATATCCCACGGATCAGAGAATGGACTTGGTATTGTTTTGCCCGATACCGCCCAACTGACATAGGTTTGATCACCGTTGCGAAAACTTTGGCGCCCAAGTAGCCAACGTAACGCGTTATGTGCTTTTTGGGTAACATCAAAACTCACCGCCGCAGCTTGGCTGCTAGCTGTAAACTTGCCTCTGAAGGTAAAGCCACTGCTATCGTTGGCAGAAATTAGTTTTGCTTTATCGCCACTGTGTCTTATTTTGGCTGGGTGGTTTGATGCTAAAACACTTTGCTCGCCCTTTACCAAACATAATCCCGGCTCGCCACCATTTAAGCTGTCAAAATTAATCCAACTTTGCTGGATGGCAGGATCAAGCCAGGTTTTAGACTGTGCAATACCAGGCATTTCGACTGTCCAGCATACCAATGCTGAACCTTGATCTAATGAACCAGCTTCTTTTGGTAAGACTTTGAATAACAAAGGCGACTCTGCTGAGGATTGCCACTTTGTAAGTAAAACACCATTTTCAGCATGCAGTACGCCATGTTGGAGCAAATCAGCAACTACAGTTCGCTTACCAACATACCTGTGGATAGCTTGAATAGCGGGTAAAACGAATTCAGAATTACACCATCCACTAAGTTGTTCAAAATAAAGCTCGAACCCTGCTTTTTTTAAACCACCAAATTGCTCATAGTCGCCTGCAACATACTGAATCTTGTCTGCCAGAGCATGCGGTGCTAGCCCACTTGCTCTGCCAGCTGACTGCTCTGTCGCTGGTAAAACCAATTGTGTTTTTTCCAGCACGGAAGCCCGCAAAAAAGCGCCATTGCCGTCAATAACAATATTAATATGAGCGTTTTGCGGGGTATGACTAACAGGCATTAATTGCTGTTCCTGCGGTAAGTCCGCAGAAAGCTGCTGCGCCTGTTCATAGGTTTCATAAAGCCGAGCTAACCAACTCATAATGCCGCCTCCAGCTCATTCACAGCCTGTTGATTAACATCAAGCGTAAATTCTTTTGGTTGCATCTCGCGGACAAAACGTCTGATCTGGCAATCTTCCGGGCGAGGGAAAGTAACAATGCCGTGTTTCATCGTGGCGTGCCAAAACCGGCTATGTAATTCGTTAATACCGGTTTCATCTGGATAATCAAAACCGTGAAACATTAAACCAAAACCCAGCTCGTCAATATTGTCGTAAGCACCAGCGCCTTCACCAAATTCACAAGGCTCAACGTAGGCCTGGCAATCTCGGGTACCCAGAAAGATATCCTGCCGCCCACCTTTTTCCAGCACCCGTGTAGCGATACTAAAATGCTTGCCGTCTATTCTGTCTGAGGCAAGTTCAGGCCGGTGTTCATTCCATTCAAAATGCGCCTCCACTTGATACTCAACATCATGCAAAAAGGTATAAATTGCCAGGCTATTGCCACCGCCCCAGTTCAGCGGCTTCGTGCCTTTTGTTTGCGTACGCAACGGCTTAATCACTCTGACTCTGTCGACATACCAGGTAAGCGTTGGCTTCCAATAAATGGATTTTAAAACGCCCTTTAATGCCTCATAAGTTGGCAGGTGATAGGAGCATTTTTCGCCGCCGACTTTAGTTATCGGATCGGTAAATAACGCATAGCGCCCCCGCAGACGAAAACTAATGCTGTTTTTCATTGGTTTTGTCGCCATTGTTCAGTCCTTATCAATTACAAAACTAAGTTATGCTGCTCTGCACAAGGTTCTGTGCAAACGCCAAAATCTTCACTGTAAAATCGCTCATCAAGGTAGTAGATCGCTTCCCCTTCAGCTATCTCGTAAATCGCTTTCTGTTGTTGAAGCTTTTCCCAAACATTCGGAAAGAGATTGACGCTGTATTTCTGCGACCTACGGAGCAATGGGTTGAAAGTTGCAGCATCAAATTTTTTATTCACTGCACAAAGATCTGCTATTAGCGTTTTACCGTCACCGTAAGGCACTACTAGCGTTTGTGTAGGTGCATCTATCGCTTTAAAGGCTTTACCTGCCGTCATAAAAGCGTGATGCAATGTCAGCGGTGTATTGCCATAAGGGTTTCGTGCATTAACGCTTAGCAGGTTAAGCAAATCATTAGCGCCATTTGTAGCAGTTCCTTTAAGCGGATAATTCATTTCCTTACTGCGATCAAAAAAGTAGTACTGAAAATACTGCTGCATTACCTCTGGTTTTAAAAAATCCTGCCTTTTAAACTCGTTAAATATCCGCTTTGAGGTGTCACGCCCTACTTTTATATCCAGCAGCAAGTCGATAGTTTCTTTGTCTGGGTTAACTACATAAACCTGAGCAGTGGGATGCCTGCCGTTACGATTACAACGGCCAGCGGCCTGAGCTAAAGAATCCAGCCCGGCCTGAAAACGGATAACTGAGGCGAAATCTACATCGACTCCGGCTTCAATTAATTGGGTACTAAAACAAAGTACCGGTAAGCCGGCATCTAAACGCTGCCGTACCTTAGTAAGTAATAACTTACGATGTGCCGGACATTGCGCGGTACTCAGGTGGACTAATGCATCTGAATCAACTTGCCGTGTTTGCTGTGCAGACTTAAACAGTGCCTGTGCCCAATTCTTCGTGTTTACAATAATCAGGCAGCTTTGCTTTAAGCGCAGTTGCTCAAGCGCCAGGGCTGTAATCTCCTCCAACGACCAACCCAGAGTTTTTGTCTTATCTAAAATTTCGACTCGTTTTAGCTGCTCAAACAAGTCGGCAACATCCGGCATCAGCTCATTGCCGGCAGGCAGGTGCAGCCTGCCTTTATTTTCATTTTGGACCTGATGTAACAAGGGTTGCGTTGCAGTACAAAGCACCACTGTTGTTTTACAATTCGCAGCCAGAAAATTCAGCGAGTTATTAAACAAGTGGATGCAATTAATTGGTAGGGTTTGGATTTCATCAAATACAATCACGCTATTGGCCAGTTGATGCAACCGCCTGACACCTCGGGTGCCGCCGCTTAGTAAGGTTTCCAGAAATTGCACCATGGTGGTTAGTACTATGGGCGCATCCCAGTTTTCGCAGACCAATTTGCTATGCCAGGTTTGCTGCTCTGGCTCTAGGTTAGAGTGATGCTCTAACACCCACGGCCGGCTATCACCTTCGCGGTGCAACACATTTCTGATTGCTTCAGCGTTTTGCTCAATTATTGAGGTGTAAGGAATAATATAAAAAATTCGGTCTAACTGGTGTTTTTTGGCGTGATGTAAAGCAAAGCGCAAGCTGGAATAGGTTTTACCGCCACCGGTCGGTACGGTAAGGCTATAAATCCCCTGCGCATCAACAGCGCGTTTTAAGCAATTATCTGAGATTTGCCTGCGTATATCGTCTACGGCATTTCTGACTTGCAACGTGGTGACAAAAGTTTCCATACGTTGACAAGCTAATGCCCAATCCGGTTTTAAATGCCGGTACTGGCTATAATCCGGATTTTCAAAATCAGCACTGTTTACCCTGTCTGCATCGATAAGGCAGCTGAATAGAAATTTAGTGTAAAAGCCAAGGTTAAAAGCTGCAACGATATCACTGCCATTTGTCAATTCCTTTGAAATTATCGACTTAAGCTTATTAACCATATCGTTAATAAATGCGGCAGTGGCTATAGACTCAGCTTTGCTAATCACTTCAGCATCCGCTGACTGAATACACTCTTGTAAGTGGGTTTGCTCATCGGCTTTTTTCAATCGGGCCTGAAAACCCGCACCGTTTTCTGAAGGTAAATTATCAATTAGGCCACTGTGGTGAGAAGCGACACACAGCGCCAGAATTTGTACCACCGCAATAGCCAGTTTTTGCTCTAACGAGCCGTTGTCTGCATAAAGTTTGCGTGCAATAGGCACTAATTTATTAAACAGCCATTGGGCACCCGCAGATGAGTGATCAATTTTCCCTTTTAAGCTCTTTGATTCCACCTCATCCAGATCCGGATCATAATCAGCACCAAGCTCCCTGATAATCAGCAGCATGTAGTCTTGAAATGCCTTGCTGTATTTGCCGAAGTCGTGCAACAGCCCGATGAGAATTCCTGCTTCATCATGGCCAATTTTCCCTGCATACGTTGCAGCTAATTGGCCCACTTCGGTTAGATGAGTCTTAACGCTTTGATGTTCGGCTCCGGTTTTAGCCGGGTGAGCTATGTAGTCCATTGATGGCTCCAATATTTCAACATCCCCACTCTACTCCCTCTCCCTGTTTGCACAACACTGTACAAAAACACCTGTAAACTAACTGTACGGGTGTTTGATAAACTTATGATTTTTCTTCAAATAACCAGGGTTTTACCGCGTCGATATTGCTTAGCACTAACTGCTGGGCTTCGGGGCTGATGTTAATATCGCGGATATTTACCTGCATTTCCTGCAGTAAATATTGTGCTAAGCAGGCGCGGGTTTGCAGACTTAGCTGGCCGCGCTGCATTTGGTAATCCTGGGCTATTACGTCTTGCTGCGCCGGGCTTAAACGTGGGTCGGGTTTGAAGGTGAGACTAAGTTGCGTATGCCAGCCGATGTCCTTGGCGGCGCTGATATCAGTTTTATTCAGTAAATCGGGCTGACCGCGAAAGCGGCTTAAGACAAAATCACGGTATTGCTGGGATTTTTCACAAAAGGCGCGCAGGTGCCAGCGCAAGCCGGTGCTGACAAAATGATGTGGTACGATAATGCGGCCCTGGCGGTCTGGGTTGGTTACCGAGACATAATCTACCTCTACCCGCCGTTGTTGGCGGATAGCGCAAACTAATACCCGGATAATGTCGGCGCTTACTTGCCGCTTAGGTAGCGCCAGCGTGGTGTAAGGCAAGGCGGTGCTAATGTCGGTGATGGCGTCCTGATGGCTGATCCAGTTTAGGTATTCCACCACATCGCCATTAATATAGGTCTTTACAAACCCCTGTTGCGGCAAAAAGCCTTTGTGGCTGGCATGGTACTGCAGGTTATCGGGTAACAGACTTTGATAGTGCGCAATATCGTTTTGCGCCTGAGTGCGGCTAATACCAAACTGGCGGATAAGATGACTGCTGGTGATGCGGCCTTCCCACCAGGCAATCAGTTCGATAAACCATAAGCGTTTGTCCTGATTAATGCTAAGCACTTCATCTCCCTGAAGTTTGTCATAGGCTAACCATACCTTAACGTAACAGGTACAAAGACAACAAGCGGTTTGTTACTGGGTGGGTAAAACCAGATAGCGCTTAAGAATATGCTGCTGAAACTCTGGGGAAATGAGTTGCCAATCGAGCACGTCTACTTTAATCGGCAGGTCGGATTCTTCCAACGCATCTTGCAAAGCAAACAGCTGCCGTTGTGGTATCGCGCTAGCGGCTTTCAACACTAAGTCTAAGTCTGAGTGCGGTTTGGCATTGCCGTTGACGCGTGAGCCAAAGGCCCAAACGGTAACGCCGGGCACATGCTGTTGCAGAATACTTTGTAGTATTTGCAAATGCTGCGGCGCTAAATCAAGCATTGCGCTGTTCTAATTCGGCTAATACTGCCTGGGCTTGCTGCGCAAATTGAATTGCTGCCTGGTACACACTTTGTGCTTTTAGCTGATCATAAGTGTGCGAAGTAATATTGCGCTGGCGGCGAAATTCAAACCACTGCTCAGGCTCCGTTAGCAAGCCAGCTTCAAAAGCAGTGCGGATTAAATCTTTAAAAGAAAGCTGCTCTATTTCAGCCGGTACAGCGGCATCTTGCTCTAATTGCCGCTTCAGCATTTTGTAGCACAGCTCGTAGCTAAATTCGAAGTTTTGGATCACTCCGGCAATAATCAGGCGCTGCTGACTAGGTGTAAGGCTGGCAATAAAGGTTTGATTCTGGCTATCTTGTAAAGCCTGCTGTAACGACAACACCGCTTTCTTTAATGCGCTAAGATCGAGTTTGGGTAACTCCATAGCCGTTACACCTTATGACAATGAATAGCGGCAATTTACCGCAACACCCGTCGGGCGGCAACGAATTCCTGCATTAAACCACGGTTAACAATTGACAGGCTTAAAGCCGCACTTTACTTTAGCGGCTCTTCTCTGTGCAGTTCTCTACTGCGGGTGTAGTTCAATGGTAGAACGAAAGCTTCCCAAGCTTTAGACACGGGTTCGATTCCCGCCACCCGCTCCACTTCTATGGTAGGTTTTCCCGGTAAACCGATAGTATTTCAATCTGTATCGCGGTTACCCGATAGACGAAACTATATTTTTTATAACAGATTTTCCTGATATCAGCGCCAAATTCCGGCATCGGTATGCCCGAGTCTGGAAATTCCAACAGAACTTTGTTTAGCCACAATTCAAACTGATTCAGATAGTCGACAATAAAAGCGTTTGATAAGCCTTGTTCTGATAAGTGGCTGGCTATTTGTGCGAGGCGTTCACTGGCTCTGGGTGAAAAAACCAGCGCTAATTTACTCATACCTGGCGCGAATGCTGTTAAATACATCGGCCGATTTTAGCGCTTGCCCTTGCTCTAACTGACTTAGCGACACCTTAATGTCATCGTTAATACGTTTTGTCTGTACAAACTCAGCAAAGGCACGCGCAACCGATTGCGGATTATCGCCGAAAGCCTGTTTTAAATCCGCTTCCAGCGCTGGGTTGTCTATTTGAATATTTAACATTTACATACTCCACTTACGGTTGCCTGTTCAGCATACTGTGTAACTGAGTGTAGCTCAACTGTCCGGCACAGCTTCCCAAGCTTTAGACACGGGTTCGATTCCCGCCACCCGCTCCAATTTTGCTGCCAGAAAAATATTTTTCAGTTCGTTTGTCACAGCAGGAATTGCTGGCGGTACTTAGTAATGTCACTCACAACTTACTAAGGAATTACCATGAGCAAGCATACTAACCATCACGCAACCACAACGACTAAAGCAAAACCCGGCTTTTGGACGCACTTTGCTATTTCACTGACTATTGTTGGCGGTATGCTGGCGGCGAACTTTAGCAGTAAAGCGGCGCAAAGCTTTAGCGTTGAAGTCATCGGCAGTGGCAAACCGGTGCTGATGATCCCGGGGTTAATGTCAGACGCCCGGGTCTGGCGCCCCACTGCCGAAACCCTGGCCAACCAGTATCAGCTGCATTTAATCAGTATTGCCGGTTTTGCCGGCCAGCCCGCCATTGACGGCGATTTACTGCCCACGGTAAAACAACAGTTGCTGCGATATATCGAGCAAAATAACCTTCAACAGCCAGCGGTAGTGGGCCACAGCTTAGGTGCTTTTATGGCATTTAATCTGGCCAGCACAGCGCCGGATAAAATTGGTACCGTTATCGCGGTAGACGGCCTGCCGTATCTGGCACCGGTGTTTACCCGCACAAACGATACCACCGTGGCGATGATGCAGGGCCAGGCGGGGTATTTACGCCAGCAATACCAGCACATGACCAGCGAACAGCTTAAGGCGATGACAGCGCAAGGGCTGTTTATTCAGGCCACCAGCGCGTCACACCAACAACAAGTGCTGGATATGGCGGCAACATCTGATCCTAAAGCGGCCGGTCAGGCGGTATATGAGCTACTGACTACCGATTTGCGGCCAGAAGTGCATAACATTAAAAGCAAGGTGCTGTTAATTGGCGCCAGTGGTGCTATGGCAAATGAAACCGATCGCAGCGCCGCGCAAGTGTTGTATCAGCAACAAATTGCCAGCATTGCCAATGCCACACTTGAGTTTAATCCGCAGGCACGGCATTTTATTATGCTGGATCAGCCAGACTGGTTAGCTGCACGTATTGCCCGCGCCTTAAAGGACTAAACAGCATGAGTATTAGCATTATCGAACAACAGCTTATTCCGGATGTTGCCGCCGCACAATCGGGTGATATTAATGCCTTTGAGCGCCTGGTGCTACGCTGTCAGCGCAGTGTCAGCAGCATAGCGCTGGCGATAGTAAAAGACTTAGATGCCAGTGAAGATATTGCCCAGCAGGTGTTTATTCATATCTGGCAACAGCTTAATACCTTGCAAAACCCGGCCAGCTTTTTGCCCTGGGTGCGCCAAATCACCCGTTACCGCGCCTTTAATTACCTGCGCGATAATAAGGTTGGCAACACACTTAGCGGTGATGACGCTGATGCGGCGCTGGCAGAATTTGCCAGCGAGCTGGCACTGGAAGACGACTTAGCCAAAGCGCAGCAAAACCATATTATGGCGGATTTTATCAGCCAGTTGCCTGAAGATAGCCGTGAAATCGTGCTGCTGTTTTACCGCGAAGAGCAAAACAGCCAACAGGTAGCAGAGCTGCTGGGGTTAAGCGAGAGTAATGTGCGCAAAAAACTGCAGCGGGTACGCGAGCTGTTAAAGGATCAGTTGCTGGCCAAATACGGTAAGCTGATATTAACCACCGCGCCTGGCCTTGGGCTAACCACAGCCATTTGCAGCGCGCTAACACTGGCCAGCCCACCACTAGCCGCCGCAACAGCCAGTGCTGCAGCAAGCAGCCAAAGCTCATGGCTAAGTAAAGCGGCCTTACTACTGGGCGGTGCCATGCTGGGGGCACTGGCTGGCGTGGTCGGTGTTATTGCCGGTATGCGCCAACCGATAAAACGCGCCAGCAATAGCGAACAAAAACAGCAACTGATTAAGCTACGTAACCGCACTATTGCCTGGGTGCTGAGCTGTGGTGTGCTGTTAACTGTCAGCTACGAGTTTACTGCCGGTGCCTGGGGGCCAATCAGTGCCTTTACGCTGTTTGTTGTCGGCCTGTTGTGGGCAAACTATCGCGGCTGGCAGTTAATGCTACCGCAGTTAAAACAACAGGGCGCAGCGGCCTATCGTAAACAGCAGCTATGGTGTGTGTTTGGCGTAGTGTCCGCTTATGCTGCTGGCTTTGCCGGTTTAATTATTGGCTTAATCAACAGCGGCCGCCTGTAGCGAGCAGGTAGCCGCCCCATTGCAACAACTAGCGCAGTTTGCCTAAACGTAGTGTATCGCGCAGCGCTTCCCAGGCTGGAAATAACGCAATAATCACCAGCGTTATCATAGCGCTGCGCTCAAGTTGCTCCAGGTTAAACACGCCAAGCCAGCGCTCAGTGTTAAGCTGCAGCAGTGGCGAGGTGCTGGCCAGATACAACGCTATAGCGGCAATAACGGCGTTAAGCACTACATGGCTGGCTAACATGCTGCGGCTCCACAGCCGCTGCTGCAGTTGCCATAACGAATGCACTATGCCTAATACAATCACCGGCGTGCTGTATTGCAATATCAGCCTGGCATTGCTACTGAGGAACAAGCTACCCTGTGTCAGTTGCTCTGCCGATTGCCACCATGGGTACCAGATCACCACCAGCAAGAAAATGTAGCTGGCTAAGTCGGTAAAAATATCCTGCAACTTTATGTGTTGCCAACCTGGCCCGGCTGCTGGCAGTTTTTCCGGCTGCCAGTTGGCGTTGCAGCTGGTATTGGCTGCAGGTTGCTGGCGTGACATCAACCAAAACGCCAGGGTAATAGAGGTGAAACCAAAGCAGGCTTCGTCTATAAAACCACCAAACAGGGCAAAACCATAGCGTATCAGGCCCATATTGGCACTGCTTAACCAATGCGTGGTTACCTCAACCAGATGCAATACAAATAAAATGCCTAACACCATAAACAAGGTGTTTTTATACAGCGCCATATAGCTGGCGTTGATAAAGGGTTGCGGCGGCACAAATTGCTGGGCTACCGTGCGCGGATGGCCCATTTTTTTCAGTAATGCCGCAACATCAGCGTCATTCTGTTCACCCTGTTGCTCTGTCAATGCATCTAGTTGATCCATAATATTGGCATTTAACTCGCGGCCAATTTCATCACGTTTGGATTCGGGCAACTCACGTTGCACCGCGGCAATATAGCGTTTTACCAGTTCCATTAATTCGTCTCCTGTGGTGCCGTGTTTAGCAAACCGCCAAGCGCGCCGTTTAAATGCTGCCATTCGTCAGTTAGCTGGCTAAGCAGCTGCGCGCCAAGCTCGGACAGCTGATAGTAGCGCCGTTCGCGCCCCTCACCCTGGCGCCATTCACTGCTCAGCAACTCCTGCTCGGCCAAACGGCGCACCAACGGATATAAGGTGCCTTCGTCAATATCGATCCCGCCGTCTTGCAGTTGCTTGCGTAGCGAATAGCCGTAGTGCGGTTGCTTTAGCGAGGCCAGTACGGCAAGCACCAGTACGCCACGGCGCAGCTCCAGCCGCATTTTATCCAGTTGTGCTGTAGTCATCTTCGTTGCTTCCTATACTGTGCCACACATACTGTGCGCCACACAGCTAAATATACTATGCGCCATACAGTATAAAAGCAAGTTAGTTGCGCAAATAAACGTCAAAAAATATTAAATTGTTACATTTCAGTTACTTAAAACAAAATAGTTGGCAGTGAAGCGAGTAAGAACGCCGTTTAGCGATGAGATAGCAGGACGCGACGCCAGGTGCGCCGCATCAGTGAGGTTGGTAAACGGTTAAAATGCCCAGCTTAACCAGCGCAGCCCAACGGCGCTGCGGACAGTTTTAACGACTGTGCTGTGTCGCAGGCTAAACACCACACCGGCACTGTAACTAAGCATTAAGCCCGGCGCAGAGCCAATAAAAACAAGTGCGCGCTGTTGCAGCAGCCGCTGCTGACATTGCAGATTGTGCTGCAGCTCGGCGCCTTGCTCGGTAAGCTGCTGCACCCGCAGTCTGCGGCTGAATAATAGTTTATCAATCAGCATGCGATCCTCCTGTTTGTGCAGGCTTATCTCTGGCGGCAAATACATGACACAGTTGCTGCCAGGTCTGGCTAAACCCCACCTGAGATAACACGTAGCCTAAACTGCGCCAACACCAAAGCAGCAGTAAACACTGCAACAGCAGCACAACGCCGGCGGTAATAAGCAGTGCGCCGGTTACCTGAAAAACTACATATCCGATAGCCAGCAACATACTGCCCCACAGCAATATTAGCCCGGCGGCAAAACACACCACCAGGCCAGCCGCTACGGTAATACTGCGGGCAGATAGCGACAACTCCGCCTGTGCGGTGTCGGCGGTCAGTTTTATTTGCTGCGTATAGTTGCGGGTAATACACCAACTGATAGCGGCAAGCTCAGTTAATTGCTCCCATGTTTGTTCGCCAATATTTGCTGCCTTAGCTGGTTCAGGCGCCTGCGGCGGCGCCTCGGCGGTTTCACGACTTTGCATACTAATGCCCTACCGGCGACGCAATAGTGAGGTAAGGAGCACGCCTGCGGCAAAGGCAATACCAGCAGTGGCTAACGGGTTTTGTTCCGCCAGCTGCCGGGTTTTGCTGTATGAGCTTTGCAGCTGCTGTTTAATATGTTCCTGCTTTTGCGCAATATTGTCGCGCGATGTCGCAGCCGTTTTACGTAAGCTGTCTTCTGCGGCGGCAGCTTTTTCTGCCATCGCATCTACTGCATGATGCGCTGCCTGACTGGCTTTGTTGGTTACCGGCGAATTTGCAGCGCCATTTGCTGAACTGCCTGCCTGAGTTGATGAACTGGCCATAACAATCTCCTTGGTTAACGCGATTAAAAGCAGCTGTAAGCTGCTAACTACAGCGTTGACAACGCAATGGCTATGCCATAAAGAGAAAGATGATTATAAACAAATATTTATATTATTTCGGTGGGTAAAACCATCTGCAAAACCCTGAAAAAAACTGTAGATGTTACCTGCTGCAAGTAATCTTTACAGGGTAAAAAAGCGACCAAAACCAGACATCAGCCTGGCTTTGGCCGGAGAAAATATTAGCGGCTGTGGTTAAGGGCACATGCCTGGCGCACCTGACGTCGCCAGCACAACAACGCTGCAACTAACAGCGCAAAGGGTGAGCTGCTGCCACCGCCAGAACCTGAATTAACAGCGTTGTTTTGCCCGGCGGCAACCACGGCAATGCTGATATCGTCACTGCTACTGGCGCCGCGATTATCAGTCGCGGTAACTCTGAATGTCAGGCTGCTTGATGTGGCCGGCGCGACAAAACTGGCACTGGCGCTGGCAGCATTTTGCAAGGTAACCGCTGGGCCGCTGATTTGCTGCCATTGGTAGCTGATAGTATCGCCTTCGGCATCGTTTGCCGCTGCGCTAAGTGTTACCGTTTGTCCGGCATTAACCTGACGGTTTTCTCCGGCATTAACCTGCGGCGCAGTATTGCTGTCATTATCCAGAATGGTAACAACCAGACTACCGGTTGGGCCGACAACACTACCAGCCACACTGAGCAGCTGTACACTAAAGGTTTCGTCCGACTCTTGCAGTGCATCATCAATAACAGTCAGCATGATAGTTTTGTCGCTGCTATCAGCATCGGCCCAATCCAGTTGTGCGCTGGCGGCGCTGTAGTCGGCTCCGGCACTGGCGCTGCCATCCTGGGTCTGATATTGCACACTCAGGGCACCGCTGCTACCGCCAATTCGCTGCACGGTGATGGTAACGCTGTCGCCCTCGGTGGCCTGTACTGCGCTTTGCACCAGGCTCAGGCTACCCGGCCGGGGTGGCTCGATACCAAAACCCAGCACTGCCATAGCCGGGGCGGCCAGGGTTGCGCCGCCTTGCACGTCATACAGTCTAACCAGCACAGTGCGCTGGCTCACTTCGCCGCTGTCCAGCGTCGTCACGCTAAGGGTTTTGTCACTGTTGTCATTAGCTGCCCAGCTTAAACGGCCGGTGCTGGTTTCATAGTCGCTGCCTGGCAGCGCGCTGCCGGCAAAGGTGTGATAGGCCACGCTAACCTCACCTACACCTTGTGGCCGCTGCACCCGCAACTGCGCCACTTCGCCCGGCGCTACAACCACTGTACTGTTGGTAAAAGACAATGCTCCTGCCGCCACCGCTTTGGTATTGTCGGCCAGGATATACAGGCCAGAATTAATATCACTGCCTAAAATAAGCCCGGAGGGTAAAAAAGGATAAGTGCCCCACATACCGTTAAAGGCCGCACCGTCAGAGGGTAAAAAGGTGTCAAAAAAGCCCGCTTCTGTAGGCGCCGCCGGGTTTGTGATATCCAGTATGGTTAAACCACGCTGATAATTAGACATGTAGTAGCGATTGCCACGGACAAAGCCATTATGATCTATCGCCAGCGTTGGCCCACGCCAGAGGGGTTGCAATACCGGGTTACGTAAATCGTCCAGTGCGTAGATCCTAAGTGTGGTATTTAACGCAAAGCTGGATTCGTCCAGTTCATCATGCACAAACAGAAACCGGTTATCTTCACTGCTCCAGCCGGAATGGACATAAGCGACCTGATCATAGCTAAACCGGGCTAACTGGCTGGGGGACGCCGGCACTGAGCTATCCCACAGCCGCACGTCCTGCTCATTAAAATCAAACAGGATCTGGCAGGGGCTTTGCTGACAGTCACTTAGTGCGCGCGCATCATCAATTTGCATTGACGCCACATCATGGCTGTAGTCACCGGCAACAGCCTGTTGTTGCCACAGCGGCACCAGTGCGGTTGGGTTTGCCAGCGACAGGCTGCTTACTGCGCCGCGCTGGGTATTTTGCCCGGCCAGATGTAATAAAGGCGCGGTGCTGCTGTTTTGGCTGTTGCTGCTGTAATCGACACCACTGATATAGATATTGTGCGTTGACGTAACACCGTTGTACGTCGCGGCCAGTGAG
This sequence comes from Gammaproteobacteria bacterium, assembly GCA_018826295.1. Classification (GTDB taxonomy): domain Bacteria; phylum Pseudomonadota; class Gammaproteobacteria; order Enterobacterales; family Alteromonadaceae; genus Alishewanella. Next base: position 144,255 of record JAHJZX010000055.1, read on the forward strand.
ATTTCAGAGGGTAAGCGGGTTAAATCGATGATCTGAATACCATCACTGCCTTCAGATGACACATAAGCATAGGCCTGCCAGCGGCGCAGTGTGCGGTCAAAATATTGATACACCTTAATATCGCGCCAGGTGGTGCTGCTGCCGGCTATAGTGCCAACTTCAACCGGGTTTTGCGGATCAGCCAGGCTCACCACAGCGGTACCATTGCGTAAGCCAATTAGCGCATATTCAGTGCCGCTGTTTAGATCGACATGGCCCCAGATATCATTGGCGGAAGATGGCTGCGAGCTAAAATCAGCCAGCGCCATATGCGCCACTAAATCAATATTGTGGCAGCTGAAATTACCGGCTTTGCCATTTACGCATTGCTGCGCGGTTTGCGAGTTACTCAGGCTTTGATGCTGCAACAGCCGCAGCGCTAAGCTGTCGGACAACTGCGCCTTACCGTCACGAATAAGATGAAAACCCCGCCGGCTAACCTCTTCCTGCCATTGCAGCGGAATACCACTTAACAGGGTGCGGTTGATATCCGGTGCTTGCAGCTGGTAATGGTCGATGCGGCTGTAACCGCCCAGTACCGGCACCAAATCGCTGCTAAAGTAAAACAACTGCTCGTCATCTGTCAGCTGATAATGGCCGGCAGCCACCAACACCCTGTCACCTTTGTTGGCCTGCTGCACGGCATAAGCAATGCTCTGGCACGGCCGCAGCGGCTGATCACAACGGCCGGCATCCTTGCCGTCGGTCGCAACATAACGGGCTTTATCATGCTCGGCATGTGCCTGTACCGGCAGCGGTGCTGTCAGTGCCAGTACTGTTAACATTAGTGCTGCTACGCCGGCCTGCTGCCGGCCTGAAACGGCTAATTGTTTATCCATTTGTCGCACCTTGTCCATCGACCCTTGTTGTAATTTGCGCTATTGTTAACGCCATCATATTGTTATGCAAGTGTTTCTTTATGTTAAGACTTAGTCTGGCACTGCTGCCTGTTTTACTCAGCGGCTGCGGCCCTGCGGTGCCAAAATCCAGTACAACCTTGTCTGTGCAATTACACTTTAACGGCGCACCATTACACTGTAGCAGCCCTATCGACATTGCCGGGCAAAACTGGCAGTTGCAGCAACTGCAGTTGTACTTAAGCGACTTTAGCCTGAACAACAACGCTTTACTGCTTGACCCGACGCTGCCCCATCAACAAGCCCGGCTGGCACTGCTTGGCAGCGTCTGTGACAACAGCTCCACCCAGAGCGCAAACTGGCAAGTTAAGTTTACCCGGCCGCTGACACCAGGTGAGCTGACATTTTTTGTGGCGGTACCACAGTCGCTTAATCATCAGGATCCGCTCAGCGCTAAAGCACCGCTTAACCAAAGTGATATGTACTGGAGCTGGCAGCAGGGTTATAAGTATCTGCGCCTGGAGTTAGCCGGCGCACAACACCAGTGGGCACTGCATTTAGGCGCCAGCGGTTGCCAGTCGGCCAGCCCGCTGCGCCCGCCAGCCTCTGCCTGCGCAGCACAAAACCGACCGCAAGTGCGGCTTAATTACCAAAACGGCCAAAACCTGATATTCGACTTAGCGCCACTGCTGGACGGCCTGGCCTTGTCTGGCGATAACCACTGTATGGCCGACCCTAACCGTTTAAGCTGCCAAACCTTATTGCCCCGGCTGGGCATAGACGCACCGCCGCTGGGCTGGAGTATGCAATGAGAATTGCGGCTGTTTTACTGCTGGTTTTGCTTAGTAGCTGCAGCAAACCGCAGCAAGAATACCCGTGGCAGTTGCCTGACGGCTTTCCGTTACCGGTAGTACCGGCCGACAACCCAATGAGTGCAGCTAAAGTCGAGCTGGGCCGGCACTTGTTTTACGACACAGCACTGTCTGCCAATCAGCAGCAAAGCTGCGCCAGCTGCCATCAGCAACAATATGCGTTTAGCCAACCGCTTAAGGTGTCGGTGGGCAGTACCGGCCAGTCACACCGGCGCAATGCTTCAGCGCTGGTCAATGTGGCTTACAACAATACGCAAACCTGGGCCCACGATGGCCTTAACCATATTGAAACACAGCTGATGCTGCCGCTGTTTGGTGACTCGCCGGTAGAACTCGGTGCCGGCGGCCATGAACAGCAGATCTTAAGCCGGTTACAGCGTGCGCCTTACCCGCAACTATTCGCCGCCGCCTTTGCCGACAGCCAGCCAAATTTTCGCCGCGTTATTGATGCCCTGGCCAGCTTTAGCCGCAGTTTGTTATCGTTTAACTCGCGCTTTGACCGCTATGCCTACCAGCAGGATGACACTTCGCTTACTGAGCAAGAACTGCAGGGGCTGAATTTATTTTTCTCGGAAAAGCTCGAGTGCCACCACTGCCATGGCGGCTTTAATTTTACCCAGGCTACCAGCCACCAACGCCAGCCGCTGGACAGAAGGCCGTTTCATAATACCGGCTTGTACTACATCAGCCGGCCAGATTTAGCCGGTATGGGCTACCCGCAGCACGACACCGGCTTAAGTGAAGTTACATTAAACCCGGCAGACGACGGCCGCTTTCGCGCGCCTACGCTGCGCAACGTGGCATACAGCGCGCCCTATATGCATGACGGCAGTTTAGCTACGCTTGAGCAGGTAATAGACTTTTATGCCGCCGGCGGCCTGGTAACAACAGTGAATGACCAGCTAAGCGATGGCCGGCAACATCCGCTAAAAAGTAGCTTTGTGCGCGGTTTTGCTCTAACCGCAGCAGAAAAGCAGGCGTTACTGGCGTTTTTACACAGCCTGAGCGACGAGCAATTTATTACCAACCCGGCTTACGCCAACCCCTGGCTTAGCGAGCGCCCCCACTAAGCGTCACTAAACTTTTGCTATTTTAACTGCCACAGGCTAAATTACTGGATATTGATACAGTGAAAATAACATTACGCTTATGATGCTATACATCGCAGAAAAGCCCAGCGTCGGCCGTGCTGTTGCTGCAGTGCTGGCCAAACCGCAGCAAAAAGGCGACGGCTTTATTAAGCTGGCCAATGGTGACGTAGTGACCTGGTGTATTGGCCATTTACTCGAGCAGGCCGAGCCGGAAGCCTACAATGCCGAATACAAAAAATGGCGCAAAGAGCATTTGCCGATCATTCCAACCGAATGGAAACAACAAATAAAGCGCGAAACCAGTAAGCAGTTTAGCCTGGTCAAAAAACTGATTAACCAGGCGGATGTGCTGGTGAATATGGGCGACCCGGATCGGGTCGGGCAAATTCTGGTTGATGAAGTGATTAACTATGCCGGCATCAGTAAGAGCAAGCGCGACGCCACTCAGCGCTGCCTGGTAAACGACATGAACCCGGCCGCAATTAAAAAGGCGCTGAATAACCTTAAGCCCAATACTGATTTTATTCCGCTGGCTACCTCAGCCTTAGCCCGGTCCCGCGCCGATTGGCTGTACGGCATTAATATGACGCGGCTTTGTACCCTACTTGGCCAGCAAGTGGGCTATCAGGGGGTGTTATCGATTGGCCGGGTACAAACACCGGTGCTGGGTTTAGTGGTACAGCGCGATCAGGACATTGAAAACTTTGTCAGCAAACCATTTTATGACGTCTTTGTCACGTTAGAGACCACGCAGCAGTGCACTTTCCAGGCTAAATGGCAGCCCAGTGCAGCCTGCCAGCCCTACCAGGACGACGATGGCCGCGTTGTGGTAAAAAAGCTGGCCGAAACAGTATTGCACAAGGTGCTGCAGCAAACGGGTAGTGTTAAAGCGGTAACATGGCAACAAAAAAAGCAGGCAGCGCCGCTGCCTTACAGTTTGTCGGCCCTGCAAATTGACGCCGCCAAACGCTTTAGTCTGCCGGCGCAAAAAACGCTGGATATTTGCCAGCAGTTATACGAGCGGCATAAGTTAATTACTTACCCCAGATCAGATTGCCGCTACCTGCCTGCCGGCCACTATGCTGAGCGCAGCGCTGTTACCACTGCCATTGCAAAAACGGCAACCGACTTAGCCACAGCCGTAAGCCAGGCCGACCTGACACTTAAAAGCAAAGCCTGGAACGATAGCGAAGTTGGCGCCCACCATGCCATTATCCCCACCTCTACCAGCATGGCGGCCAGCCGCTTAAGCCACGAAGAACTAAAAGTGTACCAGCTGATTGCCCGCCAGTATTTGATGCAGTTTTATCCGCAGTTTTTGTACAGCGAACACCAGATTGACTGCGAACTGGCGGGCGGGCTGTTTATCGCCAGGCAAAAGTCAGTTATCGCCCAGGGCTGGAAGGCGTTATTAACCACTGAGCGGCCCGGCGATAACAATAACGCGCAAGACACTGATTTTTCGCCCACACCTTTACCGGATGTAAAACAAGGTGATGTACTGCAATGTATTGACGGCAAGCTGGATGAAAAGCAAACCAGCCCACCGAAACACTTTACCGATGCCACTCTGTTGGCCGCTATGACTGGCATTGCCCGCTATGTTAGCGATCCGCAGATTAAAAAGGTGCTGCGGGAAACAGACGGTCTGGGTACCGAGGCCACCCGCTCCGGCATTATCGAATTATTATTTAAGCGGCAGTTTTTAACCCGGCAAGGCAAAGACATTCGTGCAACCGAGATTGGTAAAAAGCTGATTAACAGCTTACCCCGGCGTATGGTGGTGCCCGATATGACAGCGCACTGGGAAGCCCAGCTAGAAGCCATTTGCGCAAAACGGCTGCGTTACAACGATTTTATGCAGCCGCTGCAAAGTGGTTTAACAACACTGCTAACAGAACTTGAGCAACAACAAAGCGGCTTTAGCGCATTAAAAGGCCTGGGACAACAGCGCGGGCAACGGCGCAAACCGAAAACCAGGCGCTTTAGTGCGAAAAAGCCGACAAAATAAAGTTGCAGCTGTAACCGACGCCGACACAGAACCAACGCCCGAAAGTGTTATACAAACGCAATTGCTTGCCATAGCTATTGCAGGCGCTTTAGCTTCAGGCCACTATTAGCGCTGTTATTTCATCTGGCCGGAGCTTACTGTGCGTTGTACTGTTACCTTATTGCTGGCGCTGTTCGCGCTGCCACTTGCGGCGCAAAGCTATTACCCACCACGGGGCGATTGGGCCAGCGTAAGCCCGGAGGCATTGCAGGTGGATGCCGCTAAACTCTCTGCAGCCGTTGACTATGCCATTGCCAGCGAAAACCCGGCAGCAAAAGATCAGGCCATAGTGCAAGCCACTACTTTCGGTGCCCGCGAGCCCTATGATCAGATCATCGGCCCGATGGGCATACGCGCTGCTGCCAACGGCCTTGTTGTGTATAAAGGCAAACTGATAGCCCGCTGGGGCGATGTCAACAGTGTCGATATGACGCACAGCATAGCCAAAACCTTCCTAACCACTGTTACCGGCTTAGCCTGGCAACAAGGCTTAATTGACAACCTGCAGGATAAGGTTGGCCCTTACATGCCCCATGGCACCGCGCTGTATGATGGCGAGCACAACAGCCAAATCCGCTGGGAGCACCTGCTGCGCCAAACCAGCGACTGGCAAGGCACTTTGTGGGGCAAGCCTGACTGGGCCGACCGGCCCGAGAGCAAAACTCCGGCCGACTGGCCCAACCGGCCACTGCGCACCCCAGGCAGCCATTACAAATACAATGATGTGCGGATAAACCTGCTGGCGCTGTCCACCTTGTATGTCTGGCGCAAACCGCTGCCTGAAGTGCTAAACGAGCAAATTATGCAGCCGATTGGCGCGTCCTCTACCTGGCGCTGGTATGGCTACGACAACAGCTGGATCGAACTCGACGGCCAAAAAGTGCAATCGGTGTCCGGCGGCGGCCACTGGGGCGGCGGTATCTTTATTAACGCCTGGGATTTAGCCCGCTTTGGCTATTTATTTTTACGCGATGGCAAATGGCAAGACCAGCAATTAGTCAGTCAAGACTGGATAACAATGGCAAGCAGCGGCGGCAGTGCCAATGCCGAATACGGTTTTGCCAACTGGTTTTTAAACCCGGGCCGTAAAGCCCTGCCCAACGCCCCGGAAACCGCCGTTACGTTTCAGGGCGCTGGCCGCAATGTGATTTATATCGATAAGGACAATGATTTGCTGATCGTCACACGCTGGATTGGTAACGGCGATGAGCTAAACCAGCTGGTAGGTAAAGTACTAGCGGCGCTGCCGGATTAATCCTCTCGAAGTATTGATGACTGACCAACTAAGCTTTGACCTTTGGCGAGCAAAGTTTGTAAAGCAGATGATTGATCGAATCAAAAGGACTGCATAAATTATGATACTACGTTTTAGTTTATTGATTATTCTGATTTTTGCAGTGTTTGCCTGCAACGGCCTTGAAGTTAAAACGGCCGATATAAAGACGCTAGTACCTGAAGAAATATGTCGGGAAAAAATGGTATTTGACAGTGACACAACCTTCATTTTTTCTGATTGCCAAACTTACGACTTCATCAATCAGTATATCGTTACAGATTCGATGACAATGTCAGAATTTAGACAGTTTGTAGCGGAGTATCAGCTAGGCAATGAATACGAAACAACACTTGAACAGAATCTGTTACGCCACTTTGATGCGATGATTTCCCCCATTGACCCAAATACTTCTGTCGAATCGGATGAAAATGCTGTTCTGTTTCGCACTAACAAGCATCTTGCACTGTTTGAACGCAAAGACGATCACTGGCGCCTTACCAAAGCTGTATTCATGCAGTAAGAAATTTTATCTGTAACAATACGCCAGAGAAAATGTCTGGCTGTTGCTTTAACTTACAATGTCTCATTTTGTTATCCGCGGCTCACTGTTTACTTCTTGCACAGAAATTAGCTGAGCCCGCCCGTAACCACCAAACAGAAGCGGCTGTACTTCTAATGTTACGTTCAAGGTAACACCTCGTTTTTTTAGTTCGTGGGGACTAACCGCCCATAGTCGCTTTTTGTCCTCTTTACTGACAAAAAAGCGCTGCCCTCCCTCAACAATTGACACAACAGCATTACCTAAGATGGTAGTTTCGATAAAGTCGCGATTCGAAAAGTTGATATCAACGAAATCAAATACTATTTCACTTTCTATTTTTATCGACTGGTTAAAATCTGGCAATCGATATAAGACTATTGAAATCAGTAGGTATGACACTATGCCAATCAAAAGCAACAACACTAAATATCCAATAGTTCCCAACTTATCGCTCCTGAAACGTCGCAAGACATTAGAAAACCCGTCTTCAACACAGCATTTCAAACCTGACTACCATGCTTATTATTTGTTAGTAATTTTACATCTATTATACTTACGTATGGCCACCCAGGCTAACAAAGATAGCAGCAAAGGGCCGTAAACCATTACTAGCATTCGCAGTTGAATTACAAAACTGAGCTTCTCATATCTTTCGGGTGAGACAAAACGTGCCGTTCGACTGTTAAATGTAAAATTGGACATCGCAGGATTGTAATAAACTCTTATCCTGCTACCGGAAGAGAATCTTTTTTTGCGCCTGCTGGTAAGATTTCGCTTCCAAGATAGAAATGGCCAAGCCCCATTATTTAGCTCTTCCCATCAACGGTTCCTTCAACTTGTGCATGATAGGGATACGAACCGCCGATGGTCTTTAGATGTGTAACTTCAAACTCATCGAGTCAGTAGTCATTTTTGAAGAGGTACTGCTTCATATTGATATAAGTTACCGCTGATTGAGGGCTGGAAAGCCTTGTTATGTATTAGACACTAAAATTACGGCCAAACCATACATGACTTGAAAAGCCATAGCCATAATAAGAAAACTTGCTATTACATAATTTGGCGTTTTGCTTTTTAGGAGGAACCAACACAGTGAAATTTGAGCAGTTGCCTGCAAAAAAGCAATACCGAAGAAGTGACGCAACTGCCACAAAGTAGCTTTCAGATCAGGCGTAGATGTTTTATACGTAATGAAAAATGGGAACATACATAAAAGGATAACAACTATAAATATTCCCTTCTTTCTCCAAGGTTCCATATTCGTTGCCAACAGCTCTTCTTTAATATTTTTCACAGCTCTGTCCGATAGATTGCGACGCTTAAAACAACGACGCAGCTCTGCTGCGTCGGAGTATATCGACTAATTAAGACAACCTTCTGTTAAACCTGACCTTTAGAGCTAAACTCATTACCGCCAATATGATTAGCCAGTAACTTAGAGCTCCGCCACTCGACGAATTACTTGTATTCTTATCCGGTTCTACATTTTGTGCCTTAATCTGTATTTTGATAGTAGCTTCGTTTGATATCGCGCCGTCATTATCCCTCACTGTATAGGTAAGGTTATCTTCTACGGCTGTAGCTCCTGTATGTGTGTACTCAATGACGCCTTGAGAGTTTATGGTAATAGTGCCAAAAGTAGGGGCTTTCGTGACGTCTATAGTGTCTACCGCAATGTTGCCGTCAGGGTCTGAATCGTTAGCAAGAGGAGTTAACTGTCTTGTGCCGCCAATCAAAACATCAAAACTATCATCATTGCTCATAGGGCCACTGTTGTTTGCAAGTACTTTAACATTTACACGGTCAACAGCTTTGTAACCCTCATCATCAGTAACTAGCAACGAAACTTCTAAGTTTATACTACTCACTTTATTAGGTAATGATGGAGCAATGAAATTGGCACGTGATTCATCTGCCTTTTGTATCGTTACCCCGTCTTCCATTGTAGTCCAGCTATACGCTACTATAGTTCCAATATTATCCTGGGATGCGGAACCGTTAAGGTTTACGATTTCATGCTCATTTATCTCAATATCGTCACCAGCAATGGCTTGAGGAACGCTTTCATGTAAAGCATTCAATGCTATTTCACCGGACAACAAAGGTGCTGTCGTACTTTCACAGTGCTGTAAAAAACTAGCTTTGAACTCTGTCGGCTTGCCGCCTTCCCACAACAATTTAGTTACTTTAAAACTGCCATAATTTATATTGCAGCCTCTGCCATTGCCATAAACAGATAGCCCTGCAACACCAGGCGCTTGAAAAGGAAACCTTTCAGCATTGTCGTACTCTCCAATTTCAAGTTGTACATCATCGGGAGCGGCAAAATCAGCTGACCAATACTCACTGCCGGATATGCTTATAGATACGCCATTATCATAGTTTCTTGATGCTGAAATGACGCTTGTTGTCAGGTCATAAAACCAATCCCTACCGGCGCCAATGTAATCTCCCGCTTCACTACTCATAGTAAAATATGTTTGAGGATCACTTTTGCTTCTTAGGCTAATGGGGTATTCAGCGGTTGCTAATTGCCCCAAATCATCAGTTACGGTTAGTTTTAAAGTGATCTTCTCTCCACCAAGTTCAATATTATCTAATACAACTACTTCGGTAGCTTCTTCGGTAATGCTAGCTATGTTTACTTCTGGACCACTTATCTGTTCCCACAGATAGCTCTTAACATTGCTTGTTTTCGCTATCGTTTTAGAACCAGAAACAACGAAAGTGTCACCTTCCAGAACCGAGGACGAGCTAGTATAAATAACAGGGAATGGCAAAGGATAAGGGATCTGAATATCGGAATTTAAACGTATGCTCCCAGTCAGTTTTGCAGTGGTAAAACCGCAATATTGAATGAAATCCATAGCAAGCACAGGATTAGCTTCACTATAATCTATTTCATAGATATAAAATTCACCGGAAATGGTGTTGCAACCTCTGCCTGGAGAACCTACGGACATGCCGGGATTCATAGGTCCTCTAAAAGGAGCCCTCTCGGCGAAAAGATATGCTCCTCTTTCTAATTCTCGATTATCCGGCGACACGAATAAAAAGTTGAAGCCGCTTTCATGGTTTATTGATATCTGACGTTTTCCTATTGAATGTGAGAACTCTCCTGTTAGTTCATGCTCTTGACCATAACCAATCCAATCCCCCTGATCACTTTTTAAAGAAATCAATGACTGTGCTTGAGTAACACATGAAACAAAAAAAATAATGAGCGGTACATACTTTTTCAACGATATCTCCTTTACGTATCTTTGTTGTACTAAAGCGCGCCTAAACGGCGAGCAAATTGTTGCAGGTCCAGCGTGATTCAGGCGCTTTGTGTACCATTACTAGTGATGGATTTCACTGCCGAAAAACTAATTTTGGCAATCATTGCACGCCGCTTTAATTGGTAATGGCTGTAAGCCAGTAATAGCTAACAGCTACAGGCCAATTGGGTAAAAATTATGCTTATGGCGACACAATCTCACACTAAAGAACCATAATGCTACCACATGATTTACCTTTTTAACCACTCAATTACATTACAGTCAGCAACGAACGTATGTACTGCTGACTCTACCTCAGTAACTTTTGCGCTGAATACGGCATTGTTTTTACCCTCGACCATTCCCTGTATATGACAAATTCTTATGGAAATTTAACATCTTATTCGAGGTAGCAATTTCTTCCTGGCTTATAATTATCCGCCTGAAAAGCACGCCGCCCACAACTTACAGCGTTGCCGTATCCGCCTCGTGGCACAGTGCCGCAGAAAGCTTAGCCTTACCAAATCACTACAGAAAAACGCATGTTTGTTAGCTTTTTCTTGACTTTACAATCGCAACATACCTATATTGGGAATGCTTCTGGCATTTTTATTCTAATATCTAAAAGATGTTTTTTACATTTTTCAGAATGATAGTTTTGTCAATGCTATTGATTTAACCCCACCATCAATATACAATTTTATCACCCAAAAGCAACGAGTTTTTAATAATTGTGAACAGTAAATTTTTCTTTGTTGTTTTTCCGCTCATTTCGTCTTTCCCATGTTTTTCTGATACTTATTATGCCGGCATCGATTATACGATGACAGGTATTGAACTTAGTGGAGAAAAAGCTAAACCAGATGCCACTGCAATACGATTGGGAGCTAGTAATAATAATATGGCACTTGAGGTTCAATACCTCACCTCCAATGAAACAGATAACATTTATAATATGAAGTTCGACTTAGAACAAAGCGTTGGACTTTATTTTGTTATGCAATCAGGCATCACTGATGGCTATGGTTTAAACATTTCTTTAGGTTATGCCATGAATGAAATGGCAGTTTCTGGTCCATCTAATACCTACAACGGTAAAGACCAATACGACGGTTTTTCATGGCGCATAGCCTTACTTCAACAAATTCCTTACTTAGAGCGGACCCAGGTCAGGCTTGCTTATCAATCCTTATATAAAGACAGCGATATTGAAATAACAGGGATTTCCCTTGGTATTACATACCAGTTTTAGCAGCTGAATATTTGCTACAAAAAGGCATTTTTATGAAAATAAAACCATTTATCAACTTTCAAAAGTTGTCGTTTGTTGCCGTATTATCTATCAGTACTTTAGTGACAGCATGTGGCTCGGACAACAATTCAGACAAATTAGCTAAAGCTGTAAAGTTGGAAAGCGAACGAGCGAAGGGCACTATCATTGAGTCAGTGACAATACATGGAGATAGCACACGCTTAAAAGCCGGTGAAACACATCAACTTAGGGCCTCCGGAGTAGACAGTAATAATGAAACAAGGGATATAACTAACGAATTAACATGGGAGTCAAGTGACACTAGCATCGCTACTGTCAATAATGCAGGTTTAGTCACGGCAGTCGCTAATTCCGATATCAACCAGGGCATTATAACCATAACAGGCACTTCAATTAATGATATTTCAGGCGAAGGCGAAATCTCTGTCAGTGATGTTGCAGTAAAGACAATAAGTCTAAAACAAGTCACTCCGAGTTCTGGCAATATAAATACCTGCATCGACGCTTATATTAGCGCAGATGTTGGCTATGTAGATGGTTATACTTCGCTAAATACAACAAAAGATATGAGCTTCAGTGTAGACAGTGACTCCAGTGCAGTTGTTACTTCTGACGGTGCGTTATACACATCTGCGCCCCAAGTGGAAAGTAGCACTATTACGGCTCGTATTGGCGACATTGAAGGACAATTAACCGTTACTGCTGATCCTGTTAATTTAGAGACTCTTGATGTACTGTTTGATGATAAGGTTACCAGAATAATTACTTTGAATATTGGTGAACGTATTAACGTTAATGCCCAGGCGAATTTAGACCCTACCGTTTCTACCAGGCAATATCAAATAGACAATTCCATTTCCTGGGCACAAAGCGATCACAGATTAATAGGCATTACAAACTCTGGTGAAAATAAAGGTACTATTTTAGGACTTGCGCAAGGCGTTACTACATTGATAGGAAGCTGTGGTGGCAAAGAAGCAAAAGCAACAATTGAAGTCAAAGGCCAATCTACCATCGATTCTATAAAAATTAATGATGGTAGTGACATTATTACCATAGCGCCATCAGAATCTATAGAGCTCATACTTACCGCAAATTATAGCTCAACACCCGGCAGCATAAATGTTTCAGAGTTTGCGCAATGGAATCTCAATGGTAGTGATTTATTTGATACTGAATTGACGGGTTTAGGCACAGACAAAGCAAGTTTTAAATTAACGAGCTCAGCAAATAATAAAGGCAGCGCCATTATTTCTGTTATTTATGACAACATTATCAGTAGTGTACGCATTAATATAGAATAATACTGTTAGACTTGCAGAAGACATAAAAGTAACCTACACCATACGATCGAAGTCCAGAAAATGATTTCTTTCGACCTTTTAAAGCCAGACACAAGGTCTGGCTTTTTTTGGTGAATGAAAACTTACTTATCGTGATGTAAACGCATATGCGGGAACAGGATTACATCGCGAATTGACGCCGCGTCGGCCAGTAACATAACCAGGCGGTCGATACCGATACCCTGGCCAGCTGTTGGCGGTAAGCCGTGCTCCAGCGCGGTTACGAAGTCGTCATCGTAGAACATGGCTTCATCATCACCGGCGTCTTTTTGCGCGACCTGCTCGCGGAAACGCTCAGCCTGATCTTCAGCATCATTAAGCTCGCTAAAGCCGTTGCCCAGCTCGCGGCCGCCGATAAAGAATTCAAAGCGGTCGGTAATTTCCGGGTTATGGTCGTTACGGCGCGCCAGCGGTGACACTTCTGCCGGGTATTCGGTAATAAAGGTTGGGTGGCGCAGCTTGGTTTCTACCAGCTCGTCAAACACTTCCATTAGAATACGGCCGTGGCCGTAGTTATCTTTAACCTGAATACCCAGTGATTTGGCAAGCTCTGCTACCGCTTCACGCGTGGCCAGTTGCTCTTTAGTTACCGTTGGGTTGTAGTGCAAGATAGACTCGGTAACCGACATACGCGCAAATGGTTTACCAAAGTCGAACACTTCGCCCTGATACGGCACTTCGGTGCTACCCAGTACATGCTGTGCTAAACCGCGGAATAACTTTTCGGTTAAGTCCATTAAATCGTTGTAATCAGCATAGGCCCAGTAGAATTCCAGCATGGTAAATTCCGGATTGTGGCGCGTTGAAACGCCCTCGTTACGGAAGTTACGGTTAAGCTCGAATACCTTTTCAAAGCCACCTACCACTAAACGCTTTAAGTACAGCTCAGGCGCGATACGCAAAAACATCTGCATATCCAGTGCATTGTGGTGGGTTTCAAATGGCCGGGCTGAGGCGCCGCCTGGAATGGCCTGCAGCATTGGCGTTTCAACTTCTAAAAAGCCTTCTTCGTTAAAGAATTTACGAATGTAGGCCACGGTTTTGCTGCGCACTAAAAAGGTATGGCGTGACTGCTCGTTAGAAATAAGGTCCAGGTAACGCTGGCGGTAACGCGCTTCGTTATCGGTTAAGCCGTGGAATTTATCCGGCAGCGGGCGCAGCGCCTTGGTTAACAGACGGATATCACTTAGCCATACTGTTAGCTCGCCGGTTTGGGTTTTAAATAAATGGCCGCTAGCACCGATAATGTCGCCTAAATCCCATTTTTTAAACTGGTCGTTGTAAACACCTTCTGGCAGGCTGTCGCGCGCCACATACAGCTGAATTTTACCACCCATATCCGAGATAGTAACAAAGCTGGCTTTACCCATAATACGGCGCGTCATAATGCGGCCGCCTAGGCTTACGGTAATTTTCTGCGCTTCGAGCTCTTCTTTGCTTAAATGGTCGTATTTGGCAATCACGTCGCTGGAGATGCTGTCACGGCGAAAATCGTTCGGAAACATAAAGCCGTCTTCGCGTAGCTGTGCCAGCTTGTGTTTTCGCTCAGCAATCAGTTTATTTACGTCCTGAATTTCGTCTTGTGGTTGCTGTTGGTCAGACATAGTGTATTTCCTGATTGAGAGAGAAAGTTAACAATTACAGGCCGGCTTTTAAGCTGGCTTCAATAAATTTATCCAGATCGCCGTCTAACACCGATTGGGTGTTACGGGTTTCGATACCGGTACGTAAATCTTTAATGCGCGAGTCATCCAGCACGTAAGAGCGAATTTGGCTGCCCCAGCCGATATCGGACTTGGTATCTTCCAGCGCTTGCTTCTCGGCATTTTGCTTTTGCAGCTCAAACTCGTATAACTTGGCGCGCAATTGCTTGTAGGCGTTGTCACGGTTTTTATGCTGCGAGCGGTCATTCTGACACTGCACCACTATATTGGTGGGTAAGTGGGTAATACGCACGGCAGAGTCGGTACGGTTTACGTGCTGACCACCGGCACCCGAAGCGCGGTAGGTGTCGATCCGTAAATCAGCCGGATTAATATCAATTTCAATATCGTCATCAATTTCCGGCGAAACAAACACCGAAGCAAAGGACGTGTGGCGGCGGTTACCACTGTCAAATGGGCTTTTGCGCACTAAGCGGTGCACGCCGGTTTCGGTGCGCAGCCAGCCGTAGGCATATTCGCCGCTAAACTTGATAGTACAACCTTTAATGCCGGCCACGTCACCGTCGGTTACTTCGTAAAGTTCTGGTTTAAAGCCTTTGTCTTCACCCCAGCGCAGGTACATTCGCATTAAAATGCTGGCCCAGTCCTGTGCTTCGGTACCGCCCGAGCCAGATTGAATATCCAGATAGCAGTCATTTTGATCATTTTTACCGGAGAACATACGGCGAAATTCCAGCAGACTTAGTTGTTTGTCTAAGTCGGCCAGTTCGGTTTTGGCTTCTTCAAAGGTGTCTTCATCTTCGGCTTCTACCGCCAGTTCCAGCAGGCCTTCTACGTCTTCCAGGCCACGGTCCAGCTTGTCGATAGTGCCCACTACCTGTTCCAGTGCCGAGCGCTCTTTACCCAGCGCCTGAGCTTTATCCGGCGTATTCCAGATGGCGGAATCTTCCAGCTCGCGCGAGACTTCTTCTAAGCGTTCTTTTTTGCCATCGTAGTCAAAGATACCCCCGAAGCACCTTGGTGCGTTCAGTAAGATCTTTAATGCTGTTGTACACCGGATTGACTTCAAACATGCTGTGCTCAGTAACCTTGAATAACGGGAGAAAAAACAGGCGGCGATTGTAGCAAATTTATCGCAGGACGTGCAGCCATCTAAGCATTAAAAAATGCCAGGCCAACTCTGCAGGCCGGTTTACAGCGCCTGCATATGCCGCACTATCAGCTGCAGGCTTTGTTTGTCGCGGTATTCATTAATATCCAACTGGTAAGCCAGCTGGACTTTTTGCACGTTAACATTAGGCCAGGCTTTGTTGTTAGCATTAAACCAGATGGCATCTACCAGGGTGCCTGTTGGCGTTTGCAGCATCATTTTCAGGTGTTTGTCGGCCAGCATTTTTTGGCTTATTAGAGTAAATTCACCGTCAAACACCGGCTCAGGAAAGGCCTGGCCCCAGGGGCCGGCATTTTGCAGCAACTGGCTAAAGCCAATATCAAAGCAGTCGGCCGGCAGCTCGCCGTCGGTGTAAATAACGGCGGTTAACTGCTCTGGAGTCAGGTGCTTTTTCGCCGTTAAACTCAGTGCCAATTTAAAGGTGTCCAGCCGCTCGGCACTGATGGTTAACCCGGCTGCCATGGCATGGCCGCCAAATTTTTTGATAAGGCCTGGGTAATGGCTGGAAATTTCTTCCAGTAAATCGCGGATATGTAAGCCATTTATCGAGCGTGCTGAACCTTTTAACTCGCCTTCATCACCCTGGGCAAACACTATGGTAGGCCGGTGAAACTGCTCTTTAATGCGGCCGGCCAAAATGCCAATCACGCCCTGGTGCCAGTCGTGCCGGTACAAGCATAAGCATTCTGGCAACTCAGCGCCGTCGAAAGATAGCTGGCTTAAAAACGCCTGTGCTTCGGTTTGCATGCTTTGCTCTATCGCGCGGCGCTCGACATTTAAACTGTCCAGCTCAGCAGCATATTGCCGCGCCAGGCCTAAATCCCTGGCGAGCAAACAACTTATGCCAAGCGACATATCATCCAGCCGGCCGGCAGCATTTAAACGCGGAGCCAGAGCAAAACCAAAGTCACTGGCTGTCAGTTTGGCCGCACTGCGGTTAGCTACATCTATCAGTGCCTGTATACCGGGGCGGCATTTACCGCTGCGAATACGCATTAGCCCCTGATACACTAAAATACGGTTGTTGGCGTCCAGCGGTACGACATCGGCCACGGTGCCCAGTGCGACTAAGTCGAGTAATTCAGCTAAGTTTGGCTCTTTCAGCTCAGGCGTAAAATAGCCTTGCTGCCTTAATTTGGCTCTGAGCGCCAGCAATAGATAAAAGGCTACGCCTACGCCTGCCAGCGCTTTGCTGGCAAAGGTGCAACCGGGTTGGTTAGGGTTTACTATCGCATCGGCAGCCGGTAATTCGGCGCCTGCCAGGTGATGATCGGTTACCAGCACCTTAACACCGGCCTTTTTTGCCAGCGCTACACCTTCAATCGCTGATATACCGTTATCGACGGTGACAATCAGCTCTGCGCCCTGTGCCACCGCCAGCTCGGCCATTTCCGGCGTTAAGCCATAACCGTATTCAAAGCGGTTAGGTACCAGATATTCTACCCGCTTAAACCCCAGCGCTTTAAGGCCAGTTACCAACACGGCGGTACTGGTGGCCCCGTCGGCGTCAAAGTCGCCAACTATCACCAGCTGTTGCTGCTGGGTAAGCGCCTGACACAGCAGCTGCACTGCGGCATCTATACCTTTTAAACTGCTAAACGGTAATAAGCCGGCGGCACCGCGCTCCAGCTCGGAGGCATTGCTTACCCCGCGGCTGGCATACAGCCGGGTAAGCAACGGATGCAGGTTGTTGGCTAAATCAGGTAAAACGCCGGGTAAGGGCCGGCGCACTATACTGGGGTTAACGACAGACATAATGGCTTAAGATTTAGCCTCTAACTGCGCCAACAAGGCTTTGGCTGGCTGATAACCCGGAATTAACCGGCCACTGGGTAAAATAATCGCTGGTGTACCGTTAATGCCAAACGACTGGCCCATTTCATACTGGCTTTTAACCGGGTTGGCACACATGGCCGGCTGGATTTTATCGCCGTCTTTTGCAGCGTCCATAGCGCCACGGCTGTCTTTGGTACACCAGATGTGCTGCATTTGCAGATAGGTTTCCGAACCTACACCACCGCGCGGAAATGCCAGGTAACGCACGGTAATACCGGCGTTGTTGTAGTCTTTCATTTCGTTGTGCAATTTACGGCAGTAACCACAGGTTGGGTCGGTAAACACGTTGATGACGTATTTTTCATTTTTGGCTTTATATTCAATCACGCCGTCGGCTGCCTTAGCCACTTGTTGCTTAATGTACGGCCGCATTTGCTGCTCGTTTACCAATTGCTGGTTTTTCAGATCGTAAATATTGCCTTCAATAAAGAACTGGCCATTTGCAGAAGTAAAAAACAGCCCTTTGTTGGTAAACACCTGCAACATGTTGTCCATTGGCCCTTCAGATACCGCATTCACGGTTAAATTGAGGGCAGCAAATTGTTGCTCTATATGCTGGTACTGCGGCTCTGCCGGCAAGCTTTGCGCGGCCGCCCCTGCCATAAACCCTAAACCACAAAGCGCAACGACTAACTTTTTCATAACTATTCCTACCTGGCGCTCACGGGCGCGGATGATGTAATTGATGCAGGCTTTGTAATCTGGCCTGCGCAACATGAGTATAAATTTGCGTAGTAGATAAATCGCTGTGGCCCAGCAACATCTGTACAACGCGCAAATCGGCACCATGGTTCAGTAAATGGGTGGCAAACGCATGGCGTAACGTATGTGGCGACAGCGTAGCCTGAATGTGCGCTACTTTGGCATAAAACTTAATGCGGTGCCAGAACGTTTGCCGCGTCATTTGCTGCGCCCGGCTGCTGGGAAACACCACATCCAATAGCTGGCCACCCAGTAACTGGCCCCTGGCCTCGCGCAAATAGCGCTGCAACCAGTGTGCGGCCTCTTCGCCCATCGGCACTAAGCGCTCTTTCTGGCCTTTACCCACTACCCTTACCAGACCGTGTTGCAGGTTAATTTGTTGCATACTAAGGCCAACTAATTCCGACACCCTAAGGCCACTGGCATACAGCAGCTCCAACATGGCTTTGTCACGAAACTGAATAGGATCGTTAATATCAGGCGCATTGAGCAAGGCATCAACGTCCTGCTCGGATAAACTTTTCGGCAGGCTGCGGCCGATTTTCGGGTTTAACAGTTGCGACAAGGGGTTATCAGCAATCTTGCCGCTTTGATGCAGATAAGCATAAAAGCGCCGCAGGCTGCTAAGCGCGCGTGAGGTGCTGCGCGGGCTAAATTGTTGGTCGACCCGCTGCGCCAGATAGCGGTTGACCAACAGGCTGTCGCAACTTACTAAATTGCACTGTTGGTTAGCTAAAAATAAGGCAAACTTTTTTAAGTCAGTGCCGTAGGCGCTCAGTGTATGTTCGCTAACACCTTTATCCAGCCATAGCTGATCCAAAAAGGCGCTGATCAATGTCTGCTCTGTTGCTGCAATTGTAGTTGCTGTCACTGCTGGTACTGCCAAAGCCGCCTGTGCGTTCATGCCGCTTATGGTAGCGCATGCCGGCTAAGGCGCAAAGCCGGCATTTTGCCGCCTGTACTATTCTGCTACACTATGCCACCTTTTTTAGCGCCTGTTAGTTGTGAGACTGTGATGAAAATTGGCCTCTTTTACGGCTCTACCACCTGCTACACCGAAATCGTGGCAGAAAAAATTCAGGCGTTAATCGGCGCCGACACTGTTGAGCTGAACAATATAAAGCAGGTGCCGCTAAGTAAAATGGCCGACTACGATATATTGATCCTTGGTCTGTCGACCTGGGATTTTGGTGAAATACAGGAAGACTGGGAAGCGCACTGGGACGACATTGCAAGCGTCAACTTGCAGGGTAAAATTATTGCCATTTACGGCATGGGCGACCAGCTTGGCTATGCCGAGTGGTTTATTGATGCGGTGGGCATGCTGCATGACGTTATCGCCGCCCAACCAACGCAGCGGGTTGGCTACTGGCCGGTTGACGGTTATGACTTTATAGCGTCAAAAGCCCTGACTGAAGATGGTAAGTTTTTTGTTGGTTTGGCGCTTGATGATGAAAACCAATACGACTTAACCGACGCGCGGTTAAATGACTGGGTTAGCCAGATTTTGCAGGAAATAGCCGGGGCTATGTAAACGCGGGCACTAAAACTTCAGATAAAAATCCCGCAACAACGCTTTGTACTCCGCGGTATAACTGCCGTCGGCCTGCTGAATAATCAGGCTGCTATGTGCCGTCTCCTGCGCTTGCCGGCCTAAACTGAATAATAGCCGCTGCGCCGGTTTCAGCACTGTGCTGCGTACCTCGCAGCGCTGCGCTAAGTGCCAGCCTGTGGCAGTGGCAAGTGTTATCAACTGCTCTGCGCCCGCCAATGGCAGTATCAGCGTAAAGACGCCGTGCTCTGTCAGCAATTCCGCAGCTTTATCCAGCAAGGCGGCAAAGGGTAAGCTGTCGTTATGTCGCGCTAGTTGCCGCCTGACATCTTTAGCCGCCAGGGCTTGCTGAAAAAACGGTGGGTTAGACACAATTAAGCGGTAACGTTTGTCACTACGATAGGTTAGAATGTCGCCCTTTATCAGCTGCACCGCATTGGGCCAGGGGCTATTTACCGCATTTTGTGCCGCTTGTGTTGCGGCTGCGTGGTCCAACTCTACCGCATCGATAAGGTTGGCACCCTGGCTGCGCTGAGCTAACATCAGGCTTACCAGGCCTGAACCGGCACCAATATCGAGTATAGCGCTACCCGCGGGTGGCAAGGGCGCAAAGGCGCCCAGCAATAAGCCGTCAGTGCCAACTTTCATCGCGCACTGATCATGAGCAACATAGAATTTTTTACATTGAAAACCGGCTGACATCAGCACCTCCACCACGCCAGTTTACGGCGAAGCAGGCGCGCTGTCACCGTACAGGCAATCAGGCTGAGGACACCATGACAACATTCGCAGATTTTCAACTGGACGACGATATTAACCGCGCCATCAGCATGCGCGGTTTTGACCAGCCGACGCTGATCCAGGAAATGGCGATCCCACTGGCACTGGAAGGCAGAGATTTACTGGCCAGTGCGCCAACCGGCACCGGTAAAACGCTGGCCTTTGTGCTGCCGGCCATTCAGTACCTGCTGGATTTTGGCCGCAAAGATCCCGGCTTTGCCCGGGTGCTGGTAATGACGCCAACCCGCGAGTTAGCCTATCAGGTATATGACGAGTTTAAACACTTTACCCAGTTTACCGAGCTAAACGTTGGCGTGATCACCGGTGGCATTAACTATGGCAGCCATAAAGACACTCTGGAAAAAAACAACGATATTCTGATTGCCACACCTGGCCGCTTAACCGAATACCTGGATGAAGAAAGCTTTCAGGCCGACGAAGTAGAACTACTTATTCTGGATGAAGCCGACCGCATGCTGGACATGGGCTTTATTGGCGAAATGAACCGCATCGTGCTGGAAGCGCGCCGTCGCCGGCAAACCTTTTTGTTTTCGGCCACGCTCGAAGGCACCAATTTAGAGCGCTTTGCTGCGCGGGCGTTAAAAGAGCCGGAGCGGATAGAAGCGATACCGTCACGCAAAGAAAACGCCAAGATCCTGCAATGGGTGCATTTGGCCGATGATGCCCAACATAAACTGGCGCTGTTAATTCATCTGCTAAAGCAGCCGGAAGTCACCAAAGCCATAGTGTTTATTAAAACCCGCGAGCGCTTAGCCAGTTTAACCGGCCAGTTGGAAACCGCCGGTTTACGCTGTGGCTGGTTACAGGGCGAGATGCCACAAGACAAACGTATGCAGGCGGTAGAACGCTTTAGCAGCGGCCGGGTAAAGATTTTACTGGCAACCGATATCGCCGCCCGTGGTCTGGATATCGATGATATTAGTCATGTGATCAATTTTGATATGCCGCGTACTGCCGATGTTTACCTGCACCGTATCGGCCGCACAGGCCGCGCCGGTAAAAAAGGTACTGCCATTTCGCTGATTGAAGCACATGATGTGGCGATACTGGCCAAAGTAGAACGCTATGTTGAACAAAAGCTGAAACGACGCGTAATAGAGGCACTACGACCAAAAAACAAAGAAGCCAAAGTGCCGGTTAAAAAGAAAAAGCCCGGCAAAGTAGCGGCTAAAAAAATCGTTAAAAAAGTAAAAAAATAACCAGCTAAGCGGTAAGCCGCCCGTAAAACTGCGGGCGGTTATCGCATTTCTGCGCCTTCATCTTGGAATTTTTTAGTAAAGCTGCTATTGATGATAGGAATAAATTATGCCAAATAAATTATTTCTAATTGATGGAGCCAGCTGATGGATAAACGACAATTTATAAAAAACTGTGCCCTGACTGCCGCCTTATTGCCCTTAGCCGGGTGCAGCAGTGTGATGGCCGCACCATCAGCTACAGGTAAACGCTTGTTACCGCTGGCGCTGAGTAAAGGCGACACCGTCGCCCTGGTTAGCCCGTCAAAGGCCACCGACGAAGCGCTCGACTTACAAATAGCGCAGGAAGTGATGCAGGCGCTGGGCCTGAAGGTAAAAACCGGTAAGCACCTGGCGGCGCGGCGCGGCCATTTAGCTGGCACCGATGCCGAGCGCGCCAGCGACATCAACGCCATGTTTGCCGATAAAGACGTCAAAGCCATTATCTGCCTGCGCGGTGGCTCAGGCGCGGCCCGCTTATTACCATTGCTGGATTACAAGCTGATCCGCAATAACCCGAAAATACTGCTGGGTTACTCTGACATTACTGCGCTGCACAATGCCATTCATGCGCAAACCGGTTTGGTAAGTTTTCACGGCCCTAACGGTACCGGCAGCTGGAATAGCTTTAATGCCGACCAGTTTCAGCGGCTGTTTTTTGACCGCGAGCTGATGCAGTACCAGAATGTTATTGACGCCAAAGACGAGTTAGTCGCGCGGCAAAACCGCACTATTACTATTAACAGCGGCAAGGTACAGGGCGAATTAGTCGGCGGTAATTTAACGGTATTATCTGCCCTGGCCGGCTCGCCTTACCTGCCTGATTTCACTGGCAAAATTCTGTTTTTAGAAGACGTAGAAGAGGCACCATACCGCATAGATCGAATGTTCAGCACCTTAAAGCTGATGGGTGCGCTGGATAAAATTGCCGGCTTTATTTTTGGCGAATGCACTGCCTGTCGCCCAAGCGGTGGCTATGGCTGGCTGACGATGGATCAGATTTTTGACGACCACATTAAGCCGCTGAATATTCCGGCTTACCGTGGTGCCATGATTGGCCATATTAAGCAGCAGTTTATTGTGCCAGTGGGCGGCCGCGTTGAGCTGGATGCTGATGCCGGTACGTTCCGGTTGCTGGAGAGCGTGTTTCAGAGTTAATGCTTACCAGTAGAGGATCCGGATTACTCTAAGCCGACCGTTACAGGCCAGGATGGCCGAATCGAGCCTACAGGGAAGTATTTACGGCGTGTCGGTGTGAGTAATGCGGATGCTCTTACTAATGAACTTCTAAGCTGGAAATCCCGCTATGCTCGCCACAGCAACTCGCAAGCCATCCATGGCTTACTCAGACACTCTGTGGCCGCGCTATCGAGACACCAGCTTAGCGCGTTGCGCAGCGTCGCCAATCGTTTACGTCTGGGTAACTATCTCTCCCAGTAAGCTTCTTCCAGGCTGTCTTCCCGCTCGGGCAGACCTTTGGATAACCGTGGCGCATTTTGCACCAGAATTTCATAGCTTACCCGGTTGGCGTATTTACAGATCTGTGCAAAAGACGAATAAGCTAAATACGGTTGCTCGTGCTTGCCGGATAACGGCTGCACCTGCTTATGAAAATGATTGGCCGCCATATCATGCAAAATGGCCGACAGCGCACCATCACCGGCACCGTTAGTGTTTTTAATCCGCTCTGGCCCGCCTAAATAAGGGTCGATATGCGAATAGACTTTTAATGGCTTATCACAGCTAGCCTGCAGCATCGGCCGGCTGAACTCATACTGGTTAAAATCGGCCAGGCTGGCAGATTTAATCGGGTTGCTGCTTTCACGTTTTACGCTGTCATCGGTATGGCCACACAGGTATAAGCCTTCCGGACCGGCGGTAATAAGCACCATATCGGTATGCTCAAGTATCGCCTCAGCCGCTTTTAGCGGATCGGCAAAACCGGTTAAGGCTTCCGCTTCCAGTTCGTTCATTGCCAGCACATTCACGTAGTCATGAATAGTACGCAGAATTTGTTCGCGGTTCTCTTCTACTAAATGACGGGTGCCCAGGCTCATCACCACCGGCACCTGGTGTGCTTTGGCATCTTCAAGCGCTTTTAACATCGCTTGCTGGATCGGCTGATCAGTGGCGCGCAGCGGATAAGCACTCACCACAAAAGCAGCAGCACCGGCAATAATATCGGTAGGTATATAGTCCGGGCTTAACTGGTCCATATCACTGGGGTCAATAACAAAGGTGCGCTCGCCGTCCGGTGTTATCATGGTAATACCGCGGCCAATGTCACCTGCCACGCCCTGCAGATGGTTCATATCCACCTTCGAGCTGGTATGGCAAACATAATGGTAGGCCGGAGAGCCCAGCGCGATATTGGCTGACATTACGCCCAGTAACACCGATTTGTCATCAGCCAGTACTGAATAGTTGTGAATGGTATTACCGATAGTGCCACCGGCGAAATGATCGGAAATCGCATTGTGCGCCACCAGCTCCTGATAAATCAGATTGGCTTTACCATGCTCGACCAGATTAGATAAACCTTTGTGAATATTATACTTTTGCAGAAACTCATCACTGACACTGGCCACCACATCCACTATGGTTTGGTCCAGGCCCACGATATAGGTATCCAGCTCCGGGCGCACTTCGAAGCTGGGCAGCTGAGGCTTGGGCTGGGATACCGGAAAATAATGTTTAATTTTACGCAGGCCGGGAAATTTCATCTGTGATACCGCTGTTATGCCGCTGTTAGGCTAAGAGAAGCAAAGCGCGCATTGTAACAAAAAAACCGGCCTGGCCGCAGTGCTTATTCTGCGCTATGACGTAAAAATACCAGCTCTTTGCCAGAAGAATGCTCCGGGCTAAACTGATAACCAGCCAGATCAAAGTGTTGCAACTGCTCCGCCTGACTTAAGCGGTTTTGAATAATATAACGCGCCATTAAACCACGCGCTTTTTTAGCAAAGAAGCTGATAATTTTATACTGGCCGTTTTTAAAGTCTTTAAATACCGGCGTGATCAGGCGGCCGTTCAGTAACTTGGGCTTTACCGCTTTAAAATATTCCTGCGATGCCAGATTCACCACCAGTTCGCTATTTAACTCGGCCAGCTGCTGGTTTAACAGGCCGGTGATCGTATCCTGCCAAAAAGCATACAAGTCTTTACCCTGCGGGTTGGCCAGTTTGGTGCCCATTTCCAGCCGGTATGGCTGCATTAAATCCAGCGGTCTGAGCACGCCATACAGGCCACTTAAAATGCGCAGGTGCTGCTGGGCAAAAGCAATGTCCTCATCCGATAAGCTTAATGCGTCCAGCCCCTGGTATACGTCGCCATTAAACGCAAACAAAGCCGCCTTAGCATTTTGCTCAGTAAACGGCAGCTGCCACTGGGCAAAACGGGCAGCATTTAAACCGGCCAGTTTGTCGCTGATATGCATCAGGCTGGACAGATCTGCCGGTGTCAGCGATTTACAAATATCGGCCAATTGCTGGCTGTGTTTAAGTAGCTCAGGCTGGCTAACAGAGATTGGTTTTGCCAGCGGCTGAACATCCAAATCTTTGGCGGGAGAAACAAGCAACAACATAAGAAGGTCCTGAATTCGGGAAAAATTATTTGAGATAAAGCTCTGGCAGTTTTGGTAACAAGTTGGCCAGTCGCTGCTGATTGGCTGGCGTTTTAGTGCTGAATTCCAAGGCGTTTAGCGCACCTTTTGCCAGTGTCGCCAGCTTTTTGTCTGCCGGCAACTCAGTCAGCGCTTGCAGCAGGTTTAATATTAACCCTGCATTGCATGGCATATACATAAAAGCCTGGCGCAGCGACGTTAATGCTGCAGCGGCATCGCCCTGTTGCATCAGATCCATGCCAGCCTGATTCCACTGCCGGATTTTAGCACGCAGCTTTTGCTCCAGCTCTGGCAGATTGGCGGCTAACAGGTTTTGTCCGCAACTGTATAAATCAGTACAGGGGCGCTGGCAGGCTTTTAATTGGGTTAAATATTGCTCGGATAACTTGGTCTCCCCCAGGGCAAATGCCAGACTGGCGCAGTCGAGCACAACTGCCGGCTCGGCAGACAACTCTTGCTGTTGCAGCAGTTCCAGCTGTTGGCGGGCATCAGCGTAATTGCCTTGCAACAAGCTGAGCCTGGCGCGTAGCACAGTTACAGCAAGCTCAGTTTTTTCGTTTTGCAGTTTATTGGGTAGCGACGCCAGCGCATCGCTGGCCTTTTTTAACAGACCAGGCACTTCGGTTGCTGCAGCCTGCAGCGCCTGCTGCAGAAATAAGCGGGTTAATCCAAAATAAAACTCGGCACGGTCAAAGCCGGAGAATCTGTACTGCTGAATCAGCTTTTGCCAATACTTTATCGCCTCGGCGGCATTACCGCTAAGCTCCAGCGCCGTAACGGACGCAAGATGCGCGTCTATATGCGTTGGCTGGTTTTTTAGCAGTTCAGCCAGTTGTTGCCGTGCTTCAGTGTATTGGCCCTGTTGCAAATATAAGCACGCCAGCCACTGCTGCGCTTCGGGCCTGATATCATCGGCTTCTGTCATTTCCAGCAGCAAGCTTTGCGCTTCGGTAAACTCCTGCTGCAATAATAAGGTTACCGCAAAGCCTAACCGGCTCCAGCTGAAGTCACGCTGTTGCAGTACCTGCTCGTACAGTTTTTGCGCTGCAACAAAATTGCCCTCTGACAGCAACACCTCGCCCATCAGCCGCAGCGCCGGCAACGATGCTGAACTGCGGGCATTGATCACCTGATCCAGCTCCAGTTGAGCGCTATGATGATCGCTGTCCTGCAGCGCCTGATACACTTTGCGCAGTTTAAGCCGTTGGTTCCACACCTTGGCCAGCCGTTTTTCCAGTTCAACGTAGGAAAACGGTTTCAGAATAAAAGCGTCCGGTGCGCCCTTTAACAAACCCAGTACCGGCAATCGCCGTGGTTCGGCGCTCATCAACACAAAGCAGCAGCCCGACTTTAGCGGCGTAAGCTGACTTGCTTCAGTAAAAAACTGCAGCGCGTCCTGGCCGGCGCCCAAGTCAAAATCGGCCAGCACAAAATCAAAGCTATGCTTTTTACTTAGCGCAACTGCCTGCACAGCATCCGACGCCGTGGTAATATCATCGAAACCTATTTGCTGTAACATGCCTTTTATCGAGGCACGCACCGGCTCACAGTCTTCAATTAACAATAGTTTTTTACTTTTATAGAAGCTGGCTTGAAAGATCATCGCGATCCTGTGCTAATTTACTGTTACAACTTAGTATCGGCTTACTACCGACAGAACAGGCAATATAGTAACTTAGATTACTGCATGCAACGCTATTATCTTGAGTTTTCCATTGCAACAGCTTTTTGTTGTAATATTCCTACAACAATTGCTTATTTAAGCGCTTATCACTAATATGTAAGCAAAAATACGGTAATAAAACAACATGACTACTTTACTATCCCAACTTAAAGCGGTAACCACTGTAGTAGTAGACAGTGGCGATTTGACAGCCATTGAACAATTCCGGCCAGTTGATGCAACAACTAACCCCAGCCTGCTGCTAAACGCCAGCCAGCAAGACTTTGCCAAGCCAATATTGGCTAATGCTGTAACCTACGCCAGAAGCAAAACCTCTGACAGCGCCGCGCAGCTTAGCCTGGCGTCTGACAAGTTTGCTGTCGATATTGGCACCAGTATCAGCAAACTGGTACCGGGCCGTGTATCAACCGAAGTAGATGCCCGCTTATCATTTGATACCGCGGCAACTGTTGCTAAAGCACAACAGCTGGTGGCGCTGTATCAGGAAAATGGTATCAGTACCGAGCGCATCCTAATCAAAATTGCTTCAACCTGGGAAGGTATTCAGGCCGCCCGTCAGCTGGAACAGCAAGGCATTCAGTGTAATTTAACCTTGTTATTCCATATGGCACAGGCCAGAGCCTGCGCAGAAGCCGGCGTGTATTTAATCTCTCCTTTTGTTGGCCGTATTCTCGATTGGTACAAAGCCAACACCGGGCAGGACTATAACAGCGAAACCGATCCGGGCGTGCTGTCGGTACGTGAAATATACCGTTTTTATAAGCAACACGGTTTTAGCACTGTGGTAATGGGTGCCAGTTTCCGCAACACCGGCGAAGTACTGGCGCTGGCCGGCTGTGACCGCTTAACTATTAGCCCGGCTTTGCTGGCAGAGTTAAGCCAGATGCAAGGCGAGCTAACCGTGCACTTAAACGACAACGGTGCCAGCCATGCTGCACCGGAGCAACTGACTGAGAGTCAGTTCCGCTGGGCCATGAATGAAGATGCTATGGCCACAGAAAAACTGGCTGAAGGTATCCGTAAGTTTGCTATCGACCAGCGCAAACTGGAGCAATTAATCCAGCAAGCGCTGTAACATCATTTAAATCAGGGAGTAGTTTATGTCAGCAAGCCATTGGTCAGCGTTAAAAGCGCTGGCTGCCCAGCCGCTATCTTTACGCCAGGCCTTTGCCGCCGATCCTCAACGGGCCAGCCGCTATAGCATGACCGCCTGCGGTATTATGCTGGACTACTCAAAAAACCTGATCGATGAGCAAAGTTGGCAAGCTTTGCAGCAACTGGCGCAACAAAGTCCCCTGCAGCAACAGCTGCAGGCGATGTTAGCCGGCGAAAAAATCAATAACACTGAACAGCGTGCAGTATGGCATATGATGTTGCGTAAAACCGACGTCAGCGGCCTGACACTGGATGGCGAAGAGGTCGGCAGCCAAATCCTCTCCTGCAGAGCCAAAATGACAGCGCTGGTCAGCCAGTTACATAAAGGTGAATATAAAGGCTATAGCGGTAAAGCCATTACCGATTTGATATGGGTTGGTATTGGCGGCTCGTTACTCGGGCCACAAATGGCGGTAGAGGCATTAACGCCTTATCATTGCAGCCCGGTAAAACTGCACTTTGCCGGCAATATAGACGGCGCTGTAGTATCTGATGTGGTAAAACACCTCGACCCCGCGACAACTCTGGTGGTTGTGGCATCGAAATCTTTTGGCACCGAAGAAACCAAACAAAACGCGCTGGCTATCCGGCAGTGGTTTAAAGACCATGGCGCTGACAGTGCGGCTATTGCCCGCCATTTTTGGGCGACATCGTCCAATATTAGTGCTGCGGCAGAGTTTGGCATTATCGCCGAGCATATTTTACCGATGTGGGATTGGGTTGGTGGCCGTTACTCTTTATGGTCGGCTATTGGTTTACCGCTGGCACTGATGATTGGCAATACCCATTTTGCCCAGCTGCTGGCCGGTGCTGAAGCTATGGATCAACATTTTATTAGTGCGCCGGCGGCAGAAAACATGCCACTGACACTGGCGCTGTTAGGCATTTGGTATATCAATGGTTTTGGCTGTCAGGCCCAGGCCTTGTTGCCATACAGCCACTATTTACGTTTGCTGCCTTCTTATGTGCAACAGCTCGACATGGAATCGAACGGCAAAAGTGTTGATCTGAACGGCCAACCTCTTACCGATGCTACTGCGCCGGTGATCTGGGGCGACGCCGGCACTAATGGCCAGCATGCTTATCACCAGTTATTGCATCAAAGTGCACTTGCCGTACCAGCCGATTTTATTTTGCCGGTAACCTGCGCACATAATTTAACTGATCAGCATCAGCGTTTAGCGGCGCATTGTTTTGCACAAACTCAGGCACTGATGCAGGGCAAAACACTGCAGGAAGCCACAGACGAATGCCTGGCAGCAGGTATGACTGCAGAACAGGCCGCCGCTTTGGCACCGCACAAGGTTTCGCCGGGTAATAAACCCAGCAATACCCTGCTGCTACCGGCACTGTCACCTTACTATCTGGGTGCGTTAATTGCCCTTTACGAGCACAAGGTGTTTTGCCAGGGCGTATTGTGGCAGCTTAATTCGTTTGATCAATGGGGTGTAGAACTGGGCAAGCAGTTATCCGGGCCCATATATCAGGCACTTAACGGTGCAGATGCCAGCGCACTGGATAACTCAACCCAAGCCTTGATTGCGCACTTTATGCGACAAAAATAATAGTAAATACGCCGGGCTTGTCATCAGGCTGTCACTTAGGTGTTTTATTTTCAGCAGAAATGTGGTAAACACTTTGTTGAAAATAACAACAACAACACTCAGAGAGGCACAACTATGGAAAGCTTCGAAGATTTACTGAATATGTTGGAACGCCCAGCCGCTAAACCTAAAGCGGTGAAGCGAAAGTGGCGCGAAATAGAGCAATTGAAAGAACGGCAACGTTTGAAAAAGGAGTTAAGCGACATAGACTGGACCATAGAGCCAGAATTGTCTGACATAGAATTGTAAAAAAACGCCCGCTTTATACAGCGGGCGTTTTTATTATTTGCTGCTGTTACAGTTGCCAGTCAACCGGGCTTTTGCCCTGTTGCTGCAACAAGGCGTTTGCCTGTTTGAAGTGGCCACAACCAAGAAAGCCGCGGTGGGCTGACAGCGGTGACGGATGCGGTGCTTCCAGCACATGGTGACGCTGGCGGTCAATAAAGCGACCTTTTTTCTGTGCGTGCGAGCCCCACAGCAAAAACACTATGCCGCTACAATGACTGCTGATTTGCGCAATCACCTTGTCGGTAAATTGCTCCCAGCCCAGATGGCGGTGTGAATTGGCTTGGGTTGCTACTACCGTCAAAACCGTATTCAGCAGCAACACGCCCTGCTTTGCCCAGGCTTCCAGACAACCATGAGCCGGGATTTGAAAATCCGGGTACTCCAGCGCCAGCTCTTTATACATATTTTGCAATGACGGCGGCACCCGTACGCCGCTGCGCACTGAAAATGCCAAACCATGCGCCTGATTCGGCCCATGGTAAGGATCTTGCCCCAGGATCACCACTTTAAGCTGATCCGGTGCCGTTAGCTTAAAGGCATTAAACACGTCCGCTTCGGGCGGGTATATTACCTGCCCCGCCAGCCGCGCCTGTTTTACCGTTTCCAACGTGGCGATAAAATATTCCTGCTGCTTTTCTTCGCCAAGTAACTGCTGCCACGACATTAGCCTGGCTCCAATGACAGCAGAGCCTGTTTCAGCGCGCTGAAATCGGCTGCTATATCCCGGCATAGGCTTTGCTCGGCTGCACAGCGTGCTAAGGCCTCCGGCAACGCTAATGGCGTACCGAGGATATTTTCAACCTGCTCTTTAAACTTTGCCGGGTGCGCGGTACCCAGAAAAATACCAAACTCGTCAGCTTGTATACTGCGCTTCAACGCCTTAAACGCCACCGCTGCGTGCGGCTCACTTAAATAGCCCAGCTGTGACAGCTGCCTGACGCCCAGAACGGTATCATCTTCATCAACCATCACCGCTTCAATATCATCACGGCTGACCACGCCCTGCGCCAGCAAGGCTTCAACCCGTGGCCAGTTATTCGGCGCCGCCACATCCATCGCGTTAGACAAGGTAGCGACTGTGGTTTTAGGTTGCCAGTCACCACTGCGCCAGTAACGCGGTACGGTATCATTGCTGTTGGTGGCCGCA
This sequence comes from Gammaproteobacteria bacterium, assembly GCA_018826295.1. Classification (GTDB taxonomy): domain Bacteria; phylum Pseudomonadota; class Gammaproteobacteria; order Enterobacterales; family Alteromonadaceae; genus Alishewanella. The sequence continues at coordinate 175,318 of JAHJZX010000055.1, forward strand.
ACCATCCGCTTGATCGGTAAGCCCAGCGCTTTGGCGATCAAGCCGGCGGTCAGGTTACCAAAGTTTCCGCTTGGTACAGCAATAACCACCTGCTGCCGCTTTTCAGCCGGCACCTGGGCCATAGCTTCAAAGTAGTAACACACCTGGGCAAACAAACGGCTGATATTAATTGAATTAGCAGAATTGATACCCAGTTGCTGCACCAGTGCTTTATCGTCAAATACCTGCTTAACCAATGCCTGACACTGGTCAAAATCACCGTCTACCGCCAGCGTGGTGATATTGTCCCCCAGGGTAGTAAATAACTTCTCCTGTAACGGGCTGATTTTACCCTTGGGAAATAAGATCACGACTCTGACGCCGGCTTGACGGTAAAACGCATGCGCCACGGCAGCACCGGTATCACCTGAAGTGGCGGTAACTATCGTCGTTTCTTTACCTGATTGTGCCTTAGCCAGGGCCTGCGCCATAAAGCGGCCGCCAAAGTCTTTAAATGCCAGTGTCGGACCATGAAACAACTCCAGGCAGGCCAGATCATCTGCTACCGCGGCCAAAGGTGCCGGAAAAGTAAATGCCTGACGTACCATCTGTGTTACTTCGCTGGCGCTGAGCTCGTCGCCAATTAATGCCTGTAAGATCTCGCTGCTGCGCTCTACCAGCGGCATAGCCAGCAGCCGGTCAATATCCAGCTTTGGCCATTGCGTCGGAAAAAACAACCCCTGTTGCTGGCCCAGGCCCTGGCGTACAGCCTGTAAAAAGCTCACCTGCTCGGCTGCTACTTTTAAGTTAGTTAATTGCATAATAATTTTAAGGCCTCTTTCACTACAGCGCCCGTGCGCCCTGTGCTGACAAACGACAGATTTGCGTTGTCGCGTCCTGATTTTTGGCATAATGCCGCGATAAATACTCTGCAGCAAGTTGTGCCTGTGCATCATTGCTACACAGCGCAAACAAGGTCGGACCGGCACCGGAAATGCCCAGATGCAGCACGCCTTGCTCTGTCAGTGCTGCACGCAGCGCGGCTAACTCGGGTATCAGTGGCATGCGCGCCGGCTCGGCGATCAGATCGCGGATTGCAGCCACGGCTTCAGCTTCATCCGCCACATACATGGCACTGACAAAACGGCTTAGTATGCCGGCAAAGGCAATACTTTGCGCCAGCGATAACTGCTGCGGTAACACAGCTCGGGCCGCCTTGGTTGATAATACTGTACCGGGATAACACAATACCACCCGCCAGTGCTCAAACCAGGGCAAAGCGCGGCACAGTTTAGCGCTGTCGGGTAACATTAACTGTAACCCACCGAAATACGACGGTGCCACATTGTCATAATGCACACTGCCGCTTACCCCACCTTCAGCCTGCGCCATCAGTTGCAGTAATTCATGCGCCGATAAAGGCTGGCCAAAATACTCATTAAAGGCGTAACAGGCCACCACGATAGAACAGGCGCTGGAACCTAAACCGCTGCCGACCGGTAAATTTTTATGTAAGCGCAATGACAGCCGAGGCAATCTGCGGCCGAGTTTTTGCTCAAAGGCGTAAAAACAGCTCAACACCAGATTATCATTGCTCGTTTGCGGCAGCTGATGGACGTAGCGCCCGACAATGTCGAGGCTTAGCTCTTCGCTTTCAGCGACGATATCCAGCACATCGCCAAACATCTCGCCATTAAGCGGTTCAAAAGCCGCACCGAGCAAATCAAAACCGACCGAAAAATTACCGGTTGATGCCGGGGCGTAATAACGCTTCAGGTAACTTAAGTTTGCTAATTCAGAAACTTGCTGCATCGTCATTACACCTGCTGCTGCCAGCCAAGGGTGCGCATCAGATCGCTGAACACCCCGGCTGATGTAACGGCTGCACCAGCACCATAACCGCGCAATACAAACGGGATCGGCTGATAATAACGGGTGTGAATAGCCAGAGCGTTTTCACCATCTTTGACCTTCGCCAGCGGATGATCAACCTGCAGCGCTTTAATGGCGACTTTACACTTGCCATCAACAATCTCACCGATATAACGCAACACCTTGCCTTCTGCTTTGGCCTGAGCAATACGTTTGGCAAATTCAGCATCAAGCTGGGGCAACTGAGCCAAAAATGCCTCGGTACTGCAGTCTGTGGCAAAGCCGGCCGGCAATACGGCTTCGACTTCGACATCGCTAAGCTCCAGCGTCATACCGGCTTCACGCGCCAGTATCAGTAGCTTGCGGGCCACGTCCATACCGGACAGATCATCACGCGGGTCTGGCTCGGTAAAGCCTTTTGCGCGTGCTTTATTTGTTACCTCAGACAAACTGACGCCCGCTTCCAGCTCACCGAAGATATACGACAAAGAGCCGGATAAAATACCCTCAAAGGCGACCAGTTCATCACCGGCATTCAGTAAGCCCTGCAAAGTGTCGATAACCGGTAAACCTGCACCTACGGTGGTTTCGTATAAAAAGCGCCGGCGATTTTGCTGCGCCAGTTGCCGCAGTTTCTGGTAGTAACCATAAGTTGCGGTATTGGCTTTTTTGTTCGGTGTTACCACATGAAAGCCGGCCGCCAGAAAATCAGCATACTGGCCGGCAACGGCCTCTGCACTGGTGCAATCGACTAATACCGGATTAGTCAGGTGCTGCTGACGCACAAAGTCAGCCAGTACCGGCAACGAAAACTGATGCTTTGCCCCGCTTAGCTGCTCAGCCCAGTGCTGCAAGTCAATACCGTCAGGTTGCAGCAACAGATTTTTACTGTTGGCAATGCCATACACTGTCAGTTTAACCTGGCGGCTGTGTAAAAACGCTTGCTGGCGATGGATCTGTTGCAACAGCTCACTGCCCACTACGCCACAGCCGACCAGAAAAATATCAATACTGGGAATATGGCTGAAGAAATTCTCGTGACAGACCTTAACGGCATTTTTACAGGCCGCCTGCTCAATAACCGCTGAGATTGAGCGTTCGCTGCTATCCTGTGCTATGGCCACCACATTGACACGCGCCTGAGCCAGTGACGCGAAAAACTTGGCGGCAACGCCTTGATGCTGGCGCATGCCATCACCTACCAGACTCACTATCGCCATATCTGACTGAATATTCAGCGGCCGCAATAAACCGGTTTGCAACTCCAGCTCAAACTCTTGTTGTAAAGCCCGTTTAGCTGCGGATAAATGCAGTTGTGGTACGCAAAAGCTGATGCTGAACTCTGAAGAGGATTGGGTAATTAAACTAACCGAAATCTGCGAGCGCGCCATAGACGCAAACACCCGGCTGGCCATGCCCACCACACCTTTTAAACCCGGGCCTGACACCGTTATCAATGTCAGATGTTCCAGACTGGAGATCCCCTTTACCAGCGCATCGCCTTCACCGTCGTTGTCAATGCAAGTACCAGGTGTAGATGGATTAAGCGTGTTTTTGATATAACAAGGGATCTGATAGCGTGCCAGCGGGCCTATGGTTTTTGGATGTAATACTTTAGCGCCAAAATACGACAGCTCCATGGCTTCATCGTAAGATAAGCGGTCTATTAGTTTGGCATTTTTTACCTGACGCGGATCGGCACTGTAAACCCCGTCGACATCGGTCCAAATTTCACACGCGTCAGCCCGCAGGCTGGCTGCAACTATAGCACCGGAATAATCTGAGCCGTTGCGGCCAAGCAGGCAGGTTTCGCCCTGAGCATTGCTGGATACAAAACCGGCGATAACATAGACTCTGGCACTGCTGCTGGCGACAGCGCTTTGCAATGTTTGCTCTGACGCGCTGATATCTGCTGTCGCATTTAAATAGTCGCCACTGCTTTTAACCAATTGCACCGCATCCAGCGCCTGGGCGGCGATATCTGCCGCTTTTAACAGTGCAACCATCAGTGCCACGCTAAATTGCTCGCCTAAGCCCAGCAACTGCGCTTTGATATGATCCGGACAATGACGCAGCAAAGATATGCCAGTTAACTGGGCGTTGAGTTGTTGTAGCTGCTGTTCAACCACCTGCTGTGCCGCGGTTAGCTCGACGGCGGCAAACTGAGCCGCTGCATCAGTCAACAGTTGTTGATAACGTTGTGCCAACTGTTGCAGTAGCGGTGCAAAATCAGACCCCAGATAAGCTAAATCGGTCAGCTCAACCAGGGTGTTTGTTACTCCTTGTGGCGCAGATAACACCAGACAAATACTGTCCGTGCTGCTTTGCTGTTGCACTATATTTGCAACTTCAGCAAAACGCTGCACTGATGCCAGCGACGACCCACCAAACTTGAGCACCCTCATTTTTAACTCCTTGCGCTGTTATGACTGTTATTGTTCAGCTATCGCGACTCTTGGTTTAAAACAGGCCAGAAAACCAGGCCAAAAAAAAACCCGTGACATCTGAGGTCACGGGTCTTTTAAACAGACAATACTCCGCCGACCTCCTACCCCGAAGGGTTGGTGGTAATAATAATGGTGGTGAGTACAGTTGTTTTTATTTTCATAGCCACACTATGCACAGACTTATAGACGGCTGTCAATGGCTAAATGTGCGGCCAATTCAATTTACCTTTTTAAGGTAATTCTGCTCACTGGCATAAGCTCTGACGCAGTTACGTCCCTGTCGTTTGGCATTGTACAGGGCAATATCGGTTTGCTGGATCAACTCATCGACACTTTGACCGGTAAAACTGGCAACACCGATACTTAAGGTCACGGCGATGTGTTGCTGGTTGTAACTGACGGTTTGGCTGGCGATAGCCTGGCACACCCGGTTGGCTACCATCATGGCACCACTCAGAGCGGTCTCGGGCAATATTACGCCAAATTCTTCACCACCGTAGCGGCCAAAAATGTCGGTGTCACGCAGCAAAGTGGCGATCTGTTGCGACACAGACATCAGCACGGCATCACCACCCTGATGGCCATAGGTATCATTGAGTTGCTTAAATTTATCTAAATCAAACAGCAGTAACGACAGCGGATGCTGATAGCGCGTTGCCCGTTGCAGCTCTAATTGCAACTGCTGCTGCCAGTAACGGCGGTTAAATATGCCAGTCAGACCATCGATCCGGTTGGCTTGCTCCAATTGCTGCATACTGTTGTGCAACTGTTGCTGATAGACAAAGGCATCAGTAGCATCTTCAATCAGAATGCAAATATAACCGGCGTTGTTGTCGGCACTGCTAAGCGGCATAATGCTGCAATTTTGCGCCATATATTGGCTACCGGTACTGAGCGGTCTTAAGTGCGGTAACTTAAAAATGTACTGCCGCTGCTCCCAGTTACTAAATGCCGGAATTTGCAGTTCCTGAACACTGTCCAGCTTGCGCTGCAACCAGGCTCTGGGTAGATCAGTAAACACATCAAACAACAACTGCCCCTGCACTTCAGCCAATACCAAATTGGCCCGGCGGGCAATAAACTGATTAATAAACACCAACCGGTATTCTGCGTCCAGTACCAGCACGCCGCTGTTCAGCTGCGCTAACAGTGGCTGTAATAACCCTGCTATCTGCATCAGAAACCGGCCAGCACTTTATTCAACATCTGCCGCAGTTGTAGTACCGCTTCTCCTGGTACCAGCAACATCATGTCGCAATTAAAACTGTAATCTATCAGCTGATAACGAATATCCACCTGCAACGCCAGCTGCCACTGGCTGGCGGTATCGGCAAGCTTCTGGACAAAATGCTGATCGCGGCTGGACAAAATACGCGGTGCGGCATAAGAAAAACTATTTTCCAGCTGCTCAGCCAAACCATTTAAAAACGTTGTCGTCAGCACAGAGCTAATGTCGGTCAACATTTCTGCCTCTGAACTGTCATCGTCATCGTAACCCAGTAACTGCGCTATCACGCCGACATTTTCCAGCTGGTACAGCATAATGGTTTCGCCACGTAAGCCCTGATCACCAAAAAATCCCAGGCTGATCAGGCTGGCATTGTGCTGCGGATAACGCCGGGCGAAATGCTCGGGTAATTGCTCTGTTTCAACCAATGCGATGGCCGGTACCTGCAGATGCACCAGGGTGTCGAGATAGCGTGCCAGCTTGTCGCTGGCCTGCCCCATGGCAACATTAACCAGCTCTTGCAAACAATCGCGTTGCTCTTCGGTGAAATACAAAGTGGTCATATCAATCCGTACTTATGCATAACCTCGGCTAGCTTTTCTGCACTGGCCGGTTTGCGTACAAAGGCCAGTGCCCCCAAATCCATCACCCGTTTTTGCATCTCAGGTTGAATATCCGCCGAGACGACAATCACCAGACAATCCATGGCTTCAGCTTTAATCGCTTCTAATACACCAACTCCGTCCAGCTCAGGCATAGTCAGGTCCAGAAACACCAGGCCAATTTCGGTAGAACGCAAAATAGCCAACGCTTCCAGGCCATTGCTGGCGGTGACAATGCTGGCGTCAAAATCAGCAGGCAGCGATTTCTTTAACTGATTACGGGCAAGAAGGGAGTCGTCACAGATTAATACGGTTAGTGCCATGTACTGCAGCCTGTATTGTTGTAATGTTTTGGGCGTAAACTGGTTAAAAAATATATACATGCTGCGGCCATAATGCAATAACTGAGCTATAAATAGCAGAGATTAGATGCCACTATTTGCAAACAGGTGTTTATTGGTTATGGTAGTCTGACAATTCCAAGAAAAACGCCGTTCACACAAGGTTACTTCATGCAGCACAAAAGTCTGTCCCGCAAACTGTTGACCAAAGTCTTGTCTGTGTATTTTATCCTGACATTTGTGGTAACACTGGGGCAAATTGTCGCCGAGTATTTTAATACCAAAAACCATATCAATGGCGAATTAGAGACCCTGCAGCAAACCTTTTCCGGCAGTCTGACCCGCGCTATCTGGGAGCTGAATACCCAGCAAGCTCTGGTTATTGCCGATGGCTTATTAGCGATACCGGCCATTGAAGGCATCATAGTGCGCGATGACAGCGGCGCCGTTATTACCCAATTGGGCCGCTATATCAATATTCAGGAACGTTTCAGCACCCAGCTGGTACGCGAAGGGGTGCGCCTGACAGAACAACAGTCAGGCATTTTTGGTTATACCTTTCCACTCATTTTCGAATTTTCCGGCCGCGCTACTCAGGTTGGCGATGTCACCCTGTTTTCCAGCCGGGCGGTGGTAATTGACCGCATTAAAATTGGCATCTACTTTTTGGTTGGCAACGCCTTTTTAAAAACCACTTTCTTGATCATTTTGTTTCTGATGGCCTTCAGGCGTCAGCTGACGTTACCGCTAACTGAACTTACCCAGCAAATTGAAGACCTTGAGCTAGACCAGCTCGAAGGCACCAAAGTTGAAATTCAGCATGATGATACCTCTGAATTAAGCGTAATGGCCGATGCCTTTAACCGCTTAATCGGCCGGGTACAGGATTACAAAACTCAGCTGGAAACCACGCAAAAGCAATTGATGCTGTCGAACGAAAAACTCGATCAGCATAATTTAATGCTGGAGCAGGAAGTTGCCCGTAAAACCTCTGGCTTAAGCCAGGCCATGATGGATTTACAACAGCAAAAGCAAGAATTGGAAGTTAAGCAGCAAAGCCTGCGTGAGGAAATTGAACGCCGCCGTCATACCGAAGACGCGCTGCGTGGCAAGCAAAGCGAACTGGAACGCATTGTTGATGATTTAAAACAAGCACAGGACCGCCTGGTGCAATCAGAAAAAATGGCTGCACTAGGTGGTTTGGTGGCCGGTATTACCCATGAAGTGAATACTCCTGTGGGTATAGGTGTCACCGCAACCAGCTTTCTGGCGGAAAAGCTGCACGCTCTGGCGCAGTCATATCAGGATAAAACACTATCACCTAAGGCACTGGAGCATTTTATTGCCGAAGCCACCCAGGGTACTGAATTACTGCAATCGAATTTGGTCCGCGCGTCTGAACTGATTGCCAGCTTTAAGCAAATTGCGGTTGATCAAACCAGCGAAGCGGTGCGCACCATTAACCTGGCGGACTATCTGCACGAAGTGATCCGCTCGTTACAGCCTAACTTTAAAAAAACCCGCCACCAGATAGAGCTAAACTGCCCGGACAACATCATATTAAGTTGCCCTGCCGGAGCTATCTCACAAATTTTTACGAACCTGTTGATGAATTCCTTAATCCATGGTTTTGAAGAGATGGACGCAGGCCAAATCCGCATTACTGTGTTAGACGAAGGCAACAATGTCGATATCAAATACAGCGACAATGGCAAAGGCTTAGCCCCTGAGCAACTACAGAAACTGTTCCATCCGTTCTTTACCACTAAACGCGATCAGGGTGGTAGCGGCCTTGGCACTCACATAACCTATAACTTGGTGCGTCAAACACTGGGAGGCAGTATTACCGTGACCAGTGAGCCCGGTAAAGGTTTGCATTACCATATTTGCTTTCCAAAAAACCTGAAGATATCCGCATAATCCGCGTTATACTGCAGGCCTGATTTTGCTAAGTGAGTAGTTTATGTGGTTTAAGAATGCCCGGGTATATCGTCTCAGTGCCCCTTTAACAACCGATGTATCAGTATGGGAACAAGCACTGAGCGAGTTTAAATTTAGCCCGCTGACAGCACAGGAAATGGTGAGAAGCGGTTTCAGCTTTCCGCTACATCAAAGCATTAAGCAATATTGTCACTCGCTCGATTCACTGTTGTTTTTTGCCGTAAAACGGCAGGAAAAAATTCTACCGGCCGCCGTGATCAATGAAGAAATGCAGCCGCGGCTTGAAGCGATGGAACAAGAAAAAGGCCGGCCACTTAGCCGCAAAGAAAAGCAGGCGCTAAAAGAAGAACTGCAACTGAGTTTATTGCCACGCGCTTTTAGCCGCTCGTCATTGACGCAGGGCTATTACGATGCACAAAACCACTGGTTAGTAATAAATACCAGCAGTGCCAGCAAGGCTGAAGATATATTGGCTTTGTTGCGCAAAGCTCTTGGCTCATTGCCTGCGCTGCCATGGCTGGACAACCATAAATTAAACACTAATTTGCAACTCTGGTTGCAAAATAAAGCATTGCCTGAGGGCTTTGTACTGGGAAGTGATGCTGAGTTAAAAGCGCCGGATGAAGAAGGTGCCAAAGTAAAATTCAGCAACCATCTGCTTAGCGCCGATGAGGTACAAAGTCATTTACAGGATAAACTGGTTACCTGTATCAGCCTGGAGCAATCAGATGCGCTGGCGCTGCAGATTACCGATGACGGTGCACTAAAGCGGCTAAAATTTCATGAGCTGCTGACTGCGCAGAATGACGAATTAGGCTGGGAAGATCTTAGTGCCCGGCTGGATGCCGATTTGTTATTGATGAGCAGTGCGCTCAATAGCGCCCTGCTACGGATTGCCGGGCAACTTGGCACTGAACAATAATTAGCTGAAAATGGCACGCACATCCTGATAACATTGTTGAATATCAGGATGTTGCATAAAATCCGTTTGCGGGATCAGGCCACATTGCAGATAGTAATTCAGCAAGCGTTGTTGCAGGTTGGCATCAGCGTAGTTGCCTTGGGCCATTACCGCCAGCCGGATAAAATCGGTGTAGCCCGGGCCAGGTTGCTCGGGTTTTGCCATGCGCCAGTTTAGCGCAGCCTGCACAAAAAGCTCGGCAAACCCCCAGGCATACAAAATACGCGCACTGATTTGCGGTGCCAGCTGATCAGCCAAATTAACCAAAAAACGCGGATCACCAAGCAAATCTTCATTACGCTCAGCTTCTGTCAGCACTGGCATAGCACCGATATTGTGTATCAGCGCCATTAACGTCAACACATCTTTATTTAAGCCGGTACCCGGAACATGGCTGGTGTAATAGGAAAAGGTCGCAGCGGCTATCGCCGCCACCTGCACGCTATTTTGCCATAGATTGTCTAGTTGTTGTTGTACCTGCTTGTGCCTGGAAACAAACACCTGCTCTAACGCCATGGCAATGGCAATATTGCGAATTTGGCTTAAGCCAATCCGGGTAACCGCCTGATTTAACGTACTCACTTTGATAGAGCGCCCCATAAAAGCGCTATTGGAGACTTTAATCATCCGGGCTGCTAACGCCGGGTCTTGTGAGATAACATCAGCCATCTGTGGCAGGCTGATGTCCTGCTCGGCACTGCGCTGCCGCACTTTTAGTGCTACTTCGGGTAAGGTTGGCAATGTTAGCTGATCATGCTGGATCTTATGTTGCAGCATTTGTTCAATAGTATGGTGCACAGACATCATGTTCCCCCGGCTGCAGCAGGTACACTACCCCAGCTGATGCTAAACTCAGTTATCATCGCGGGCCAAATCTGGCTGCGCGCTGTTAATAATAACGCCGATTTGCATAAGTTGCCCGGCACATTGTTCTGCCTGTTGCGAGCGGGCGCTAATTTCAAGTTCACCCGCCAGTACAGTAATTTGCGGATAGCCCATACTACCGGCACTGCCCTTTAGACTATGAGCGGCATAAGCCAGCTCGGTCCACTGCTGGCGGGTAAAATGCTGCTCTAGCTGCTGGTGTAACGCCGGTAATTGCAGGGTAAACTGTTGCTTTAATGCCAGCATTTGCGGATCTTGTGCTAATTGCTGCTCTAATTGCTCGGCACGTGTTACGGTTTTACTGCCAAACTTTGCCAATACGGCTAACAGATCAGCCTGCATTACCGGCTTAGCCAACAGTGCCTGGCATCCGGCCTGTTTATAGCGCTCGGCATCTTCTGACATTACATTGGCTGTTACCGCTATCACCGGTGTTTCAATACCTGCATGCCGGATCAGCCGGGTGGCTTCTTCACCGCCCATTACCGGCATTTGCATATCCATAAAAATCAGGTCAAAGTCTTCCGCCAGTGCACATTCAACCGCTTTTTTACCATTGTCGACCAGTACGCAGCCAGCCTGGGCTTTTTGCAGCATGAGCTGCAACAGCAGCTGGTTATCGGGGTTATCTTCTGCCACCAGTATTTTAAGTTGCTTTTCCGTTACCATATCCGGTTGCACTGCATCTGTCATATTGTGGCGATAATAGGCTGTTACCAGCTCTGGCTGGCGCGCGCTGCAGTCAAACACTAACTCAAAGCAGCTGCCGATACCTTTGACACTTTCAACCTGAATATCACCACCCATCTGTTGCATCAGTTTCTTTGAGATCACCAGCCCCAATCCTGTACCACCAAAATGCCGGGTTACCGTTGAATCGGCCTGCACAAACGGCTGGAAGATACGGCTTAGCTCATCCGCTGACATACCAACGCCGGAATCTTTGACTTTGATCGACAACTGCTGCGACAGGACGTCGTATGCTACCACTATGACAATCTTGCCTTTTTTAGTAAATTTAACCGAGTTGCTGGTCAGGTTTAGCAACACCTGGCGAAACCGTAAGGGATCATTAAATATTTGTTCCGGTAACGGGAAATGCAAATCAAGCACGCATTGTAGCCCCTTGGCTTCAGCCTGGGTGCGGGTAAGCAGATACACGTCATCGAGCAATGCCAGCCAGTTAAAGTCCTCGTAGTTGAGCTCCAGCTTTTCTGCTTCTATTTTTGACAAATCGAGAATATCGTTAATCAGCCCAAGCAAATGATCGCCGCTTTTTAATACCCGTTGCAGGTAATTTTGTAATTTACCGGCATCAGTTTCATATTGTGCTTGCTCGGAAAAACCAATAATAGCGGTAAGTGGCGTGCGGATCTCATGGCTCATATTGGCCAGAAACACACTTTTCAACCGGTTAGCCTGCTCAGCGGCTTCGCGCGCCAGTATCAGCTCCTGGTTGGCAGCAGCTAAGTCATCATTGGCACGGGCCAAATCCTGAGTACGGCGTAAAACTTTGTCTTCCAGTTGCTGCTTATATGCCCGCTCGCGCTCGCGATATACCCGCAGCTGGCGCACCATGACATTAAAAGCGGCAAACATGTCGCCTAATTCATCCTGCTTTTTAACTTCAAGCAACGTCGACAGATCGCCTCTGCCCACTGCGGTTTTAGCAGCCGTAAGTTGTTTAATCGGCGCAAAAATATTACGGATCAACAACCAGTACACCAGCATTGGTAATGTTAAGCACACCAGCACAGTCAATAACGCCAGCACTAAAGACACCAACCGTTGCTGGCCAAACAGCTCAGTTGGATCAAGCCCAAACAGCAGTTGATACTGACCAGGTAAACTCTTGCCCAGCAGCAGTCTGCGCTGGCCGAGCAGTACTACCGGTGAAAATTCATTGGCATCTATGGTTTGCTGAATTGCACGAAAATTAGTTGGGGCAAAGGCGCTGCCAATCAGAGCTTTGTTGTCGGCATAGGTTACCGTTGCCGCTTTATTTATCAATAAAGTAACGCTAGCCGGCGTATGCCGGTAGCTAGCTATCTGACTGAGTTCATCGGGGCTAACCACCAGCACCAAATATCCCCATAACCGCCGGGCTTCGGTGACCGAACTGGCATACAGCTTTTGAGCAAAAAACAACTGTAACTGGCTGGTATCATTGTCTTGTGCCAAAAAGTAGCCACTGTCTTCCACCTGGGCCTGTAATGACGAGAAATATTCGTTACGAAAGCGGTTCGGCACACTGGACAATTGCGCCCGCTCAGGTAGCTGTAAAGCATAATCGCCGGTAAGGTGAATAAGCTTAACGGAAACAACATGGCTGCTATTGCGCATAAACTGACGTAACTGCTGCTTAAGCTTTATTAACGCCGTATCACTTTGTTGTTGTGTAAACTCAGCCAGCAAAGGGTTTTGCGCCAGTATCGCCAATTGTGTTTGTTTTTCTTGTAAAAACCCGCTTAGTTGCAGTTGCTGCTGTGCCAGCACGCGCTCGGCCTGATACAGCGCCTGCTGTTGCAAATACTGTTTACTAAATTGATACGCCAAATAACCAAAGGCCACAACAGGTATAACCAGCAGTGGAAATATATAGGCGACCAGCGTCTCGCGTAACTTCATCCTTGTCCTGCACACTTGCAGGGGCTGGCCCTGCGTGTTTTTGTAGTGCTACAGCATAACCAGCAGCGCAACGCTTTACAACAGAGTAGGTACTAAGTTATGCCCAGATAAATTTTGCTAAAAATACCAGTGCCAGTATCCAGACACTTAGCGTAGTCCGAGACAACTTGCCGGTAAGCAAACACAAAACTGCGTAACTAATAAAGCCCATACCAATACCGTCTGAAATTGAAAACGTCAGCGGCATCATAATAAGCACAACCGACACTGGTACGGCCTGGAGCACGTCATCCCACTGTACGTGTTGTAAACTACTCAGCATCAAGGTCGCCACATACAAGAGCGCCCCTGCTGTGGCATAGGCAGGCACCATGGCCGCTAAAGGCGAAAACCACAACGCAGCCAGAAACAGTAAGCCGGTGATCACAGCGGTTAAACCTGTACGTCCACCAGCTGCTACACCACTGGTACTTTCAACATAGCTGGTTGTGGTTGACGTACCGAGCATAGCGCCGGCAATAGTGGCGCTGCTGTCTGCAATTAACGCCTTGCTTAAATCCGGCAGCCGGCCGTCTTGTTGCATTAAACCGGCTTTATGGCTCACCGCAACCAAGGTGCCGGAGGTGTCAAACAAGTCCAGGAACAGCAAGCTCAATATTACCGGCAACATACTTAATTGCAGTGCTGCAGCAAAATCCAGCTGCATAAAGGTAGGCATTAATGACGGTGGCATAGCTACTACGGCGCTAAACTGCGTGTCGCCCAGCCACCAGGCCGCAGCAGTCACCAGCACAATGCTTATTAGCACCGCAGCGTGCCAGCCTCGATGAGCCAGCGCAAAAATAATAAAAAACCCCAGCAGTGCCAGCACTACCTGCGGGCTGTGCAAGTCGCCCAAAGTTACCAGCGTAGCCGGACTGGCCACAATAATATTGGCTGTTTTCAGGGCAATAAGCGCCAAAAACATACCAATACCGGCAGCGATGCCCATTTTTAATGGTAAGGGGATGCTATTTATAATCCATTCCCGCACTTTAAACAGGCTAAGCAATAAAAACAAACAGCCGGAAAAAAACACACAAGCCAGTGCAGTTTGCCAACTATGGCCCTGCTCCAGCACGATAACATAGGTAAAAAAGGCATTTAGTCCCATTCCAGGTGCCAGAGCCACAGGCAAATTAGCCAGCAGCCCCATCAGCAAGCAGCCCAGTGCCGCCGCCAGACAGGTTGCAACAAATACTGCCCCCTGATCCATACCGGTTTGAGCCAGCATAGCCGGGTTAACAAACAGCACATACGACATAGCCATAAAGGTTGTGCACCCCGCCACCACTTCTCGCTTAAAGCAGGTGCCTCTGGCTTGCAGAGTAAAAAGTCGTTGCAACAAAACAATACTCCTGAAAAAGTAAAAGCTGGCGCACAGCCAGCTTTTAGTTCACGTAATAGGTATAGCGCGGCAGCACCAATCAGATAATTTTATTTTGCTGCCAAAATTTTTCTTTTTCTAAGCGCTTTTGCCGTTTTTCGCAAGGTTTATCACAGTCACAGGCTTTTTCTATGCCTATTTCACCTAAACCACCACAACTACCAGCAATGGTTTTACGCTGCACTAAATAGCCCACCGCCATCGCTAAGATCACCAGCAAAAACAAAGCAAAGGTTAATAAAAACAGGGTCATACGGGCTCCGTTACTCGGCTAAAAAGGTTTAAAGGCGTCTGATGCCAGCTCGGTAAAACCATCGTCAGTTTTTACCACTATCAAAGCGGCAATATTATAGCGGTTTGCAAAGCTTAAAGCTTCATCTGCTGTCATCACATTTAACGCCGTGGCATAGCCATCTGCCGTCATACATGAAGGGTGCAGTACGGTAACAGATACAGTACGGTGCTGGATCGGCTTGCCGGTGCGCGGATCAAGTAAATGCGAATAGCGCACACCCTCCTGTTCAAAATAATTACGGTAATCTCCTGAGGTGGCGACCCCCATATCTCCGGTTTGTAACACCCGCTGCACCGCACGCTCTGTTGTTACCGGCTTTTCAATGGCGATTTTCCATGGCTTTGCCGTAGCTTTTTCGCCTTTAATCCGCATTTCACCGCCAATCTCTACCAGATAGTTAACGATGCCGTGCTGTTCCAGAATGCCAGCGACCTGATCTACGCCATAACCTTTGGCAATAGTGGATAAGTCGACAGCCAAAGCAGCCACTGACTTAGACAGTTGGTTAGCTGCCAGAGTTAATTTGTCGTAGCCCACCACTGCCCGGGTATTAGCAATATCGGTATCCGACGGTGCACGCTCTATCCGGCCACGGGCGCCAAAGCCCCACAATTCGGTAAGCGGGCCCACTGTAACATCAAGCACGCCTTCGGTTTGTTGCGCCAGCCGCAGGGCTTCTGCCATTACTAGCCGTGTTTGCTCTGACAAGGCAAAAGGAGTTGTTGCACTATGCCGGTTAAAACGCATTAACTCAGACTCAGGCCGATAGGTCGACATCAGGTCATTAATCAGCTCCAGCTCCTGGTCTATCGCCTGCTGCAGCGCGGTTTGGTCAACAACGCTATCGCTGTAATACTTCACGACATAATAAGTGCCCATGGTATTGCCATTCAGCTGCATTTGCTGCTGCACAGGTTGCGCCGGGCTACAGGACACAACAACGGCCAGCACAACAATGGCCAACCAGGTTTTAACTAAGGAAATGCTGTACATAACGGGTCCAGATAGCAGAAGGGGCAACCTTACGGACGCCCCTGCTGATGTTACGGTGTGTGTTAGCCGCCGAAGTCGTCTAACAGGATATTGTCATCTTCTACGCCTAAATCTTTCAGCATATTGATTACAGCTTTGTTCATCATCGGTGGACCACACATATAAAATTCGCAGTCTTCCGGTGCTTTATGGTTTTTCAGGTAGTTTTCATAAATAACGTTATGAATAAAACCGGTATAACCTGCCCAGTTATCTTCTGGTTGTGGGTCTGACAGCGCAACATGCCATTCAAAGTTATCGTTTTCTGCTGCCAGCATGTCGAAATCTTCTACGTAGAACATTTCGCGCTTAGAGCGGGCACCATACCAGAAGGTAATTTTACGTTTTGATTTTAACCGGCGCAGCTGGTCAAAAATGTGTGAACGCATTGGTGCCATACCGGCACCACCGCCGATAAATACCATTTCAGCTTCGGTCTCTTTCGCGAAGAACTCACCGAACGGACCAGAGATAGTGACTTTATCGCCTTCTTTCAGGCTCCAGATAAAGGATGACATCTTACCGCAAGGCAGGCTCAGATTATTTGGTGGCGGCGTGGCAATGCGCACGTTCAACATAATAATGCCTTCTTCTTCCGGATAGTTTGCCATGGAGTAAGCGCGGATAGTTTCCTCGTCCACTTTTGACTCCAGACTAAAGAAGTTAAAGCGTTCCCAGTCACCACGGAACTGTGCCGGAATATCAAATTCCTTGTACTTCACGTGGTGAGCTGGGGCTTCAATCTGAATATAACCACCGGCACGGAACGGCACTGACTCGCCATCCGGGATCTGCAGTTTCAGTTCTTTAATAAAGGTCGCTTTGTTATCGTTAGAAATAACAGTACAGTCCCATTTTTTGATGCCGAAGATTTCTTCTTCAACTTCAATATCCATGTCTGACTTTACGTTTACCTGACAAGATAAGCGGCAACCCTGACGCGCTTCACCTTTGGTGATATGGCCCAGCTCTGTTGGCAATATTTCGCCACCACCGGCATGTACATGTACCCGGCACTGACCACAAGAACCACCGCCACCACAAGCAGACGATAAGAAAATACCGTTGTCTGCCAAAGCACCCAGCAATTTACCGCCTGCTTTGGTTTTTATCGCTTTGTTTGGGTCACCATTAATGCTGATAGTAATGTCACCCGACGCTACCAGCTGAGATTTTGCTACCAGGATAATGGCTACCAGAGCCAATACCACTAAGGTAAACATCGCAACGCCAAGAATAATATCTAGATTTTCCATCTTGTGTTCCCTTACCCCTTACAGTGATACACCTGAGAATGACATAAAGCCAAAGCCCATCAACCCCACCATTAAGAAGGTAATACCCAGACCACGTAAACCATGTGGAATGTCTGCATATTTTAACTTCTCACGAATACCTGCCAGCAAGGTTATAGCTAACATCCAGCCAATACCGCTACCCAGACCAAATACCACGCTCTCGCCAAAGTTGTAATCACGTTCAACCATAAAGCATACCGCACCAAAGATGGCACAGTTAACGGTAATCAGTGGCAGGAAAATACCAAGCGCGTTGTACAGTGCCGGAAAAAACTTATCTAAAATCATCTCCAGAATTTGTACCAGCGCCGCGATAACGCCAATGTAAGTCAGAAAACCCAGAAAGCTTAAATCAGCTTCCGGAAACCCAGCCCAGGCCAGGGCACCAGGGGCCAACAGGTTTTGGTAAACCAGGTTGTTTAACGGTACAGAAATACCCAGTACCACAACAACAGCTACCCCCAGGCCAAACGCCGTAGTGATTTTTTTCGATACGGCAATAAAGGTACACATACCGAGGAAGAAAGACAGTGCCAGGTTTTCAATAAATACCGCACGCACAAATAAGCTAATGTAATGTTCCATTTATTGCTCCTTATGCCTTCTCAACTTGTTCAGTACGGAAGGTGCGCAGTAACCAGATAAGACCTGCAATGATGATAAAGGCGCTAGGTGGCATTAACAGTAAACCCATCGGCTGATACCAACCACCATCTTTAACCAAAGACAGCACTTCAACACCAAACACTGTGCCTGAACCGCCCAATTCGCGGATAAAAGCCACGGTCATCAGTACTACGCTGTAACCTAAACCATTACCGATACCATCAAGAAAGCTGATACCCGGCTTACTTTTCATGGCAAAGGCTTCGGCACGGCCCATTACAATACAGTTGGTGATAATCAAACCAACAAATACCGACAGCTCTTTTGCCACATCATAAGCAAAGGCTTTCAGTAACTGGTCAACCACAATTACCAGAGACGCTATGATGGTCATCTGCACGATAATCCGTACACTGGAAGGGATCTGATTACGGATTAACGAGATAAAGAAGTTAGAAAAAGCAGTAACCAGGGTAAGTGCAATGCACATTACCAGCGCTTTATCCATCTTAGTAGTTACGGCCAGTGCAGAACAGATACCCAGTACCTGCAATGCAATAGGGTTGTTGGCGAAAACCGGCCCAAACAGTACGGTTTTAATTTCTTTTGCATTAGCCATTGTTTAATGCTCCGTCACGAACTTTAGCCAGGAACGGGGCAAAGCCCTTAGCACCTGCCCAGAAATCGAAAGTGTATTGCACGCCATTACTGGTTAAGGTCGCTCCAGATAGGCCATCTACTTCAAAAGCAGAGTCGGCACTGGCATTGCCTGGTTTAACCACTTTAATAGCTGGCTGACCAGAAGCATCCAGAAGCTTTTTGCCGGCAAATTGCTTAACCCATTGTGGGTTTTGCACTTCACCACCTAAGCCTGCGGTTTCACCCTGCTCGTAATAGTTCAGGCCTAAAATAGTCGTACCATCAGGCCCCAAAGCTAAAAACGCATGCATCGTCGACCATAAACCATAGCCATGCACCGGCAACACTATTGACGTTAGCTCGCCAGATGACACACCTTTTTCATACGCCAGATAAACCGGCGCTATATTAGCACGGGTTTTGATCGAGGCTAAATCGTCTTCGCCAGATAAGCGTACGCTTTCTTTAGGATCTTTCATAAACTTACGATAATCGTAGTTAGCAGGTTTCTGTACAAACTCACCTGTATCCAGATCGACAAAACGTTCTTCAACATGTTCGCTGTACAGTTGCGCGATATTATCGCCAGTCAGCAAGCCTGTTACAGCCAAGACGTTCTTTTGCGAATCGAGCAGTTTATTGGCAGTTTGCTGCGGGCGTAACTGCACCGCAGCAGTAGATACCACCACTGCACAAACTAAACATAAAGAGATGACTACGATCAGCGTTTTGCTGATGCTATCGTTATTACTAGACATTGCGTGCCAGCCTCCGCTTAATGTTGGCCTGAGCCACGAAGAAATCGAACAATGGCGCAAACAGGTTGGCGAATAATATGGCTAACATCATACCCTCTGGATATGCCGGGTTAGCTACACGGATCATCACCACCATAAAGCCAATTAAAATACCGTAGGCCCATTTACCTTTATCAGTAAACGAAGCTGATACCGGATCGGTTGCCATAAAAAACATACCAATGGCAAAACCGCCCAGCACCAGGTGCCAGTGCCATGGCATAGCAAACATAGCGTTCGACTCTGAACCAATAGCATTGAACAGGTAAGCTGTCAGCACCATACCTACCATCACACCTGCGACAATGCGCCAGGATGCAATACGGAAATATATCAGTGCCAGGCCGCCAACTAATAAGGCCACTACTGAGGTTTCACCCACCGAGCCCGGAATAAAACCGTAGAATGCGTCTAACCACTGTTGTGAACTGGCAGCCCAGCTGTAATCCAGCTCGCCTGAAGCAGCTTTACTCAACCAGGTAGCACCTGAATAACCATCAGCCACAGTCCATACTGCATCACCGGAGATTTGCGCCGGGTAGGCAAAGAATAAAAACGCACGACCTGCCAGAGCAGGATTGAGGAAGTTACGGCCGGTTCCACCAAATACTTCTTTGGCAATAACCACACCAAAGGTGATCCCCAATGCAACCTGCCAAAGTGGAATACTGGCCGGTAATATCAAGGCAAACAGAATAGAGCTGACGAAGAAACCTTCGTTGACTTCATGCTTACGTACAGAGGCAAATAAAACTTCCCAGAAACCACCTACAACAAAGGTCACCGCATAAATAGGCAGGAACCACACGGCGCCGTACCACATTTTGCTACCCCAGCCGGAGTTTGCGCTTAGTTCACCGCCCAAGGCCTGGTAAATAGCTACCTGCCAGGTATCCGGTGTACCGAAACCGGCCTGCAGCGCGATAACCGCCTGATGACCAATATTGTACATACCAAAGAACAACGCCGGGAATAATGCCAGCCAAACAAAGATCATGATGCGCTTTAAATCGATACTGTCGCGAACGTGAGTACCGTTTTTTGTCACCAGACCTGGGGTATACAACACCGTAGCAACAGCTTCATACAGCGCGTACCACTTTTCATATTTGCCGCCCTTTTCAAACTGCGGCTCAATGCGCTCTAAAAAATGCTTTAAACTCATTATTAGCCTTCCTTCTGAATGGTCGTCAGGCAGTTACGTAAAATGGTGCCATAGTCGTATTTACCCGGACAAACAAAGGTACATAGCGCCAGATCTTCTTCATCTAATTCCAAAGCGCCCAGTGTAATAGCACTGTCGGTATCACCTGAAATAATGTCACGCAACAGTAGCGTTGGAAGTATGTCCAGTGGCATAACACGTTCGTAGTTGCCAATTGGCACCATAGCGCGTGAAGAACCATTGGTAGTGGTAGTCATATTGAACAGACGCTTAGGGCTCAGATGCGATAAATAAGCCCGGGTAACGGAGAATTTAGTTGCGCCCGGCGCAATCCAGCCTAAAAACTCTTTTTCATCACCCTCGGCCAATACCGAAACCTGTGTATGATAACGACCAACATAGCCGTGTACGCCGTGTGCCGTTGAACCTGACAGTACCGAACCGGAAATAATACGGTTTTTGCCGTCGGCCAGTTCACCTGCTGTCAGCTCGCTAACTGAAGCGCCCAATACGGTTTTAATCAGACGTGGATTATTTACTGCAGGACCAGCCAGTGACACAACGCGCTCACTATGAAGCTCACCGGTGGTAAATAGCTTACCAATGGCAATTACGTCCTGATAACCCAGATGCCAGACCACTTTTTTTGCACTAACTGGGTCTAACAAATGAATATGGGTGCCGACTAAACCTGCCGGATGCGGGCCGGCAAACTCTGCCACTTCGGCTTGGCTGATTGCAGGTACTGAAGTACCGGCTTTTTTGCTCAGGTACAACTTACCGTCGGTCAATTTTGCCAACACAGTTAAACCTTGAGTGAAGGCTTCACTGTCAGCTGCAAGCACTACTGTCGGATCTGCTGCCAATGGATTGGTATCCATCGCATTGACAAAAATGGCCCGTGGTACGCTGTCAATTGCCGGCGTCTGGCTGAATGGCCGGGTGCGCAGCGCAACCCATAAGCCTGAATCAACCAGATTTTGCACCACTTGCTCACGGCTGATGCCTGCAAGCTCGTTGGCCGGGTATTTGGCAAATTGCACAGCATCATCACCTGATGCAGCAATCACCACAGATTGTAAAACCCGTTTTGCACCGCGGTTGATTTCTTTTACAGTACCAGCAACAGGTGCAGTAAATTTAACGCCAGGGTTTTTCTTGTCTTCGAAAAGCACCTGACCTTTTTTTACTGTATCGCCAACTTCGACTGCCATGGTCGGGCGCATACCATTAAACTCTTCGCCTAAGACGGCGACAGTGCTGATGGTATTGCCCGTACTGATCTCTTGTTTAGGACTGCCCGCGAGGGGAATGTCCAAGCCTTTTTTGAGTTTTATCATACGTACTTGCACTACTATTTTGGGAAGAAACAGGGCCTAGTTTTTCAGCTGCTCACCGCGCAGCGCATCCGGCATCTTTTTTCAGGCGCTAACCTGTATATTGTTTAACCAGATACACGTATTAAAGTCGCGGATTCTAGCACTAATACAGCCGTCTATCCATGCCATTACAGAAAAATTCCGGCAATCTGACCGCTTAAAACAGCTATTAACCGCCAATAAAAACCGCGCGACTTTACTGCATGGATCTAATAAGTTCTAGTCAACTTTAGTCCATTTTTACATAAACAAAAGCCGCCTTGCGGCGGCCTTAGCGGTTAACGTTGCAAATTTTGCAGTGGAACCATAGGTGAAACATCAGCATCATAGTCAACATGGCTGTAACCAAAGCCAAATAACCTCAGAAATTCATTATGATAGCCAACGTAATCCGTCAATGTATCTATAGTGTCCGTGGTAACCTGGCCCCATAAATCTTTTACGGCCTGTTGTATATGCGGGCTCAGCTCTTTTCCGTCCATACGCAACCGGCCAGCGTCGTCCATTATCGGCGTGTCACTGTACAGCCCCTGACGAAACAAACCGTTAATCTGCTCAATACAGCCCTCATGCGAACCTTCCTGTTTCATCACGCGGTATAACAACGAGATATACAGCGGCATGATTGGAATAGCTGAACTGGCCTGAGTGACCAGCGCTTTTAAAGAGGCAACATAGGCTTTGCCTTTTTTGCCTGCAAGTTGAGTGCTAATTGCCGCAGCGGCGCGGTCCAGGTCTTCTTTGGCTTTGCCGATAGTCGCTTTGCCATAAATAGGCCAGGTCAGTTCTTTACCGATATAGGTGTATGCGACTGTCTGGCAATTGTCGGCTAATACCGCAGCGGCATCTAACTGGCTTAACCAGCGCTCCCAGTCTTCCCCGCCCATTACTTTTACCGTTTGGTAAATTTCATCATCGTTAGCCGGATCTACCGACACTTCTTCTATTTCACGCTTACTGGTATTCAGGGTACGGGCGGTATAAGACTGGCCGATAGGTTTTAACACTGAGCTAAACACTTCACCAGTTACCGGATCTTTGCGTCGCGGCGCAGCCAGGCTGTACACCACTAGGTCAATTTTGCCCATTTCACGGCGGATAATATCAATAGCCTGCGCTTTTAACTCATCGGTAAAAGCATCGCCATTCAAATGTTTGTTCCACAAGCCCTCAGCATTTGCCGCCTGTTCAAAAGCCGCCGTGTTATACCAACCGGCGGAGGCCGTTTTGCTGTCAGTTGGTTCTTTCTCGAAAAAAATACCCAGGGTTTTCGCTCCTGAGCCAAAAGCTGCGGTAATACGGGAGGCTAGGCCATATCCGGTTGAGGCACCAATAACCAGCACATTCTTCGGGCCATTCGCCACCGGGCCGAGTTGTTTTACATAATCAATTTGTTCTTTAACATGTTCGGCGCAGCCGACAGGATGGGCATTAGTACAAATAAAACCACGAATTTTCGGTTGAATAACCATGACAGCTCCTGCTGTTGTCTCGACAAAATTGGCGTTAGTGTAAAACTTTACCGCAGAAAACAGGTCTGATCAGCCGTTATTGCAGAAAAATCAGTGTTAAACATGGACAGCGGCGCAAAAATAAAGCGTCACACGGACGCTTTTTCTGGCTTATCCAACTTGCTGCCTCCATAGCAGCGTGGTGAAGCCGGTGGTTTTTCTGCATAGTATTCGTACCATTCCGACGGTGTATAAGTGTGCAGAGCTAATGCATGAATTTTTTCTGCCAACTCCTCTGCAACCACGGCATTTACTGCCCGATGACGCTGTAGCAGCCGCAGGCCGTCAAAAGCTGGTGTCACTATCACGACTTTAAAATGTGACTCCGATCCCTGTGGTACGTTGTGCAGGTAGCTCTCATTCACCACGTCCAGGAACACAGGATCAAATGCACTAAGTAACTTCTGTTCAATAGCGGTATGAATCAACATAGTCCTAATCCTTTTTTATTCCTGTTACTAACTCTAGATGCCTGGTTTAAACTTGCCAGCCGCTTTGGCTGTCAAGAAAAATAAGCGGGACTAACGGGCTGGCAGCCATACAAAAAATAATTTTGTCTAAGCCATGTTTTTAATATAACGAAACGTCAGATTTAACCGACAGTCACTGACCCGGCTTTGCTTTGGTAGCCGGTGCAGCCAATGCTGCTGGCAACCGCCAGCCATCAGAAGCAAACTACCTGGCGTCAAATCAAGCGCCAGTTGCCAGGCTGCAGAGCGATGCTTAAGCTCAAACCGGCGGGTTGCGCCCAGGCTGACAGACGCTATTGCCGGATCATGCCCCAGTTCCCGCTCGTTGTCAGCATGCCAGCCCATATGTTGCTGGCCATCAGCATATAAGTTCAGCAGCACGCAGTTAAACGGCTGGCCTAAAAACTCACTCAAGCGTTGTGCCAGTGTCTGTACAGACGGATGCCAGGGCTGAGGTGTAAAAGTGGTAGCAGAATAGCGATACTGACAATGCGCATCGCCCATCCAAACTTGCTTACGCGGAATTTTCACCGTCTTGCCAAACATCAGAATACTGTCCTGTGTCCACGGCAGTTGCTGCTGTAATTGCGCTAACAAAATGCCGGCCTGCTGTGCTGACAGCCAGTCTTGCCATAAACTGATACTGGCGCCCGGCAGGTTAAATTGCTGCAGCGGGTAATGCAGGTTGTCGCTGTGCACTTGCCGTGTCAAAATGCCCACCTTATTTGCTTAGCCGTGTCTCTATGAATACAACCTTTAGTTATGCCAATGGCAGCCTGCAGTTACATCGCTGGCCTCTGCATCAGCCCAACACCAGTTTACAAGCCTGGGATGCCGCTGATGAGCTGCTGATCGAACATGGCCTGACAGCCGCTGCGCAGTTTAGCGCGCAGCATCAGCGTGCGCCACTGATACTATTGATAAACGATAGCTTTGGTGCCCTGTCTTGTGCCCTGAGTGAGTTCCAGCAAATTCAGATAAATGACTCTGTACTGGCTGAGTTGGGCACCCGGTACAACCGGCAACAGAATAAGCTGGACAGCGCCAAGCTACAGCAACAATCCAGTCTGGACAGTTATCCATCTAACGCCGACATCGTATTGTTAAAACTGCCCAATAATCACAGTTATTTGCAATATATATTGCAGCAGTTGGCGACAGTAGTAACGCCAGACACTGTTATCCTGGCCAGTGCCAAAGCCAAAGACATTAACCGTAATGTGCTGGCCAGGTTTCATCATACTCTGGGCCCGGCCTCGGCTTCACTGACCGTGAAAAAGTGCCGGCTGATCCAATGCCAATTTGATCCGGCACTGGCGCCAACGGGGCAAGACGTGTTTCCGTTGCAATGGCCATTAGAGCAAAGCCGCTTTACGTTGCTCAATCATGCCAATGTATTTTCCAGGGAAAAGTTGGATCAGGGCGCCCGCTTCTTTTTGCAGCACCTGCCCATGCCTGCTGCGGACCAAACAGTGATTGATTTGGGCTGTGGTAACGGCGTATTGGGGCTGGCGCTGCTGGCTCAACAGCCGCAAATGTCGTTGCTGTTTTGTGATGAGTCGTACATGGCCGTTGACTCCGCCCGCCGGACTATAGCGCACAACCTGCCAGACCAGTTGGTTCAGTGCCAATTTACCGTTGACGATTGCTTAAGCCAGCAAACGGATCGCAGCGCCGACATCATTGTGTGTAACCCGCCATTTCATCAGCAACAGGCAGTTACCAGCCATATTGCCAGCCAGATGTTTGCAGAAGCAAAAAGGGTATTGAAACAGAGCGGTCGGCTGCGTATCGTCGCCAACAGACATCTGGAATACGCTGCTGTGTTAAAACGCTTATTTGGCAACTGCCATCAGTTGGCGGCCGATGCAAAGTTTGTTATTTTAGAAGTTATTAAAAGGAGTTAACCATGCGCTACCTCTGCATCCTGCTGCTGTCGCTGCTTGCCGCTTGTGCCAGCCAGCTACCGGGCTTTATTTTGTCACCACAGGTATTCTGGCCGCAGTCTAATCAGCTGCAACAAAGCCGTTTTGCTTTTAACGTAGCAGATGTGCGTGGCCAGCAATACACCTTACGTTTACAGCAAGGCGCTAAGGTGCAGCATATTGGTACAGCTAATGATGTCAGAGCTCAGCTGGAGCAAACTCTGGCACAGGCTTTCACTGCCCAGGGTGCCAGTTTAACTGCGGACAGTAGCAAGCGCCTGACGATAAAAATCAGCCAGCTTCAAGCCATAGTCGACCAGCGTACTTTAGAGCATGCCGTCACCAACCAGGTCGCTTTGACGGTATTTGTTGAACATCCGCAGGGTACCTTTAGCAAAACTTACTCTGGCGATAGCAGCTTTACCGCACCGTTTAAAATGGATATTGCCGCGGTAGAACGCGAACTGCGGGTGCTGACCGAACAAGTTCTGACACAGCTGTTGCAGGATAACAGCTGGCAACAACTGCTCAGAGGATAATATGCGGGTTTTACTGCTGCTTGTTCTGTTGTCGTTTAGCTGTATGCCGCTGGCCGGTCAGTTTGTGCAGCCGGATAACCTGTACCCTAAGGTGCGGCTGCTAACATCGCATGGCGATATTGACGTGGAACTGGATCGCGCCAAAGCGCCGATCACGGTAAATAATTTCCTCAGCTATGTGAAAAAGAAACAATACGACAATACCCTGTTTCACCGGCTTGAAAGCGAATTTGTGCTGCAAGGTGGTGGCTATGACATTAACTACAAAGCGATAGATGAACTAAAGCCTATTTTTAATGAATCTGGAAATGGCCTGAAAAATCAGTTAGGTACCATTGCCATGGCCAGGTTAAATGATCCCCACAGTGCCACCAGTCAGTTTTTCTTTAATCTCAATGACAATAGCCATTTAGATCCGGGCCGCAATTGGGGCTATGCCGTCTTCGGCTACATTACTGCAGGCCAGGATGTTATCGATAAGATCCGTGCTATTCAGACAGATACCTCTGTTGAACTGGGTTGGCCTAATGTACCAACAGAAAAGGTCATCATAAAAACCGTATTGATACTGCCAGAGCCCTGAAACTGGCTATACTTGATGTAATATTTATTACCCACTGATGTGGTTACATCAACTATGCCCGACAGCTTCATTGAACACAAATCGCAGCAACTGATATTTTATATCTCACGCTATTTTCGTGGCCGCCTGCCACATAGCGAGCTGCATTTGTTTGTTTGGGACACGCTGGAAGAATGGGCTCAGCTTACAGCTGAATTGCAATTGCCTTACAACCATAAAGAAAGAGTGTTCTGGCATCTGATCCACCAACTGGAATACTGGCCGGATCAAGCGCTGCGCGAAAACAAAAAACTGCGGCGAAATATTCAGGACTGCATCTGTTTTCTTAAAGGCCGCGGCGTGGCCCCGAGCGATTGTGTTGGTGTGCGGCCTTAAAGACTTGACCATATCTATCTGACAGGTAAGCTACAGCTAACTTTACTGACCGCGGATTGTCTTTTGTCTTTCTTTCCTTCCTGGTTAAACGGCCTGAACATTTACTTGCAACGCCGGGTGCTGGCTATTTTTATCCTGGGTTTTTCCAGCGGCTTGCCATTGATGCTGGTATTTGGTGTTTTGTCATTCTGGCTGCGTGAAGCCGGAGTATCCCGGGCCGATATCGGCTACTTTAGCTGGGTGGCACTGGCTTATGCCATTAAATGGCTTTGGTCGCCACTGGCAGACCATCTGCAGATCCCGCTACTACATAATCGTTTGGGCCGGCGCCGTAGCTGGTTACTGCTATCTCAGCTGGCCATTGTTATCGCCATCGTGTGTATGGCGACTACAGATCCACAACAAAACCTGGCAGTTATGGCGGCCTTTGCCGTACTGCTGGCCTTCGCTTCGGCAACTCAGGATATTAATGTCGATGCCTTTCGTATTGAAAGTGCACCAGAGCAGTTACAGGCTGCGCTGGCAGCTGCGTACCTGTGCGGCTACCGGCTGGCAATGATACTGGCATCGGCCGGCACATTATGGGCGGCCGCTTTATTTTCTGCCTCAGAGGCTTATGATTTAGCCGGTTGGCAAAACGCTTATTTGCTGATGGCGCTATGTATGCTACCGGGCATACTCACCACCCTGTTTAGTAAAGAGCCTCTTAGTAATTTACAGCAACACAGCACCACACAAGGCCCGGCGCTGCAACGCTTCGCTGCCTGGCTACAGCAGGCAGTTATTGCACCCTTTATCGATTTTTTCAGCCGTTATAAATGGCACGCCATACTAATATTGATGCTGATCGCCTGTTACCGTCTCAGCGACGTTGTGATGGGGGTTATGGCAAACGCTTTTTATGTCGATATGGGCTTTAGCAAAGAAGAAGTGGCCAGCGTTTCCAAGATCTATGGTGTTATCATGACATTGCTCGGCGCGGCCCTGGGTGGTGTGTTAATTAACCAGTTTGGTGTAATTAGAATCCTGTTTATTGGTGCCATGCTAAGTGCGGTGACTAATTTGCTGTTTTCTGCCTTAAGCCAAATTGGCTATGATTTGATGTGGTTAACCTTAGTCATCTCGGCTGATAACTTAAGTGCCGGCATTGCTACCAGCGCTTTTCTTGCTTATTTAGCTTCTTTGGTGAATCTGGCGTTTACCGCCACCCAGTACGCCATATTCAGTTCGCTGATGTTACTTTTGCCTAAATTTGCCGGTGGCTTTTCCGGCCAATGGGTCGATCAGATGGGTTATAGTCAGTTTTTTATATTTACTGCGTTATTGGGTATACCAGCGCTGATTTTAATTGTTTTGCTTGAGCGTCAGCGTTTAAAGCAGAACGCCGCAAACTAGCGGCGCTCCCCAAACGGTAGTCAGGCTGTAAGTACCTGCTTTAACCCTTCCGTTGGGTCAACTTCTAACGCCTGGCAATAACGGACATATTCAATTACATCCAACCGGCGTTCCTGATTCTCTACCTTACCAATAAAGGAATGCGGCGTTCCTAAAATCTCTGACAAGCTACGCATGGTGTGGCCTTTTTCCTGACGTTGCCGCTTCAGCCATACACACAGGCGCTTGTTCTCTTCAGAAATAACGCTTTTTGTACCTTTCATACTTTTTCTTCTCCCAGCGTGTTACGCTTTTATTATGTAAAAATACTTCCTGCAAAGTAAAATCCAAACCCTATTGCCAGCGCAATAAGCAATAAAAAACGGTTAATTAAACCACAGGTTGCGACGAGCGTACAGCTACAAGCGTTAAAAACTGTAAAGTTGCTTTACACCGACACCAACACAAACGAATTGACTGACAATTGAAACGTCAGCGGGAGAAAATAAAATGATCAAGTTGCTGTATCTGATGCCTGTACTAATGTGCGTATTTTGGTTCTGGTACTTGCAACAACGCGGCCTGAGCGTTAAACAGGGGATAAAAGGCTTTGGCTATATTGTTGGTTTTAATCTGATTATTGCACTGAGTCTGTGGCTGTTGATGATTTTGACACAGCGCTGAGATCAGACCAGCGTACGCTGCTTACGCCGGCCTGAATGTATTTATTTTTTTACATAAATGCAAAGTTATACCGAAAATGACGAACCACAACCACAAGTTGTTGTCGCATTGGGGTTTTGCACGATAAAACGGCTACCTTGCAGACCATCGGTATAGTCGACCACGCCGCCCATCAGATATTGCAGACTCATCGGATCTACCACCATGGCTACGCCCTGCTTTTCGACGACGAAATCACCGTCGTTCACTTTTTCGTCAAAGGTGAAACCATACTGAAAGCCAGAGCAACCACCACCGGTAATATAAACCCGTAATTTCAGCAGCGGGTTTTCTTCCTCACTTACCAACATAGCCACTTTACGCGCCGCCGCTTCAGTAAATTCAATTGGCACTACAGGCTCTGACATAATAACTCCGATACTAAATTGCGGGCGCAAATTATCCAATACCTGAGTGTTTTATTCAAGTATTACCCCCGAACTAAGCAAAACTGCGTTATTTGTGCCGCTTTACAGCGCTTATTCAGCAACTTATGTTAAACTGCTGAGAAAATTCATCGGGTTTTGGTTGTTATGCGACGCTGGCAGAACTGGCTTCCATCCTTGCAACGTCAACTGGCGTTTCCACAAACGTCTTTGCAGCTGTGTGTGCTGGGCATGTTGGGCGGTTTAGCCGCGGCCATTCTGATTATTCTGTTTCGTCTTGCCATTATTGGTCTGCAAAGTTTTTTTCTTAGCCACACCGACGATTTTTCTACCATCAGCGCCGATATCCGCTGGACGTTACCCCTGGGTGGTGCCGTGCTGATAGGTCTGCTGGCCTGGCTAACCGGCTACAAACATTACCGTTTAGGCATTCCCTTTGTCATACACCGCATTAAACTAAAATACGGCCTGATGCCAACACGCAACACCATCAATCAGTTTTTTGGTGGCATACTGGCGTTATCCAGCGGCTTCTCAGTCGGCCGTGAGGGCCCCTCGGTGCATCTTGGCGCTTACGGTGCCAGCTTTATTGGTAAATACCTGCAGCTGCCTTACAACAGCATTCGTATTCTGGCAGGCTGTGGTATCGCAGCGGGCATCTCAGCGTCTTTTAACACCCCGTTAGCCGCCGTTATCTTTGTGATGGAGGTGGTGCTACGCGAATATCGGGTGCATGTGTTTATCCCGATAATGTTGTCATCGGTTGTGGGTGCACTAATCACTCAAACCGTGTTTGGCAGTGACCGCGAGCTGGCACTACTGAATATCGTTTCCATCAGCGGCTGGCATATGCCCTATCTGGTATTGTGCGGCGTAGTATTTGGCGCCATCGCTTATGTGTTTAATAAAAACCTGATGCGTCTGATCAAGCTGTTTCGTAACTGGCCGCTGATGCTTCGGTTGACGCTGGCAGGTGCGGTAACGGCAGCGGTGGGCTTTTTAATTCCGCATGCGATGGGCGCAGAAACCGGTGCAATTTTTTATGCTGTTAATGCGCCCAACGATGTCGCCCTGTTGCTAACTATTTTTATTGGTAAAATGTTACTTACCTTATTTGCGCTGGGGCTGGGTGTGCCCGGCGGCGTAATTGGCCCGGTTTTTGGTATTGGTATAGTACTGGGTACTTTGCTGGCTATCATTCCATCGGCGCTACTCGGCGACAGCAGTATTGCCGGTACCTATGCCGTATTAGGTATGGCCGGCCTAATGGCCGCGACTATGCATGCCCCACTGGCGGCGCTGGTCGCTGTGATGGAGCTGGCACACAATCCTGGCATCATAGTTCCGGCAATGTTGGTTATCACTACTGCCTATGTGACCGGCGTGCAGTTTTTTAATAATAAATCCATATTTACCCTGCAGCTCGATTTTCTGCAAATGCCCTATAAGCTGTCACCTGCAGATGATGTATTGCAAAAAGTAGGTGTACTGGCATTGGTAAACAATCAATACCAGTTGCTGGACAATCCCGGGGAAAATGACATTCAGCAAGTGCTGGATAAACTGGAACCACCACAACAACTTATTGTAAAGCGCAGCGGCACAGACGGCGACGAATACTGCCTGGCCAGTTATGATGTACAACTGTCAATGACCGGGGCCAGCGCCGTGCAGTACCAACCAATGCAGGGGCTGAACCATCAGGCCACCATGGCTGAAGTATTCGCCATTTTAGAAGATAAGCGTGAAGGTGCGGTATATATTTATCGCGAAGATCAGCCGGCGCAGCTGATAGGTATTATCCGCTGGGATCAGGTGCGCGGATTATTGGTAAAGCAGAACAATTTATTATGACAATTATGCTTGTATACAAAGCCTTACATGTGTTCTTTATGGTGGCCTGGTTTGCCGGCATTTTTTATCTGCCGCGGCTATTTGTTTATCATGCTGCAACTAAAAGTCCCGACTGCGACGCCGAGTTTAAAGTGATGGAGCGGCGCTTACTGTATTTTGTTACCCCCTTTGCGCTGTTAACGCTACTGTTTGGTGTATTGCTGATTTACAGCTATGGCGCAGCCTGGTTTAACGCCAGCAGCTGGCTGCATTACAAATTAGTGCTGGTCATGCTGCTGTATGTGTATCATGGCTATTGCTTTAAGCTATTAGCCGATTTCAAACATAACCGAAACCGGCACAGCCCGCGGTTTTACCGTATTTTTAATGAAATGCCAGTGCTTATTTTATTAGCGATAATATTGCTGGCCTATCTGAAACCAGTCTAGCGGCCTATTCGCTTTTGCCGGCGGTTTTCGCGTATAATAGCGCCGTCTATTGCCGGTTCCGGGCCAGTTCCGGGCCGGGTTAATTCTCAGCGAAAAGAGCACTGACTATGAGCTTTAAAGGCGAACACATCCTCTCGGTAAGCCAGTTTGATCGCGACACCATTCAGCACGTTTTTACTATAGCCCGAAAAATGCAACCCTATGCCAGCCGGCAAAAACGTACCAAGGTGCTGGAAGGCGCTATATTAGGTAATCTGTTTTTTGAACCCAGCACCCGCACCCGGGTCAGCTTTGGTTGCGCCTTTAACTTACTTGGTGGTGAAGTACGTGAAACCACCGGTATGGAATCTTCAGCATTATCAAAAGGCGAATCGCTGTTTGATACGGCCCGTGTGATCAGCAGTTACAGTGATGTGATTGCCATGCGTCACCCGCAGGCCGGTTCAGTGGCTGAATTTGCCTTAGGTAGCCGGGTGCCGGTACTAAACGGCGGCGACGGTGCCAATGAACACCCCACCCAGGCCTTGTTGGATCTATTTACCATAGAGCGCGAGCTGGCCTCGTCCGGCCAGAGCATCGATGGTATGCATATCGCCATGGTCGGTGACTTAAAGTTTGGCCGTACTGTGCATTCGTTATCCAAGCTGTTAAAACTCTACAAAAACCTGCGCTTCACGCTGATTGCCCCAAAAGAGCTGGCAATGCCGGACGAAATCGTCAGTGCTATTGAAAACGCTGGCCATCAGGTCACCGTTACCGATGTTCTCGAAGGCAACCTGAACGCAGATATTGTCTACCAAACGCGGATCCAGGAAGAGCGCTTTCCATCAAAGGCCGAAGCCAATCTGTATCGCGGCAAATTCCGCTTAAACCAGGAAATTTATACCCGTTACTGCAAATCCAATACGGTAATTATGCATCCGCTGCCGCGAGACTCACGGGTAGAAGCCAACGAATTAGATAACGATTTAAACCTGAACCCTAACCTGGCCATTTTTCGTCAGGCCGACAACGGCATTCTGGTGCGGATGGCGCTGTTTGCGTTAACGCTTGGAGTAGACGACATTATTAGCAACTACGAGTGCGCCGTTCCCTGGTACAGCAATAAGCACAGTGGTTAACCCGGCTGACGGCCGGCTCTTTTTACTTATCGGAAACTGATTTTATGTCTTTATCTGCAGAACTGTTTCAACGTGCCCAGCACACTATTCCCGGCGGCGTCAATTCGCCGGTGCGCGCTTTTAAAAGCGTTGGTGGAACGCCAGTGTTTATCGAGCGGGCTGACGGCGCTTACCTGTTTGACGTAGATGGCAAACGTTACATTGACTATATCGGCTCCTGGGGACCGATGTTATTAGGCCATAATCACCCGGCCATCCGTAATGCGGTAATTGAAGCCGCAGGCAAAGGCCTGAGCTTTGGCGCGCCCTGCCCGGCGGAAGTAACTATGGCTGAATTAGTCAGCAAACTGGTTCCGTCAATGGAAATGGTGCGCATGGTTAGCTCTGGCACCGAAGCGACGATGAGCGCAATCCGCCTGGCACGCGGCTACACCGGGCGTAATACCATTGTTAAATTTGAAGGCTGCTATCACGGCCACGCTGATTCTTTGCTGGTAAAAGCCGGTTCAGGCGCGTTAACTCTGGGTGTACCTAATTCACCTGGCGTACCGGCCGATTTTGCCAAATACACCCTAACCAGTGAGTTCAATAACCTGCCACAGTTAGCGCAGCTGTTTGCCGAGCACGGCAAAGATATCGCCTGCATTATTGTTGAGCCGGTCGCTGGCAATATGAATTGCATTCCGCCTGCAGAAGGCTTTTTACAAGGCTTGCGCCAACTGTGTGATCAATACGGCGCAGTATTAATTTTCGACGAAGTGATGACCGGTTTTCGGGTGGCGCTCGGCGGTGCCCAGGCGGTATACCAGGTAACACCGGATCTAACGACTTTAGGTAAAATTATCGGTGGTGGCATGCCGGTAGGCGCCTTTGGTGGTAAACGTGAGATTATGCAACATATAGCGCCGCTGGGGCCGGTGTATCAGGCAGGTACTTTATCCGGTAACCCCATCGCCATGGCGGCCGGGTTAGCTGCATTGACCGAGATCAGCAAAGCCGGTGTTTATGACGCCTTAACCGCTAAAACTACGCAGCTGATCAATGGCATCAGTACAGCCGCTGCAAAACACGGTGTGCCGCTGGCAACCAACCAGGTTGGTGGTATGTTTGGTTTCTTCTTCACCAAGGAGGCCACAGTCTCCAACTTTGCCCAGGCCACCCAGTGCGACGCAGAGGCCTTTAAGCGTTTTTTCCACCTGATGCTGCAACAAGGTATTTATCTGGCGCCATCGGCTTATGAAGCTGGCTTTTTATCACTGGCACACAGTGATGACGACCTGGCGCAAACTATTGCCGCCGCAGAGCACAGCTTTAAACAGCTTTAACGGCGGTTTTGCAACCAGACAATGTCAGTGTCGTGCGGCCGTTGCCGCACGACAAAACCAATCCCCTTACCTCCGCTGTAAATGGCTAATGGCATACTGCTTTGTTGCCAGTCTAACGCTACAAGTTGCTGAGTGTGCCAGTCGTAATACTTCAAGGCGTCCTGCTGCGTGTCCAGCCAATAGATGCCACTACTATCCGTAAACCATTGCTCAGGCGATAACTGACGCCAGTTTAACTGCAGCGGCAAAACACTCAACTGCCCGCCGTGCAACAGTGCCAACTCATTGCGGTGGGAAAATTGCAATACTAAACCATTGCCAGGGCCGCAACGCACATCTACCACATCAGCGTAAACTATGCTGGTACCGCTGTCCGTTTCGCTGAGTAGCTGCCAGCCATGCTCTGTCAGCTCTGTCCAGTACAAACGATCATTGCAACTACTGACACGCCCGGCTGTATTTATATTAGCCGGATAAGGGGTTAACTCAGCACTATGCTGGTCTAGCTGAAACAACTGATTATTAAGCATTAACAACAAGTTAGCCTTGTGCCATAACAATTGCTGCACTTGCTGTTGCTCGTTCAACCTTGTCAGTTGCGTACTGTCGCGACCACGCGCCAACCATACCTGTGACAGGCCGGTACGCTGTGAAACAAAGGCAGTGCCATGCTCAGATACCGCCAGTAAACTCTCACTACGATTGCTGATATGCCAGGGAGAAAATGACAGTAAAGCGGGCTGTCCATTGTCGGCAACATGGTAAATATCTGTGGTGTAATCCAGAAACTGCGTCGCCAATACCTGTCCTGGCGCTTTGCTTGCCTGAGTCAGGTCAATAGTAAGGGGGCCTAAACGCTGCACAGACTTGCTTGTCAGATCAAATATTTCCAGTTCTCTGCCCATTGCCGACAGTAATAACTGTTGCTTGTCCCACCAGGAAAATTGCTGCACCAAATACGGAAAACTTATCACCAGTTCTGGTTTGCCATCCGGAAGCGCTAACCGATACAAGGCACTGCTGCTGACACTTTGTTGTACCAATAAATACAAGTTATCATCCGACAACAGCATAGCGCTTAGTTGACGCCAGTTATTGGCGATTCGATTTATCGCTGTAACACTGTGTTGCCCGGTTGTGCGGTACAACAACACGTCGCTTGAGCCGGGTTCTGTATCTGCCCACAACCATTGTTCCTGCCAACGCAACAGCGCTTGCGATAATACCTGGTGACAAGGCCAGGCGTGCAGCAATTGCGCCGGTTTGGCTACGGGCAATAATTGTTGTTGATAAAAAGCACACTGTTGCTGCGCTGTGCTGCCACGAAACAGTAAATTTTGGTCGTCCAGCCAAACGGGTTCTGACAGGGTCTGATAATATTGTGCTACATGCTCAACTTTTAAATCAGCCAGATCTTGTACACTCCAGTTCAGCAACGGCTGTTCTGGTGCGCGGTGTTGATAC
The DNA here is from genome assembly GCA_018826295.1 of Gammaproteobacteria bacterium. Lineage (GTDB taxonomy): Bacteria > Pseudomonadota > Gammaproteobacteria > Enterobacterales > Alteromonadaceae > Alishewanella. Next base: position 210,917 of record JAHJZX010000055.1, read on the forward strand.
ACTACGTGGCTGAGCGAGGCGTTTAATATCGGCCAGTATTCCTGTCCGCTTAGCGCACTTATCGGTGTAATGGTGTCAGGTAACCGCACCAGAGGCTCGGCGGTATATTTAGCCAACACATAAGCCAGACTGGCACAGCAAAGCAGCACTATAGCCGCAGTTGTGCTGATAAAGCGCCACGGCAAGCCTGCTGCGTTATCGTCAGCAAGCGGTGTAGCGCCATTCTCAGCAACAGACTCTGTTAGCGGATTATCCGACGTCGCGCCGGGTGCCAACAGCTCAACCGCTTTAATCTCAGCCAACCAGCAATAGCCTTTTTTTGATACTGTTGCAATGTAATAAGGCGAGCGTACATCATCGCCGAGAATTTTGCGCAAGGCACCCACAGCACGCATTACCGCTGCATCAGTGCCCTCTTCAGCAGGCCAGACTTTATCAATAAGGGTATCTTTAGCTAGCAGGGTGTTTGGATGACGTAAGAAAAAATTCAGCAGGCTTTGCAAGCGCGGTTCAAGCCGGTGCGGGTGCTCAGGTTTAGCTATGGTAACGGGCCACAGCTCGCCATAAACGACCTGATAATACCAGTCGCCAATCTGTACCACGGGGTCCAAATTTGACATTAAGGTCCGCCCAACATAACTATGTTGGAGCGGATTATACCTTAAGCATCAGAAATGTTTAGCGTTTCTAATTGTAAAACAATATGTCAGGCAACTTTGTCGTCTTTTGCTTTATCTTTAGTATCTATTTTTTTGTCGCTTGGCTGCGGAGCCGGGCTGTAGATATCTAAATCACATAATGGATAAACCGCACATGCGGTCAATGTGTCGTCTATTTGCAGGTTTTGCGCTGGCGCATCATTAGTTAACTGTGTACTAGCAGCAAATAATAAGGCGGTAGCAAGTGTGGTTATAAGTTTCATTTTCTAGTTCCTCTACGTTGGGTAGTACCTCTAACTTAATGAAACTAATCAAATAAACTCTATGATTTTAATATAAATTCTTTATAAAGAATCGACTAATTGCTCCAAAATACCAATGTCGATATCTGCCAGCTCGTACTCCAGTATATAGACATACTTTTCATCAGCACTGATACTAAAACGGCCAAGGCTCATCTTATCAACCACAAGCTGAGTTGTTTTAGTTTTTAAGTCATAGTAGTGAAGTGCATAACTCATTTCATCTACGAGTCTGGAATAATAGATACCATTTGCTGCGAGGTGAAATTTAGTAATAACCTGGGTATCAGGCAAAGATATGGCCAGCTCTTCAGGTTGCGCTTGTGCTCGCTGCAAGTAAAATTTATTGGTATTGCTTTCTCGCCAGAATGCATAGTCAGCGGTATAGCTTTGATAATAAAACTCGCGTTCAACCGCCGTGATATTACGAGACTGCAGATCCTGTGTACTTAACTCAACAATGCGCCACTTACCTTGTAGCACCTCGGCAAAGTATATTGTCTTACCATCCCGGCTCCAAGATGGCAGCCCCAGCAGTACCCCTTCACTACCCGCGACCTTTTTATAGGTTCCATCAAACTCATATATAAATATTTGCTGATTAGCATGTACCAGTAACTGAGTACCGTCTGGCGAAAACACCAGGCTGCGTATACGTTCACGTTCGGAGAAGTGGGTTAGTTGCTTTTGCGTTTTATCCGGGTACATCAACCAGACCTGTGGCAAACCGGAACGACGCGACACCACAGCTAACGGGCCATCCTGTTTCGGATTCGCCTCTATCAGGGTTTCATTTCGGTTAGAGCTGAATACAGGTTCGTTACTTTGTTCGGAGTTAACCAAGCTATTAGATATTTTCTTTAAATTAATCCGCGAAAAATTACCGATAGAGGCAACCAGATTACCAGAGCGGGTAATTTGAATTTCACTGGCGCTATTATCTGTATGCGCAATTACTGAAACTTCACCATCTAAGCTTACCTTGCTGATAGATGTAGCTGACGATGGAAAAATAATATGTTGATCCTGCAAATCCCAATCTATATTACCCGGATAGGCATCGACAACTTTTGCCAACAATTTACTGGCTCGGGTAGTTAGATCTATAACCCAAATTTGTGCCACGCCCGCTGCCTCGCGCAAAAACGCCACTTTATCCCCTTTACGCGAATATCGTGCACTGTAATCGCCGAAGCTGCTTGCCGGTGGCACGGTCAACTTCTCCGTCGTGCCGGAATTAACAGATAAAACACTCAAAGTAAGCTGCTTATCACCATCGCGCATTTCGGGATAAACCAGATAATTACCGTCTGCCGACCAACTTAACCGCGCAGAAATAGAACGCTTGCCGCACGTAGCCAACAATTCATCAGACAATACACTAAGAGTATCAAGTTGCAGCCGTATCACCCGGATTTCACATAATTCATTGATGCTCAATCGTTGATAGGCTATTGCTATGCCATCCGGACTAAACACCGCACCGAAATTGCTGTACGAATCATCTGTAAGCGCAACGCGTTTATGCTGGATTAAATCTTCCAGCATCAGTGCAGTGACTACTTCATGCTCAGAGTTTGCATGGCTATATACCATATAGCGCTCGTCCGGCGAGACATTGTGGTAAAACTCCATTCCGTCAAGTGCGGTCAGAGGTTTATAGCGCAACATTGGAATGACATCAGCATCTGAGGTTGCAGCGTCATCCGGCACCAATAGCCATAATATCGCAGCTATAAATACACTGACAAATGCGGTTATCGGTAACCAGTAGCGCCGCGGTTTACTGTCGTTTTGAGCAACATTAATAATATCAGTTTGTTGTACACCGCTTTTTTCCGGTAACTGTATCGCGGTGACCGGCGCAACGAAACGGTAGCCGCGCTTAGGAATGGTTTCAATGTAGCTAGGCTCACGGGTATCGTCGCCCAGAGCGACACGCAATACCCGGATCACCCGGGTTACCCGGCCGTCAGACACATCCCGGATGCCCCAGACATCGGCCAGTAATTCGTCTTTGGTAATTAAGCGCCCGGCGTTGACGATAAAATAATTCGCCACCTTTTGTGACAAATTGTCCAGATCTGCAGTAACAGCTATTTTACCATCGGCGCCAAGCTGAACCAGCTTGTCCTGCTCAGGTAAATATTGCCAGTCTCCAACCTGTAGCGGCTTGTCGGGTTTTATCGTCATATTACCGGTTTTAGCTTCTTATTAATTAATACACTCAGGACCTGCAGGCATTTCAACTGATATCGCAGGTAATAACAATATGTTAAGGCAACTTTGTGACACAGCGTAACCTGTTTTTAACGAAAAAGCCTGTAAAGAAACCTGCTCAGGCATGGCGGTGATCAGCGAATTAGCCCCCTTGCTGCTGTAAAACTGGCTAAACACCGCTAAAGCGCCACTGCCGCCAGTCAGGCCTATCGGCTTGTTATCGTCCCGCCCCAGCCAGACAGTGGTCAGGCTATCCTGATCAAAACCGCTAAACCAACTATCGCGATAATCACTCGAGGTGCCGGTTTTACCGGCCAGTTTAATACCCGGTAATGCAGTAGTCAGGGCTCTGGCGGTACCTTTTTCTGCCGCCTGAATCAGAGCGTACTGCAGTAAATAGATTTCAGCTTCCTGGTAACGTCGGGTTAACTGATGCTGACGCTGATACAGCGGATGACCATTGTGATCAGTAACCGCAAATAAACTGCTAAGTTGCTGATGCAAACCTTTGTTAGCGATAGTTTGATACAACTGCGTCACTTCCAACGGGCTGAGTTCAACTGCACCTAAAAGTGCCGCCGGGTGCAGCTTTACTTTGCGGTTAAGCCCTAATTGCCGCAAACCATCGTTAATGGCCGGTAAGCCCAACTGCAAACCAAGCCGCACCGTCGGTACATTAAGTGAATACACTAAGGCATCGATTAAACTGACCGGCCCCCGGTACTGTTTATCGAAATTTTGCGGTTGCCAGTCCTGATCATTGCTGCGCAGCCGGATTGGACTGTCGTCCAATTGACTGGCCAATGTATAACGGCCTTGCTGCGCTAAAGCTTGCAGGTAAATAACCGGCTTGATAATGCTACCAATTTGCCGTCTTGCATCCAGTGCCCGGTTAAACCCGCCTTGGGTTGCTTCTTTTGCCCCTACCATGGCAATGAGCTCAGCATTCCGATAGTCGGCGACGACCACAGCCGCTTGCAGCGCCTTATCCTGTGGCGCTAATTGTTGTTTCACGGCTTGCTCTGCCTGCTGCTGAGTAACAGTGTCCAGATAAGTAAATACTTTAATGCCCTGATCCTTGTAAGCAGGATCTATGCTGAGCTGACGCAGTTCTTTGCGCACTGTATCCAGATAAGCGGCATTGCCCTGCTGCAAATACTCACCACGGGGGATCACCTTCACGTCTTGTTGCACGGCATGCTGATAATCCGCCCGGCTGAGCAGGTGTTGCTCAAACATCAGCCGCAGCACCAGATCCCGGCGTTGTTGTGCCCGCTGCGGAAAACGGCGCGGGTCAAAGTAAGACGGGCCTTTAAGTATGCCTATCAGCAATGCAGCTTCCGCCGGCTGTAATTCAGTTAGCGGCTTACCAAAATAGAATCGGCTGCCCAACCCTACGCCATGCACGGCATTGGCAAAGTTTTGCCCGACGAAGACTTCGTTTAAATAGGCTTCGAGGATCTGATCTTTATTAAAGCGATAATCCAGCACCAGCGCGATAAAGGCTTCATTAACCTTGCGCCATAAGGTACGGTCGCTGCTTAAAAACATATTTTTGGCTAATTGCTGAGTTAACGTAGAGCCGCCCTGCACTGTGCGTCCGGCACTGATATTTACCAGCAGGGCTCGCAGTACCGATAGTGGTGACACACCGTGATGATGATAGAACTCCCGATCTTCCACCAACAACAATGCATCTTTAAATAGCTCCGGCACTTGCTGTAGCGCTACCAGTTCGCGATCTTCCTGCTGCGCAGCAACCAGATGTTCTATCAGTTGCGGTTCCAGCCGGGCAAAATTAACCGGCTCATTCAGGTTGCGCTGCATTATGCGGTTAATACCGCTTTGATTAAACTCAACGCTGAATAGCTGCTCGCTCTGGTAGCCGTCAACATAGACAAAAGGCCGCCGGTAAATGGTCACGTGATTGCGCGACACACTGTACTGACCCGGCGCGGTTAAAGCGGCATTGCGCTGGTACTGCAAGGCGTCGAGCCTGTTGATTAATTGCTGCGGTGTCATCAGTTTGCCCGGCAGTAATTCCGTACTGCGGGCATAAATCTGTGCCGGCACCTGCCATTTTTGGCCGGCAAATTTCTTGCTGATCTTACTGTCAAGGTATACCAGATAAAACAGCAGCACCAATACAGCAAGCAATAGCAACTTAAACACGAACAACACACTACGCTTTGCCCAATGCGGTTTGTGGCTACGCACAGCAGTTTTTTTACTACGGCCATTCCCGGTGGCAGCTTTACGACTCATTTATGCATGGCCTTTTTTGTTTTTGTTGTAGGTAGAGCCTGAGCCGGATCTTCCGGCCAGTAATGTTTGGGGTATCGCCCACGCATTTCTTTACGCACTTCAAGCCAGGCATTTTGCCAGAAACTGGCCAGGTTTTGCGTAACCTGCAATGGCTGACGCGAAGGCGATAACAGTTCGACAGTAATGGCCAGTTGCCCCTCTAGCAGCATCGGTGACTGCATCTGGCCATACATTTCCTGAACCCGTACTGAAAGTCTGGGCCCACCTTCGGCAAGATAATCAATACTCAACCGTGAGCCGGTTGGTGCTTGCCAATGCATGGGCAACAGCTGGTTTAGCACCTGTTGCTGTTGATAACTTAAGCACTGTAGCAGGGCGTCATACAAGGGTAACTGTGCCAGAGCAGCACTTTTACTCAGCGGCGCTAAATAAGCACCAAGCCACTGTGGCAGGGCGGTTAACAAGGCTTCGTCAGAAAAGTCCGGCCAGCCAGCATCAGGTTGATACTGATTTAATAAAGCTACTCTGGCCCTTAACTGCAAAGCCGTGTCATTCCAGTTAAGGCAGCTTAAACCTTTGTTACTAATATAAGTTTGCCATGCCAGCTGCTTTTGCTCTGCCGTCAGTTGCAGCGGCGCCGGCTTGGCATCAAGCAAACACTGACCAAAGTTCAGCTGCTGCTCAGTAAAAAAACGACCGTTTTTGTCATCCCACAGGGTTTGCGTACGCCAACCAAGCTCTGCCTGCCAGTCTGCCATAATGGCATCGCTACTGATAGCAAGCGCATGATAAATGCGGTTATCGCGGCCAAATTGCTGCATATTCAGCACCACTAACCAGGCTTGCCCGGTTAAGCTGTGGTCCTGCTGTAACACAGCGCCAATACCATTGGCTAACTGATAGCCCTGGCCACGGCGTTTGGCCAGCCGGTCTGGAAATGCTCTTAATGTCAGTAGCGGAGCTAATTCCAGCGGTAGCGAGTCTGTTAACTGACAACCAAGCAAACGGGCAAAACTTTGTGCCTGTTGCCACTGTTGTGGCAGTGTTTGCCTGACCCGGCCAAGCAAGCTGTATATATCGCCCTGCAGCACGCGCGTATCTTCCAGTACGGCTGCCAGTACACAAGCCAGTGCCGGTGCATGCTGGTGCCCTTGCTGCGCCAGTTGTTGGCCATGCAGCAACATGGCCGCCAGCCGGGGTTCTGTACCCAGTTTATGCGCCAGGCGCCCGCTGGCAGTAATAATGCCGCGGCTGTCAATAAACCCCAGTTGCTGCAGCAGTTGCTCTGCCACCGCTAAAGACGCTGCCGGTGGCAGTGTAAGCCAGTACAAATCGTCCACCTGACAACCCCAGGCAGCAACTTCAAGCCGCAATGCGGTTAAATCACTGATTTCAATCTCCGGCGCGTCAAACCGGGCTCTGCGCTGCCATTTTTCTGCCGTATCCAGCCGGTAGCAATGGCCGGCCAATAAACGGCCGGCACGGCCGGCACGCTGAATAGCCGACGCCTGACTAATAGCGGCGGTTTCCAGCACACTGATACCCTGACGCGGGTTAAACCGGCTTTGCCGGCACAGGCCGCTGTCAATCACAACGCTGATGCCGTCAATGGTTAAACTGGTTTCGGCCAGATTGGTGGACAAAACTACTTTGCGCATACCGGCAGGTGGCGGCGCTATAGCCGCTTGTTGCTGTGCCAGTGTCAGGCTACCAATTAAACGATGCAGCTGAACATCGGCAGCTACCCCCTGTTGTTGCAACAACTGAGCCGTTTGGTTGATTTCTGCCTGGCCGGGTAAAAACACCAGTATATTGCCGTTATGTTTGCTTAGCGCCTGCTGCACTAGAGCCGCTATTTGCTGCGTCAGCGGCTGGCTGCCCGGCAGCGCATATTCTACCGTTACCGGATAACTGCGCCCTGCACTGCTCAGTACCGGCGCATCCAGCCGGTTAGCTAGCTGCGCCATATCCAGCGTGGCAGACATGATCAGCAATTGCAGCTGTGGCCGAAGTTGCTGCACTTCCAGACACAGCGCCAGGGCTAAATCAGCATGCAGTGAACGTTCGTGAAACTCATCAAACAGCAGCAGATCTACAGTGCTAAGCTCAGGATCTTGCTGCAATTTGCGCGTTAATATACCTTCGGTAACTATAAGCAAACGCGTGTTGCTGCTGTGTTTGTGTTCTTGCCGAATTTGATAGCCGACGCTGTCGCCTACGGCTTCGCCCAGCTGCGCCGCCAGATAGGCAGCAATACTTTTTGCTGCCAACCGGCGTGGCTCCAGCATTAACAGCTTTTTGCCGGCAAAATCCGGATGCTGCAATAAGCACAGCGGCAAATACGTCGATTTACCAGCACCGGGCGGCGCTGACAACAACACTTTATTATGGCTGTGTAACAGCTTGATAAGATCAGCGAAGATCTCTGCAACAGGTAGCACTATCACATCCGTAAAAATCTGCCAGCGTGCCGGCGATAAACACAAAGTGCTGACTTAACAGCACCCTGCCATAAAATATCTGTAGTGGTTAAATTTCACCCAGCAGCGTTGCGCTAATAGTGCGGATCCCCAGCCCGGTAGCACCTGCAGCCCAAAACGCATTGCCACTGCTGTTGTAGGCGGCCGCCAGGTCAAAGTGCAGCCAGCCCTTGCCTTCGTTTGGCACAAAGCGGCTCAAAAAGCCGGCAGCATTACTGGCACCGCCGGCACCACCACCTTTTACCGGTTTACTGTTGGCAGTATCTGCAAAAGGCGATGGACATTGATGTTGGTGCCACGGCTCCAACGGCAACTGCCAGGTCAGCTCCTGCTGCTGCTCGGCATAAGCCAACGCTTTTTGCGCCAAGGCTTTATCCAGCGCAAACAAAGCATTGTACTCGCCACCCACTGCGACCATTGCTGCACCGGTTAAGGTTGCAGCATCAATAATTAACCCGGCACCGCTTTCTGCCGCGCACATCAAGCCATCTGCCAGCACTAGCCGCCCTTCAGCGTCGGTATTGACAATTTCAACCGTAGTGCCGTTTTTATAGCGGATAATATCACCCAGCTTATAGGCATTACCGCTAATCAGGTTTTCGGCGCAGCATAAAATCAGCTGTACGCGTTTATTTAACCCCTGCAAAATGGCCAGCGCTAAGGCTGCGGTAACCGTAGCTGCGCCGCCCATATCACATTTCATGCTTAGCATGCTTTCAGTAGCCTTAATAGAGTAGCCACCACTATCAAACGTAATGCCCTTGCCTACCAGTGCGGCAGCTACCGGCGCAGCCTCGTCAGCCTGTGGATTATAATCCAGCACCAGCATAGCCGGCTTGCGATCACTGCCACGGCCCACTGCATGCAAGCCGTACCAGCCGTCTGCCAGCAGCGCATCGTCCAGTATGATCTTTTGACTAACGGTGCCAGGTGCCGCCACGCTGCTAATAAAGGCAGCGGCTTGCTGCGCCAGTGCCTGCGGATACAATTGATCCGGCGTTTGATTGACAATATCTTTGGCCCAGCTATAACAGCGATGTAGCTGATTTAACTGCGTTACAGTAGCGGTATCACCGCAAAAACCGACACCAGCTTGTTTTTTTGCAGAACAATAGCCCTGATAAAAGGCCCACTGCAACGGCAATGTCCAGTTAGCACCGCTGAGCTGCACCTGAGTAAGCCCCAGGCTGTCCAGGCTGCGGGCCGCTTTTTGCACAGTACGCAGCGCGTCATTAGCATTAAGATGGATTTGAAAACCATTACCGGCAGGCGTAAACAGTGCTTTGCCCCATTTTTCACCTGCTGCAGCTTCTTGTAGTGTAATCTGTACCACGTCTGTCATACTGGCCCCTGTATACTTGATCGTTATTTAAAAAAGGCGATATCGGCCAGTGTACCACAAGCTCCGCTAAGCCAAATAACCCCGTTAACGGACGAATAACGCCTGTTTGGCGCATTTGCCGAAAACAGATGACGTAACTATAAGAGCTCTGTATACTGCCGCGTCTTTTTAAATCTGATTGCGATGCCGGCAATATTCTGCTATCTATAGCCGCCATATTTTTTGCTGGGCATTTTACAGGAGATGATTATGCCAGAGGGCAATACTACCAAAACGCTGGGTTTACTAGCCCTTGCAGGCGTAGCGCCATATCAGGAAGCTGTCGGGGAAGAGTACATGAACCCGAAGCAACTGGAGCATTTCCGCCGTATTCTGGACGCCTGGCGTCAACAGTTACGTGAAGAAGTTGACCGCACCAAGAACCACATGGCGGATGAAGCAGCTAATTTCCCGGATCCGGTTGACCGCGCCGCCCAGGAAGAGGAATTCAGTTTAGAACTGCGTGCCCGTGATCGTGAGCGCAAACTGCTGAAAAAAATTGAGAAAACACTGCAAAAAATTGAAGATGAAGACTTTGGTTTTTGTGATACCTGTGGCATAGAGATTGGTATTAAACGCTTAGAAGCCCGTCCTACTGCCGATATGTGTATCGACTGCAAAACCTTAGCTGAAATCAAGGAAAAGCAACTGGGCGGCTAAGATGCCCAATGCACAACCTTGCTATATTGGCCGGTTCGCGCCATCGCCTTCCGGCCCGCTTCATTTCGGTTCCCTAATAGCTGCTGTTGGCAGCTATCTGCAGGCTAAATCTCAGCACGGCCAATGGCTGGTGCGAATGGAAGACATCGACACCCCACGTATGGTGCCTGGCGCCGACAGCGATATCCTGCGCACACTGGAGCAATTTGGTTTGCACTGGGACGGCGTTGTGCTTTATCAAAGCCAGCGGCTTGAGCGGTACCAGCAAATATTACAACAACTTAAAGCACAACAACTGATCTATGGTTGTCAGTGCAGCCGTAAGCAAATAAGCAGTCTGGGCGGGCTTTACGACAACCGCTGTGCCCAGGCGCAACTTACAACAGAGCCACTGGCCTGGCGATTACGCAGCAGCAATGTCAGCACAGATTTTACCGATTTGGTATTTGGTCAGCAGCAGATTGCCGCCTCATTGGCGCAAGAAGACTATATAGTGCGCCGCCGCGATGGCTTGTTCGCTTATCAGTTGGTTGTTGTGGTGGACGACATCGATCAGGCGGTTACACAAGTGATCCGTGGTGCCGACCTGCTGCAAATGACACCCCGGCAACAGGCACTGTGCCAACTTTTAGGCGCAGTAGCACCACAATACGGTCATCTGCCACTGGCGGTAACAAAACCGGGTTTTAAACTTAGCAAACAAAACCATGCGGCTGCAATAGCACAATGGCCAGCAGCGGCAATACTCAGCCGGGTGCTGGGCTTTTTAAACCATATGCCGCCAGCGGAGTTACTACAGGCACCGGTAAATGAGCAGTTAAGTTGGGCCAGTAGCCAATGGCAACTTAATAAAGTACCGGCGCAACTGGAGATACTCAGTACAGAATTTCGTTAAGAAGCCAGCAGTGTTGCGTTCTTTTTTCAGCGCAGCTGCGGTATTATTGGCCGGCTTTTTTGTTACAAGCCGGCACCGGCCGAAGCCATATTTGTCAGGAGAATAACCATTATTACGCGAGTGTTAGATTTTTGCCGCCGCACCTTTGGTGGTAAAGCCAAGCCCAGCGCAGCCCGTAAGGCTAAAACGGTGAAACCGCAGCAACAAGATGCGGCGCCAGACAGACGTAATCAACCCGTACCTGGCGCCAGTCAGTTGCCGGACGTCGTGCGCATTGGCCGTGACAAGCATGGTATTTCACGCAAAGATATCAGCCCCAACGCTTTAAAAGTGTTGTACCGCTTAAAAGATGCCGGTTTCGACGCCTACCTGGTTGGTGGTTGCATCCGCGATTTGCTTATGGGCATTCAGCCAAAAGATTTCGATGTGGTAACCAATGCCAAACCGGAGCAGGTCAAACAGGTTTTTCGTAACTGCCGTCTGATTGGCCGGCGCTTTCGCCTGGCACACGTGGTATTTGGCCGTGAAGTGATTGAAGTCGCCACCTTTCGTGGCCACCACAGTGGCAGCGAAGATGAAGACGATACCGCACCTAAGCTAAAAACCGCCAGCCTAAGCGACCACGGCCAGATATTACGCGACAATGTCTACGGTACTATAGATGAAGACGCCGAGCGTCGGGACTTTACCCTCAATGCGCTGTATTACTCAGTCAGCGATTTTGCCGTGTATGATTTTGCCAACGGCATGCAAGCCATCAACGAGCGTAAAATTGAACTGATTGGCGATCCGGAAACACGCTATCGGGAAGATCCGGTCCGCATTTTACGCGCCATTCGTTTTGCTACCAAACTGCATATGCAAATCGCGCCGGCTGCAGCTGAGCCGATACCGCAACTGGCAGTGTTGCTGAAAAATGTGCCGGCGCCACGGCTGTTTGATGAGCTGGTTAAGATGCTGCTGGCGGGCAAAGGCTTCGACAACTTTATGCTGATGCGCGATACCAAGGTGCTAAAGCAATTGCTGCCGCAATTAGACAAACTGTTAAAACAAGAGCCCGAAGGCAAAGCTTTTACCCTGGCAACCCAGGCCTTACAAAATACCGATGAGCGCGTAGCGGCCGATAAGCCGGTGACGCCGGCATTTATTTTCGCCGCCCTGCTGTGGTATCCGGTAGAAGTACGGGCGCAAGCCCTGATGACAGACGGGTTAAGCGACATAGATGCAATGAATATTGCCATGACCGAAGTGCTGGACGATATACAGCGTACTATCGCGATCCCTAAGCGTTTTACCCTGGCCATGCGCGACATTTGGGCACTGCAAAGCCGCTTAAGCAAAAGGGCCGGCCGCCGTGCATTTAAATTGCTGGAGCAACCTAAGTTTCGTGGTGCCTTTGATTTTCTACAGTTGCGTGCCCGGGCCGAAGGCGGCAGCCTGATTGACCTGGCGCAGTGGTGGGAGCGATTCCAATTTGCTGATGAACCAAGCCGGCTGCAGTTAATCAACCAACTGGGCAAAGACGGCATTGACAAAGGCCCACGCCGCCGGCGTAGCTATAAACGCAAACCGACGGCAGAATAATGGCACCACAGCGCTGTTACATTGGCTTAGGTGCCAACCTGGAACAACCCGTGGCGCAGCTGCAAAGTGCTGTACAGGCACTTTCGCAGTTAGCCCGGTGCGAGCTGGTCGCCGTATCCGATTTTTACGGCTCAAAGCCAATGGGGCCGCAAGACCAACCCGATTATGTAAATGCCGTAGCCGCTATCGACACCACACTGGCAGCAGAGCAGTTATTGGATGCACTGCAACAGATAGAACAACAACAAGGCCGTCAACGTAAGGCCGAGCGCTGGGGCCCACGTACACTGGATTTGGATATTCTGCTGTATGGTAAGCAGATTATAAATACCGAGCGCCTGACCATACCGCACTATGGCCTGCGCGTACGTGAATTTGTGCTGTATCCGCTTCACGATATTGCACCGCAACTTAGCCTGCCGGACGGTACTGTATTATCCTCTTTACTGGCGCAGGTGCCGTTAAATGGCCTGCAAAAACTTCACAGCAGTTGCAGCTAATCGCACTTTGTGCGATCTTGCGCGTCCTGCGTTAATGGTCGGATGAGAAGATTATGGCTAAGATCACCACTGCCGTATTACAGAAAATGAAGCAGCAACGTGACAAGATCACCATGCTGACGGCCTATGATGCCAGCTTCGCGAAGTTATTTGCCGAACAAGGCGTCGACGTACTGCTGATTGGCGATTCCTTAGGTATGGTGCTGCAAGGCCACGGCGACACGCTGCCGGTAACCATTACTGATATTGCCTACCATACCCGGGCTGTGCGCGCCGGTGCACCCGAAGCGTTTGTCATCGCCGATATGCCGTTTATGAGCTACGGTACCTTAGAGCAGGCATTGCAAAGTGTGGTGCCGCTGATGCAAGCCGGTGCCAATATGGTAAAACTGGAAGGCGGCGACTTTTTACTACCTACCGTAAAAGCCTTAACCGAGCGCGGCGTACCGGTGTGCGGCCATTTAGGCTTAACCCCCCAGTCTGTGCATATTTTTGGTGGCTATAAGGTGCAGGGTAAAACTGACGCTGCTGCCGATGCCATGGTCGCTCAGGCCAAAGCCTTACAAGACGCCGGTGCCCAGTTGCTGGTTCTGGAGTGCATACCAACCAAACTGGCAAAACGTATCACCGACGCGCTAAGCATTCCGGTTATCGGTATTGGCGCCGGCAACGTTACTGACGGACAGGTACTGGTAATGCATGATTTACTCGGCATCAGTAGTGGTTATATTCCAAAGTTTTCGAAAAACTATCTGGCGCAAACCGGCGAGATCAGAAGCGCGATCGCGGCCTATGTCAGCGAAGTTAAAAGCCAGACTTTCCCTGCCAGCGAGCACAGTTTTTAAAGCCGATGAAAATACTCAACTCTATTGCTGCGCTGCGGGCACAAATCAGTGCCTGGCGGCAAAACGGCGAACGTATCGCCTTCGTACCCACCATGGGCAACCTGCATAACGGCCATTTAAAACTGGTTGATGTGGCCAAAGGCCGCGCGGATCGGGTAATTGTCAGCATCTTTGTAAACCCAATGCAATTTGGCAAAAACGAAGATCTCGACAGCTACCCGCGCACGCTGGAGGCTGATTGCGCCGGACTGACCGCCCACGGCGCCGATGCGGTGTTTACACCAACGCCAGCGATGATGTACCCGCGTGGTCTGGACGTACAAAGCTTTGTTGAAGTGCCACTGCTGGGCGACTTGCACTGCGGTGCCAGCCGCGCCGGCCATTTTCGCGGCGTATCCACCATAGTGTGTAAGTTGTTTAATCTGGTACAGCCGGATATTGCCTGCTTTGGCCAGAAAGATTATCAGCAACTGGCGATTATCCGTCAGATGGTAACTGATTTGTCCATGCCGATTGAGATTATCGGCGTGCCGACCGAGCGCGCAGCCGATGGCCTGGCGCTGAGTTCACGCAATGGCTATCTTAATGCTGAACAGCGTGCGATAGCACCCAAGCTTTATCTGCTGTTGCAGCAGCTGCGTAGCAGTATTCTGGCCGGCAACCATGATTATCGCGCGCTGGAGCAACAGACGAAGCAACAACTCAGTGCTGAGGGTTTTAAACCGGATTATATTGATATCTCAGATCAGAACGATCTGACACTGGCCACCACCGCGCAACAGGCTAAAGTGATTTTGGCAGCAGCCTGGCTGGGCAGCACCCGTCTGATTGACAACCTGGAAATCTGACCTTCAAGCAAGCGCCTGCCCGGCGCTATCTTACGCCGGGTGTAACGGCCATACTAGCAGCAATACCGGTAAACTTACCGCTACTACTAATACATCCAGCGGCAACCCCATGCGCCAGTAATCAGAGAATCGAAAACCGCCCGGGCCAAGGATCAGGGTATTATTTTGATGGCCAATCGGTGTTAAAAACGCGCACGATGCGCCCACTGCCACCGCCATTAAAAAGGTGTCCGGATTAACACCCAGCTGATTAGCAGCGCCCAGTGCAATAGGTGCCATCACAGCTGCTGTCGCTGCGTTGTTCATTAAGTCAGTCAAAATAAGTGTGCTAATCAAAATAACCGCCAGCCCTACAACTGCATTGCCCTGAGCCAACGTATCAAGCAGCATTGCAGCAATCAGGCCCGCCGCACCGGTACTTTGCATAACACCGGCAACGGGCAATAAACACGCCAGCAGCACTATTACCGGCCAATCTATAGCGTCATATACCAAACGCCAGGGTAAGGTGCGCAGTGCCATGGTAGCTAACACACCGGCAGCAAAAGATACTGCCGCCGGCAAGATCCCCGTTGCAGCCAGCACCACAGCCAACAGCATAATCACTGCCGACATTAAGGCGTGGCGCTTGTTTGGTATCCTAAGGTCACGCTCTGCCAGCGGCACACAGCCCGTATTATTGGCAAAATCCTGTAATACATCCGGCGCCCCCTGCATCAGCAACAAGTCACCGGCACGTAATGGTAAAGAACGTAACCGTGCCATCGAGCGCTGGCCATGCCGCGATACTGCCAGTAAGTTAATACTGTAGCGGGTGCGCAATAACATATCAGCGGCAGAGCGGTTAAGCAGGCTTGACGAGGGTAAAACGGCCAGTTCCAACAACACAATCTCGTCGGGTTTACGGTCCTTTTCCGGCTCTTTTTCCACAGCTTGGTCCGCGTGTTCCGCCGTCAGCTGCCTTGGCTCTTCTACTGCTGCCGAACGTTGTGCGCAGTCAGCCTGCTCAGTATCCTCCTCAGCTGTGGTTTCGCGCTTTGCTTTCGCGTGTGCCAGCTCCAATCCCAGCTCTGACAGCACTTTAGTCAGTGCATCGGCTTCGGCTTCAATGATCAGAATATCCAAAGCACGCAAATAACGGCCCGAACTGGGTGCAGTTACCCGCACGTCATTACGGATCAATCCCACTACCTGCGCATCAGCCTGATCCAGCACCGCCTCGACTTCGCGCAATTTCATGCCATCGGCTTTACTGCCTTCAGCAATTCGCACTTCTGTAACATAGGCACCGGTTTCAAAGCCTTCAGTGCCCGCTTGTTTGCGTTTTGGCACCAGGCGCCAGCCCAGCAGGATAATAAATGCCAAGCCTACAGCCGTCACTGCGGCGCCAACAGCAGTAAAATCAAACATATTAAAGCCAGCAGAGCCCTCAGAAGCGCGTATACCAGAAATTATCAAGTTCGGCGGTGTGCCGATTAATGTCATGGTACCGCCAAGAATTGAGGCAAACGCCAGCGGCATTAACACCTGGCCGGGAGAGAGTTGTAAGCGGTTTGCAAGTTGAATTGCCACCGGCATCAGCAAAGCCAGGGCACCAACATTATTCATAAAGCCCGACAGCAATGCAGCCAACAGCGTTAAGGCCGCAATACTTAAGGTAGGGCCGGCTTTGGCGGGCAACACCAAGCGGGTTAACACATCTACTGCGCCAGAACTTTGCAGCGCCCGGCTTAATACCAACACACAGGCTACCGTTATCACTGCCGGGTGGCCGAAGCCATTGAAGGCGTTTTGCGCGTCAATAAGACCGCTAAAGACACAAGCCAGCATAGCACCGAGCGCTACCATGTCATGGCGCCAGCGGCCCCATAAAAACATGCCAATAGTGACCAGTAAAATCAGCATAATAATGCTTTGTGCCGTGGTCATACTGCACTCCGAAAGTTAGTTACTTGATCGCAACTGCCTGTTGCCGGCCACACTCATTCGAGCACTACGACATAACATCTAGACAGAAAAAATGTCCCAGATCAAGCTATAAGGCTATAACTCTGATCTGCAGTGAGGATATTCAAAACAAAGGTGGGCAGAGCTTGGCAGTACACCAGTTTTGTATTTAGTGCCCTGCTGTTGGCTCAGAGCACTAAAACTAAAGCAACTTAACACAGTGGCATGGCAAGAAAGGTCTTTATACCACCAGCTCTTTCGCCAGCTGTAGTAGTTTCGGGTAGAACTCTTTATCGAGCTGGGCAATTTGATCCTGCTCTACCAGCACATCATGCAAAATTTGCTCGGTAGTGAGCGGGTTAGCCAGCACAACACGGAATACAATCGTTTCCTGGCGCTGGTAGCGCGTCGGCGTTAAGCGGGTACGGGAAACAAATGACTTACCTTCTTCACGCTGACGTTTCTGAATAAACTTAGTTAAGCCGTTTAACAGCTCGTTAAAGCGTTGCAGCCGCTCTGGGTTGGCGCCCGCCATGGCTTTTTGTACCTGCGCCGGCACATAACGATAGGTAAGCAAACACAATTCTGGTTCGGTTATCAGCTCAAAATCAATGTTGTGCGCAATTAAGGTGGCAAAATAACGCGCTTTTTCCAGACTGCGATTGATCAAAATTTCATAACCATCGCGGCCAATAACCTGTAAGCAGGCATGCACCAGCATGGCCATACCGGGGCGTGAACCTTCCAGCGTCTGGCTGCCTAAATCTTTTGAGCCTTTACGTAAAATGTACTCGGCGTGATGCTCAATAGCGTGTGCAGCAGACGGGTGTTTAAACACCACCATACCGGCGCCCATCGGCACATACATTTGCTTGTGCGCATCTATGGTTACCGAATCGGCGCGCTCTATACCAGCCAGCAGATGGCGGTATTTGTTGGACAACAGCGTAGCGCCGCCCCAGGCCGCATCGACATGAAAGTGGCACTGATACTGCTCGGCTAAATCGGCCAGCTGATTTAGCGGGTCCACATTGCCGGTTTCAGTAGTACCAGCCACGCCGACAATCGCCAGCACACGAATATTATTCGCTTTAAGCTCAGCCATTTTGTCAGCCAGCAAGGCAGTATCAATTTTGTTATCGGCGTCGGTTTTCACCGCTATTAACGACTCGCGGCCAATACCCAACACGTCGGCAGCTTTACCCAACGAATAATGCCCGCGCTCGGATACCAATATTGCCAGGCCGTCATAACCGTAATGCTTCATGGCCTTAAACAAGCCTTCACGGGCGATGCCTTTAAAATCACCGTCAGGCTTTAGCAACCGGTTACGGGCTATCCACAGTGCAGTAATATTGGCGATGGTGCCGCCAGAGCAAAAGGCGCCCAGCGAATGGTTAGCACTGTGCATCCATTTTTTATAGAAGCCGTCGCCTTCGCCGTACACCAGATGGTGCATCATGCCCAGTACCTGACGCTCCATCGGCGTAAAGGCTTTGGAGGTTTCAATCTTCACCAGGTTCTGATTTAGCCCCACCATCATTTTTGACAGTGACAACACAAAATAAGGCAAGGCCGACGTCATATGGCCGATAAAACTTGGCGCTGCAGTATGTACCGAGTGCGCTACCAGCTTTTGCATCAGGCTTTCAGCGTAATCGGAAACAAAGTTTGGCATTTGCGGAATATGGTGCGCCTGAAAATCGCGCTCAATTTGCCACAAAGGTTTTTCTACCGCGACAATACTTTCGCGCAAAAATCCGGCCAGATTCTGTGACAGATTCTGCTCAATAATGCTGAGGGTTGAATCGGGCGCTTCCGGCACCGTGAAGATGCGCCATAAGGCTTCTTCTGAAGCGGTTGCCTGGCGTTTACTGGATTCTGTCATGCGCTTGCTACTCTGCATACGGTTTCAGCGGTTACTAAAACAGCCGGAAAATGGCGCTCACTTTACTGCAAGCGCTGAAAAATGTCTGCAAAAAAGTGCTGTGCCTAACTACGCAGGCCAATGCCACGGTTAATCAGGTACATGGCATAACTAAACAGTACCACGATAAAGCCCACAACCACCGCCAGCGCCAACCACAGGCTGACATCGGTAACACCTAAAAAGCCGTAGCGAAATGCATTAACCATATACACCACCGGATTAAGCGCCGCAACATGCTGCCAAAAGCCGGGCAACAGAGTTAACGAGTAAAACACACCACCCAAATAGGTCAACGGCGTCAGCACAAAGGTTGGAATAATGCTGATGTCATCGAAGGTCTTGGCATACACAGCGTTAATCAGGCCGCCGAGGGAGAACAGCATCGAGGTTAATGTCACCGTCACCACTATTACTGCCAGATTGTGAATTTGAATAGTGACAAAAAACAATGATAACAGCGTCACGATCAGCCCTACCAGCATGCCACGCGCCATACCACCGCCAACGAAGCCCAGCACAATAATGTAGTTGGGCACCGGCGCCACCAGCAGCTCTTCCACGTTGCGCTGAAACTTAGCACTGAAAAATGATGACGCCACATTGGCATAAGAGTTAGTGATCACCGACATCATAATCAGGCCGGGCACAATAAACTCCATATAACTAAAACCACCCATATCGCCGATGCGGGAACCAATTAAGCTGCCAAAAATAACAAAGTACAACGTCATGGTAATAGCCGGCGGCACCAGCGTTTGTATCCAAATTCTTAAAAAACGGTTGGTTTCTTTATCGAGGATGCTTTTAAGAGCCACCATATAGTTAGCTTTAATCATTTTGCACCTCCGCGGCCATTTTCCACCAAGGATACAAACAGCTCTTCCAGCCGGTTAGCTTTATTACGCATAGATAACACCTTAACATCCTGCGCGCTGAGCTGAGCAAAAATGCCATTTAAGCCCTGCGCTTTTTCCACGTCTACCTCAATACTGTGGTCATCCAATGCCCGCCAGTTAACGCCTTCCAACGTCAGTTGTGTCGGTGTTGTGGCTAAATCCAGCACAAAGGTTTCACGCGTCAGCTTAGCCAGTAATGCCTTCATGTTAGTGTTTTCAATAATCTGGCCTTTATCAATAATGGCGATATTACGGCACAGGCTTTCGGCTTCCTCCAGATAATGGGTAGTGAGAATAATCGTCACGCCCTGCTGGTTAATGGTGCGCAAAAACTCCCACATCGAGCGGCGCAGTTCTATATCTACCCCAGCGGTGGGTTCATCCAAAATCAGCAATTTGGGCTCGTGCATTAAGGCGCGGGCAATCATTAAACGCCGCTTCATGCCACCGGATAGCTCCCGGGCGCGGGCCGTACGTTTTTCCCACAGGCCCAATTGGCCCAGGTATTTTTCTGCCCGTTCCAGCGCCAGCTTTTTCGGCACACCGTAATAGCCGGCCTGATTTACGACTATCTGCAACACGGTTTCAAACTGGTTAAAATTAAATTCCTGCGGTACCAGACCAAGCTGGCTTTTGGCCGCTTCCAGCTGGTTGTCGATATCATATTCAAATACCTTAACGCTACCGGCTGATTTATTGACTAAGGAGCTGATAATGCCGATGGTGGTACTTTTACCGGCACCATTTGGCCCTAACAGCGCAAAAAAATCGCCCTGCTTTACCTGCAAATCAATACCGCTTAATGCCACAGTGCCACTTTTGTATACCTTATGCAGGCCTTTAATATCTAAGGCTAAACTCAATGCTGCTCTCCTGTGTGTTCTGTACTGCCATAACCCCAACGGTTAAGTAACTGGTGCGGTAACTTAAGATGGTCAAGAATACGCGCCACCATAAAATCGACTAAATCACTGATCTGTTTCGGTTGATGATAAAACCCCGGTGCCGCCGGCATAATAGTCACACCGAGCTTGGCCAGCTTAAGTAGGTTTTCCAGGTGGATAGCGCTAAGCGGGCTTTCGCGTGGCACTAAAATTAACTGACCGCCTTCTTTAATCACCACATCCGCCGCCCGCTCTATTAAGTTATCACTGGCGCCGGTGGCAATTGCTGATACGGTGCCGGTAGAACAGGGGCAAATCACCATTTGTCGCGGAGCCGCTGAGCCCGAAGCTACCGGAGAAAACCAGTCATCTTTGCCATAGACTTTAAGCAAGGCGGCATCACAGCCAAAATGTGCCAGCAACATTTGTCTGCATTTGTCCGGTGCGGCCGGCAGTTTAATATCATGCTCAGTAGCAAAAACCACTCTGGCGGCGCTGGATACCAGCAAATGCACTTTAATGCCCTGCGCCAGCAGCAATTCTAATAAGCGCCAGCCATAGGGCGCGCCTGACGCACCACTAAAGGCCAGTGTGATCTCTTTTGCAGTTTTCATCAGTGTTCCCATTTACGCTTTAGTGCACTAATCAGCTTATCGTGAATACCACCAAAGCCGCCGTTACTCATAATCACAATACTGTCGCCCTGCACAGCCTGATCGCAAAGCAGGCTGACCAACGCATCAATATCCTGTGATAACGCCGCTTTGGGCGCTAAGGCACGCGTTAAAGCGTCCAGCGACCAGTTGGCATTGGCCGGCTCATATAAAAACACCTTATCGGCCAGCGCCAGCGCCAAAGGCAGTGCTGCCTGATGCACGCCCATACGCATAGTATTAGAGCGCGGTTCCAGTACGGCTAACACCCGGCTTTGGCCTACTTTATTGCGAATGCCTTGTAAGGTAGTGCTGATAGCGGTTGGATGGTGGGCAAAATCGTCATACACCTTAACTCCGCCGATGTCGGCTTTTAACTCCATCCGCCGTTTAGGTGCAACAAAGCGCGTTAGTGCCTCCAGCGCAATCGCTACCGGTACGCCGGCATGGCGCGCCGCTGCAATCGCCATTACCGCATTATCGACATTGTGCTGGCCACTTAACTGCCAACTGAGCTCACCAAGCTGTTTATCCTGATAATACAAGGCAAAGTGGCTGCCATCGCTGCTTAGCAATTCGGCGCGCCAATCCGTACCATAGCTTTGCCGCTCGCTCCAGCAGCCCATATCCAGAGTATGTTTAACCGCTGGTGTATCTTCCGGTGCCAGCACCAGACCATTGGCCGGTACCATACGCAGCAAGTGATGAAACTGGCGTTGAATTGCCGCCAAATCGGGGAAAATATCAGCGTGATCGTATTCCAGATTGTTTATTACCAGGGTTCGTGGCCGGTAATGCACGAATTTGGATCTTTTATCAAAAAAGGCCGTATCGTATTCATCAGCCTCGATGACAAAAAAAGGTGACTCGCCAAGCCGGGCAGAACAATCAAAGTTTTGCGGAATACCACCAATCAAAAATCCCGGCGCTAAGCCCGCACATTCTAAAATCCAGGCCAGCATAGTACTGGTGGTGGTCTTACCATGAGTGCCAGACACCGCCAGCACCCAACGGTCAAATAGCACCTGCTCTGCCAGCCACTGCGGGCCAGAGCTATAACGCAAATTGGTATTTAATACATACTCTACTGCCGGGTTACCACGGGATAACGCGTTGCCGATAATAACCAAATCTGGTGCCGGCTCCAGCTGCTGCGGATCCCAGCCTTGCGTCAATTCAATGCCCAATTGCTCCAATTGTGTGCTCATTGGCGGATAAACATTGGCATCAGCGCCGGTAACTTTATGGCCCAGTGATTTTGCGATAGCGGCGATGCCGCCCATGAAGGTGCCACAGATACCCAGAATATGAATATGCATACATTGTCCTGAAAATTAACCTGCGCCATTGTAACAAATAGCAACCGCAACGCAGTAACACCTGCAATTTGCGCAGAAATTCTTTAAAATACGCCAGCCTCTACCGCTTTAGCAAAAATAATTACTGAGAAGGAACCACCAGCATGCGCCGCATCTCGCCAGTACTGCAACAGGACGGAGTCGACAGCGACCTGATTTCACTGATTAAAACTATCCTAGCCGCCTGCCGGGAAATCTCGTTTCGTGTCAGCCAAGGCGAACTGGCTGGGGTATTAGGTTCTACCCTGGGCGAGAATATTCAAGGGGAAACCCAGAAAAAACTCGATATTATTGCTAATGAATTACTCAAAGAAGTGATTCTGGAAACCGGCGTAGTCAAAGCTATCAGCTCAGAAGAAGAAGACGACACTGTTGCCGGTAACCCGCATGGTAAGTATTTAGTCACCTTTGACCCGTTGGATGGCTCCTCCAACACCGACATCAACAGCTTAATCGGCACCATTTTCTCCATATTACCGGCACAAGCAGATAAAGCAGCTGATGACGCCAGTCAGTTTTTGCAGCCCGGCAGCGCCCAGCTGGCCGCAGGCTACGTGCTGTATGGTCCTTCTACCATGCTGGCGCTAACCACAGGTAAAGGTACCAGGCTGTACACCTTAGATAAAACCTATGGCGGCTTCCTGCTTACCGAAGAGCAGGCTGCAATTCCGAAATACACTGCAGAGTTTGCCATCAACATGTCAAACCAACGTTATTGGCAACCGGCTATGCAGGCGTATATTGCAGATTTACTGCAGGGCAAAGAAGGTCCGCGCGGTAAAAACTACAATATGCGCTGGATAGCCGCCATGGTGGGTGATGTACATCGGGTACTGTGCCGCGGCGGCATTTTTGCTTACCCGCGTGATACTAAAGATGCCAACAAGCCGGATAAACTGCGACTAATGTATGAAGCCAACCCGATGAGTTTTCTGGTAGAACAGGCCGGCGGTATGAGTTCTACCGGCTATGAGCGCATTATGGACATAGTACCGACTGATATTCACCAGCGCGTGGCGGTGATACTTGGCTCAAAGCACGAAGTAGAAAGCTGCGTAGCCTATCATCAGCGATAGCCATTTTTATTACCGGCGCTATAATAAGCGCCACTTTTAACCAGGCTTTTAACATTTAAGGACCAGGCCATGAGCTTAAGCGATGTTGCAGCAGGTAAAAACCTGCCGGAAGAAATTAACGTTATTATTGAAATTCCGGCCAATGCCGACCCGATTAAATACGAAGTAGACAAAGATACCGGTACCGTATGGGTAGACCGTTTTATGGCTACACCGATGTTTTATCCGTGCAACTACGGCTTTGTAAACCAGACGCTGTCGCTGGATGGTGATCCGGTAGATGTGTTAGTGCCAACCCCTTATCCGTTGGTACCAGGCGCAGTTATTAAATGTCGTCCGGTAGGCGTGCTGTTTATGTCGGATGAATCTGGCGAAGATGCCAAGGTTATTGCTGTTCCGGTAAGCAAGCTTACCAAGCTGTATGACCACATTCAGGACATCAACGATGTCGATGAGCTGCTGAAAAAGCAAATTCAGCACTTCTTTGAGCGTTACAAAGAATTAGAAGCCGGCAAATGGGTAAAAGTAAATGGTTGGGGCGATGCAGCCGCTGCCAAAGCTGAAATTATGACCTCATTTGAACGGGCAAAAAAATAAGCTGCCCGCAGTTTAAGCAAGCCCGGCAGATGCCGGGCTTTTTTTTAAGCGCAATCAAAGCTAACAACAACAAGCATTTGCACAAATTAAGCACTATACTGCGGTTAAGCTACATCTAATAATAACGTTCCAATATCACAGAGGCCTGCAGTATGGATGTGTTACGACGTCTGTCTATCGCAAAGAAGATCTACTTAATTCCACTCATCGGTACCTTAAGTTTTATCATTTATCTGGTTCTGGCCAGTAATACCGCCCTGAACAACGTCCATACGCTGGAGCAAACCCGTGACGTGCAGTTTCCGGTGTTACAGGCAGCACAAAGTTCGCTGGTATTGCTAGAGCGGGTTAAAGACTCACTCGCCAGTGCTGTCACCACCGGCGATGAAGAAGCGCTTGGTGGCGCGGCCAATTTCAGTAAGCAGTTCAGCCAGGATTTAGGCCGTATTGCCGAGTTAAACCGCGACTACGCCGGGGCAGTCAGCAATGTTAAGCAAAGCTATGATGCCTATTATCAGGTGGCTTATAAAGTGTCGCAGGAGATGATCAACAACACGGCAGATTTCTCTACGCTGGGTCAACGTTCAGAGAAAATGAACGCTGATTACGACACTACAGCGCGCTTGCTTAGCCAATTCCGTGACCAACGCTTACAACAATTTACCGCCAGTATTGATGATGCCAGCGAGCAAGCCGGCACCCTAATTACTGTTGGTATTATTATGGGCGTGATCACCACACTGGTGTTGTTTGGTACCGCTTTTCCGGTCGCCCAAGGCATTCACAACAGCCTGGGCAATATGATTAGCTCGTTGCAAAGCCTGGCAAAAGAAGATGGCGATTTAACCGCCCGCATTAACAGCAATAGTAAAGATGAACTGGGCGATTTAGCGCACTGGTTTAATACTTTTATGCAAAAGCTGCAGCATGTGGTGAAGGATATCGTCAATACCGCAGTGCCATTATCTGCCCTGGCAAAAGACTTACGAGAACTAACCGACGATACCAATAAAACCATTGCCCAGCAGCGTCGCGCCGCCGATCAGGCCAAACATGCGGTTGATGATATGAGTGCCAGCGTTGTGGCTGAAGTGAA
Organism: Gammaproteobacteria bacterium; assembly: GCA_018826295.1. Taxonomy (GTDB): domain Bacteria; phylum Pseudomonadota; class Gammaproteobacteria; order Enterobacterales; family Alteromonadaceae; genus Alishewanella. Next base: position 235,993 of record JAHJZX010000055.1, read on the forward strand.
CAGCGCCAACGAAGCCGCTGCTGCTGCCACGCAATCCAATGATGCCGCCGGTCAGGGCCAACAAACGGTGATCTCAACCGTACAAAATATCCAGCAACTGGCCGGCAATGTGCAAGAAGCCTCGGATGTCATTATGCAGCTGGAGAAAGATGCCAATCAGGTTGGTACTGTGCTTAGCGTAATTAAAGGTATCGCCGAACAAACCAACTTACTGGCACTAAACGCGGCAATTGAAGCTGCCCGTGCCGGTGAACAAGGCCGCGGCTTTGCTGTGGTCGCCGATGAAGTACGTACCCTGGCGTCGCGCACGCAAAAATCCACTGAAGAAATTCAGCGTACCATTGAGCAGCTGCAAAGTGCGGCGCGTCTGGCGGTACAAAAGATGCAACAAAGTACCGCCCAGGCCGATCACAGTGTGCAATCGGCCAATCAGGCCGGTGATGCATTGCAACTGATCACAAAAAGCATTGCGCAAATCCGCCTGATGAACCAGCAAATCGCCGATGCTACTGACGATCAGCAAAAAATGGCCAGTAATATAGTGCACCATGTCGATGAAATTTTTACTAACACAGAGCACAGCTCTGAAAGCGCAGGTAATATCGCCAAAGCCAGTAGTGAACTGGCGGCGCTGGCACAAAATCTGGAAAACATTACTAAACTGTTCCGGGTCTAGCCAACAGCGATATTAGCAACATAGAAAAGCCGGCATCTTAGCCGGCTTTTTCAATTTCAGGATTTAAGCTGTTAGCAATAATAATTATCCGGTAAAGCAATACGCGCCACACCTGAGGCTACAGCTGCATCGGCTACCGCCCGGGCTACTCTGGGAAGCAGGCGTGGGTCCATTGGCTTAGGAATAATATAAGACTTACCAAAGCTAAGCTCAGCGACCTTAGCTGCTGTAAGCACCTCCTCTGGTACCGGCTCTTTGGCAATAGCACGGATAGCATTAACCGCCGCCAGCTTCATTTCATCGTTAATCACACTGGCACGCACATCCAACGCACCACGGAAAATAAACGGGAAACACAATACATTGTTAACCTGATTCGGGTAATCAGAACGGCCGGTGGCCATAATAATGTCATTGCGCGCGGCGTGTGCCAGTTCAGGTTTAATTTCCGGATCAGGGTTTGAGCAGGCAAAAATTACCGGCTTGTCAGCCATTAACTGCAGCGCTTGTGGCGGCAACACATCCGGGCCAGACACACCAACAAACACATCGGCTCCGGTTAGCGCATCTTCCAGCGTACGTTTGTCGGTATTGTTAGCAAACAGCAGCTTGTATTGGTTTAAATCGTTGCGCCGGGTGTGAATGACCCCTTTGGTATCCAGCATATAAATATGCTCGCGCTGGGCACCGCATTTAATTAGCAGCTCCATACAGGCAATGGCGGCAGCACCGGCACCCATACAAACGATAATGGCACTTTTAATATCTTTGCCCTGAATTTCCAACGCGTTTAACATGCCAGCCGCGGTAACAATGGCAGTGCCATGCTGATCATCGTGAAATACCGGAATTTTACAACGCTTAATCAGCTCCTTTTCAATTTCAAAGCACTCAGGCGCTTTAATATCTTCCAGGTTAATGCCGCCAAAGGTATCGGCGATATTGGCAACAGTGTTAATAAACTCTTCTGTCGTGCGATGCGACACTTCAATATCAATGGAATCAAGATTGGCAAAACGTTTAAACAACAAAGCCTTACCTTCCATTACCGGCTTAGATGCCATAGGGCCTAAATTACCTAAACCTAAAATGGCGGTACCGTTGCTGATAACGGCAACCAAATTGCCTTTAGCGGTGTACTTGTACACATTGTCGATATCAGCGGCAATTTCGCGCACCGGCTCGGCAACACCCGGGCTATATGCTAACGCCAGATCAGTCACCGTTTCGGCCGGCTTGCTGATCTCGATACTAATTTTTCCGGGTCTGGGCTCTGCATGGTAACGCAGCGCCTGCTGTTTAAAATCTGCCATGGGTATTTTCCTGCTGTCTGTAGGGCTAAGCGTATAGTTATTGTCGTGTCGTTACGCTGTGGGAGGCTTATTCTAAAGAGCGCAGGCACAGAAGAGAAACAGAATCAGTCTGATCGTACCAGCGCAAAAACCATCTGGGCACCATACCACTTTAGTCGTAACTGTAACTGTTATAACAATAAAACCACCCTGCGCCAAGAGACGTCCGGCCATCTAAATTCCAAATGTGGCACAGTGTTGCATACAGATGTGAGTGCGGCCGCATAATCATGCGACTAAGGCCGGACTAGACTAGCCAGATAAGGACAGGCATTAGCCAGTTAAGTTTTACTATCTATATGATAGTAAACAGTTATTGGCGTATTTATGCGGTTAATTTTGTTGCAGGCAGAGGCACAACTTAACAAATAAAAATATTTTTTCGGTCAATACTGATTATTTGCGTAAAAAACAGCCGGATAGCAGGCATAAAAAAAGCACCCGCAGGTGCTTTTTTCCGTTTCGCTGACGCTATACCGATTAACGGTTGCCCAGTACAGAGAAACGCTTTTTGAAACGGTCAACACGGCCGCCTACGTCTAACACTTTCTGCTTACCAGTGTAGAACGGGTGACAAGCTGAGCAAACGTCCAGGTGGATGTCTTTGCACAGTGCTGATTTAGTTTTGAAACTGTTACCGCAAGTACAGGTTGCAGTAATTTCTTTATATTCAGGGTGAATACCTGGCTTCATGGCTTACCTCGTTAGGCCGTATCGCAATCTGGTCAAAAATTTGCCAAACACCATACGTAATTACAGTTAATTTAGGGCGCGTAGCTTAATGGATAGCGTGCTAAGTTGCAACTGCTTAAACACTGCACGACAGTAATTTTGTTTTACTTGGCATTTCAGCACGCTGTCCTTACACTGAGCGCTTCGATAAAACGGGGGCCCATTGTGACCACAGTACGAGTGGCATTGCCAGTACCACTAAGGCAACTATTTGATTATAAAATAGAACCTAACCATAACGTGCAGATTGGCTGCCGTGTGCTGGTGCCCTTTGGGTCGCGTAAACTGGTCGGCATTGTCTGGCAATTGGCGCCAGAAGACAGTTTTACCGCCAGCCGCCTGAAAACAATATTACAGGTACTGGATAGCCAACCGGTACTGCCGCCACAGCTGTGTCAGTTACTTAGTTTTGCCGCCGATTATTATCACTATCCATTGGGTGAAGTGCTGATCAGTGCTTTGCCGGCTTTACTGCGTGAAGGCCGCGAACTGACATCGTTTCAGCCAAAAGCCTGGCAGCTGACAGAAGCTGGCCGTCAGCTCGACGCTGCGACATTAAAGCGCGCACCGAAACAGTTAGCCTTATGGCAAGCGTTAGCACAGCACCGCTTGAGCGAATCGTTAATGTTGCAACAATTTGGCCGGCCAGCAGCCAAGCAATTATTGGATAAAGGCCTGGCAGAGGAAATTTGCGTACCGGCCACGCCTTTTACCCCGCCTGAGGTAACCGCAACCGGTTTAAAACTGACCGCAGACCAGGCAATGGCCGTGGCGGCAGTCAATCAGGCTTGTGGTCGGTTTGAACGTCTGCTGCTTGAGGGTGTTACCGGCTCGGGTAAAACTGAGGTGTACCTGCAAAGCATTGCTGGCCTGCTCAATGCCGGTAAGCAGGTGTTACTGATAGTACCTGAAATCGGTTTAACACCGCAGACACTGGCACGGTTTCAGGCCAGGTTTGACGTGCCGGTACTGTGCTGGCATTCGGCACTAAGCGATGGCGAACGCCTGCATTGCTGGCTGCAAGCCAGCAGTGGTGCGGCAGCTATTGTCATTGGCACCCGTTCAGCATTGTTTTTACCCTTTTATCAACTCGGGCTGGTGATCATTGATGAAGAACATGATCAGTCGTTAAAACAGCAGGACGGCTTTCGCTATCACGCCCGCGATCTGGCAATAAAACGCTGTGCCATCCAGCATTGTCCAATCTTGCTGGGTTCAGCAACACCCAGTCTGGAGAGTTTGCACAACGCGCTGAGCAAAAAATTTATTCATTTACCCCTGCCCGACCGCGCAGCTGGCCAGGCGCTGCCAAGCTTTACCCTGGTAGATTTAAAGCAACAAGTGCTGCAATTTGGCCTGGCCGGGCAAACGCTGACGCAGATACGGGCTGAATTAGCTAAAGGCCTGCAAGTTATGCTGTTTTTAAACCGGCGTGGCTTTGCCCCGGCGCTGAGCTGTCAGGAGTGTGGCTGGCTTACCGAGTGTCACCGCTGTAGTGCTTTTACCACTTACCACAAACAAAGCCGGCAGTTGGTATGTCATCACTGTGGTGCCAGCAAAGCCATACCACGCCAGTGCGGCGGCTGCGGCAGCACCCAGTTAAAACCGCTGGGCCAGGGCACAGAGCAGTTAGAAGAAAGCCTGCAACAGCTGTTCCCTGATACAGCCATTACCCGGCTCGACCGCGACAGCACCAGGCGCAAAGGTGCGCTTAACGAGGCATTAAGCGATATTCATCAACATGGTGCCCGGCTTATTGTCGGCACCCAGATGCTGGCCAAAGGTCACCATTTTCCTAATGTCAGTCTTGTGGTAATCGTCGATGTCGATGGCGCTCTGTACAGCAGTGATTTTCGTGCGCCAGAACAACTGGGGCAATTACTAACCCAGGTTGCCGGCCGTGCCGGGCGTGGCAGCAGTGGCGGTAAAGTGTTATTGCAAACCCACTATCCACAGCATAGTTTGCTGCAGGATATTATTCAGAATGGTTATGCCGCCTTCGCCCGCACTGCACTGCAAGAACGCGAAATGACACGGCTGCCACCTTATCAGTTCCTGGCAATGTTTAGTGCCGAAGCGCACCAATCAGAACTGTGCCAAAGTTGGCTGCAACAACTGGCAACCATTGCCGCTGATAACACTGCCCTGCAAATACTTGGGCCTATACCGGCCCCGCTGGAACGCCGGGCCGGCAAGTATCGCTGGCAGTTACAACTCTACAGCCCAAATCGCCCGGCGCTGCATCAGATGCTGGATATTATGCTGGCGCAACTGACACTGTGGCCACACAGCCGCAAAGTTAAATGGCAACTGGATGTCGATCCAACAGACCTTAGCTGACAATAGCCGGGCTTATGTTTCTTTTTTCGCTTAACCTTGTAGAATAACGCCAGTTGCCAGCAGTCAGAGCCTCAAGCACCTTATGCCGCAAAAAGATTATGTAAAAGCCAGCCGCCCCAAAGCCAAAACCAGCAAACCGCGCCAATCAGGCGCCGGCAGAGCGGCGGCTAAAACAGCCCCCACGGCAAAGCCCTGGCTATTGCTGGCTATTACCAGCCTGCTGATTGGCGGTTTTATTTATTTTTTATGGTTTTTAAACCAGCAGCCCGCCGTTGAAGTGACGACTGCCCCACCGCCGGCGAAAACGGTTAAAAACGACGACTTGCCGGTAAAACCCACCGAAGAGCCGTACCAGTACATTAAAGAACTGGAAAACAAAGAAGTAAAAGTCGAAGTAACTGAACAGCAAGCCGCCGGGCCTTATCAGATGCAATGTGGCTCGTTTCGGGTGCAAACCCAGGCCGAGACGATGAAAGCCCAGATTGCTTTTGTCGGTTTTAGTTCTGAAATCCGCCGCACCGAGGGTAACAATGGCGTTTGGTATCGGGTGGTGCTGGGGCCTTACGAGTCTAAACGCCAGGCTACCGCCGATCGAAACCGGTTGCGCCAGCAAGGTATAAATACCTGTCAGATCTGGAACTGGTCTTGAAATCCAGCTGCCTCAGCCACACTTAAGCCCTAAGTTAATCACGCCACAGGGCTTATTCATGACCACTATTGTTTCTGTACGCCGCGATGGCCACGTTGCCATTGGCGGTGACGGCCAGGTTTCACTCGGCAACACTGTAATGAAGGGCAACGCCCGCAAAGTTCGCCGTCTCTACAACAACAAAGTCATTGCCGGCTTTGCCGGTGGCACCGCCGATGCTTTTACCTTATTTGAACGTTTTGAAGCCAAGCTGGAATTGCATCAGGGCCATTTAATGCGCGCCGCAGTAGAATTAGCCAAAGACTGGCGCACCGATCGCATGCTGCGCAAGCTCGAAGCGCTGTTAGCCGTGGCCGACGCCAATACCTCGCTGATCATTACCGGTAACGGCGACGTGGTGCAACCCGAACACGATCTGATCGCTATTGGCAGTGGCGGCCCTTACGCCCAGGCTGCCGCAACCGCCCTATTACAAAATACTGAGCTGAGTGCACGGGATATCGTAACCAAAAGTCTGACCATCGCCGGTGACATTTGCGTGTACACCAACCAGCATCAGACCATTGAAGAATTATAAGCAGGTAGATTATGTCTGACATGACCCCAAGAGAAATAGTGCACGAACTGGACCGGCATATTATCGGCCAGAATAAAGCCAAACGCGCCGTCGCCATAGCACTGCGTAACCGCTGGCGCCGGATGCAGCTAGACCCGGCACTGCGCCAGGAAGTCACACCAAAAAACATTCTGATGATAGGCCCAACTGGCGTAGGTAAAACGGAAATAGCCCGCCGCCTGGCAAAACTTGCCAATGCGCCTTTTATCAAGGTTGAAGCAACCAAGTTCACCGAAGTGGGCTATGTCGGCAAAGAAGTCGAAAGTATTATCCGCGACCTGACTGACAGTGCAGTAAAGATGTTTCGTGAGCAGGCGATTGAGAAAAACCGTTTTCGCGCTGAAGAAGCCGCTGAAGAGCGTATTCTGGATGTGTTGCTGCCTCCGGCCAAAGAAGCCTGGGGTGACAGCGATAATAAGCCGGCTACCGACAGCAGCACTCGTCAGGTATTTCGCAAAAAGCTGCGTGAAGGCCAGCTCGATGACAAAGAAATTGAGCTGGATTTAGCCCAGCCAAATATTGGTGTAGAAATAATGGCACCGCCGGGCATGGAAGAAATGACATCTCAGCTACAAAGCATGTTTCAAAGCCTTGGCAGTGAAAAAAAGAAAAAGCGCAAACTGAAAATTAAAGACGCCTTCAAGCAGCTGATTGAAGAAGAAGCCGCCAAACTGGTTAACCCGGAAGAGCTAAAAACTCAGGCACTGGAAGCGGTAGAGCAAAACGGCATCGTGTTTCTGGATGAAATAGACAAAATTTGCAAACGCGGCGAAACCAGCGGTCCCGACGTGTCGCGCGAAGGCGTACAGCGTGATTTGCTGCCGCTCATTGAAGGCTGCACGGTAAACACCAAACACGGTATGGTAAAAACCGACCATATACTGTTTATTGCTTCCGGCGCATTTCAGATGAGCAAACCCTCTGATTTAGTGCCAGAGTTACAAGGCCGCTTGCCTATTCGGGTTGAACTTGAAGCCTTAAGCGCTGCCGATTTTGAGCGCATCCTGACCGAGCCTAAAGCCTCGCTTACTGAACAATCTATTGCCATGCTGGCCACTGAGGGCGTTAACCTTAGCTTTAGCGCTGACGGCATTACCAGCCTGGCGGCAGCGGCCTGGCAAGTAAACGAAACCACTGAGAATATTGGTGCGCGCCGGTTATACACCGTAATGGAACGTCTGCTGGAAGAAATTTCCTATGACGCCGCGGATCATGCCGGTGAACATATTCAGGTTGATGCCGCCTATGTGGAAAAACACCTCGGAGCCCTGGTTAAAGATGATGACTTAAGCCGGTTTATTTTGTGATGAGCAATGCCATCGCAGTACAGGTGAGTAAGCTGCACTACCACCAACAACGCCGCGTGCTGGACGTTACGTTCAGCAGTGGCGAATGCGTAAGCTTTAGCGCTGAATTTCTGCGGGTCTATTCGCCATCAGCCGAAGTTCGCGGCCATGGCAAGGCAAAACTGGTTAGCAATAAAAAGCAGGTAGCAATACAAAAATTGCTACCTGCTGGCCATTATGCGGTAAAACTACTGTTTGATGACGGCCACAATACCGGCCTGTACAGCTGGCAATACTTGTGGCAACTGGCACAGCAAAAAGACAGCCTGTGGCAACAGTATTTGCAACAACTTGCCAGTGCCAACGCCACCCGCGATGCGGCCATCGCGGTGCGCGTGCAATACTAACAGCAGCTCAGGCCTGAAACCGCTCTACAGTCTGGCGTAGCCGCGCGGCTTGTTGTGCCACCTCTTCACTGATGTCGGCATTGTGTTTGGCATGTCCAAAGGTTTCATCTGACAAGTCGCGGATCTTCACCACATTTTTATTTACTTCAGCTGCCACATGGCTTTGCTGCTCAATCGCAGCAGCTATCTGGGTGGTCATATCCATAATGTTAGTAACATCAGATGTGATTTCACTTAGCAAGGTCATGGCAATGCCGGCCTGTTCAGCGCTTTCGCTACCTTGCTGCCGGCAACCTTGCATTACTTGTACTATGTCGTTGGTACGGCCCTGTAAGCCGTTAACAATGGTCTCAATTTGCCGGGTTGACTCCTGCGTACGCATTGCCAGGCTGCGCACCTCATCGGCAACCACAGCAAAACCACGGCCCTGATCACCAGCCCGGGCGGCCTCAATGGCAGCATTTAGCGCCAGCAAATTGGTTTGCTCGGCAATAGCTCGAATAACATCCAGCACCGAGCCAATGGTTTTACTGTCTTTTTCCAGCTCAGCTACCACTGCTGTGGCATCCTGTAACCGCGTTGATAAGCTGGTGATCCTATCTACCGTTTGCTGCACTTCACTGCGGCCACTTTGCGCATTCTGGTTCATCGCTTCGGCTTTAGCTGCAGTGGTTTCGGTATTACTGGCAATTTCATTGATGGTAGCACCCATTTCCGTCACCGCTGTTGCTACCATGTCTGTTTCGTTTTGCTGCATTTGCATGCCACTACTGGTGTCAGAAGTCGATTTAGCCAGTTCATTGGTGGCAATATCCAGCATTTCCAGCGCCTGGTTTACCGTTTTAATCAGATCCTGAAAATCACCCAGCATGCTGTTAAAGTCAGTTGCCAGTGCAGTCATCTCATCTTTACCTGCGACATCAACCCGCATGCGAAAATCATTCTGTGCGCGGATCAGGCCAATGGTTTTGCATACTTCCAGCACTGGCCGCAAAATGCTGCGACTGGTCATCGCCACCAGTACTAACACTGCTGCCAGCACAACAGCAAACACTAACAATGCCAGTTGCTGGGTACTGTTTACTGCTGCACTTACAGCCTCATTGCTTTGTGCCTGCAGCGCTTTAAGACTTTCTTCTGTGCTTTGAATAGCGCTGCGCATCTTGCCGGTAACGCCTTGCGTTTCGTCCAGCCCCATCTGCTGGAATGCAGTTACCAAGGCGTCAAAACTGCGCTGATACTGCTGTGCCAGGCGGCTGCTGTCGCTGTCAGCGGCTATTTTTGGCGTTAACTGCTGCATAATGCCGGCAAACTGCTGCTGATAAGCCAGGTCTTTACGTATTAAGAAGTCCTTTTCAGCCCGGCGCAATTGCAATAACAACACCATCAGATCATCCTGTGCCAGGCCGTCAAAACGCTGTTCTAATTGATGCACCGCTGCGCGCAGTTCGCCCATTACACCATCTTGCGGCGTCAGCCCCAACTGTTGCTGCTGACTCACCAACTCATTAAAGCTTTGCTGATAAGTTTGGGTTAGCTGCGAAAAACGCATTAATGGCGCATCATCTATCGCATGTTGTTGTAGCAATGCCTGCAATGACGAAACCCGGCTTAACATACTCTGCAGATGATCAGCATGGCGCTGCTGGTATTTCAGCTCAGTGCGCATGACAAAGTCTTTTTCATGCCGGCGCAACATCAACACGTCAGCTGCAATTTGCTCGACCAATTGCTGGGTCGACGCCAGGCTGGTTAATTTGCTGCTTTGATAAAATAAGATCAGCAACATCACTACCATTGCTGCTACCAGAGCTATGCCATTGATAAATAGCCGCTGCTTTATCGACAATCGCCGTAATCCGTTCATATACTGCTACCTGCTTTTGTTAACATCCAGTATTGATGATAGAACACGCAGGGCAATATGCAGCGTCATTTTTGTAATGATTTCAGTGTTTATCGCTTAGCTGAGCAAAAAAAGCCCAATAGTCGCCGCAGCCGTTCCCAGCACTGCACCAGCTAACACGTCCAGCGGAAAGTGTACGCCAAGCAAAATACGCGAAAGGCCTATGCCGCCCCCCCACAACAGAGCCAGCGGTAACCACAACGGATAACAGCACGCCACAGCAATTACCATGACAAAAGCCCCCGCTGTATGGCCAGAGGGCAAACTAAATTGATCGGACGGGGTAATATGCGGTTGGGTAAATGCCGTCAGCACCTGCGCCGGCCGGGCACGGCGTATACTGTTTTTCAGCAGTAAGTACAGCGGTAATTCAAGCGCAAATGCAACCAGCAGCAGTAAGCCAAAGCGGTCAGCGTCAGCCACATCCGCCGCCAGCAAACTTAACACCAGCAACAAATATAAAGGTCCGTCCGCTGTTTTTGACAACCAGTAGCTAGCGCTACTGCAAAACTTTGACGAACTGCGGCTAAACAAGCGACAAAATGATACATGGTCCCAGTGTTCCAGTCTTTTCAGTAACATCACTGCGCCTCGTCATTACATGCACTTAACCTAGCCTAGCGCGCTGTTATGACGTTACTGTGACAAGCTGGCTTGTTGCTTTTGAAAATATATCAGCGCCTCTGCCTCTGCCAGAGGTTTGGCAATGTAGTAGCCTTGCACTGCATCACAGGACATGTTTTTTAGCAGTTCCAGCTGTATTGCTGTTTCCACCCCTTCGGCCAGAATACGTTTACCCAGGCCATGCGCCAGTGTGATCATGGTTTTTACGATCATCATATCAGAGTCATTACCGGCCATATCCATCACAAAACTGCGATCAATTTTAATTTTATCAATTGGCATACGCCGTAGGTACGCTAATGAAGAGTAGCCGGTGCCGAAATCATCAATCGATACCCGGATCCCCATCTGCTGCAACTCAACGATATGGTTGGAGCCTTTTTCCATATCATGCATAGCAGCATTTTCGGTAATCTCCAGCTCCAGCAATTCCGGTGAGATCTGGTATTGCAGCAACAGCTGCTGAATATGCTGTTTTAACCCTTCCTGCTGAAAATGCAACGGCGACATATTCACCGCCAGCGGCAACTGCACCTTAAGCTGCCGCCAGCGGCTGATGGTGTCAACGGCTTGCTGCAGGATCCAGAAATCCAGTTTCCGGCTTAAACCCAGTTGCTCAACAAAAGGCAAAAACTGGCCTGGCATCAATAACCCTTTCTGTGGATGTTGCCAGCGTACCAGCACTTCAAAAGCATCCAGCGTATTGTCGCGCAAATTCAGCTGCGGCTGAAAATACAGCAGTAATTCATTATGCTGCATAGCATGCAGCAATTCCGTTTCCCAGCTAATTAGCCGCGCGGTCTCATCTTCCATCCCGGCCTGATAGGCCAGGCTCTGACGCTGAATGCGTTTAGCCTGATGAAAAGCAATATTGGCTTTTTGCAGTAAGCCTTCTGCACTGTTACTGTCACTGGCGGAGCAGGCGATGCCTATGGTGCAGGTAAGTTGTAGCTGGCCAACGGCTAGTTCAAAATTTTTCTCTACCAGTTGCTGCAAATGACGTACAGCAAATTGCAATTGGGTTTCAGTGTGAATATCACTAAGCACCAAAGCAAAAATATCACCACCGGTTCTGGCCACCAGGGCCGGCTTCAAAATGCTCGACTCAAACCGTTTGGTAAGTTGCATCAGCACCTGGTCGCCTTGTTTTAAGCCGACAGATTCGTTAACGGTTTTAAATTTGTCTAAGCCCAGCATTAGCAGATACACCGGTGCACTGTCAGGCACGGCGATGCGCTCCTGCAATTGCACTAGCAACGCATCGCGATTTAACGCGCCGGTAAGCTGATCGTAACGATTAAGATAGCGGGTTTTAGCTGCCAGTTGCAGGTTGGTGGTGCGCTCGTGCTCCTGCTGCCAGATCAGTAGCGCCAAGCCAAGGCCAAACAGCGAAAACAGTTCAGCACTTTTAAAAATAAGGATCGCTCGGATACCGGCCTGTTGCTGTGCGCTAACCAGATACCAGACCACAAAAACAATATACACGCCGGCCCATACCGCCATCATAATAGCCGCTAAACGCTGGCCTACTGAATTAGCAATCCGGTACAACACTATGACTGTAGCCGTAAGCAACATCAGCGCGATAACCAGCAAGCGCAGGTGGGTTTGAAAATATTCCTGCCACTGCGCCATATTGTCGCCAAACACAAAAGCCAGCACACTGACCACAGCCAGCACGCAGCCAAGCAATGTCAAACGCCGGCCAGACCAAAGTCGTAATATCGCCGCATCGCTGACCCGGGTTTCCAGCATGCCGCGCAGTAAATACAGCGCGAATAAATAACTGGTCAGTAGAATGCAGAACTGCAATAGCGTATCGGCCACTACAGGTGCCGCCAACGCCCATTTGGCAATAACTAACACCTGATATAAAGCAAACATCAGTAGCGACAGGAACCAGAAACGGATATAGGGTTGTTGGTACACCCGGCTGAAATGAAACAGCAAATAACTGAGCAACAACGCCACGCCGGCTTCGGTTATATATACAATCAGACGGCTAAACAATTCAGAGGTCACAGCCAGTATCCTCAGTTGCGGTTGCAGACACCATAGCAAATTAGCATTAAGACAGACAACACGCTGTAGCGGAAATCTCAATAATAATAAGTGTTTGAGCTTAGTAAGGAGCCAGCTATACTGTCAGCTTAGATGCCGTAACTGCCGGAGCACACCATGGAATACAATACCTCAGAATTATGCGACCTTTATGCCGATCAGGTAGATGTGGTTGAACCACTGTTCGCCAGCTATGGTGGCAGGCGCTCTTTTGGTGGCCAAATCCATACCGTTAAGTGTTTTGAAGACAATGGCCTGGTACGGCAGCTATTAAATGATCCCGGCGTAGGCAAAGTACTGCTGATTGACGCCGGTGGCTCGGCCCGGCGGGCCATAATTGATGCTGAGCTGGCGTCGCTGGCTGCGGGAAATGGCTGGGAAGGTATAGTGTGTTATGGCAGCGTTCGAGATCTGGACCTGCTGGAAGATTTTGATATCGGTATTCATGCCGTTAACGCCATTCCTGTAGGCGCCGACGATAAAGGCTTTGGCGAAACCGAGGTGCCGGTTAACTTTGCTGGTGTAACCTTTTTACCCGGCGATCATCTGTATGCCGACAGCACCGGCATTATCATTTCGCCGGACGCGCTGGATATCGAATAACCATGCTGACCCGTTTTAGCGCTGCTAAGATGCAGCAGGTTGTATCGCCACGCCCCGGCGAGATGCGGCTGGGGCAGCAAGTTAAATTACCCGATGCCACTGCGCCACTACAGACGGTACTACAACAGGCCGCAGCAGATGGCTGTAAATATGTGCTGTTAGGTGTGCCGGAGGACATTGGCCCCCGGGCCAACCTTGGCCAGGCCGGAGCAGTAGATGCCTGGCCAGCCTTTCTCAGCAAGTTTATGAATTTACAGGCTAATCAGTTTATTGATGCCTCACAGCTGCTGCTATTAGGTGAAATTGACTGTGACGATTTGCAACAGCAAGCTGCTAACTTATCCGTGCAGCAGCCTGAACAACTTAACCAGTTGCGTCAGCTAGTCAGCCTGCTGGATCAACGGCTACAACCTGTTGTTGCGGCGGTATTTGCCGCCGGGCTATATCCGCTGGTTATCGGCGGTGGCCATAACAACAGTTACCCGCTACTGGCAGCCCTTAAACAAAGCAGCGGCAAAACACCAAACAGTGCCAATCTTGACCCACACTCGGATTTCAGACCGCTTGAAGGCCGCCACAGTGGCAATGGCTTTAGCTATGCGCATCAGGCTGGCTGTTTAGCGCAGTATTATGTTCTTGGTTTGCATGAGTTAAAAAATTCAGCGGCAACCTTGCAGCAACTGCAACAAGCCGGTGCTGAGTTCAGTAGCTATCAGCAGATCTTTGTCCGCCAGCAGCTCAGTTATCAGCAAGCGTTGGATCAGTGCATAGATACGGTTATTAAAGGTGACGGCGATATAGGCATTGAACTGGACACTGACAGCATCAGCCTGATGCCGGTTAGCGCCTTTACCAACTGCGGTATTAGTGTACACGCGGCAGAGCAGTTTGTTTATCAGCTGGCAAAATTACCGCGCAGCCGCTACCTGCATTTGGCAGAGGCTGCACCGGCGCAACATCCGGCCGGTAAAACTGCCGGTATGAATGAAGCCGGACAAGTGCTGTCAGCCTTAGTGTTTGCCTTTATGCAGGGTAAACAGGACCAGCCGCAAGCTATTTAGCATTTTGCTGATACCATTGCTTTAACCAGACAGCAAAACCGCTAAGCTCAAATGGCCGCGAATACAAAAAGCCCTGGCCGCGTTGGCAGCCCATACGCAGCAATTTTTGCTCGACTTCCAGTTCCTCTACGCCTTCGGCAATAACCCCCAGCTCCAGATTCCGCGCCATATCAATAATGGCGCCGGTTATGGCAGAATGCATGTCAGAGCGGTGCAAATCGCCAATAAACGAACAATCAACCTTTACATGCTGAATAGGTAACTTGCGTAAATACGCGAGAGAAGAAAATCCGGTACCAAAATCATCCAGCGCCAGCTCGACTCCCAAACGGTGCAGACGCTGCATCATACTCATAGCCCGGGCAGGCTCGGCCACTAACGCTTGCTCTTTTAATTCCAGCATCAGTTGCTGTGGTTTTACTTTGTATTTATCAAACAGCATTTCCAGAGTGTCTATCAGCTCATCGTGTAACAAATCCTTGCTGGATATATTGACGGCAATCTTACTGACTTGTTGCGATTGCTCTAACTGGGCAATCATCGCGACCGCTTCTTTTAATACCCATTGCGTTAGTGGATAAATAACGCCGGTTTCTTCTGCCAGTGCCAGAAAGCTGTCTGGCGTCATTAAACCACGGCTGGGATGCCGCCAACGCACATAGACTTCCCCCGCCAGAACTTCGCGGCTTTGCATGTCAATTTGCGGCTGTACATACAGTGCCAGCTGGCCCTCGCCAATGGCCTGGCGCAATTCAGCCATTAACGACAGCTTATCGCTGGTAAAGTGCAACATTTCCGGGCTAAACACCTGGCTTTTACCTTGCAACCAGCTGTGATGCTGCAGTGCCAGATAGGCGCGTTCAAGTAATTCACTTAGCTGAGTACCGTGCTGTGGATAGTTAGCAATACCAGAATGCAACTGATACTCAACGGCACAGCCGTGCACCAGCATGGGCTCCGGCACATTTTTCTCCAGCTCATCGGCGACAAACTCAGCCAGATGCTGTTTATCGGTACTGTCGAGCCAGACTGCAAAATCAACGCCTCCCAAATGACACAAACGGATAGGTGACTGCTGGCGGAATTCAAAGGTCAAAGCCGTGTCAGTCAACTTTAATTGTTCATTAATCCGCTGGGCAATTTGCGCCAGGATCACATTACTGTTGCTGTGGCCCAGCAATTGGTTTACTTGGTCAAACTGGCTGATTTTTATCAGCAGTAAAGAGTAGGATTGTTCGGGCGCGCGCTTGAGTAACTCGTCGAGTTGCTGCTGTAAAAAAAACTTGTTGGGAAAGCCACTTATATCATCGTGTAATGAATAAAAGCCCAATTGATTATTTTTTTTCGTCGCCAGTTTCTGTCGCAGCTTATGTACGTCAAACCTGAGTTTAAACAGATAGATAAACGCCAGCAGCAATAAGCCCGATAACAGGCTAATTAGCTGCAACGACGAGACAGGCTGCTGCGCTTGCGCCGCAGTGCAAAAAAACAACAGGCTCAAACATAGATAGCGCACAGCAGTACTCCAATAAAGACGCTCTGCTAATAGCTTAATGCAAAAGCGCGCCTTGTAAAGCTTATACGCTGGCTACTCTTACCTCTTTACCATTGATTATCAGTTGCTTAAGCGAATTAACACCAAACTGATAGCAAAGCTCCGCCGGCTGACTGATGGCATAGCAGCCAAAATCAGCCCGCTGCCCTGCTACCAGACAACCACGATCAAACAGCCCCAATGCTTTAGCAGCATGCCGGGTTACGCCCAGTAGTGCTTCCTGAGGCGTTAAGCGAAACAAGGTACAAGCCATATTTAGCATCAACGGCAATGAGCACAACGGCGAAGTGCCGGGATTTAAATCCGTCGCCACCGCCATAGGCACACCGTATTGCCGCAGCAACGCGATAGGTGGCAACTGGGTTTCACGCAGAAAATAAAAGGCCCCCGGCAACAACACCGCCACGGTACCGGCCTGCGCCATTGCCGCCACACCGGCCTCATCAAGAAACTCAATATGATCTGCAGACAAGCCCGCAAACTCAGCCACCAGGGCACTGCCTCCTAAGTTTGACAGCTGCTCGGCATGGGCTTTAACCGGCAAGCCCAGTGCCTGAGCCGCGGTAAATAATTTACGTGTTTGCGCCACGCTAAAGCCAATGCCCTCACAAAATACGTCCACCGCATTAATTAGCTTAAGTTTATTTAGCTCAGGCAGCATCTGGCACACCGCGTCGATATAGCCATCAGCATCATTACTAAATTCTGCCGGCAAGGCATGCGCACCCAAAAAGGTTTTTTGCACACTAACCGGATGATGCAAATCCAGTTGCGCCGCAACCTGCAAAATTTTCTGCTCGGTCGCAAGATCGAGACCATAGCCAGACTTAATCTCTACCGTGGTCACGCCTTGTGCCAGCAAGGTGTTCAGACGATCTTTCGCCAGTACGAACAACTCCTCTTCACTGGCCGCCCGTGTTGCCGCCACTGTCGCTTTAATGCCGCCGCCGGCCGCAGCGATGTCCTGATAACTGACGCCATTCAGCCGCATTTCAAATTCGTTGGCACGGTTACCGCCATACACCAGATGGGTATGGCAATCAATAAAGCCCGGTAACAGCCATTGCCCAGCAGCGTCATACAAAGGCGTGGCCAGTGCGTCGAACGAGGGTAATTCGCTGCGCGCACCTACAAAAGCAATCAGGCCGTCTTTCACTGCCAGCACGCCGTTTTCAATAGCGCCATAAGGCTGGCCATTGTCAGCCATAGTAGCGATGTTGGCATTAATCCAGATGGCATCAAACTGCTGCATGGGAGCTCTCCTGTATTGGCGAATGCGATAATTTTACACCAACAACTTGTATATACAATTAAGCTGCAGTATTTTTTGCTTAGCCGCAGTCTTTTTTAAGTTGCACGAGGGAAGTGTTATGGCACTGGCTAAGTTTGCTGAGATAAAAGAGTACATGTTAAGCCAGATTGAGATTGGCGCCTGGCCCGAACATAGCCGGGTGGCGTCCGAAAACCAGCTAGCCGAACAATTTAGCGTTAGCCGCATGACGGCACGGCGGGCAGTGCAGGAACTGACTGAACAGGGCATTTTATATCGTACTCAGGGCGTTGGCAGCTTTGTTGCTGCGTTGAAGTCACAATCGTCTCTGTTGGAGATCCGTAATATTGCCGATGAAATTCACAGCCGTGGTCATGCATACAGTGCCAGCCTGCTGCAACTAACAGCGCTGCCCTGCCCGGCAGTTATTGCCGGTGCTTTAGGATTGCAGCGCAACGAGCCGGTATATTTTTCTCTTATTGTGCATTTGGAGAACATGCAACCACTGCAGCTCGAAGCGCGTTATGTTAGCCCTAAGCTGGTGCCTGAGTACGTGAAGCAGGACTTTAATCAGCAAACGCCACATCAGTATTTAAGCTTTATTGCGCCATTAACTGAGGCAGAACATACCGTAGAGGCAATCTGGCCGGATGATTTTACCTGCAAACATTTAATGCTAAAAAAGGCTGAACCCTGCCTGCGTCTGACCCGCCGCACTTTTAGCCGTGAAGGGGCGGTCAGTCTGGCCTATTTAACCTCACCGGGTAGCCGCTACCGTTTAGGCGGTCATCTTAATTTTTCCTTACCCGGCAAAGGCGCGACTGCCTGAAAACACACGACCGGCTGAAGAATTGGCCGTGACACAATTGTTATACTGCCATCAGGGCAACGGCTGCAGCCCCGCCGCCTCAGCAGTCAGACGAGAATGGCAGCACCAACATGGTGCTACTGCCCTTTTTTCGTTCAGGTTCCCTTTTTTCTGGCTGGACCAGTACCAGATTCTTTGTTAACTTCAGCTTGTTTATCAAACAGCTGCTGTCTATGGTTAAGGCACAGCAACAGTCTGGAGTTTGCCTAAGTGATCACCTTAAAAGTTGCGCATAAAATCATTATTGGCTTTGGTTTTATTGCTCTGTTGCTGTTGCTCTCCAGTGGCTCGGCACTTCTCAGTTTTGCTGCCATTACCCAATCCAGTGATCAGGTAAATCAATTAGCGGTACCGGTGCAGCAGCAAAGTAATGCTGCGCAAATCCAGTTGCTAAAATTAGCCAAACTATCTGCTCTGGGCTACACCGCTGAAAGCGCTACTGAGATCAGCAGCTACCAGCAACAATTTAACAGCGGCAGCACGACCTTACGTACACAATTGGCCAGTCTGGCGCAGCTAACTGCACAAGAGACGGCCTTTACCGCAACGCTAACCGATATTGACAAGCGCTATCAGCAATATGCCGACGCTGTAGCAGCCATGTTCGACGCGCGTCAGCAAAGTATCCTGCAACAGCAAAATGCCAGCACTGAATTTGCGACGCTGGAGCAGCTGATCGACAATATCGGCGCCAATCTGCTCGACATTTCCTATTTGGAATTTCCCGGTGGTGAACAGCAAATGGAATTGATTGCCGGTAGCGCCAACCGCATAGATGGCCAGCTGCTGGGCTTACTGAATACGCTGAAAGAAGTCACCGCCAGCAGTGAACTGGCCGCTGCGGAAGCCGCCCAGGAAAATGTCGGCTTTGCGCTGAGTGATATGCAGGTCAATATTGACTACATGGCAAACCAGCTTAGTGGCCAGGACACCGATGGGCTATGGCAAGCTGTCACCGAACAATTAGCCCAACTAACAAGCCGGTTGCAGGCAGACAACAGCCTGGCGAATATTAAACTACAGCAGGTTACCAGATTGCTGGCCGCGCGCAGCCAGCTGAATTTATCAGAACAGCGGGTTGAGCAAGTTATCGTGGCGCTGGACAGCCTGTTGTCGGCCGCTGACAGTCAATTTACTACCCTGCAGCAACGGGTATCGGATTCTGTCAGCTCTGGTAACACCCGGACATTAGTGTTAATGCTGGTGCTGATTGTGCTGGCCATTACCACAGCCTACCTGACCATTAATACCATGCTAAAACCACTGGCGGGTATCAACAAGGTACTCAGCGATATCGCCAAAGGCGACTTATCACGTAAATTACAGATAAAAACAGAGGACGAGTTTGGCGTCTTGTCTGCCAAGGTAAACAGTTTAACTGCCTCATTAAGCAGCCTGATCATCAACATTCAGCAAAACGCTGTGCAACTCAATGAAAACGCCCGTCAATCCACTTTTGAAGTAGGCGAAATAAACGACTCGCTACAACATCAGCAACAGCAAATTGCTGACGTTAATCAGGTGACACATCAGTTAGCCGACAGCACCCGCGATATAGCGGCACAATCGACTGAAACCACAAATGCGATGCAGCAAGCTCTGGCACAGAGCAAACAAATTGACAGCATAGCGGCACAAAACAGCAAACTCATTAATAACCTGGCAGAAAAACTGGCTGCAACCAGTGATGTAATGAGCCGGGTTAATGATGAAGCCAATAATATTGGCAGCATTTTAACCACGATCCGCAGCATCGCCGAACAAACCAACTTGTTGGCTTTAAACGCCGCTATTGAAGCGGCCCGCGCCGGCGAGCAGGGCCGCGGTTTTGCTGTGGTGGCCGATGAAGTACGCTCACTGGCCGGTCGTACACAACAGGCGACTGACGAAATTCGTCAGATGATCGAAACACTGCAACAGCAAAGCCACCAGGCTGTACAAGCCGTAACAGACGGCCAAAGTGATGCAGACAGTTGCGTGGCGCAAATGCAGGAGCTGGTGTCATCATTAAGCCTGGTTAACCAGGCTATAGCGCACACGCAGCAAATTAGCAGCAGTGTTACGGCCGCAACCGAGCAACAACTGCATTTGGGCACCAGCATCGGCGACAATATGCAGCAAATGATTGAAGTGGCGCATGTCAGCAGTGAAAAAGCCGAGCGTACGCTGCAGCACAGTGACGGGGTGTCTAAACTGGCATTGGAGTTAAAACAGGCAGCCAGCGCGTTTAAAGTGATGTAGCTAAAACTCAGATTATTGCCAGGCAACCTTGCAGGCAAATAAAAAGGCTGGACGAGTCCAGCCAGGCAGGAAGTATTTTATCCATCTGTTTTTATTGATTCCTTTCGCGAACCAGTTTGCCAAAACAGTGATAAAAAACCCGATGAAAAAGTGATATCACGCCTAAACTAATGCAAACTGTTGCTCGCGGATGCGTTTTTGCTGCTTTTTCAAACTTTTTGCGTCCAGTAAATCAATATTTGCTTCCTGAGCAAATATCCAGGCCTGATTACTGAAACCGTGATAACTAACGACCAAACCATGTGGCAGATCAGCCGCCAACATTTGCTGAAACAATGCCCGCACCTGACTAATATCAACCTGCCGTTTGTTCTGTTGGATCAAAACCAGTTTATCGGTGTCGCCGTGCAGGCAGTGATATTCTGCACCTACCCGGTTTGAATGGCTAAGCTTGCCCTGCGTCTGCAGTAAGCGCTCGGCATCCTGAATAAACTGTTGTTGTTTATCGGCAGCTGAAAGCATGTTTTTAAACGGCGAAACTATACCAAACAGTTGATGCTGCTCATCCAATTCAAAAAACGCCAGCACGTTAAAAATCAGCGCGACTACAAACATCAACACAAAAGTCCACAACATAAAAGCTGACCAGAACGCCGACAGTACCCAGCTGTTATCACTAAGCAGCAATGAATGCTCGGCAAACAGTAAATACACCGCACCGGCAACAATACCCAGTGCCGTACTGACAGAAGAAATTAATAACCATTTATTGTTCATAACAGCCTCAGCGCCATCCGTTGAGTGCAGAGTATTAGGCCGGCGCGGCAGAATTTCCTGATAAGAAGCTGATAAATGCGTTATAAAAGCTTGGTTTGATTATTTCTTCATCAATCACAATAGGTTAATGCATCAATTGCATTAGCGAAACGATACTGAAAAGCAAAATGCTGCGTAAATTGCTCTGCCAATGCACGATGCGATATCAGCTTATCATCAGAAAAACTGACCTGAGCCTGCAGGCTATTACAGGCCGCCTGATAAAACTGACGTCGTGTTACGGCAAGCGGGCAACTCAGATTGTAGCGTGCAGACTGCAGCGTCTGGCAATTAAGCAACTGCTGTACCGCACGGCAGGCGTCGTCTGCATGCAGCATATTGATAAAGCCCTCTGGATTAGCCACCTCTTTACCGGCAACAAAACGGCCAGGATGACGTCCAGGCCCAATCAATCCCGCCAGCCGTAACGTAATGCACAGCGGTATGCCTTGCTGCAGGATCTGCTCACCATTAGCCAAAAGTGCAACCCGCTCAATATCCATGCGCAAAGCAGCTGTTTCATCGACATCGCCGCTTAGTCCCTGATAAATACCTGATGAACTGAAATGGATTGCTGCCAAACTGCCAGCTTGCTGCATTAATAGCGTCAACCGGCTTAAGGCATCGGCATAATGACCGGTAGCACCGCTGCGACTACCAGCGGGAATAGCACAGATTACTATGGCACCTTCCAGCGCCGCATAAACCTGCGACGTTGTATTGTCGGCCGATAAATCCAGCAGCAAAGGCCGGACAGCGTCGGGTAAATTAACCAGGTTTTGTGCCTGGCGCCGACTGGCATAAACCTGATGACCAGCAGCAGACAACGCTGCCGCCAGTTGAGTTCCTAACCAGCCACAGCCAACTATGACTATTTTCATTGCTTTGCCTTAACCGGTAAAACCGCATAACGACCCGCGAACTCTGCCGCCAGTGTATCGCCCGAGTAAATCTCCACCTTAATTTGTTGCACTACTTTTTTACCCTGCATTAAAGCAGACAAGTCACCAATGCAATGACGTAACGAGCAACGGGCACTGGGTAGTTGCTCTACCGGGCGGCGGTACTTAATACTGGCATCGGCCAGTACCTGATCGCCGGTTAAACCAAGCTGCTTCAACTGCAGATATAACATGCCCCAACCGGTTAACGTCGCCAGTGCATAAATACTGCCGGCAAACATAGTGCGATGCAGGTTAATGTTCGGCGCCAGCGGCGCGCTGCACAGCAGACTGGCACCATCAAACTCTCTGATATCCAGTTGCATATAAGCTGTTAGCGGTATGGTCTGCTGCCAGGTGGTGTTCAGCTCATTGCACCACTGCTGAAATTGTTGTTCTGTACTCTCTAAGCGTAGCGATTTCTGCATCAACCAATGCGGGATACCAAACATAGGCGCAGCAGCTGCTTGCTGCTGATAACCCGCGCGCTGATAAAAACCTTTGGCATTATCGCGGGCATTTAGCTTAAGCCTTTGACAGCCCCAGTCCACAGCTTGCTGCTCCAGCGCATCCAGTACATGCGCGCCTGCGCCCTGACCACGAAAAGCTTCAGCTACCGCCATGTAGCGCACCTGAGCTGTATTGTCATCCAGCCGGTGCAGTCGCCCGACGGCGGCCAGTTCACCTTGTGGGCTTAGCAGCATCAGATGATAAGCCTGCGCTTCCAATTCATCCCGTTCAGAGCCCGGTGCTTGTTGCCAGGGGGCTCGCAGTACCTGATAACGCAACTGAAAGTACTGCTGCCATTCGGCATCATTGGCCGGACTACGTATTTGCCAGTGCCGCATAGGGGAATTCCTCATTAACTTTGCAATAAAAACGTGACAGGGCCATCATTGACCAGGCTAACCTGCATATCGGCAGCAAATCGTCCGCTGGCTACATTGAGGCCAAGCGCCTGACACTGGACAATAAACTGCTGATAATATTCCAACGCCTTGTCAGGGCTGGCCGCCGGCGTAAAGCTGGGGCGTAACCCAGATTGCGTGTCAGCTGCCAGGGTAAACTGAGACACCACCAGCAAACTGCCTGATGCCTGTTGCACATTTAAATTCATTTTACCGCCGGTATCGGCAAACACCCGGTAATGGCACACCTTGTGCGCCAGTTTAACGATATCAGCTGGCGTGTCAGCGGCTTCAACACCAAGCAAAATCAACAAACCGTGCTCAATTTGCCCCAGCGTCTCACCGCCCACGGCAACCGACGCGCTACTTACGCGTTGTATTAGTGCTTTCATATTACAGCTTTGTCTCTGAACTATCGTCATCCGGATTGTTTTGGTCCGGGTCATCACTATCTGCTTGTTCAGTATCGGCGGCGATTTGCTGCAACAAGGCGGTTAGCTCTGCACCAAGCAACACCACCAGCCAACACAGATAAATCCAGACAAACAGTATTGGCACCAATGCTAAGGCACCGTAAATCGTGTCGTATGCTGGGAAATGAGTTATGTAAAGTGCAAAGCCGCGTTTAGATAACTCAAAAAGCAACATGGCCAGTAAGGCGCCACAAAGGGCATGCCTGGCACGCACTTTTATGTTGGGCACGACCAAATACAAAATAAAAAATGCCGCCAGCGACATCAGGTACGGCACTATGCCAAGCAATAGTGTCGACAGACCCGGCGTATAATCATCGGCAAAGCGGGTTAAACCAATCAGGTAAGAACTCAGCGCTATTGACGAGCCAAACAAAATCGGGCCCAGCGTTAAAATCATCCAGTAAATAGAAAATGAGATGATCGGCCTTGGTCTTTTGCTGACCCGCCAGATTTTGTTTAAAGACTTATCAATATTGTGGATCAGCAACAGGGCCACACACACCAGTGCGGAAATGCCAACAGCCGTCATACCACCGGTATTACCAATAAACTGGCTAACATACGTCTGAATTTCTTCACCGCGAGATGGGATCACGTTGGCATAGACAAAGGCTTCAATATTTTGCCGAAACTGATTAAACATCGGAAAGGCTTTCAGCATAGAAAACATTACCGCAATCAATGGCACCAGCGACAGCAGCGAAATATACGCCAGATAACCGCCGATCATGCCAATTTGATCTTGCTGGCAGCGCTGCAAGTAAAGCCGGATAAATTGCAGGCCGGATTGCCAGTAACTAAGCCATGTACGCTGCATAAGGTCTCCGAGTCAGCTGCTAACGCCAGAGGATACAAGAAATTCCGGCTTGCAACCAGTATTGCCAGTTGGCTTACTGGCAATAAAAAAGCCGGCAAATTGCCGGCTCTGTTAAACAAAAACGCTATTAATCAGCACTGCGGCTGGCACGTTTCCGATCATTTTCTGTCAGGTGACGCTTACGGATACGGATAGACTTAGGCGTAACTTCTACCAGTTCATCGTCATCAATAAACTCCAGTGCCTGCTCCAGCGTGTAACGGATAGGTGGTACCAGGTTTATGGCTTCATCAGTACCTGAAGCACGTACGTTGGTTAACTGCTTACCTTTTAAACAGTTAACTGTTAAGTCATTGCTACGGCTATGAATACCGATAACCTGACCTTCGTACACTTCTTCGGCATGGCTGATGAACATCCGGCCACGTTCTTGCAACGAGAAAATGGCATAACCGGCAGCTTTGCCCATGGCGTTAGAGATCATCACACCATTAGTGCGCTGACCGATAGTGCCACCTTTATGCGTGCCGTAGTGGTCAAAGCTGTGGTACATCAAACCGGTACCAGAGGTAATCGTCATAAACTCAGTACGGAAACCAATTAAACCACGGCTTGGCATCTGGAAATCCATGCGGATGCGGCCTTTACCATCTGGCTGCATATTGGTCATTTCAGCTTTACGCTCGCCCATACGCTCCATGATAGAACCCTGGTTCTGCTCTTCACAGTCGATGGTAACGTTTTCCATCGGCTCCATCCGCACACCATCAACGGTCTTCATAATAACTTCTGGCCGTGATACCGCTAATTCAAAACCTTCGCGGCGCATGTTTTCAATTAATACACCCAGGTGTAACTCACCACGACCTGACACTTTGAATTTATCGCCGTCAGCGGTTTCTTCAACCCGTAATGCTACGTTGTGTTTCAGCTCGTGCGTTAAACGCTCTAAAATTTGACGCGAAGTAACAAACTTACCTTCTTTACCCGCGAAAGGTGAAGTGTTTACCTGGAATGTCATGGTAACGGTAGGCTCATCTACCTGCAGTGCCGGCAGTGCTTCTACTTTAGTGGTGGCACAGATAGTGTCAGAGATTTTCAGCTCGCCCAGGCCAGTAAAGGCCACAATGTCACCGGCAGAAGCTTCTGTGGTTTCAACCCGTTCTAAACCCAGGTAACCGAATACCTGACCTACTTTGCCATTACGCTTAGTGCCATCGGCGCCTATAATGGTAACCTGCTGGTTTGGCTTCAGGCTGCCGCGTTTAATGCGGCCGATACCGATAATACCCAAGTAACTTGAATAATCCAGTTGCGATACTTGCAGCTGGGTTTCACCGTCCAGTTCAACCGCTGGTGGTGCTACATGCTTAACGATGGCTTCAAACAGATCAGTTATATCAGTTTTCGGCTCGTTGTAATCCAGCGTAGCCCAGCCGTTTAACGCAGATGCATAAACAATAGGGAAATCCAGCTGCTCGTCGGTCGCACCTAAGTTATCGAATAAATCGAAGACCTGGTCGATAACCCAATCTGGCCGTGCGCCCGGACGGTCAATTTTATTCACTACTACGATAGGCTTTAAACCGTGAGCAAAGGCTTTTTGTGTTACAAAGCGCGTTTGTGGCATCGGGCCGTCAACCGCATCAACCAGCAACAGTACTGAGTCAGCCATCGACAATACGCGTTCTACTTCACCGCCGAAATCGGCGTGACCCGGGGTATCAAGAATATTGATGTGGTAACCGTTCCAGCGCACCGAGGTGTTTTTTGCCAGGATAGTTATACCGCGCTCAGATTCCTGCGCATTCGAATCCATAACGCGCTCCTGTAATTTGGCGCGGGCGTCGAAAGTGCCAGACTGCTGTAGCAGTTTGTCAACCAAAGTGGTTTTACCATGGTCAACGTGCGCAATAATGGCAACATTGCGCAGCTTGTCTAAGTAGGTCGCGGTAACGCTCATGTAAATATATCCTCTGTGGCACTAGATGACCGTAATGACCACCAGGCAAAACTAACTAAAACGAAAGGGCGCATATTCTACTCTGTTTTTAACAGGAAAGAAAAACAGCAACTGCAGTTTTAGCGATTTTTTTTCCCAACAGCAAATTCAGCATCTACACTTAGCCCTGCCGTAACGCACCATAACAGCACAGCAATGCACCATCTTTGTGCAATACGCCAAATCCCAAGCGTTGCGCAATAATGCATGTTATTTTAAATCAACAACTTAAATGATTGGCATATATCTGGCATTTAATGGCGCAACACCGCTTAAATAGTTCAAAACAGGTCAATTTGGAGGAATGCATGTCTGCATCATCTGTACTGAGTTTAATTAAAGAAAATGAAGTAAAGTTTGTCGATTTACGTTTTACTGACACTAAAGGTAAAGAGCAGCATGTTACCGTTCCGGTTAATCAGATCACCGACGACTTTTTTGAAGACGGTAAGATGTTTGACGGCTCTTCTATTCTGGGTTGGAAAGGCATCAACGATTCCGACATGATCCTGTTGCCAGATGCCAGCAGCGCTGTACTGGACCCGTTTTTTGAAGAAACCACATTAAACATTACCTGTGATGTTATTGAGCCAAGCACCATGCAGGGTTATGACCGTGACCCACGCTCTATCGCCAAACGTGCTGAAGAATACCTGAAATCAACCGGCATTGCTGACACCGTGCTGTTTGGCCCGGAACCAGAATTCTTTATGTTTGATGATATCCGTTTTGAAACCACAATGTCGGGCTCGTTCTTCAAAATTAACTCAACTGAAGCTGCCTGGAACTCAGGTACCAGCTACGAAGAAGGCAACAAAGGCCACCGTCCTGGAGTAAAAGGCGGTTACTTCCCATTACCACCGGTAGATTCAGGTCACGATATTCGTAGTGCCATGTGTATGGTACTGGAAGAGATGGGCCAGACAGTTGAAGCGCATCACCACGAAGTGGCAACAGCCGGCCAAAACGAAATTGCGACCCGCTTTAATACCTTAACGAAAAAAGCGGATGAAGTGCAGCAACTGAAGTACGTTATCCACAACGTTGCCCACTTATACGGCAAAACCGTTACCTTTATGCCAAAACCATTGGTAGGTGATAACGGTTCAGGTATGCACTGCCACCAGTCACTGGCTAAAGACGGTGTTAACCTGTTTGCCGGCGATAAATATGCCGGTTTGTCAGAGCTGGCACTGTATTACATTGGCGGTATTATCAAGCATGCTAAAGCACTGAACGCTTTCACCAACCCATCAACTAACTCGTACAAGCGTTTAGTACCACACTACGAAGCGCCAGTTATGCTGGCATACTCTGCCCGTAACCGTTCAGCGTCAATTCGTATTCCATTGGTGCCTAGCGCCAAAGCACGTCGTATTGAGTGCCGCTTCCCGGATCCGGCTGCAAACCCGTATCTGGCATTCACTGCTCAGCTGATGGCTGGCTTAGATGGCATTCAGAATAAAATCCATCCTGGCGATGCGATGGACAAAGACTTATACGATCTGCCAGCAGAAGAAGCCGCGAATATCCCACAAGTTGCCTCCTCACTGGAAGAAGCACTGAATGAACTGGATAAAAACCGCGCTATCTTTACCAAAGGCGGCGTAATGTCTGATGCGATGATTGATGCCTATATTGACATCAAACGCGCTGAAGCACGCAAAGTTGCAGTCGCAGTACATCCACTTGAATTTGAACTGTACTACAGCGTATAAAGCTTCTAATGCTGTTAAAAAGCTCACTTAGGTGGGCTTTTTTTTTGTAGAATTATCAGCTAAAGCAAGCTAGAGTAAACCGATAGAACTACAATAATAACAATGACCGGATGCTGTACAACACATGAAAAAAATACTGTTTTTTATTGCCGTCTTCTTGTTTGCTGTCACGCCATTACAGGCACAGCAATCGAAAAAAGTTTTTGTTACCCGCGATGCTAACGGCGTACTGGTGTTTTCTGACAGCCCGCAACCAGGTGCCGAAGAAGTAAACCTTAGCCAGCGAGCAAATATCATGGCGGCTACTGACGCCACCTTACCAAACACACGCAAAGAAGAAGTTGAAGCTTTTAACGTTGAAATAGTACAACCGGAAGAGCAAGGTACGGTGCGCGACAATACCGGATCGGTTTACGTATCAGGCAAAGTGAATCCGATGTTTGAACGCGGCTTGCGTTTACGTTTACTGTTAGACGGTAAGCCACAGGGCGAACCACAAAACTCTGCGGTTTTTATTCTGCGCGAAGTTGATCGTGGCGAACACAAACTACAAATGGAATTATTCGACCAAAACGGCAAGCTTATTGCAACAAGTCCTGTAACAACCTTCTATTTACATAGAGCTTCGGTAATTTCACCAAACTAGTGCAGGCGCTGTGCAATTCAGGTAAATCTGAATTACACTGCCATCCAGCTGCACCATTTGAGTGCAAAGGATGGAACAGTGACGCCACAAGAAATCAGCACAGCGCAGTTAGCGGCCCAGATCACCGCCCAGCTGACCACAGCAATAATGCTGCTGGACAGTCAGTTACATATCCGTTATTTCAATACAGCCTGTTGTGCTGTATTGGGCTTGGGTGAAAAACGTCTGTCTGAACAGTATTTTCCTGAGCTATTTCAGCATATTGATATCAGCACTGAGCATTTTGCCGGTGCCATTGCCGCCAAGCAGGGGTTTAGTGTCAGTGATGTACAGGCTGTGCTGGCTGACGGCCGCCATTTATTGCTGGATATCAGTGTCACCATCAGCGAACGGCCAGCCGGTTATTTACTGCTTGAGTTACGCCAGGTAGATCAGCAACGCAAGATCAGCCTGGAAAGCCTGCAACAACATCAGCATTTAGCCGCGCGGGAGTTAATCCGTGGCCTGGCGCATGAAATAAAAAACCCGTTGGGTGGCTTAAGGGGCGCCGCACAATTACTGGAAGAATCGCTGTCGGATGATTTAAAGGAATACACTCAACTGATTATTGCCCAGGCCGACCGGTTACGTAATTTAGTCGATCGGCTGCTGGGTCCCTATCGGGCGGCACAGCGGATCAACAGCAACCTGCACCAGATGATTGAACAGGTGCGTCAGC
The DNA here is from genome assembly GCA_018826295.1 of Gammaproteobacteria bacterium. Classification (GTDB taxonomy): domain Bacteria; phylum Pseudomonadota; class Gammaproteobacteria; order Enterobacterales; family Alteromonadaceae; genus Alishewanella. The sequence goes on from JAHJZX010000055.1 coordinate 265,282, forward strand.
TGGCCCTGATGGACAACCCTTCAGCTGTACAATTCAGCCGCGATTACGACCCCAGCATCCCTGATTTTGCTTTCGATCCGGAATTATTGCAGCAGGCGTTGCTTAATATAGTACGCAATGCCCAACAAGCGCTGGAGCACACGTCAGAGCCGGCAATCTGCCTGCAAAGCCGTGTACTGTATCAACATACCCTGCATGGTAAGCGCTACAAACTGGTAGCCATGATCAGAGTAACTGACAATGGTCCCGGCATCCCTGCCGGGATCCGCGATACCTTATTTTACCCTATGGTTAGTGGTAAAGCCGGCGGCACCGGCCTTGGTCTCTCCATTGCCCAAACCCTGATCCATCAACACGGTGGCTGGATTGACTGCGACAGTTGGCCCGGCCACACCGAATTTACGTTGTACCTGCCTATTGCCGACACTGAGGATTGAATACATGAGTCATACTGTGTGGATTATTGATGACGATAATTCTATCCGTTGGGTGCTGGAAAAAGCACTGGCCCGAGCGGATATATTATGTGAAAGCTATGCTTCTGCCGATTTAATGTTACAACGGCTCGAATATGACCAACCCGCGGTAGTGGTATCAGATATTCGTATGCCGGGCACTGACGGCATGGCACTGTTAAGTAAGTTGCAGCAGCTGGCACCAGAGCTGCCGGTAATTATCATGACTGCGCATTCCGATCTCGACAGCGCCGTCAACGCTTTTAAACGCGGCGCTTTTGAATATCTGCCAAAACCCTTTGATATTAATGATGCCGTAGCCCTTATCAGCCGGGCGCTGGAGCATGCTAACTCACGCCGGCCGGCCGCGAAATCACAGGCCCCCGCCCTGTCGCCGGAAATTATTGGTGAAGCGCCTGCTATGCAGGAGGTGTTCCGTGCTATTGGCCGCTTAGCTCGCTCCAGCATCAGTGTATTGATCAATGGCCAGTCTGGTACCGGTAAAGAACTGGTTGCCGGCGCGCTGCACAAGCACAGCCCACGTGCAGAGCAACCTTTTATTGCGTTAAATATGGCCGCAATCCCGAAAGATCTCATTGAGTCTGAACTGTTTGGCCATGAAAAAGGCGCTTTTACCGGCGCCAACAACTTACGTAAAGGCCGCTTTGAACAAGCCGATGGCGGCACCCTGTTTCTGGATGAAATAGGCGATATGCCGCTGGATGTGCAAACACGGTTGCTGCGGGTATTGGCCGACGGCCAGTTTTATCGCGTTGGCGGTCATCAGGCTATTGGTGTTGATGTGCGCATTATTGCCGCCACCCATCAAAACCTGGAACAGCTGGTACGCGAAGGTAAGTTTCGTGAAGATTTATTTCACCGTTTAAACGTGATCCGCATTCATTTACCCATGCTAAAAGAGCGCAAACAGGATATTGCCAAACTGGCACAACATTTTTTATTGCAGGCGGCCCAAGAGTTGAATGTTGAGGCAAAAACCCTGACAAAGGATGCCGAGCAACTGCTGACGCAACTGGACTGGCCCGGCAATGTACGCCAGTTAGAAAACACCTGCCGCTGGTTAACGGTGATGGCCAGTGGCAAACAAATTGTGCCAGCGGATATGCCGCCCGAGCTGATGACACCGGCTAAAAGCCCGTCTTTAATTAGCAATGGCATGGCAAGCAGCTGGCAGGAACTGCTGGCCAGTTGGATTAGCCAGCAACTTAATGCTGGTGCTGAAAACATTCTGGCTGAGGCCGGGCCGGAGTTTGAGCGCACCGTATTGCAGCAGGCGTTGCAATACACTCATGGCCATAAGCAAGAGGCGGCCAGACGCCTGGGCTGGGGCCGCAACACGCTGACGCGCAAACTTAAAGAACTGAATATAGAATAGCGGGCACAAAACCCGCTACGGCTATCCTGATTAACTGCTGTGGCGGGCCGCAGCTTTGTTTTGCCAGCGTTTGGCAGCATTTGATTTCACCTGTTGCCGCTGTTCATCATTGAGTATTTGCAGGATTTGGTGTCGCAATTTGATCCGGCTTAACTGCCGCTCAACTCTGTTGTCTTGTTGCTGCTGTAATAACAGACGCGCCTGATGTTCGTCAAAATTGTCAGCCTGCATCAGCATTTGCATTTGCTCGCGGCTGGCCGTTTTTGCCGCCCGCATCTCTGCACGATACTGCTGCATCAGCTGTTTAATCTGCGCTTTCTGTTCAGGCTGTAAGTCAATATCTGCCAGCAAATGTTGCAGTGGCCCTTGCCGGCCGGCGTGCATTGCTTTACCGGCGTGTTGTTTATCAGCATGGCGCCCGGTATCAGCAATAACCGGCGCAGTAACTGTAGCGGCAGCCACTACGGCTGCAGTGAACATCAGGGTAGATAATTTCATTAGGCAAACTCCTCTGTTTGGACATTGACAGCTTAAACCCTGGATTGCAAAGCAACGCAAAGGCCGGGTAAAGATTCTGTAAAGCAGTGTTGCCCAACGCTGACATTGGGTAAACTCGGCATAAAGAAGGAGACACTATGCCTGCAATTCTGATGATTGATGACGACACCGGTTTGTGTGAACTGCTAGCGCAGTATCTGGCACTGGACGGATATGAATTCAAAGCGGCACATGATGGCCGCCAGGGCTTGGAAATGGCCACTCAAGGCAATTATCAGCTTATTCTACTCGACGTTATGCTACCTGGCATGGACGGCCTAACCGTACTGAAGCATTTACGCGCCGACGCTCACTATTGCCCGGTACTGATGCTGACAGCCCGCGGAGACGACGTCGATCGTATTGTCGGCTTAGAATTAGGTGCCGATGATTATCTGGCCAAGCCGTTTAACCCGCGTGAATTGGTTGCCCGCATTAAAGCCATATTGCGCCGGGTTGAGCTAACCAAGGCACCCGCTGGCGAACAAACAGTATTTAATTTAAACAGTGTTGTACTTAACACCGCTAACCGTCAACTAAGCTGCAATGGTCAACCTGTTGCTCTAACAGCAACTGAATTCCAGCTACTGGAGCAACTGATGCGCCGCTCTGGCGAAGTCGTAACGAAAGATGAGTTAAGCCTTGAGGTGCTGGGTAAACGGTTGCAGATGTACGACCGCAGTCTGGATATGCATATTAGCAATATCCGGAAAAAACTGGCGCAGTTTAGCACCGATGAAAAAATCCAGACGCTACGTGGTAGCGGCTACTTATTCATAGCAGGTGAGTAATGCACTGGTTAGCCCACCTAAATCCATTTCGTTATCTGGCCGGCCGCATTTTCATCTGGTTTTGGCTGGTGTTGCTCAGTGCGGTGTTTGTAACGCTGGCCATGTCACGGGCGCTGACAGAGCGTACTGAAATACGTCGACTGCCAGCATCGATAGTTGCACAGGTGCAGCAACAACTGCAAGGCTTTACCAACAGCAAAAATGCCAATCAGCTCATAGCACGCTTACAGCGCGCCAGGCCTGATCACTGGTTAGTCGTAGATGCCCAAACCAATACCGTTCTTACTCCCGGCTTGCTGCCAGCGGCATTCGATCAGCATTGGCTTACCGAACTTTCACGGCTGGAGAAACCACGTTGGCTGCGCCATGACAATATCTCGCTGGCCGGCCCGTTTTTACTAAACCTGGATGGACACACCCTGGCGTTGTATCAAAAGCGCGAGCGCCCCGCCAGGCCCTGGTGGCATTTAACCCAGGTACCACAGCAAGTATTGTTGCTGTTTACCTTGCTGATTTCTGCGGTGGCCAGTTTTGTGCTGGCAATATCAATTTCCAGACCGCTGCGCGAACTGCTACAGCGTAATTTGCAGTTTGCCGACGGCCAACTCAACAGCCGGGTTACCGGGTTGATAAAGCGTAAAGATGAACTGGGTTTACTCGGCCACAGCTTTAACACTATGGCAGAACGTATCAGTGGTTTACTGACCAATCAGCAACGATTAATACGCGATATTTCGCATGAATTGCGTTCACCACTGGCCAGAGCCCAGCTGGCATTGGGTTTGACAGAACGCACAGGCACCTTGCAACAGATCCCAAGGATCAGCCAGGAGCTGGAGCGGCTTGATAGCATGCTGGATGAACTGCTGACATACAGTAAACTGGATGCCGGCCAATATCAGCTGAATAAAACACCAGTTAATCTGAACGAGCTAATGCAGGAACTAACAGAGCTGAACCAGGTGGAAGCCGATGCCAGACAGCAACAGATTAACATTCTGACAAGCGGGCCAGTGAGCATTATCGCCGATCAGCGCTTACTGGGACGGGCGATTGAGAATGTGCTGCGTAATGCCATTAAATACAGCCCGCAAGGCGGTGAAATACTGTGTCAGTTGCAACAACAACCCGGCCGGGTTTTGCTACAGATTTGTGATCAGGGGCCAGGGATTGCCAACGATAAACTGCAGGCCATTTTTGAACCTTTTTATCGCGTATCCGACAGCCGTGACAACCAAAGTGGTGGCACAGGTCTGGGCCTGGCTATCGTGGCACAAATTATCCGCCAGCATGGTGGCAGCGTCAGTGCGGCCAATCGTAGCGAAGGCGGGCTTTGTATCAGTCTGCAGTTGCCGTTAAACTAGCAGACTGATCAGTAACACAAGGTGTGGTATTTTGACGACAGTTGCCTTCCTGCCGCTGGAAACTTTGGGTACAGCTCAAGCTATATCAGCCAACTGGCGCGACAGATATCTGCCGCTGTGGCAGTCTATGCAAAGTGGAGTACTGACCACGGCCGATAAACTGCAATTGCGCTATTACTGCCACCGATCAGAGCATGCACAACAGGCCATAGTCATCAGCCCCGGGCGAATGGAGCTGGCGCTAAAATACGCCGAACTGAGTTTTGAACTGGTTCAGGCCGGTTACAGTGTCTATATACTTGACCACCGCGGTCAGGGGTTGTCGCAGCGTGAGCTGCGCAATCCGCACAAAGGCTATGTCAGTAGTTTTCAGCAATACCAACAAGACCTGGCACACTTTATTGACCATGTCGTTGTACCGGCCGGGCATAAGCGTCATATTGCTTTAGGCCACTCGATGGGCTGTGCGATACTGGCTGGCTATATGCAGTCACATCCGCATCCGTTCAACGCGGCCATTCTCGCTTCGCCGATGCTGGGTATTTATACCGGTCTGGTACCTTACCGGCTGGCATTGTCGCTGGCAGTGGCATTTGGTGCCATCAACCGTACCTGCAGTGCTGAACCCTGGTATTTTCCCGGACAGGGTAACTATGCAGAAAAAGCATTTGAGCACAATCCGCTAACCAGTTGCGCAGAGCGCTTTCAATGGCTGATGCAACTATACCGTGATAACCCTGAGGCACAGCTAGGCGGAGTTACCACCAGTTGGATAAACGCGGCCATCCACGCTATGGCGCATTTACAATCGCAGGCGCAACACTGGCAGACGCCGCTGTTACTGCTGCAGGCAAGTGCCGACAAGGTCGTTAGTAATCATGCGCAAAACCTGTGGTTTGCAAAGCTCCCAGACTCGGTGGTAAAGCAAAAAGTTACACTAGCTCAGGCCCGACATGAAATTTTTATGGAATCAGACAATATCCGTCGGCAAGCCTTTGATGCCATTAATCAGTTTTTACAGCAGCTGCCAACAGAACTCTGATTTTGCTACACTAGCGCCCTGCCATTATGGAGTCAGTCATGTTAGATGTTGTGTTGTTTGAACCTGAGATCCCACCTAATACCGGTAATATTATCCGTCTTTGTGCCAACACCGGCTTTAAGCTGCATTTAATTGAGCCTCTGGGGTTTGCCTGGGACGACAAGCGCATCCGCCGCGCCGGGCTGGATTACCACGAATTTGCTGATGTGCAACGCCATGCTAATTTTGCTGAATTTGTTGCCAGCGTAGCCCCGAAACGGTTGTTTGCCTGCACCACTAAAGGCAATACCCGGCACAGCGACGTTAGCTACCAGGCCGGTGATGCTTTACTTTTCGGTCCAGAAAGCCGAGGTTTGCCCGCAGAGGTACTGCAACAGTTACCCGTTGCCCATTGGTTGCGGATCCCAATGACAGCAAACAGCCGCTCGATGAATTTATCCAATGCTGTTGCGGTATTTGTTTACGAATCCTGGCGCCAACTCGATTATCCGGGTGCCCGTAACCTGTAACTGCGGTTTGCAATACCTGATACAGTGCAGCTATAGTTATTGCTGTTGAGCTCGATAACAAGGATGTCGAAACTATGCCACTTCTGCGTTGGTTGTCTTGTACTGCCTGCTTGTCAGTGCCTAAGGCACTGGCAAATCAGACAATTCAGGACAATATTGTATTGACCGCCGGCTCCTCTGCGGCCATTCTGACTGGCGTAGCTTTAGCGTTATTGTTATTTGGCATTGTTTCTTTAACCCTCTTTAATCAGAAACTTCGGCGCCAAAACCGTAGCCTGCTAAGCAAAAACCGGTTACACAACGCTTTTTTACAGCAATCAGAAGACTTTATTGCCATCCTGGCATCAGATCGCAGTAGCCGCTTTATTAACCCGGCCTTGGCTGCCCGCTTAAATAACACTACAACACCATTGATATCTGACTTACCGTTGTACGTTAAAAACGACAGTGCGGTGCTACTGCTATCAGATCTTGACCTGAGCAATGGCTGGCACGGCGAAGCCTGGCTGCAAACCAACAATGGAAGAATACCTCTGTCGGTGGCAATAACAGCCCCGTTGCAGCCAGACGCTAAGCACCTGCTGCTTGGCCGTGATATCAGCAACCTGCTGCAGCAGCAACAACAAAACAACAGCAACGTGCTATACGACAACGCTACCGGTTTGTATAGTCCGGTATTAATGACTGAGTATTTACATACCTTAGTTCAGATCAGCACGACGTCGCATCTGCCTTTTGCGGTGATGTTGGTCAGACTCAACAAATTACTGCAACCGGCGGCGGTTGCCCCGGTGTTTGATTTACAAAAAGCGCTGATGCAGCTGGCCAACCGCATGTCAGATGTAGTGAGCCAGGGTTGTATCGTTGCCCGTTACAGTGTTGATACCCTCGCCATTTTGGTTCCGCAACACCTGTGTCAGGACAATACAGAGTTACAGCTAAACCGGTTAGGCCACAAAATCTTAAAACTGGCAGAGCTCACCGCAACCGCCTCCGGCGGTCCAGTACAAACCACCATAGGTATCAGTGTATTTTCGACAGATTCTGATTCCGCAACTGAACTAATACTTGCCGCTTCAGCCGCTTTGGTTGAAGCGGCCAAAGCCGGCGACAGTCGTATGGTGTTTGCAGATGCGCCCTTTGCCCATCGCGGCAGCGAATATCAGGCGTTAGAATCTGAGTTACAAAAAGCGATCACGCAAGATGAATTTGAACTGTACTATCAACCACGGATCAGTATTGGCAGCAACCGGGTGGTAGGCTACGAGGCGCTGTTACGCTGGCACAATCCACGGCGCGGTATATTGTTACCGCAACACTTCTTGGCTATTACAGATGAAAGTGGCCTGACAATACAACTGGAGCGGCTGGCATTTAGCAAATGCTGCAGCCAGTTGCAGCTGTGGCGTAAAACAGATATCAACCGTGGCCGCATGGCTTTAAATATATCGGCGTTAAGCCTGCAACAATCCGACTTTATCAGTTACCTCAACGAGCAACTGGCCACCTTTGCCCTAACTGCAGACATGTTTGAGTTTGAACTGGATGAAGACACGCTACTGCAGGCAGATGAGCAAGTACAAGCAACCTTGCAGCAACTGGCGCAGCTGGGTTTTTATCTGACTCTGGATAACTTTGGTGAGGGCATGTCGTCACTGTCAGTATTGCGCCAACAGCCACTACACAGTGTGAAAATTGCGCCGGCGTATATCAAAGAAATGGAGCATAACGAGCAACAACGTAATATAACCGCCAGCTTGATCCGGCTGGCGTCGTATTTGCGTCTTGATGTAATGGCCAGTGGCATAGAAAATGAAATGCAGGCTTACCTGTTACATGTAATGGGTTGCGATATTCTGCAAGGCCATTTATTTAGCAAAGCTATTCCTGCATCAGACATACCGGCGGTGCTGGCAAAAGAGAACCGCCTGGTGCGCAAGGTGCTAAATTAATTTAACTGACTTCGTCACGTTTCTCGCGGCCCAGCAAATCTACTGCCGCCAACTTAACGTCTTTGTTTTGATACAACACCTGGTATATTTGCTCCGTGATCGGCATTTCTACCCCCACTCGTTGCGCCAGATTATATACTTCGCGGGCGTTACGGTAGCCTTCTACCACCTGTCCAATTTGCGCCATGGCCTCGTCAACTGCGGTGCCCTGCCCCAGCAGTAAACCAAAACGCCGATTGCGCGACTGGTTATCGGTACAGGTTAACACCAAGTCACCCAGCCCTGCCATGCCCATAAAGGTGTCTTTTTTGGCACCCAAGGCACAGCCCAGCCGGCACATTTCTGTCAGGCCGCGAGTGATCAATGCGGTACGTGCATTGGCACCAAATCCAATACCATCGGCCATGCCGGCACCGATAGCAATAACATTTTTTACCGCACCACCAAGTTGCACACCGATAAAATCGGGGTTGGTATAAACGCGAAAACTTTTGGCACAATGCAGTAAGTCTGACAATTCCTGAATAAAGGCGTTGTCGGTAGAGCTAAGTGAAATGGCTGTTGGCATCCCCATGGCCATTTCCTTGGCAAAAGTCGGGCCGGAAAACACCGCTAATGATACCTTGTCGCCGAGGATATCATGCGCGACATCCTGCAACAGTCGGCCAGTCTCTGGCTCCAGCCCTTTGGTTGCCCAGGCAACACGGGCGTCGGCACGCAAAAAAGGCTTAATTTGTTGCAGCGTTTCGGCAAAAGCATGGCTGGGAACGACCAGCAAGATATCCCTGCTACTGGCCACCGCTGCGGCTAAATCAGCGGTCAGCTGCAATGTCTCAGGCAGTGTGATATTCGGCAGGTATTTTTGATTCAGCCGTTGCCGGGCCATATCAGCCATATCTTGCTTATTGCGGCCCCACAGCGTAATGCTATTACCATTACGTGCCAGGCAAATAGCCAGGGCAGTGCCATAAGACCCTGCCCCCAGTACTGCTATCGCGGCAGCTTGCATGCGTTAAGCGTCTGCTTTAACAGCTTGAGCTTCGGTCTGACGGCGCTGCACATATTGTGCAAACAGCGCATCAAAGTTTACCGGCGCCAGGTTCAGTTGTGGGAAGGTACCACGGTTAACCAGGTTTGACACGGCTTCACGTGCATACGGAAACAGTACGTTAGGGCAAAATGATGCCAACATATGTGCCATTTGCGCATCTTCTAATTGACCAATAGAGAAGATACCGGCTTGTTGCACTTCACAAAGAAAGGCTACTTCGTTTTCAACAGTAGTGGTAACCGTTAGTGACAACACCACCTGAAACGTATTGTCTTCCAGTTTTTCGCTGCGGGTGTCTAAATCCAGCTTCACTTCCGGCTTCCATTCTTTGCGGAAAATAGCAGGCGCATTTGGCGCTTCAAACGAAATATCTTTAACAAAAATACGCTGAATTGCGAATTGTACACCTTGCTGCTCAGTTGCAACGCCGTTTGCTTGTTGTTCGGCCATGATAATACCTGTAATAAAATTATGAATTTAATAACGGATCGAGTTTCCCGCTGACATCTAACGCCAGCATGTCATCACATCCACCTATGTGGCGCTCACCAATAAAAATTTGTGGCACTGTGGTTCTGCCACCGGCACGCTCGATCATCTCGGGGCGCAGCTCTGGCTGCTCATCAATACGGATTTCCTGATAGCTGACGCCTTTATTATCCAGTACGGATTTGGCGCGAACACAATAAGGACAATACGCTTTGGTGTAAATAGTCACATGCGACATCATTACCTCTTCGATTTCACTACCGGCAAACTGGCGCCGGTCCAGCTGCCCATGCCGCCCTGTAACACTGATACAGTGGTAAAGCCTTGCTTTAACAAACTGGCCGCAGCTTTTTGTGCATTAATACCAGCCTGGCATACCAGAATAATGGGCTCAGCTTTGTGTTTTTCAAGCCCTGCCAGCTGTTGTTTTTCAATATCTGCCAGGCTGATGTTACGCGCCGCCGTAATGTGGCCTTTGTTATAGTCACCTTCGGCGCGAATATCGACGACCTGGGCATTGTGCCGGTTAACCTGTAGCGTAAGCTCAGTTGGGGTAATTTGTTTTACCGCGGAAAATAGTGATTTTATCCAGCTGGCAATCAGCATGATAAACAACACCACCCAAATAGCGCTTAAAATAGGATGATTACTGAAAAACTCAATGTACTGCTGCATAGCGTCTCTGCTTATTATCGAAGTAAAAACCAGCGCAGAGTATACTCAGTTTAATGGCTAAAAGCAGCATTGTAATGGCAGGCGAATATTGTTCAGGGCTGGAGAATTGTACAAATTGCGGTAAGATAGTCGCCGTTTTCGCCTTCTTTTATTCTGATATGGAGTTCTCATGAGCAGTCGCAAAAAACCTTTGGTGTTATTAATTCTTGATGGCTGGGGCTATCGTGAAGAAAGCAGTAATAATGCCATTGCGCAGGCCAATACCCCAATCATGGATAGCCTGTGGCGCGACTACCCACACAGTTTAATTTCAGGCTCGGGCCTGGATGTGGGGTTGCCAGATGGCCAGATGGGTAACTCTGAGGTTGGCCATGTAAACCTTGGCTCCGGCCGCGTGGTGTATCAGGATTTTACCCGCATTACCAAGGCGATTAGTGACGGCGATTTTTATACTAACCCTGTACTGCAGGGTGCGGTACAGCAAGCCAAACAGCACGGAAAAGCGGTGCACCTGATGGGCTTGTTGTCGCCAGGTGGCGTACACAGCCATGAAGACCATTTACTGGCGATGATTGAGTTAGCCGAGCGTGAAGGCGCAGGCCCGATTTACCTGCATGCATTTTTGGATGGCCGTGACACGCCACCGCGCAGCGCCAAAGCCTCACTGGAAAAAATTCAGGCGCATTTTGCCCGTACCGGCAGTGGGCAAATTGCCTCAGTTATTGGCCGCTACTATGCAATGGACCGTGATAAACGTTGGGACAGAGTGCAACAGGCCTATGACCTGTTAACCCAAGGCAAAGCTGAGTTTCATGCCGACACTGCGCTGCAGGCGCTAGAAATGGCCTATCAACGCGACGAAAATGATGAGTTTGTTAAAGCCACGGCTATAGTACCTGCTGGCGCCAGCCCAGTGCAGATGCAGGATGGCGATGCGTTAATCTTTATGAATTTTCGTGCCGACCGGGCCCGCCAGTTTAGCCGGGCCTTTACCGATGACAACTTTAGCGGTTTTAACCGCCAGCACCGCCCTGCTCTTGGCAGCTTTGTAATGCTTACCGAATATGCCGCCGATATAAAAGCTCAGTGTGCTTACCCGCCACAAAGCCTGAACAATGTGCTGGGTGAATGGTTAGCCAAACTCGGCAAAACCCAGTTACGGATTTCCGAAACCGAAAAATACGCTCATGTTACGTTTTTCTTCAGTGGTGGCCGCGAAGACTTATTCGACGGCGAGCAGCGCATTTTAATCGACTCACCTAAGGTGGCTACCTATGATTTGCAACCGGAAATGAGCTCTGCCGAGTTAACAGACCAGCTGGTTGGCGCCATTCACAGCGGTGATTTTGATGTGATTATTTGCAATTACCCGAACGGCGATATGGTTGGCCATACCGGTGTAATGTCGGCAGCAATCAAAGCGGTTGAGGCTGTTGACAGCTGTATTGGCCGGGTGGTAGCTGCATTGCGGGAAGTGGGTGGCGAATGTCTTATCACCGCCGATCATGGCAATGCCGAAATGATGCTGGATACCGACTCAGGTCAGGCGCACACGGCTCATACCAGTGGCCCGGTACCCTTGATATATGTCGGCCGCGACGCGACGGTAACTGAGGGCGGCATTTTAAGCGATATAGCGCCGACTATGCTGCACCTGATGGGCTTAGCTATTCCGGAAGAAATGACCGGTAAAATACTGTTGCAGCCCAAATAATGCCTGCTCGTTTGTTTTCACTGCTGTGCTGTAGCCTGCTGGCTGCAATGGCGCTTAGCCCGGCGCTGGCGCAGCAGCAACAAGAACAGGAACTGGCCAAGCTGCAACAGCAAATTCAGCTAACAGAGCGTCAGCTAAAACAACAGCAGCAACAACTGGAACAAGCCGAGCAGCAATTGCAGCAGTCCGATCGCGCCCTGGCCAAAGCCTCAGCAGCGGTACACAGCACCGAGCAGCAACGGCAGCAATTGGCCGGGCAAGAGCAAAAGCTAATTCAGCAAAAAACCGAGCTGCAGCTACGCTTGGCTCAGCAGCAGCAGTTATTGGCTTCGCAGTTGAAAAGTGCCTACAGTCTGGGCCAGCACGACTACAGCCGCATGCTGTTAAATCAACAAGATGCCGGCAAACTGGAGCGGGTGTTAAGTTATTATCAGTATTTCAACAGCGCCCGTTTGGCGCAGCTTAAGCAACTCAACCAAACCATCGCCGAACTGCAACAGGTGCTGGCAGAACTTGCCGAGAAACAACAACAACTTGCCGATACGTTGCGTACCTTGCAACAGCAGCAGCAACAACTGCAGAGTGCTAAAGCCAGCCAACAGCAAGCGTTAGCAGCGTTGCAAACAACCTTAACGCAACAAGGCCGCCAGTTGGATTATTTGCGCCAAAACGAAGCCAGCTTGCAGGCCACGCTGGAAGAGCTGCGTAAACGGGCACAACAAAGTCTCGAATTGGCAGGCCTGAGTGGCCAAAAAGGCACGTTAAATTGGCCGCTTAAAGGTACTTTACTTCAACGATTTGGTGAAAGCCGCCAGGGCGGTATGTCATCGCGTGGTATTCTGATCCAAAGCAGTGAAGGCGCAACGGTGCATGCCATTGCCGACGGCCAGGTCATTTATGCCGACTGGCTAAAAGGCTATGGCTGGGTGATAGTGCTGGATCATGGCAATGGCTACATGAGTTTGTATGGCCACAACCAGAACCTGCTAAAACAACCTGGTGCCCGCATCAGCGCCGGCGAAGGCATTGCATTGGCCGGCATGAGTGGCGGCCAGGCCAGTGCCGGCTTGTATTTTGAAATACGCAATAAAGGCGAAGCGGTTAACCCTTTGCAATGGTTAAACAAACCAAGATAAAAAACATAATGCCATCACCAAGGCTTGCACTTATACTGATGACAATGGATTTCAACACAAGCGCCGGACGCAACTGAGAATAATAATATCGTGCGACTATTTACTGCTTTAGCAATTTGCCTGCTGAGCTTTGCCAGCTCAAGCTTTGCTGACACACCGAAAATTGCCATCATCATTGATGATATCGGCTATCAGAAAGCCGATCTAAAACTGATAGATCTGCCGTTTCCGTTAACTTTTGCGGTACTGCCACACACGCCTTATGGCAATAAAGCGGCAAAACATGCTTTTATGCAGCAAAAAGATATCATGCTGCATATGCCAATGCAGGCAAGTAACGGCAAAGCGCCAGGCCCAGGCGCCCTGACCGGGGAAATGAGTAAGCAGCAAGTACAACAAACGCTGCAAGCCGCTCTGGCCGACATTCCCTATGCTATTGGGATAAATAACCATATGGGCAGCCACTACACAGAGTTGGCGGAACCAATGGCCTGGACCATGGAGTATTTGCGCAAGCGACATTTGTTTTTTGTAGACAGCCTGACCACAGCAAAAAGCCAGGCCGGAAAATACGCCCGCCAGTACGGTGTGACAAACTTAAGCCGGCAAGTGTTTTTGGATAACGATCAGAACGAAGCAGCCATTGCCAGACAGTTTGAAACCTTGCTGCGTATTGCCCGTAAGCGCAACAGCGCTATCGCCATTGCGCATCCGTACCCGGAAACCTATAGTTTTTTGCGTCAACAACTGCCTAAGTTGCAACAGCAAGGCATACAGCTGGTTAGTATTTCGCAGTTGTTACCGCAGCACCACGATGTTATTGCCGCCGGCTTTACAGCACCGGCGGTTTCGGCACCGCAGTAAGCCGCTATTATCTGCAGCTAGCTGCAGCAAAAAAACACCCGGCAAAGGCCGGGTGTTTTTTTATCTCTGTGAAATTAAAGCTTATTCTGGCGCTTTAGATACACCCACCATCGCCGGGCGCAACAGTCGGCCATTTAGCTCATAGCCTTTTTGCATTACAAAAGTAACGGTATTCGGTGCAACATCAGCAGAAGGCTGAATGCTCATAGCCTGGTGCAGCTCCGGGTTAAACGGCTGGCCCTGTGGATCGATCTGGTTTACGCCGTACTTCGCGACGGTATCCAGAAAGCTCTTAACGGTAAGCTCTACACCTTCAACCACACCTTTTAACGCTTCATCCTCGCGGTTGATAAACGCCAGTGCCCGCTCCAGATTGTCTACCACCGGCAGCAGGTCTGCGGAAAACTTTTCCAGCGCAAACTTATGCGCCTTTTCTACATCCATACTGGCGCGGCGACGAATATTGTCTGACTCCGCCTTAATACGCAGCATTAAATCATGTTGCTCAGCCAGTTGAGCCTTGGTTTGTGCCAGCTCAGTTTCCAGCTTACTGATAATACTTTCCTCACCAGACAGTTCCACGGTATCAGCCGTGTCATTTGCTGGCTGCTGAGTATGTTCAGTCGTGTTATCTGTTGGCTGTTGTTGCTCAGTCATGTGTCACTACTCCGAAATTAAACAGGTGTATTATGGGGATACTTAGCGCCGATTCAAGTTTAAATTTAATTGGCGGGCACAGGCTTCCACCAGAGGAATGAGCCGGGCATAGTTCATTCGCCTTGGCCCAAGCAAGGCAATAAAACGGGCTGGCTGAGCCTGATAGCGCTGAGCAATCAAGCTGACATTGGCCAGTTCAACATAGCCAGATTCCTTACCCAGCAACAGCTTAGGCGTATCGTCCTGGGTAATATTGTGTAACAAACGCACCAGTCCTTCCGGTTGCTCCAGCATTTGCATGACGTGTTGCAGCGCAGTATTTTGCTGGTATTCAGGGGTCAGTAATAATTGATGCTGACCAAAAATTAATGGCTGATGTTGCTGCAATTCATCTAAACTGAGCTGGCCCAGCACTTTTTGCAGCAACTGCTGGCACACGCCGCTTTCACCGCGCACTATGCTGCCCAACCGGGCTATACCATCCTGCCACTGGCCACCACCACCGAGCGCAGCATTTAGCAGGCACAGTACCTTGCTCAGGATATTATTATCTATTGCCGTTTCACAATGCAGCACCCGATGCAGAATGTCGCCGTCTTCATCTATCACCACCAACAACAACCTGTCACTGGCCAGACGCACTAAATCAATTTGCCGAACCATCCGGCCACCCGCTTTGGGCGCACTGATAATGGCGACAAAGCCGGTGAGGTTGGTGAGTAACTGACCGGCCTGCTGACATAGCAACGACACGGGTAATTGTGGTGTTAGCTTGCGCTGCAATTCGCTGGCCCACAGTGTCGTCAGCGGCTGCAGCTGCAGCATTTTATCAATAAACAACCGCATACCGGTTGTAGTAGGTATCCGCCCGGCCGAAGTATGTGGTGAACGAATAAAACCCTGTTGTTCCAACTGCATCATGGTATTGCGCACCGTCGCCGAACTGACCGCCAATTGCGCATTATCTGCCAGCGCTTTAGACGATACCGGCTGCCCATCCAGCAAATACTGCTCTACTATCAGTTTTAAAATCAGCTCGGGTCTGCTTAGGGTTATTGTCATGCGCCGCACTCAGTTCAGTCTTGGGCTTCTATATGGGGTGGGCATGGGCATAATTCAAGCAATACACGCTAGTGTCTGAGGTAGCCTAACGCTATACTGCAGGCACGCTGTTATAGGAAATTGCTTATGCAACATGCTTTTACTACCGTAGGCCTAATTGGTAAACCGCATCATCAGGGTGCCAATGCAACCTTGTTAAGTCTGTATCAGTTTTTACAGCAGCAGGGGCTAAAAGTCTATGTCGAAGAGCAGGTCGCGCAGTCATTAAATATCGCCGGCGTTGAGGTACTGGATTTAGTCGAACTGGGCAAAAATTGTGATTTGGCCATAGTAGTCGGCGGCGATGGCAATATGCTTGGCGCGGCCAGGGTATTATCGCGCTTTGACGTCGCTGTGCTGGGTGTTAATCGCGGCAATCTGGGCTTTCTGACAGACCTGGCACCGGAAACCTTTGCCCAGCCATTAAGCGAAGTTCTGGCGGGTAATTTTGTTACAGAAAAGCGAAATTTGCTTGAGGTGGCCGTACATCGTCACGGCACCGTTAAAAGCAGTAACAGTGCGGTCAATGAGGCGGTATTGCATGCTGACAAAGTAGCGCACATGATTGAATTTGAAGCCTATATCAATGATGAGTTTGTCTACAGCCAGCGATCTGATGGTCTGATCATCAGCACACCTACCGGCTCTACCGCGTATTCACTGTCAGGCGGCGGGCCTATACTGACGCCCGATTTAGATGCTGTCACTCTGGTACCCATGTTTCCGCACACTCTAAGCAGCCGGCCATTGGTGGTGTCTGGTAGCAGTGAAATCCGCCTTAAAGTTGCCAGCACTAACGATGCGCATCTGCAAATAAGCTGCGACAGTCATGTCATTCTTGCCGTTATGCCAGGCGATGACGTATATATACGAAAGCATCCCACGCCTCTGCGGCTGGTGCACCCACCGGGATACAGCTATTTTCATGTGTTACGCAACAAGCTGGGCTGGGGCAGCAAACTTTATTAAGCAGCCGCTTGCCAGTTGCACAATTCCTGTATAAAGTTACTGTATATATAAACACTGTTATTTTTAACAGTAACTTTTAATCAGGCTTGGAGCATCGCATGCTGTGTCATCTGCATATCAGTAATTTTGCCATAGTCCGCGCACTGGAAATTGACTGGGCCAGTGGTATGTCAACCATTACCGGCGAAACCGGTGCCGGTAAATCTATTGCGATAGACGCTCTATCGCTGTGCCTGGGCGAGCGCGCCGATGCCAGTGTCGTGCGGCCAGGTTCAGACAAAGCCGATATCGTTGCCAGTTTCGACATCAGCGCGTTACCGCTGGCTCAGCAATGGCTGACAGAGCAAGACCTGGTTATGGGACACGAATGCATTGTGCGCCGGGTTGTAAGCAGCGAAGGACGGTCCCGCGGTTTTATTAACGGCGTACAGGTACCGGCACAACAATTAAAGGCCCTGGGACAGCATCTGCTTAGCATTCATGGTCAGCATGCACATCAATTGCTGCTAAAAGCTGACTATCAACGGCAATTACTCGATGCCTTTGCCGTAAATGCCTTAACGCAAGATGCCACCCGGCAGGCATGGCGTGGCTGGCAACAGCTGAAAAAAGAATACGCCGAACTTGAACAGTCACAACAACAGCGAGATGCGCAGCGCCAGTTACTTGAATATCAGGTTGCCGAACTGGACACCTTTGCGCCGCAGGAAGATGAATATCCGCAACTGGAAGCCGAACACAGCCGCTTAAGCCACGGCAATACCCTACTTAGCCAAAGCCAGCAATGCCTGCAACTATTGTATGATGATGAGCAGCAAAACATTTATCAGGCCCTGTCAGCTGCCACCGCGCTGGTCGATCAGCTGAGTAATCTGGACTCAAACCTGCACAATATTACCCAGATGCTGCATGACGCCCTGGTACAAACCGAAGAAGCCAGCCGCGAATTACGGCGGTATGCTGATAAAGTTGAACTGGACCCACAGCGGTTGGCGCAGATAGATGAACGTTTGAGCCAATGGCTTAATCTGGCACGCAAACATCAGGTGGCTTACACCGATTTACCGGCGTTACATCAACAGCTATCTGAGCAACTGTCGGCGTTAACCGGCAACGACAAACGACTACTGCAACTGTGCCAGGAAATTCAACAAGCCGAACAGGAATACATGGTACAGGCTGACCAGCTAAGCCAGCAACGTCAGCAGGCTGCATTGCTGTTAAGCGACAAAATAAGCAGCAGTATGCATGAACTTAGTATGGTAAATGCCCGCTTTGACATAGTGTTAAAGAAATTAAACGCCGAACAGGCCAGTGCCTGTGGCATAGATGTTATTGAATTTCAGGTCTCAACCAATCCGGGGCAACCATTGCAGGCGTTGCATAAAGTCGCCTCAGGCGGTGAGTTATCCCGTATCAGCCTGGCCATTCAGGTGATCCTGGCAGATAAAGTGACAACACCCACGCTCATTTTTGATGAAGTTGATGTTGGTATTAGCGGCCCGGTCGCAGCAGGCGTCGGACGTATGTTGCGGCAACTGGGCGAAACAACGCAGATTATTTGTGTTACCCACCTGCCACAGGTTGCCAGCCAGGGACATCAGCAATTGTTTGTCGAAAAATATACTGATGGCATGGCAACCGAAACCCGCATGCGCCAGTTAGATGATGAACAACGCATCAGTGAAATTGCCCGCTTACTGGCTGGCGAGAATATCAGTGCCAGTGCTCTGGCCAACGCGCGCGAACTTTTATGCGCCAAGGCAGTCTGAAAGAAGATTTTTCAGCAGAGCCGTCATAGGGTATGATGGCGTAATTCAGATAAAGCAGACAGTTTAAATGAAAGCAGTAATTCAAAATTTAATCGTTATATTGGCTCTGGCCAGCGTCAGTGCTTGTAGTAGCTGGGTTTATCGTATTGATATTCCTCAGGGTAACTTCCTGGAGCAGAAAGACATAGACAAACTGCGCATAGCCATGACTAAAGAGCAGGTAAAATATGTGCTGGGCAGCCCGGTAGCAAAAAATGCTTTTGATGACGATACCTGGCATTATTTTTATGCCCTTAAAGGTGGCCGCGGCAATGATTTTGAGAAACAGCTGATTGTCGAATTTAAAGACGATAAGCTTGCCGACATTAAAGGCGACTTTGCAAAATCAGACAACTTTAACACCCCGCTGGATATCTAACCCTTAGCGGCTTTTGCTGTTTAGCAATAAATAAAACCAGCCGCGGCTGGTTTTATTTATTGCGCAGTTTTTACTTCGTGTACCCGGCCGCCGGTCACTTTATCTGCCCGGCCTTCTTCTTTGGCTTTTTCTGCCCGACGACGGCGTAAATCTTTTGGATCAGCAATAAGTGACCGGTAAATTTCTATCCGATCGCCCTGCTTTACTTCGTCCTGTAATTTAACCGGCCGGCTCCAGATGCCAACCTTTTGCTGCGTTAAATCAATCTCGCTAAACTGCTGTAAAATACCCGAGGCATTGATAGCCTGCTCGACAGTACTGTGTGCGGCTATTGCCAGCGTTAACAGGCTTTGCCGTTCAGGTTTAGCATAGGCAACTTCTACCGTGATCTGATCAGCCATTGTTTACCCCGTAAACTTGCTTAGCACGCTGTGTAAAGGCACTTACCATAGATGTGGTTAGCTCGGCGAAAATTTTACCAAAAGCAAACTGCACAAGTTTATTGGAAAATTCAAAATCCAGTTTCAGGATCACTTTACAGGCAGTATCGCTCAGTGGCTGAAACTCCCAGCCGCCCTGTAACTGTTTAAAAGGGCCATCAACCAGCTGCATTACAATACGCTGATTTGGATACAGCGTATTGCGGGTGGTAAAACTATGGCCAATACCAGCCTTGGAAACGTTAAGCGATGCCACCATCTCTGTTTCAGACTGGCTGACAATACGGGCAGAGTTACAACCAGGCAGAAATTGCGGGTAGTCAGGTACAGCATTGACTAAGTCAAACATCTGCTGTGCACTGTAAAAAACCAGCGCACTGCGCTCAATTTGTGGCATACTCTCTCCCCCTTAAATCCGCCGCCGATTGTAACAGAATAACGCGCTGCAACAAGGCTTGAGCCACCGCTGACCACTAAAACAGAGCTGCGACAACGATCAAATTATGAGTAAAAAACAAGCTAGTAAAAACAAAAACGGTACCATAGCGCAAAACCGCAAAGCTCGGCATGAGTACTTTCTGGAAGACCGCTACGAAGCAGGTATGGCGCTGCAGGGCTGGGAACTGAAGAGTATCCGCGAAGGTAAAGTAAACCTGTCTGACTCTTATGTCATCTTGCACAATGGCGAAGCCTTTTTGCTTGGCGCACAAATTCAACCGTTAAATAGTGCATCCAGCCATGTAATATGTGACCCAGAGCGTAGCCGCAAACTACTGTTACATAAGCGTGAACTGGATAAGTTGCTTGGCTTGAAAGAACGCGAAGGTTTTACCCTGGTCGCTACGGCTATGTATTGGAAAGCCTGCTGGGTTAAGCTGGAGTTTCATTTAGCCAAAGGTAAAAAGACCTTTGATAAGCGTGACGATATTAAAGACCGGGACTGGTCGCGCGAAAAAGAACGCATGATGAAGCATTCTAAACGTTAAACCGGCCTTGAAACTTTTTCGACCTAACCCCATCTAAGGTTATGTCGTTAAAAATTGGCAAAGCTACAAAGCCCGCTTGTGTAACAGCATGCAGCTGCGTACAATAGCCAAACACTGAAAGTGTAAGTGTAACACCACAGAATTCGGGGCTGATTCTGGATTCGACGGGATTCACGAACTCTTAGGTGCATGCCGAGGTGCGGTAGGCCTCGTAAAAAAACCGCAAAAAACTAGTCGCAAACGACGAAAACTACGCAA
>JAHJZX010000056.1 GCA_018826295.1 Gammaproteobacteria bacterium
CGTACCATCAACCTGGAACAAACTGTTCCTATGATGAACGATGCACTGGCATTCATTCAGCTAGTAGCTGCGAAAAAGGGCAAAATCCTGTTCGTTGGTACTAAGCGTGCTGCCTCTGAAGCGATCAAAGAAGCTGCAGTTAAGTCTGACCAATTCTATGTAAACCACCGCTGGTTAGGCGGTATGCTGACTAACTGGAAAACAGTACGTCAGTCAATCAAGCGTTTAAAAGATCTGGAAGCACAGAGCCAGGACGGTACTTTCGACAAGCTGACCAAAAAAGAAGCTTTAGACCGTACCCGTGAAATGGACAAGCTGGAAAAGAGCTTAGGCGGTATTAAAGATATGGGCGGCTTGCCAGACGTGCTGTTCGTAATCGACGCTGACCATGAGCACATTGCGATCAAAGAAGCTAACAACCTGGGTATTCCGGTTGTATCTATCGTTGATACCAACTCTGATCCAAAAGGCGTTGACTATGTAATTCCAGGTAACGATGACGCGATCCGCGCTATTCAGTTATACCTGGGTGCTGTTGGTCAGGCTATCCTGGAAGGTCGTGACAAAAACATCGAAGTACAGGCAGAAGCTGAAGCCTTCGTTGTTGAAGCAGAGTAATTTTTCTGTCATTGGCGCAGGCTAAGCTGGCGCTATATTGTACAGAATTGCGACAGGGGCCAAGGCCCCTGTTTGTCTAACCAGAATTAATACGAGGAAGCTCCCATGGCTGTAACTGCCGCTTTAGTAAAAGAACTTCGCGAGCGCACTGGCGCTGGCATGATGGATTGTAAAAAAGCACTGGAAGAGACTGCAGGTGATATTGAAGCTGCGATCGACGCCATGCGTAAAAGTGGTCTGGCCAAAGCTGCCAAGAAAGCAGGCCGTATCGCCGCTGAAGGTACTATTATTACTCGCGTAGCAAACGGTTACGGTATTGCTATCGAGTTTAACTGCGAAACAGATTTCGTTGCCCGTGACGCCAGCTTCCTGGCTTTCGCTAACGCTGTTGCAGATTTAGCTCACGCCAACAAGCTGTTCACTGCCGAAGCTATTTTAGCTGCTGATTTAAACGGTACTTCTGTTGAAGATACCCGCGCTACTTTAGTGGCTAAAATCGGTGAAAACATCAACGTACGTCGCGCTGCGGTAGTTGAAGGTGGCGTAATCGGTTCTTACGTACACTCTGGCCGTATCGGTGTATTAGCCGTGCTGGAAGGCGGTAACGAAGATATCGCTAAAGACGTTGCTATGCACGTTGCTGCTAACAACCCAGGTTATGTTAACCCGGAAGACGTGTCTGCTGAAGTGGTAGAGCGCGAGCGTCAAATTCAGGTAGACATTGCGGTTAACTCTGGTAAGCCACAAGAAATCGCTGAAAAAATGGTTGCTGGCCGTATGACTAAGTTCACTGGCGAAGTGAGCTTAACTGGTCAACCATTCGTGAAAGATCCGTCAGTTACGACGGGTGATTTCCTGAAGCAACACAGCGCTAAAGCCGTATCTTTCATCCGTTTAGAAGTGGGTGAAGGTATCGAAAAGAAAGAAGAAGACTTCGCTGCAGAAGTTGCTGCACAAATCGCAGCAGCTAAGAAGTAATTTATTCTTCTGCCTTTGGGCAAAACCCGCTAAAATAACCGCGACTTTGAGTCTGACAAGACTTAAATCGCGGTTTTTTTTACCCGCAATAATCTAATTTCACCCCGGCACGATGAGGAAGTCATGAGCATAAATCCAAAACCTACCTACCGCAGGATCTTATTAAAACTCAGTGGCGAAGCGCTGATGGGCGACGAAGGCTTTGGTATCGACCCCAAAGTGCTGGACCGGATGGCGCAAGAAATTAAAGAGCTGGTAGAGCTTGGCGTCCAGGTTGGTATCGTTATTGGTGGGGGTAATATTTTCCGCGGTGAAGGCCTGGCGAAGGCTGGTATGAACCGCGTTGTTGGCGACCACATGGGTATGCTGGCCACCGTAATGAATGGCCTGGCAATGCGCGATGCGCTGCACCGTGCTTATGTTAATGCCCGCATGATGAGCGCCATTCCGTTAAACGGCGTCTGTGACAACTACAGCTGGGCTGAAGCCATCAGTTTATTAAAATCAGGCCGGGTTGTGATTTTTTCTGCCGGTACCGGTAACCCGTTTTTTACCACCGATTCTGCTGCCTGCTTGCGCGGCATTGAAATTGAAGCCGATGCGGTATTAAAAGCCACTAAAGTAGATGGCGTGTTTTCTGCTGATCCGGTTAAAGATCCAAGCGCCACTTTATATAACCAACTTACCTATAATGAAGTGTTAGATAAAGAACTGAAAGTGATGGATTTAGCTGCCTTTACGCTGGCAAGAGACCATAACCTGCAAATTCGGGTGTTTAATATGAACACGCCAGGCGCGTTAAAGCGGGTGATCATGGGCGAGCAGGAAGGTACAGTCATCGACCACGCGGAAAATTTACAGTAAACTAGCCGGTCTTGGTGCGGCTGTGTTGCAGCCAGGCAATGAATAAAAAAGGATATCGATCGTGATTAACGACATTATTACAGACAGTAAAGTGCGGATGGAAAAAAGCGTTGATGCACTTAAAGTACAATTAACTAAGGTGCGTACAGGCCGTGCACACCCCAGCTTGTTAGATGGCATTTCTGTTTCTTACTATGGCACTGATACGCCTCTGCGTCAGGTTGCTAATGTGTCTATCGACGATGCCCGTACTTTAGCTATTACCGTGTTTGATAAAAGCATGGCGGCGGCGGTAGAAAAAGCCATAATGGCGTCCGATTTGGGTTTAAACCCAATGTCTGCCGGTACGGTAATTCGCGTACCATTACCAGCACTGACTGAAGAACGCCGTAAAAGTCTGGTAAAACTGGTACGTGGCGAAGCAGAAAACGGCCGGGTAGCGGTGCGTAATATTCGCCGTGATGCCAATGCAGATTTAAAAGCACTGCAAAAAGATAAAGCCATCAGCGAAGATGACGAACGCCGTGCCGTAGATGAAATTCAGAAAATCACTGACAGTTTCGTGAAAAAAATTGACGAAGTACTGGCAGACAAAGAAAAGGAATTAATGGAAGTCTAACTCAGACTTCTGTTACCTTAGCAGCGTCGTGACGCTTTGGCTTTACGGCGCTTTTTTCTATTTGGTTGTAATGTTTTAGTGGTACAGAATCAGCTTCAGACTGATGTAAAAGGTTAAGGACAGGTCGCACCTATGACTGCACAGACGCAGCTTAAACCGCAAAGCTTGCCGCAGCATGTGGCAATAATAATGGATGGCAACGGCCGTTGGGCGCAGCGGCAGGGCAAACCGCGGGTGTGGGGGCATAAAAAGGGCGTTGAAGCCGTGCGTCGCAGCGTGAGTTTATGCCGCGAACTTGGAATACCGTCGTTAACCCTGTTTGCTTTTAGCAGTGAAAACTGGCGGCGGCCTGAAGATGAAGTATCAACACTGATGCAGCTGTTTTTAATGGTGCTGCAAACTGAAGTGAAAACCTTACACAAACATAATGTGCGGTTAAAAGTCGTCGGTGATCTGACGGCGTTCAGCGATAAACTAAAAGCCAATATTGCCAAAGCTGAACAACTGACGGCCAACAATACAGCCTTAACGCTGAATATAGCGGCTAACTATGGCGGTCGCTGGGACATTACCCACGCGGCTCAGGCGCTGGCTAAACAAGTACAGGCCGGCAGCTTAGCACCAGAGCAGATAACTGAAGAATTGCTGGCACAGCAGATCCAGATGCACGATCAACCTGAGCTGGATTTGTTGATCCGTACCGGTGGCGATTTACGCATCAGTAATTTTTTGCTGTGGCAGGCC
The DNA here is from genome assembly GCA_018826295.1 of Gammaproteobacteria bacterium. Taxonomy (GTDB): domain Bacteria; phylum Pseudomonadota; class Gammaproteobacteria; order Enterobacterales; family Alteromonadaceae; genus Alishewanella. The sequence goes on from JAHJZX010000056.1 coordinate 3,824, forward strand.
GCGTATGCCGAGTTTTGGTTTACTGACACACTCTGGCCGGATTTTGACCAACAAGTGTTTTCAGATGCTATTGCCGCTTTTGTCAATCGCGAGCGTCGGTTTGGTTGTACCGGGGAACAAGTACGACAGCTGGCGGCGCTTGCTAAAGGATAACGAGATTGTTTAAACAACGGGTGATAACGGCGCTGCTTCTGGCGCCACTGGCTTTAGCCGCAGTGTTTTTTTTACCACTGCCGGGTTTTGCTGTTTTTATATCGGTGGCTTTTTTATTGGGGGCCTGGGAGTGGAGCGGTTTTTGCGGCTTAGCCAGCAAAGCTATGCGTTGGACCTATGTTGCGCTGACAGCGCTGCTGCTGGCGCTATTGTACTGGCGGTTACCGGTTACACCGGCATTGCCGATTGAATCGAATATTCTGCTGAGTAGTCTGCTGCTGCTTGGTGCGTTTTGGTGGCTGTGCGCAGTGGCATTGGTACTGAGTTTTCCGCGCAGCCAGCGTTTATGGGCTAACCGTGACTGGTTAAAAGCCTTAATGGGCTGGTTGACGTTGATCCCAGCCTGGGTAGCGGTGTTGTTTATTCGCAATGTTGATTATGCGGCTTCGAGCTTTACCGGTGCCTGGCTGATTTTTTGTTTACTGGCTCTGGTGTGGGCTGCTGATATCGGTGGCTACATTGTCGGAAAGCCGTTTGGCAAACATAAACTACTGCCAAAAGTCAGCCCGGGCAAAACGGTTGAAGGTATGTTGGGTGGCCTGGCGCTGGTTGCCTTAGTGGTAACAGTGGTTGCCGCTTTGCAAGGTTGGCCGGCACAAACCGGTATCTGGTACGGCGCCGCTTTTCTGCTGACGGTATTGTCGGTGTTTGGTGACCTAACCGAAAGTATGTTTAAACGGGTGGCGGGTAAAAAAGACAGTGGTGCCTTTTTGCCCGGTCACGGTGGTATTTTAGATCGTATCGACAGCTTAACCGCAACAGCGCCGCTGTTTGCATTATTGATCGCCATTTTCGGTGGTTTCTATTGATGCGTCAGGTGGTGATCCTCGGTTCAACCGGCTCTATAGGTGTCAGTACGCTGTCGGTGTTAGCACAACATAGTCAGCGTTTTCAGGTGCTGGCGTTAACGGCCGCCAGCCAGGTGGATAAACTGTTAGCGCAATGTCTGCAGTTTAAACCGCGCTACGCGGCAATGTTTGATGCAAAAGCCGCTGCTGAGCTTAGCTTTCAATTAAAACAAGCGGGCAGTACGACAGAGGTTCTAAGCGGTCATGCGGCGTTGTGCCAGCTTGCCGGCCACCCGGATGCGGATATTGTGATGGCGGCGATAGTTGGGGCCGCAGGGTTGCTGCCGACTCTGGCGGCAGTAGAGCAGGGCAAAACCGTATTGCTGGCTAATAAAGAAGCGCTGGTAATGACCGGAGAGCTGTTTATCAACAAGGTTAAACAGCACGGCGCCACTCTGCTGCCGATTGACAGCGAACACAATGCTATTTTCCAATGCTTACCGGCAGCTTTGCAGCAACATACGCATGACCAGCGGATACAGGATTTTGGCATAAGTAAGTTGTTACTTACCGGCAGCGGCGGACCTTTTCTGACGACTCCGTTAGCGCAGTTTGACGCTATCACTCCGGCTCAGGCCGTTGCGCACCCTAACTGGAGCATGGGACAAAAAATCTCTGTCGACAGTGCCACCATGATGAACAAAGGCCTGGAGTTTATTGAGGCGCGCTGGTTATTTAATTGCGCCGCCGATGATATCGAAGTTGTGATCCACCCGCAGAGTATTATTCATTCTATGGTGCAATACACCGACGGCTCGATATTGGCCCAGCTGGGCCAGCCCGATATGCGCACGCCTATTGCACATGCACTGGCGTTTCCCGCACGCATGGCCAGCCCGGTAGCGCCACTCAATTTTAAGCAACTGCGTGATTTTACCTTTACCGAGCCTGAGCCCGAGCGCTACCCCAATTTGTATCTGGCAATAGAGGCATGCCGCGCCGGGCAGGGCGCAACTACCGCGCTAAATGCTGCCAACGAAGTGGCCGTGGCGGCTTTTCTTGCCGGCCAGATCCGTTTTACTGACATCGCCCGGGTGAATAGCGCTTGTCTGACACAATTTGTTGGTTTTCGTGCCAGCGCACTCGATGATATAGTGGCACTTGATCAACAGGCGCGGCAAAGCGCACAAGATACCTTAAGGAAATTAGCCTGATGTCGGGTGCAATCTGGAATTTACTGTCGTTTATCGTGGCCCTGGGTGTACTGATTACCGTGCATGAGTTTGGCCATTTCTGGGTTGCCCGCAAAAATGGTGTTTTGGTAAAACGTTTTTCAATTGGTTTTGGTAAAGCCTTGTTACGGTGGCGCGATAAGCAGGGCACTGAATTTGTTATTGCTGCTATTCCGTTGGGCGGCTATGTACGGATGCTGGATGAACGGATCGATCCGGTATTACCTCAGTTTAAAGATTTGGCGTTTAATCATAAAACGGTCTGGCAGCGTATGGCCATTATTGCCGCTGGTCCGGCAGCAAATTTTATTTTTGCGGTGTTTGCACTCTGGTTGATGTACATGCTTGGCGTTCAAACCATGCGGCCGGTGGTAGCCAATGTGGCACCTCAGTCGATAGCAGCGGAAGCCGGGTTTAAGCCGAATCAGCAAATTGTCGCAGTAAATCAACATACAGCCACAGATATCAGCAGTGTTAACTTGTTACTGGTTGAGCAGATCGGCCGTGACAGTATTACGTTGCAACTGCGCGATATGCTAAGCACTGAACAAACTACAGTGACACTTAACACCACTGAATGGCAGTTTGACCCGGAAAAACAAAGTGTGTTTGACAGCCTGGGTCTGCAACTGGCCCGGCCACAACTGCAGACAAAAATAGCGCAGGTGGCAGCGGATTCGGCCGCTGAGCGCGATGGCCTGCTAAGTGGCGATATCATTCTGCGTATAGATGACGAAGACATCAGTGACTGGAGCCAATTGCAACGTCTGGTAACTAATGCACCCGAACAAGCGCTGCAATTTACTATAGACCGTGGCGGCCAGACTATGCAGCTTCAGGTGACACCGGGCCGCCAGCGTGCAGATGACGGTTTCAGTCAGGGCATACTGGGTGTTGTACCGGCAGTGGGCGAATGGCCGGAAGGGGTGCTTTACACCCGTCAGTATGGAGTTTTTGCTGCAGTTGGTGCCGGGCTGTCACATACCTGGCAGCTGACTAGGCTCAGTATTGCAATGATCGGCAAACTGCTAAGCGGCGATGTGTCGGTGAAACATTTAAGTGGACCAATTTCCATTGCGCAGGGCGCTGGCACCACAGCCAGTATAGGTTTGGTGGCTTTTCTGTCGTTTTTGGCACTGATAAGTGTTAACTTAGCGGTGATTAATCTTCTGCCGCTACCGGTGCTGGATGGCGGCCACTTAATGTATATGCTGGTGGAACTAATACGCGGTAAACCTGTCTCTGAAAAGACGCAGGAAACAGGTTTTCGCTTTGGGGCGTTAGTCCTGCTGATGTTGATGGGAATTGCGCTGCTCAACGATATTTCTCGTTTGTAAATAACTAATCATAAGTAGTTCAAATAATGACAATTAAACGATTAGTAGCTGCGATGTTGCTTGCTACAAGCAGTAACTCGGTGCTCGCTGAAGAATCCTTTACGGTTCAGGATATACAGGTCGAAGGCCTGCAACGTGTCGCTTTGGGCGCTGCGCTGAATAACTTACCTTTTACCGTTGGCGATACGGTAACTGATTACAGCTTGTCGCGCAGTATTCGCGCACTGTATTCCGCTGGTCATTTTGATGATATTAAAGTGTATCGCGACGGTAATACCGTGATCTTCCGCGTGCGCGAGCGGCCAACTATTAATGCCATTGAATTTGATGGCAATAAAGATATAAAAGAAGAGCAGCTACTGGAAAGTTTGTCCGGTTACAAAGTTGAAACGGGCGAGCCGCTGGATAAAACGGTATTAAAAAGTATTGAGAATGGTCTGGTCGAATTTTATCACGGTGTCGGTAAATATCAGGCTGAAGTAAACATGGACGTTACCTATCTGCCACGTAATAGGGTAGATCTGAAAGTTAAGTTTGAAGAGGGTGACGCCGCTTCAGTCAGACAGATTAATATTGTTGGCAATAAGCTATTTTCTGATGAAGAACTACTGAAGAACATCGAGTCGCTACAAGACTTACCCTGGTGGCGTTTTATGTCATCAGACCGTTATCAGAAGCAAACTTTGCAGGGCGATATTGAAAAAATAACCAGCTATTATCTGGACCGCGGCTATCTGCGTTTTAATATTGACTCGTCCCAGGTGTCGGTAAGTCCGGACAAAACGTCGGTTTACGTGACGCTTAATGTGACAGAAGGTGAGCAATATACGATAAACGGCGTGAAGTTTGTCGGTGATTTGATCGGCCAGGACGAGTTTATTAACCAGGTTTTACCTATTAAAAACGGCCAGTTGTACAATGGGGCTCTGGTTACCTATACCGAAGAAAGCATCTCAAAATTATTAGCCCGTTTTGGCTATGCCAACTCTAAAGTTCGTACTATCCCGAAAATTAATGATGACAACAAAGACGTTGAGCTGACCATCAGTGTTGAACCCGGCAAACGTGTTTATGTACGCCGTATAGCCGTATCGGGCAATGCCAATACTAAAGATGAAGTAGTGCGCCGTGAGCTTCGGCAAATGGAAGGTGCCTGGTTATCAAATGATGCACTGGAACTGTCAAAGCAGCGCATTCAGCGTTTGCCCTATATCGAATCAGTAGAGTTTGAAACTCTGCCTGTGGCCGGTATCGATGATCTGGTTGATGTTGGCTTTAACATTAAAGAACAACCGTCGGGCAGCTTTAATGCCGGTATTTCGTATGGCAACTATATGGGCTTGTCATTTCAGGTTGGCGTACAGCAGGAAAACTTCTTTGGTTCAGGTAACAGTGCCGGTATTAACCTCAGTACGAATAAATACCAGAAGTCACTGAGTTTAAGTTATACCGACCCCTATTTTACGCTTGATGGTATCAGCCTCGGCGGCCAGTTGTTTTACTCCGATCTGGATTACAGCAGCGCCTCTTCTAACCTCGAAGCCTATAACTATACCCGTTATGGCGCGGGGGCCAGCATCGGTTATCCGATTAATGAGTATAACCGGCTGAATTTTGGTGCAAATTATGTAGTAAACAAGATTAATTCTATTCAGGAATATGATCAGTTGCGCCATTTCCGCGCGGTGTTGTTAGATGCGCAAAACCCGGATGGTGGCTATAAGTTTACCAACTATGAATTGTCGGCTGGTTGGGTGCGTAGCACGTTAAACCGCGGTTTGTTTCCAACGGCTGGTCATTATCTTGGTGCTACGGTTAAAGCCACCACACCCAACTCTGACTTGAAATACTATAAAATGGTATTTGAAGCGCGCAACTATATTCCGCTGAGCAATGATCACAGCTGGTCGTTCCTGAGTAAGGTAGAATTGGGTTATGGCAATGGTTATGGTAGCGATGACGGCTATGATTTTACCCTGCCATTTACCGAAAACTTTAATGCGGGTGGTAGCAACCTGCGTGGTTTTGAAAGCCGTATTATCGGGCCGCATGCGATATTCCGCAGTGCGGACTCAGTACCTGGCTTACCAGGCAGCGGCCAAAATGGCTTCCCAACCGGACCTGAAGATGACCTTTACCAGGTATCTCAGCGCTCTATCGGCGGTAATGCGATGGCTGTGGCGACATTGGAGCTTATTACACCAACCCCATTTTTAAGTGACGATTATCGAAATTCCGTGCGTACCAGCATTTTTGTCGATGCCGGTAATGTCTGGGATACTGAATTTGATATAGACCGTTATGCCGGCCTGACCCAACTACAAAATGGCCAGCGTCAACCAGGCCTGATTGATTATGCCGATCCGGGGTTGATTCGCGCTACAGCTGGTGTATCTTTGCAGTGGATTTCGCCTATGGGCCCGCTAACCTTCAGCCTGGCGAAAATTATTAAAAAGCAGGAAGGTGATTTGCAGGAAAACTTCAGTTTTAATATTGGTACAACTTTCTAGATTAGAAAAATAGGGAACAAAAGATGTTAAATACAAAAGTAGTAAAATGTGCACTGGTATTGCTAGCTGGCTTGCTGGTAGCGGGCAACGCAGCTGCCAAAGAAATGAAAATTGCTTATGTTGATGTGCAGGCTGTCGCGGCTAAAATCCCACAATCTGCTGCTCTGCAGGAAACCATTCGCAGTGAATTTGCCCAGCGCGTTGAAGCGGTAAATAAGCTGGAAAAAGATATTAACTTTAATATCGAAAAATTACGCCGCGATGGCCCGACTATGAGCACTGAGCAGCAAGACAGCTTAAAAACTACACTGACGACACAACGTCAACAGTACGAGCAACTGGCGCGACCTCTGGATGAAGAAATCCGTAACCGTCAGGCCGAAGAACGTAATAAAATTTTAGCCCTGATCAAAACCGCTATTGATGTTGTTGCCGAGCGGGAAAAATTTGATCTGGTGTTAAACTCTGGCGCTGCCGTGTATGCCAAACCAGAATATGACATCTCTGAAGCAGTTGCGACCCAGGTTAGCAAAGCAAAATAATGACGGCGTGTACTTTAGCTTATTTGGCTGAGCAACTTGATGCTCAGCTGCAAGGCGATGCTGCATGCAGCATCGTTGCTGTTGCCACACTGGAAAATGCTGGCAGCGGCCAGATTAGTTTTTTAGCTAACAGCAAGTATCGTAAGTTTTTAAGCCTAACCAATGCTTCCGCTGTGTTAATTACCTCAGCAGATTTACCCTTTGTGCCCCCAGGCGTCAGTTCATTAATAGTCAAAGACCCTTATGTCGCCTTTGCCCGGGTTGCACAGTGGCTGGATTCAACTCCAGCTGCAGCGATAGCTATAGCTCCCACAGCTGTTATTGACCCCACTGCAATCGTAGGTACAGGCGTAGCAGTGGCTGCTAATGCGGTTATTTCCGCCGGTGTGGTGCTGGAAGATAACGTCCAGATAGGTGCCGGTTGCTTTGTCGGTCAAGGTGCCCGCATTGGTAAAGACAGCCGCTTGTGGGCCAATGTCAGTGTGTATCATAACGTACAACTGGGGGAGCGCTGCATAGTGCACAGTGGCGCAGTCATTGGCTCTGATGGCTTTGGTTTTGCCAATGAGCGCGGACAATGGATTAAAATTCCGCAAACCGGCACTGTGCTGATTGGCAATGATTGTGAAATAGGTGCCAGTACTACTATCGATCGGGGTGCAATAGAAGATACCCGGATTGGCAATAACGTTATTATTGATAATCAATGCCAAATCGCCCACAACGTGCAAATTGGCGCTCATACCGCTATTGCAGGCTGTACTGTTATCGCCGGCAGTACTAAAATTGGTCGTTACTGCATTATTGGCGGCGCAGTATGTATCAATGGCCACATAGACATTTGTGATGGGGTAAATATCACAGGTATGGCTATGATAACCAAGTCAATTGCTGAAAAAGGCGTATACTCGTCAGGATTTCCGGCCACAACTAATGTTGAGTGGCGCAAAAATACTGCAAAACTACGGCAGATTGAACAACTGTATCAACGTGTAAAGCAGCTGGAGCATCAGGTTGCAACTTTGGGTTGCCCCCCGGCTGCCGATAAAATAACAGAGGACTAGCTTTGGCTAATCAATTAAACAGCCTGCAAATTCAGGAAATTATGGCTTTATTGCCACACCGGTACCCGTTTCTACTTATTGATAGAGTGCTGGACTTTACGCCGGGTGAAAGCCTGACGGCGTTGAAAAACGTGACCATCAACGAACCTATTTTCACCGGCCATTTTCCTGGCCTGCCTATCTTCCCTGGGGTGTTGATTCTGGAAGCGTTAGCACAAGCTACCGGTATTTTGGGCTTTAAAACTGTGGCCGAGCGTTCAGAGAATGAGCTGTACTTGTTTGCTGCCATTGACGATGCCCGTTTTAAAAAACCTGTAGTGCCTGGTGACACTATGATTTTAGAAGTGAAATTTTTAAAAGAACGCCGCAACATGTGGAAGTTTTACGGCGAAGCAAAAGTTGATGGCCAGGTTGTCTGCTCGGCTGAGCTGATGTGTGCCAGAAGAGAACTATAACGTGATCCATCCTACAGCAGTAATTGAAGCAAGCGCCCGGCTTGGTAGTAATGTTAAAGTCGGTCCATTTTGCTACGTTGGCCATGATGTTGTTTTAGGCGATGACTGTGTGCTGGAATCGCATGTCGCCATTAAAGGCCCCAGCATCATTGGTAAAGGTAATCATTTTTTCCAGTTTGCCAGTATTGGTGAAGCTTGTCAGGATAAAAAATACCAAGGCGAAGCCACCCAGCTTATTGTGGGTGATTACAACGTATTTCGTGAAGGTTGCTCAGTGCATCGTGGCACGGTGCAGGATCAGGGCAAAACCATTATTGGCAGCCATAACCTGTTTATGAACAGTACCCATGTCGCGCATGACTGCGTAATTGGCAGCCATACCATTTTTGCCAGTGGCGCTCAGGCTGCCGGTCATGTGCATGTGGGTGACTGGGCCATTTTAGGTGGCATGACTGGCGTACATCAGTTTGTACATATAGGCGCTCACAGCTTTTGCGGTGGTGGCTCTATCGTGCTTAAAGATGTACCACCATACCTGATGGTGCATGGTGCGCCGTGCGTACCGGCAGGTATTAATACTGAAGGCTTAAAGCGGCGGGGTTATAGTAACGAAGCGTTGCTGGAAATCCGCCGGGCATACAAAGAAGTGTACCGCAAAGGACAAACTGTAGCTGAAGCCTTAGCTGCGCTGGAAGATAAAGCAGCTACAGTGCCTGAGCTTAAGCTGTTTACCGACTTTATCGCCAACGCCAGCAGAGGCATAGTGCGCTGATGCCGCTGCGTGAACCGCTTAAAATCGCCATTATCGCCGGGGAACACTCCGGCGATATTTTAGGTGCCGATCTGATAACTGCACTTCAGGCCACCCATCCTAACGCAGTGTTTTATGGCATTGGCGGGCCGCGCATGCAGGCGCTGGGTTTTACCGCCCTGTTTGACATGGAAGAGTTGGCAGTAATGGGCATAGTGGAAGTGCTGGGCCGGCTGCCTCGGTTGCTGCAGGTAAAACGTGAAATTTTAGCTGCGTTAATGGCCGATAAGCCCGATGTGTTTATTGGTATAGACGCGCCTGATTTTAACCTGCCGGTTGAGCTGCAGTTAAAACAGGCAGGTATTAAGACAGTACATTATGTCAGCCCGTCGGTCTGGGCGTGGCGGCATAAACGCATTTTTAAAATTGCGGCAGCCACCAATATGGTGTTGTCGTTGTTACCGTTCGAAAAAGCCTTTTACGATAAATATCAGGTACCCTGTACCTTTGTCGGTCATACCATGGCCGATGCGATGCCGCTCTGTGTCGACAAAGCCGCGGCTAAAGCTGAACTGGGCTTAGATCCGGCCAAAACAGTAATCGCCATTATGCCCGGTAGCCGTACTAATGAAATAAAATTACTGGCGCCAGATTTTTTGCAGGCCGCATTATTATTACAACAGGAGCTGCCAGACTTGCAGTTTGTAACGAATATGGTTACATCTGCAAAAGCTGAACAATTTAATCGGCTAAAACAGCAAATAGCGCCGGACTTAGTTATTCAGCAATTTACCGGTCAGGCACGGCAGGTATTGTTAGCCGCTGATGCCACCTTTATTACTTCTGGTACCGCAACATTAGAAGCCATGTTGGCGAAGTGCTTAATGGTGGTGGCCTACCGTGCCAATTGGTTAACCTATCAAATTGGTAAGCGGTTGGTGAAACTGGCACATTTTAGTTTGCCTAACTTACTGGCCGGACGCGGCATGGTACCAGAGCTGTTGCAACAGCAGGTAACGCCACAGGCGTTAGTCGCCGCCATGCTGCCGCAATTAACAACATCACGCGAAGCCTTGCTATCCGAGTATTGCCGCTTGCACCAGAGCATTAAATGCGATGCCAGCGCCAAAGCGGCACAGGCTATTTTACAGGTAGTTAAAGATGATGCAGTACCAACGCCCTGATGTTCAACTGATTTGCGGTGTCGACGAAGTTGGCCGCGGCCCTTTGATTGGTGCCGTTGTCACTGCTGCCGTGATCCTGGACCCGGCTAACCCCATTAGTGGTCTGAACGACTCGAAAAAACTCAGTGAAAAACGCCGGGCCGAGCTGGCTGAGCAAATTAAGTCGCAGGCGTTATGCTGGGCATTGGGACGGGCTGAGCCGCATGAAATTGACCAGTTAAATATTTTGCACGCCACTATGTTGGCGATGCGCCGTGCTGTGGCGGCATTGACAATTAAGCCAGACTGGGTGCTGGTAGATGGCAACCGCACGACTGAATTCGGCATCCCGGCGACCGCTGTGGTTAAAGGTGACGCGCTGGTGCCGGAGATCAGTGCGGCATCTATTATTGCCAAGGTCGCACGCGATGCTGAAATGCAGGCGCTGCATCAGGCGCACCCGCAGTTTGGCTTTGCTGACCATAAAGGATATCCGACTGCCTTTCATCTGGCGGCGATAGCACAACACGGCGTGTTACCGCAACACAGGCGCAGCTTTAAACCGGTGCGGCTGGTACTGGAGCAACAAGGCTTATGAGTCAACCGGCCTTTATCCATTTACGTGTACATAGCGACTTTTCGATGATTGACGGAGTCGCCAAAGTAAAACCCATTGTAAAAGCGGCGCAAAAACAAAATATGCCTGCGCTTGCGCTGACCGATCAAATGAACTTTTGCGGCCTGGTGCGTTTTTACAGTGCTGCGCATGATGCCGGTATTAAGCCAATTATTGGTGTTGACTGTTACGTATTACACCCGCTGTTTGGCAGTGAAGCCAGCCGTATTTTGCTTCTGGCAGCTAACAATGCCGGCTATCAAAATCTGTGTAACCTGATTTCCAAAGCCTATTTACGTGGTCATGTTGATGGCAAACCGCAAATTGAACATGACTGGCTGGCAGAATTTGCCGAAGGTGTAATAGTGCTGTCAGCCGGCAAAGACGGCTTGCTGGGTAAAGCGCTGCTGAAACAAAACGAGCAGACGGTGCAGCAATTGCTGCAGTTTTATCAGCAACATTTTGCAGAGCGGTTTTATCTGGAACTGACCCGTAGCGGGCGTGCCGATGAAGAATTGTATATTCAGCAAGCCGTTATGCTGGCTGAACAACATGACTTACCGGTAGTTGCCACCAACGAGGTTGTATTTTTACAACCAGGTGATTTTGCCGCCCATGAAATTCGGGTGGCAATCCACGACGGCTATACGCTGGACGATAAGCGCCGGCCAAAAAACTATTCAGATCAGCAGTATTTAAAGTCAGCAGAGGAAATGCAGCAGCTATTTGCTGACTTACCCGAAGCGCTGGAAAACTCAGTTGAAATTGCCAGACGTTGTAATGTGACCATTCGTTTGGGGGAATACTTCTTACCGGCATTCCCTACCGGCGGCATGACCGATGCGGATTTTCTGGTAATGAAATCACGTGAAGGGCTTGAAGACAGGTTGCTGCAACTGTTTCCTGATGCCAGCGTCCGTGCTGATAAAAGACCGCCCTACGACGAACGCCTGCAGATTGAACTGGACGTAATTAACCAGATGGGCTTTCCCGGTTACTTTCTGGTGGTAATGGAATTTATTCAGTGGAGTAAAGACAACGATATACCGGTTGGCCCGGGGCGGGGCTCTGGCGCAGGCTCTCTGGTAGCCTATGCACTGAAAATTACCGATCTGGATCCATTGGAATTTGACCTGCTGTTCGAGCGTTTCTTAAACCCAGAGCGGGTGTCGATGCCGGATTTTGACGTCGACTTTTGCATGGACCGGCGCGATGAAGTAATAGAACACGTTGCTGATATGTATGGCCGCGAGGCGGTATCGCAAATTATTACTTTTGGAACTATGGCGGCCAAAGCGGTAATTCGTGATGTCGGCCGGGTACTGGGCCATCCGTATGGTTTTGTCGATCGAATCTCAAAGCTGATACCGCCAACGCCAGGTATGACACTGGAGCAGGCTTTTAAAGAAGAGCCGCGTTTGCCCGAGCTGTACGAGCAGGATCAGGATGTTAAAGACCTGATTGATATGGCGCGCCAGTTAGAAGGGGTAACCCGTAACGCCGGCAAACACGCCGGTGGTGTGGTGATAGCGCCGACCAAAATTACCGACTTTTCTCCGCTGTACTGCGACGATGAGGGCAACAACCCGGTAACTCAGTTTGATAAAAACGATGTTGAATACGCCGGTTTGGTCAAGTTCGACTTTCTGGGGTTGCGTACTCTGACCATTTTGCAGTGGGCAGTGAATATGGCCAATGAGCGGCTGCAGCGTGAGGGCAAGCCGCTGGTCGATGTGAACAAGATACCGCTAACCGATCGTAAGAGTTACGATGTGCTGATGAAAGCGGATACCACAGCGGTATTTCAGCTGGAATCGCGCGGTATGAAGGATCTGATCCGCCGTCTGCAACCCGACTGTTTTGAAGATATGATCGCTCTGGTGGCCTTGTTCCGGCCCGGGCCTTTGCAGTCAGGTATGGTAGATAACTTTATCGACCGTAAACGTGGTCGCGAAGCAATCTCTTACCCGGATGCCACCTGGCAGCATGACTCGTTAAAACCTATTCTGGAACCCACTTACGGCATTATACTGTATCAGGAACAGGTTATGCAGATCGCCCAGGTGCTGTCAGGCTACTCACTTGGTGGCGCCGACTTGCTGCGCCGCGCGATGGGTAAGAAGAAGCCGGAAGAGATGGCTAAGCAGCGCGACACCTTCCAGGATGGTGCGGCAAAAAATGGTATAGATCCTGAGCTGGCGATAAAAATCTTTGATCTGGTAGAGAAATTCGCCGGTTATGGTTTTAACAAGTCACACTCTGCCGCCTATGCGCTGGTGTCGTATCAGACGCTGTGGATGAAAGCGCACTTTCCGGCTGAGTTTATGGCGGCAGTAATGTCAGCCGATATGGATAACACCGACAAAATTGTCACGCTGGTAGATGAATGCGAACGCATGAGGCTGACGCTGATCCCGCCGGATGTTAACACCGGGCTGTACAAATTTACCGTTAACCTTCAGGGTCACATTGTTTACGGCATCGGCGCCATTAAAGGCGTAGGTGAAGGTCCGATAGAGGCCATTATTGAAGCGCGGCACCAACACGGCCAGTTTAACGATTTATTCGATTTTTGCGCCAAGGTAGATCTGAAACGGTTGAATCGTCGCGTGATGGAAAAGCTGATTTTATCCGGAGCTATGGACCGTTTAGGCCCGCACCGGGCGGCATTGATGGCTAGCCTGGAAGAAGCGATGAAGGCCGCCGAGCAACACGCCAAAGCGCAAGCCGTCGGGCAGGACGATTTATTCGGCTTACTCAGCCCGGAGCCGGATGACGCGGCAGCTGCATTTAAGCAAGTTGAACCCTGGCCGGATGAAGTCTGGCTGGATGGCGAGCGTGAAACACTGGGCTTGTACCTTACCGGCCACCCCATCAACCGATATCTGGCTGAGATCCCACGTTATGTGAATTGCCGGCTGGTTGATTTGCAGCCTACCCGCAAAGATCAAAGTGTCACCGTGGCCGGCTTAGTGGTATCGGTAAGGGTAATGATTAACAAAAAAGGCCGGCGCTGGGCTATTGTCACCCTGGATGATAAATCGGCCCGGCTAGATGTGCGGTTTTTTCCTGACCTGCTGGAAAACTTCGAACAACTGTTACAAAAAGACCATATTTTAGTGATAACGGGACAGGTCAGCTTTGATGATTTTAATGGCGGCCTTACAATGACCGGCCGCGATGTTAACGAGATCACGGCAGTACGGGAAAAGTCTCTGCGATCTCTGAATATCACTGTAC
>JAHJZX010000073.1 GCA_018826295.1 Gammaproteobacteria bacterium
AATACGGCGGCACCGTGTACCCGAAGGTGGTTACCGGAGTTGCCCTGCTCGGCGCCGAGATGCCGGCCGTGAAAGAGGCCGGTCTGGAGGAGGCCGTGGTTTATACCGAGGCTGCCCCGGCCGATCATGTGATTGAGTACAGTCTGGAAGGGGTGGAGGTGAACTATGAGCAGATAGAGCCTTCCCTGGATGCCATCGGGGAGGCGATTGAGAAGATAATGAAGGGAAAGCCCGGCGTCAGGATACTGAGGGCCTTGTGGGGAGAGGTTCGACACAAGGTTCGCGGCATGTTCGAGAAGAAGCTCAGCGACGAGGAAATCGAAGCGGAGCTGAGCTTCAGTAAAAACAGAGAGGAGGAGAGCATGAAAAAGGAGCTATTGACAGAGCTCGGCCTGGATGAGAAGGCAACCGATGAACAGGCCATGGAAGCGGTCAAGACCCTGAAGGCCAGTACGATACCGGTCGCGGTGTTCGAGCTGCTTTCCCTAGCGGCTGGAGCCACCGGGGAGCAGGTAGTGGCTGCCATCCGGGGCCTTGCCGAGGGCGCCACGGCCAAGTTTGCCGACATTGAGGTCAAGCTGCAGAAGGCCGAGACTGACCTGAAGGCTGAAAGGCGCACCGGGCGGCTCGCTTATTACAAGGAGCAGGTCGCCGAGCTCAAGGCCATTGAGGGCAAGCCCGAGGAGCTGGCCGAGGAGCTGGTGTCGCTGGAGGAGGTCAAGCCCGAGGCGGCCACCAAGATGCTGAAAGGCTACCAGAATACCAATGCCAAGCTGGTGGCAGCCGGCATCTTCACTCACCAGGGAACGCCGGCCCAGGGCGGTGACAGCGGCGAGCATGAGTTCGTCAAGAAGATGAAGGCCTACATGGCGGAGAAGCATGTCGATGAGGCAGCCGCCCAGGCCGAGCTTCGCAAGACTGAGCCGGTCCTGTTCAAGTCCTATATGGCCGAGCGCAGGAAGGCTGAAAAGAAAGAAGCGGGGAAGTAAGGAGGAGGTGATAGCAAATGGCAAATAACATTGACGGTCCAGAGATCACCCTGAAGGCGAGCGGTAGCCTGTCCAGTTACCAGTTCCACATCGTCACCCTTGATACGGATGGCAAAGTGAAGCTGGCTGACAATGCCGATGACCCGGCGGAGGCCCTGATCGGTATTCTGGAGAATAAGCCCACCGCCGAGGACCAGGCCGCGGTGGTCCGTGTAAGCGGCATCGCCAAGGTCATGGGCGGGGATTCGGTCGATGAAGGCGTGTGGCTCACCTGCGATGGCAGCGGCCATGCGGTTGCAGCTACAGCCAATGACAACGTGATTGGCGTAGCCATTGACGCCGTAGTCAGCGATTCCGTAGGCAGGGTTCTGCTGGCCCAGGGCGCCGGTTACGTGGCACCTGCCTAATAAAAGAGAGATGAGAGGAGGAGGTGAGTTTTAATGGCACAGCCAACACCAACCGATGTCCATATAGACGCTGCACTTAGCAACGTCTCCATCGCCTACAAGAACGAGGCCTACGTCGCCGACCAGCTCTTTCCGGTGGTTCCGGTTGACAAGCAGAGCGATTACTACTTCGTGTTCACCAAGGACTTCTGGTTCCGAAACTCCGTGGAACGCCGGGGCCCGGGCTCCAAGTACGCCGAGGGGGGCATACAGCTCTCCAGCACGCAGTTCGTCTGTGTGAATAAGGGCTTGAGCTTCCCGCTGCCCCGGGAGACCGTGGAAAACCAGGATGCCGCGGTGGATCTGGAGACCGCAGGGGCCGAGTGGCTCGCCGACCAGTTCATGCTGGACCGCGAGATTGCCCTGGCCGCCAAGATATTCGACGCCAGCGCCTGGACGAGTTCAACTACCCTGTCCGGCACCAGCCAGTGGAGCGATTACGCCAATAGCGACCCTATCGGCGATATCAACACCGGCATGGAGGCAGTAAAGAAGCTCACAGGCCGCTACCCGAATACCATGCTGATGGGTGCTGAGGTCTGGGACAAGCTGAAGTTCCACCCGGACCTGCTCGACATCTACAAGCATACCAATGCGGCCATCCTGACCACCGAAATGGTGGGCAAGGTGTTTGACGGCCTAGAGCGGGTGATTGTCGGCAGCTCTATCTACAACGCCGGTGCTGAGGGGGCATCATTTGACGGTACCTACATCTGGCCGAAGAATGTGCTCCTGGCCTACGTGGCCAAGGCCCCGGCCCTGAGAACGCCGTCAGCCGGCTACACGTTCGTCTGGAGGCAGAACGGGTACATGATTGCCATAGTGCGGGTACCCGAGGACCTGCGCCGGAGGGACGTGCTCCTGGCTGACCATGCCTTTGACCAGAAGGTCACCGGCGTGGACTGCGGCTACGAAGTAATCGACGCCGTGGCGTAATTGTAGCGCTGCAAAAGGAGTGACATGACGCACTACAGGGTTTTACGACCCTTCGGATGGGACGGCAGGGATCTGGTGAAGGGGGAGGTGGTGGACATTCCCCCGGACCATCCGCGTATTGGGCCACTGACCAGAGCGAAGTTCATGCGATACGAGCCTGACGGTGGTGGCAAGCCGCCAGCCGATAAAGTGCAGCCGGGGCCGTCTCCCAAGGTGCAGGAGACAGCTCAAACAAAAGGGCAAGCCCCGGCTGACCAGAAGCCGTCACCGAAAGAAGTGGTGGCGGCGGCCAAGGCCAAAGCCGCTGCAGAGCGGCAATCTGTTGGGTGAGGAGGAGGTAGAGTTATGCAGAGATGGCGCGGATCACACAGTTTTGACAAGATTATCCTTAGGGACAGCGCGGCTCTTGCTTTCGGTTCAGGTGATATTACCCTGACGCACAGCGCGAATACCCTGACCTTTGCCGGAGGTGACCTGGCATTTTCGGGTGAGTCAAACACTCATTTCCTGAACTTTGACGGTGCGACATTGAGCCATACCCTAATAGGTGTCGCGAG
>JAHJZX010000084.1 GCA_018826295.1 Gammaproteobacteria bacterium
ACGGCCGGGTGAGTTCCCTGCGAAGTGAGGTCATCAGATCGGGAGCTAATGCAGAGTAAGCGTAGCTTGGCAAGGAAAAACTTTGTGCTTGCGTTAATTGTTTCACATAATAGGCGTCACACCATGACGCCATCAGAACAAATGGAGCAGATGAAGCTCGAGGTCGTGCCCCGGCTTCAGGAGTTCGGCATTTCCGCGTTTGTCATTGTCGGCTACCTGGAAACCGAAAAGGGGATTGAGCGGGTTTGCATCGCCAACACCGCCGGGAACCCGGCGTTCGAGGATGGGCTTCGGCCAATCATCAGCTTCGCCCACCTATGGGGGGCATCGGCATCCAGCTTTTCCAAGGGCACCAATCCTGATCCCATAGTATGAGCCCCCCCGCCAAAGGCCCGCATCTCACGTTCTGGGACGCAATTGAGAGATTTCCGCCCTATTACGTGAGAATGCTGGCCAAGGAAAGGCTCCGGGCACTGTCGGACGCCGAGGTGGCCATCGGTTCAGCCATGTCGATCGATCGCGTCCGCGAGATTAAGACGATGACAGACTGGAACTTGGTGAAAATAGGCGAGTTTCTGGCTTTCTGTTCTGGCTGCAACTTTGATCCGACCAGCGCCACAGATCGGCACCGGGTCTACGAATACGAGAGAATATGCAAGAAACGAAGCACGATGCCATTCCTATACCTCCGGAAACACCCCAAATGGGAAACGGAGTTCCTGCCGCTCCTGAAAATTGCCGCATCCCTCCAGAAATCATCGCCAGCGTAAGACCACATATCATTCCAATTGAAGAGATAGAGAAACGCCTATCCAAAAATCCCAAGGCCAAATGCCTCCTGAAAATACGCCAGGAACTTCTTCTGAAGCCCCTCCCGAAACGGAAGGAAGCGGAGAAGGCGTGGGAAAAAGTCCAGAGAGCGTTGATCGAATGGATGAGGCTTTACTTCGCCCCGGCGTACCGAGACATGAAGGTTCTGGAGATCGACTCGGAACTGAGGAAGATGGCGGCGCGGATGAATCAAGTGATGCAGAACGAACAGCTCAGGAGGTGGAGGGGTCGTCTGGGGATTCGCCTGATCAGGTCTGTCGCCCAAAACGATATTCTCTCACAGACTTCGCCAAAGCCCTAGCCCTTGCCCTTCGGGAGACCGAAAAGGCCGGGGATAATAAATTTCATGCGAGGGCCGCGGCGATCCTCGGCATATCGGTAAGAGCGGTCGAATTTAGAATCGCCAATAACGAACAGCTCAAGGCGATATACGGGATGGGGCAGACGCTTGAGCCAAAGACCGGTCTATCGGCCGGCGAGGTGATGAACCGCAAACCGCAGGGCGGACTCGTTCAGATCAATTCCGATCCATCAACCGTCGATCTCGTGGAGATAGTCAGCGATTGCGATCGCCAGTTGCACGAACTCGGTCTGAAGAAGATGGGTCTGTCAGAGACCCTGATCAATCGCGTCCGAAAACTCGATGGTCTTGCGGCAAACACAGGCAAATTCCTTTCCATCTCACTCGAAAAACTCAGCCGGAGCTACTATGTCCAGGTGCTCGAGTTGATGGAAATTGCCCAAGAAAACCGTCGGCGGATCATGATTCCAGAGGGACAGCCCGGGCATCTTTCAGACGCTCAAGAAGTGACCTGGGCCAACAAAATCTACATCGAACAAGTCAAGGAAGCGGGTCGAGCCTATGAGCTTTTCCTGCATGGCGCCCAGGCCATGGTTGAAATGATGATCAAGGTTGAAAAGTCTGGAAAGGCCCCTGCCGGCCAACGGGCCAAGCCCGGCTGGGGAATTGTCGACGCGCCATCATCTCGCGAACCCATGCCGTCCTGATGCCAAGACTCAACGCAGATACCTTCAGGATTTTTGGGGAGATGATTCGCCCCCCGGATCCCGTGCCGGATCACGACAATGACAAGGATACAACCTGGGAACCGAATTTGCATCCGACGCAGAAGAAGGCGTGGAATTGTAACGCGAGATTCCTGCTCCTTCATGGGCCCAAAGGTGGAAGTAATACGTATTTAGCTGATGAAAGCTAGTTAGGCATTGTTACGAGAACCAAAATGCCTTGGCAATGATTCTGGTCAGGACCCAGAACATGGCAAAGAAGGGCGGTGCTTGGGACAAGTTGCTCACCGAAATCATCCCAGAGTGGAAGAAGGGGCTCGGAATTGAATTCTCCGACGTAAAGACCGACCAGCAGCACTACCAATATGTCTGGGTAGAGAACCGGTACGGCACTTGGTCCATGATCGCGGTCATGTCATGCCCGCACGCCAGCCAGCTCCGTGAGCGCGTTCGGGGTATGGAGCCGAGCATGGTGTTTGTCGACGAACTCACGTCATGCCCAAGCCTTGAGTATTTCCAAAGCGTAGCCGCACAGCTTGGTCGTCGGCCGTTTGTTCGAGGAATCCAGCAGTATATCGGGGCGTGCAATCCGGAGGGGCCGAGCCACTGGGTCCACCACCAGTGGTTTGTCGAACCGTACGACGAGGAGACGGATACTTGGGACCCTGATTTCGTCGAGATGTTTTTCCCTAGGGAGGAAAACGAAGGGTGCCTCCATCCTGGGTATTTCGCCGGCCTGAAGAAAATCTACAAGGGCGATGCAACCGAGAGTTCGAGGATGGAGGAGGGGCTTTGGATCGATCGTCCTTCTGGGGAGGCCATTTTCTCCGACATCTACAATACGGCGGTCCATGTTCGTCCTCTCGACGACGCGGGGCATCCGGATCATCGGGAGTGTCTTCAGCCGGACCCAAAGCACGCCATGGTCCTCGGGATTGACCCCGGCAGCGTCTTCTTCGCCTTCAGTTTCCAGCAGTACCTTTTCTTGGACGGAAAGTGGAAATGGGTCATTTTCGACGAGATTACCGTTACCCGAAAGCGCGTGATCTATCCGATGCTGATCCCGATCGCCATGGCCAGGATCCGTTGGTGGCGCGAGCTGGTTCACAGCGAAATGCCGCAAGTCTGGATCTCGGACGCTTCGGCCTTCAACCAATACCGGGCGGCAAACGGTAGTTTTGACGTACTCGACATTGAGAGGGTGTACGACGCCAACCGCAAGAAGTTCAACCTGGAGACCGTGAAAATCAAGTCTTGCCCGGCATTCAATGGTTCAAGGGTTGCTAGGGTCAGGCTTGGCCAGCAGATTCTTTCAGAGGACGCCATCGTCGTTTCCTCCCGTTGCGTGCATCACCACAGGATGTTCCTGAACCTCACCGGGACCAAAGCGAAAGCCGGTGAACAGATTGATCCCGAGAAGCTGCTCACCCCGAAGCGCAGCGACCATCTCCATATTTGGGACGCATGTTCGTACCCCTGGCTCATGGCCAGTCTGAACCCAACAGCCCTTGTCCCATCATCGACCCGCGAACAAACCCTTATTCAGTCTGCAGCTTAATTGATTGATTTTTTCTCAGACAACCGATAGTAGGTCATAAACTCAGAACCATTCAATGCAAACCCTAGCAATTGATAAGCGCAAAAATCCCGACATCGCAGATGGTGTTGTGGACCTCGAACCGGGTGACAGGCTCGACCTGCACACGACGATCAAATCGAACGACGAGCAAACGCTAGTCGTGACCGTGGAAGAAGTTTCGGTCCCCAAGGCCGAAGAGGAAACCGAAGATGAAACCGAAACCGAAACTGGAAATGTCGGTTCGGGAGATGTTGGTGGCGAGGTTGAGGAAACCGTCGAAGAAGAATAAACATGGGACACCCCAAGAGGAACGCATTTGGAGAACTTCCGACGCTTCCGAACTTTGAAAGTCCCCACAGAACAACCACCAGCGTTTACATTGACACCCATTATGCGCAACTGAATCTGATCTACCGATGGACATGGGACCGATACGCCAGGCTTTCCGAAGTTCTTCAGTTCACGCCATACGAGCTGGGTTCGTATGTTCTTCTGAGGCACAAGGCCGTCGATCGTTTTCGCGAGAGGAACACGATTCTGGGGGAACATGCTCCGGCGGTTGCGCTGCTACTAACCATTCTCGAGGCAACCCTGCTTGGCAACAGGGCGCCTGACACGATAAGAGACCCATTTCCAAAACTTAAAAACTGAACCATGGTTTTTCCAGACGTTCTTGCAAAATTTGGCTGTACCCCGGAAAAACTTCGGGAGATATTCACTTCCAAGGTGACTATGCCGGAATCCCCGACCGATGTTCAGTCGGAAATGGATTCTGAAGCCGCCAGGGCCCAACTCCCTCCCAAAACGGATAGCGAGATACGTCGTCGGTTCCAGTCGCGGATTCGATCGAGAATTCTCGATGGGATTGCCGCCAACCTTCGCGCTGCCAGACCGAATCAGGCGGTCGACATGGCATGGGATGCCACTCCAATCCAGCGCCAGACGATTCCGCTACTCATGTGGGGACAGGGGAAAATCAAGATTGAGCCGCTTTACAGGAGTCTGTGCGGAACCTTGGGTACGGCCCAGGCGGACAAGTTTTTCAATAAGAAGACGGTCAACGGTCAAACGGTCATCGACGGCGTGAATGTCGATCGAATCACGGACATCCAGATCGACCTGATGAAAAGCTATGTCACGCGGCGCCATGCCGCGATGGATGCATTATGGTCGAACCTCTGGCCCCTCTATCGGTACGATCCGCGGGGAACCGATGACGTGAGCATGTTGAGGGCCGACGCCCTTACCCAGCGCGTCGACATCATTTCCGACTCCTACAACTACCGCCATTTAGACAGCCAGTGTCGACGCCACATGCTGCTCTACGGTCGCAGCGCCACCTTCCCGCAGGAGGCATGGAACGTAAAAACGAACTGGCGGTTCAAGCGTGGCAATACCGGAGAGCCGACAGAGGAGACCGAGAGTTATGTCAAGCAGGAGGGTATCATTTTCGTCAACCCGCATCCATCGAGGATATACTCCGACCTGAGTTCACCGATGGCCAACATCAACAGCGACACAGGGCCAAGTTTTATCGGCTATTGGGACGTGGTTCGGTGGGGTTCACTGCTCGAGCCAGATGCCCCTTACTTCAACCTGAAGGATGTCTTCCTGACCGACGGATGGACTGGACTGGCTGATAAATACACGGATTTCATGGGTCACTATTTTGACTCATGCGTCCTGAGTTGGCCCCAAGCGTCTGGCGGAACAGATCCGTCACTCGGAAACGATCGCGAAGTCAACATCGGCCGCTACTCTACGACAGCCCGCGATGTCGGGGTCCTGCGCACCCATCACTTTGAGAGAATCAATCCAAAGCAGGAGGGGATCGGTGAATACGACGCCGACGTGTGGATTCACTTCACGGTGGCCGGGGACTGCACGATCATTGGCGCGGAATTCATGCCGTCGTTTCCCTGCGCGTACGGAGCCATCAACTGGGATGACGGTCGGCTTGCGAACCAGTCGATGGGTATGGCACTTCTGGCCTATCAGGATCAGGCGAGCAACATCCTTAGTTCGATGATCATGCAGTTGAGGACATCGCTGATCCAACTTTGGCTGTTGGACAAGGACAGCCTTGAGCCCGAGATTCTCCAAGAGTTCAAGAACAACGCCAGTGACTCGAATTGGTGGGTAGATCGCAAACTGCTCATCTACTCAGCCACGAAATTGCGCGACCTTGGAATCCAAGACCCCGCGCAGGCTTTCAAGGTCGTCCAGGCGCCGATTGCAAACGTGTTTGATTCTGGCCTGAAGGCACTGAATCAGTTGCTCAACCTGGCCGACCGGCTGCTCATCCTATCGCCAAATGAACTTGGCCAGCCGAATCCACGCGAGGTGAGTGCCCGGGAAGTGACTGACATTTCAACGTCCGTGCAGTCGATGTACGCCTTCATCAACCAAGGGCCCCGCGAACAGATTGCCGCCAAGAAGGAGATCATTTACGACAGCCTGCTTTGCTGCGGCCAGCAGAACATCCGTGTTCCGGTCGAAAAGCGTTACACAAAAGCAGTCATCGAAAAAGCCGGATTCACGATTCCGGAAGATGTCCAATTACCTCCCGGTGCTGGAGACATCATTCCAGTCAAGACTCCGGTTATGGGGAATCTTCGGTCGCTGATGTACGACTACTATTTCGACAGCCGTGATGGCTCGGAAAGGGTCGTGAACACGCAGGGCGCCCAGGTAGTTCAACAGCTCCTCGCCAGATTGCTCAATGTTCCTCCGTTGGCAGAAAAGATGGGGATCAAGGCGATCATGGACATGGCGAACACCATCATTCGGATGTCCGGGGCCCCGACGAATTTCCAGTTCGATCTTCCCGTTGGCTCTCCCGACGAGCTTTCCCTTGAAGAAAAGAAGGATCCGGCCATTCAGGGTCTCCAGCAAGAGGTTCAGCAGATCAAGCAACTCCTGATGCAACTCACGGGAGCAGGCGCACCGGTTGCGCCACCGGGCGCCCAGGGTCAGCAACCCCAGCAGAATTTACTTCAAGAGCCGCCAGGAATCGCGGCGTGATTTTTTTTTATGTCAACCCCCCCTGATACAATCGAGCCGGTGGCAGAATCCACTGGTGACGAAGCTCTCAAAGAAGAGCAGTTTGTTCCGACGCTGGTTCAGCGTCTTTTGGATGCGGACGTTCTCATCACCGACGAAAACGAAGCGAAGAAGAAAGAGGAGGCCGATCGCCTTGCCGCGGAGGAAGACGGCAAGGAGACACCAGAAGCGAAGCCCGTTGAAAAGCCGGCGGGAGATGCTCCTGTCGAAAAGAAGGTCGACGCAGAAGGAAAGCCGATCAAGATGCGCGGCGCCAAACTTCAGCGACCTGCATTGAAGTTCCAGGAACCAGAGAAACCAGTTCCGACCGAGAAGCCGGCAGCCGCTCCTCCATCCAAGCCAGATCCGAACTGGGAAAAGTCGCTTGAGGACAATGAAAAGAAGGCCCTCAATGATGCCCGCTATCTCGAGCAGCGGTTTCCTGAACGGTACGCCGGGATGGCTGCCAGGCAAGAGAAGTTCCTGCGAGACCACGCCAAATACGTCGAGGAACAGGGCGAAGATTTCGACATCGAAAGCGCGGAATACAAGGGGTTTCTTGAAAAGAACCAGCCCCGTCTTACCGACGATGAAAGGGAAATGGTCGCCACGACCCGGGTGAAGGACGAGGTGAACAAGGAATGGTCGGGCAAGCACGCTGACCTGCAGCACAAGTTATATGCCCGCGACGAAGAGCCGAAGGTTGAGCGCGAGGTCCAGCAAATCTGGACAGAACTGGCGAACTCCGCCCTTCCGGAAAATGTGGCGAATCATCTCGTCGAGATGAACACAAAGCACGGAGCGGTCAAGGGGCTTGAGGAGGCCAAAAAAACCTTCGGTATCGAAATTGAGACCGCCCAAATGGTCCTTAAAGAAGCCACCGCCGACATCAAGGAATTCTTGCGGATCACACGGCGAGATCCAGAGACAAATCGGCCTCTTGCACAAACGGCAAGTTCACCAGCCGATCCGCATTACGAACAGCACGTTCGCCTGACCAATGTGCTCGATAGCATCTGCAATGACTTCAAAGAGAAGGCCCCGGAAAATCAGCAGTATCGGAACGGAAAGTGGTTTGTCACCCGGGACGAATACCTCAGACTGACTCCGGAATCTCGAGCCAAGGCATGGAGCTTCACGAACGAAGAGATTATCGCCCAGATGAAAGGCATGGCAAAGGGAGCGGTTTCCAACGCCATCAAGCAGAGGTTGGCCTACATTGAGGAACGAGGTTTCAGGCGAAATATCTCAGGGTCGGTTCAGCCCAACAACCCACCCAGGAATCAGACGCCCAGGACACCTGGAGGCTCTCCAGTAGCCACGCCAGCCGGTGGTGGTGAACCACCTCCGGCCATCAACCCGCAGGTCACGACGATTCTCGGAAATCTGACCAAGGGTTGACATGAAGCCGTCTCTTTTCGAGCAGCTTCAGGCGGTTGCGATCGATCCGACAAAGCTCAAGCCATCTCCGCGGCACTGGAACTGCGGAATGCTCCGCTACAAGAATCGGCTTTGGTTGTCCTACCGATACCACCTGAAACAACATGCCGGCCGCATTGCAACGGCCATCGTCGAGATCGACCAGAAGACATTTCAGCCAATCGGGAAAAGCCAATGGCTGAAATTCTCCGGCCCGACTGGTGATGAACACCACGAGGACGCCAGGCTGTTCATGTTCCGCGATGAGCCGCATATTTCCTTCACGGAGATGCGCGGCTACAAACCCGGGGTGGACTATACCAGCGTGATGAAGTACGCCAAACTCAAACTGCGCGGCTGCAAATGGGAGGTGGAGAAGGTGTTCCACCCCCGATTTGGCGTAAACGACGGTAGGGCAAAGGAGAAGAACTGGGTTTTTTTC
>JAHJZX010000072.1 GCA_018826295.1 Gammaproteobacteria bacterium
AGGCCAACAAGGTATTAACCAACAAGGCCACCCCATGAAGCCTATCCACCCCATCATCCGCACGGCAACGGACAACCCCCACCGCTACGTTGTGGACTTGGGCCGGATAGGCGGACGCCGCAGGCTCTACAGGGCCGGCACAATGGCCGAAGCCGAAGCCATAGCCAAGGAACAGACGGCAATCTTCACCCGGCACGGTTCACGCGCATTGGACATCCCCACGGACAGCATCATCCGCATGAGCGAACTTCTGGACGCCATAGACTCCCGTGCAGGTCGCAAGGTGACGGCCGAGGCAATCTTGGACTACTACATCAAGCACGCGACGGGTGCCTTCTGTAAGAAGAAAGTGTCCGTAGTTCTGACGGAACTCCTGGCAAAGCAGGGGGCCGAGCAACGCGAACGCTCTTGGCAGACCACGCAAAGCACTCTCAGACCCTTTGTGGCAGAGTTTGCTGATACACCCATAGGCGACGTTTCCCGCGAGAACGTCAGCACATGGCTGGACTCTAGGGTTTGCCCCTCCCCGTCCACAAAGGCAAGGCTGCATAGGTATCTCCATGTCCTGTTTGCCTACGCCGTAGAGAAGGAGTACATTGAGAAGAACCCCGTGGACAAGATCAAGGCCCCGAAGTACCGATTGCCCGCCAAGGAATACATGCCCGTGGAGAGCGTTGAACGTGTGCTTCGGGCTGTAGCGGAGGGTGGCGAGGGGCTTGCGGCTATGGCCATAGGCTTCTTCAGTGGCTTGCGGACGGCAGAGCTGGGACGACTGACGTGGGCTGACGTTAACCTGGATAGCAGGCAAATCACCGTGGGGGCCAACGTGAGCAAGACGTACCCTCGCAACGTCAGGATGAGCGACAACCTTCTGGCGTGGCTGTCGGTTTCCGGCAGGTACGACGCTATGGTGTGTCCCCGGGGCAGGAGGCTTGAGGCTATCCGGGCCGATGCTTGCAAGCGTTCCGGGGTGCGTTGGCCCCACAACGCCATGCGGGTGACTTGCGCCACGATGCACTACGCCATGCACAACAACGCCCACGAGACGGCTGCAATGCTGGGGCATGCCGGGGGCACGCGGATGTTCTTCGACCACTACAGGGCCTTGGGCGACGGGCATGCTGCCACAAGGGAAGAGG
Organism: Gammaproteobacteria bacterium; assembly: GCA_018826295.1. GTDB lineage: Bacteria > Pseudomonadota > Gammaproteobacteria > Enterobacterales > Alteromonadaceae > Alishewanella. The sequence goes on from JAHJZX010000072.1 coordinate 1,140, forward strand.
CGGAGCGGTACTGGGGGATAGCGCCACGGCGGGATGGCAACGTGGTAGCGTTCTGTGCGTAGGATGATGGAATAAATAAGTTTCACTTTGTGGTAGACGCGAGACGCCGAAGCGTGGTAGAGTACGCAAACAAGAGGAGGAACACCGCATGAGCAAGCAGACCGCCGTAACAACCACGTCCTCAGAGGACAAGCCCATCGTCTACCGCGCAGACGGTGTGGAAATCAAGCTGTCAATCGGAATCGTCAGGAACCAGCTTACGAAGCCCACGCGCTCCGGGGCTGTTCCGGGCGACCAGGACGTAATCAAGTACATGATGCTCTGCAAGACGCAGAAGCTCAACCCGTGGGCATCAGACGCATTCCTTGTCGGCTACGACGGAAAGAATGGGCCGGAGTTCTCCCTGATTCAGTCCCACGCCAGCCTTCTCAAGAAGGCAGAGGCAAACCCGCAGTACGACGGCCTGGAGTCCGGCGTCATCGTCAAGCGCGGGGACGACCTCATCGAACTCACGGGGGCCTTCAAGGACGACAAGGACATACTCATGGGCGGGTGGTGCAAGGTGCATCGGAAGGACAGGCGCATCCCTGCCTACAGGCGTATCAAGCTGGCGGCATTCGACAAGAACCGTTCGCTCTGGCTGGACATGAAGGAAGGCATGATAACGAAGTGCGCCGAGGCTGCGGGGCTTCGGGAAGCCTTCCCGAACAGCATCACTGGTTACATCCACGAAGAGATGGGCCTGCGTGACGCCGGCAACGCTGCCGTGCCCACAGTACGGACGCCCAACATCCAGAGTGAGCCGCAGAAGGTAGAGGGGGAGTCCCGCATCATCCCGCCAAAGCCGAAGCCTGCCCCGGGGCCTGAAGATGAGCCCACGCCCAACCCTCAGACAGACGCGCCGGATGAAGCGGAAGTGCCCGAGGACGAGCCGC
>JAHJZX010000057.1 GCA_018826295.1 Gammaproteobacteria bacterium
AACCGGCGCAACAATCGAATTTACACCGTTGATGGTCGCTAATGGCGAAGACATCTCTATCGGTGCACCTTTAGTTGAAGGTGGTAAAGTAGTAGCGGAAGTGGTCACTCATGGCCGTGGCGATAAAATTAAAATCGTTAAGTTCCGTCGTCGTAAGCATTCACGTAAACAGATGGGCCACCGCCAGTGGTTCACTGAAGTGAAAATTACCAGCATCAGCGCGTAACAGGAGTATCGACACATGGCAAGTAAGAAAGGTGTAGGTAGCACTCGTAACGGTCGCGATTCAGAAGCTAAACGCTTAGGTGTTAAGCGCTTCGGTGGCGAATCTGTTTTAGCTGGTAGCATCATCGTGCGTCAGCGTGGTACTAAGTTCCACGCCGGCACTAACGTTGGTATCGGTAAAGATCATACTTTGTTCGCTTTAACTGAAGGTAAAGTGAAATTCGAAGTAAAAGGCGAGCACAACCGTAAGTTCGTCAGTATCGTTAGCGAATAAGCTAACTCGTTTCTGAAGAACCCCGCCTGGTGCGGGGTTTTTTATTAGCATGAGCCAGTCGGGGCTGATTTTCCGACATCATTCAATAACCTAAGTTATACTTATCGCCAATAAGTACCAACTGGTTTTAATCTGCGTAATCAGGACACCCCACATGAAGTTTGTTGATGAAGCGATAATCCGCGTAGAGGCCGGCGACGGCGGCAACGGTATTATCAGTTTTTTACGAGAAAAATTTGTATCTAAAGGCGGACCAAACGGCGGTGATGGTGGCGACGGTGGTGATGTGTTTCTGCTGGCAGATGAAAACCTAAATACGCTGGTTGATTATCAGTTTGAAAAATATCACCAGGCAGAACGTGGTGAAAATGGCGGCAGTGTAAACTGTACCGGTAAGCGTGGTAAGGATTTAGAGTTGCGGGTGCCGGTTGGTACCAGAGCCGTCGATGTTGATACTGATGAAGTCATCGGTGATCTGACCAAAAACGGCCAGCGTTTGCGCATTGCCAAAGGTGGCTGGCATGGCTTGGGTAATGCCCGTTTTGCCAGCAGCACTAACCGGGCGCCACGGAAAAAAACCAATGGTACGCCTGGTGAAATCCGCAATATCCGTCTGGAATTGTTATTGCTGGCGGATGTTGGCTTGCTTGGTCTGCCAAACGCCGGTAAATCAACGCTTATTCGCGCTGTTTCTGCGGCAAAACCCAAGGTAGCAGATTATCCGTTTACTACGCTGGTGCCAAATCTTGGCGTAGTGCGGGTTGAGTCGCACCGTTCTTTTGTGATTGCTGATATACCTGGTTTGATCGAAGGTGCCGCCGAAGGCGCCGGTTTGGGTATTCAGTTTTTAAAACACTTAGAACGTTGTCGTTTGTTATTGCACGTCGTGGATGTGCTTCCGGCAGACGGTTCAGATCCGGCAGAAAATGCGCTGACCATAGTCAACGAGCTGGCAAAATACAGCAAAAAACTGGCTGGCAAGCCGCGTTGGCTGGTATTTAATAAGTTGGATTTAGTGTTAGAAGATGAACTGGAAGACACTATTGCCAAGGTTACCGAAGCGTTAGACTGGGATGGTCCGGTTTTCAGTATTGCCGCGGCCAGCCGCAATAACACAGAACGTTTGGCGGCAGACATTCTGAACTACATTGAACTGTTACCCGTTGAGCAAGTGACAGAGCAAATCGCTGATCCGGTCAATTTTAAGTGGGATGACTCACCGAACGACGTGCAGCCGGTGATTGATGAAGATGATGACGACGATGATTTTGACGATGATGACTATGACGTTGAAGTCATTTATCAGCGCTAAGGCCGCAGTATGATCATTTCAATGGTTGCAGCTATGGCTGCCAATCGTGTTATTGGTCGTGCTAATCAGATGCCCTGGCATTTACCGGCAGATTTGCGCCATTTTAAGCAGGTTACGCTGGGCAAGCCGGTAATCATGGGCCGTAAAACGTTTGAATCTATCGGCCGGGTACTGCCTGGCCGGCGCAATGTGATAATAAGCCGCACTGCACCTGTCGACAGCAAAGGCGCAGAATGGGTAAGCAGTGTGGAGCAAGCATTAAGCTTGCTGGCAGCGCAGCCAGAAGTAATGGTGATAGGCGGTGGCGAAATTTACCGCCAGTGTCTGCCTCTGGCGCAGCGCTTGTATCTGACTGAAATTGAACTGGAAACTGAAGGCGATGCTTTCTTTCCCGACTATCAGCAAAGCGGGCAGTGGCAACTGACAGAAGACGTGCTATATTCGGCTGACGACCAAAACCGGTATAACTGCCGTTTTATCACACTTGAACGTTTGGCCTGAGATGCAGCTGGTTTGCACCGGCCAAAACATCTTGTTAAGATGGTTTAGCTTAAGTTCAGCGAGGAGTAGTACATGAGATTATTGCCAACATTATTATGTGGTGCCGCAGTAACATTAACCCTGGTGGCTGCGCCTGCAGCGGTAGCCGATGATCAGCTGGCTGCTTCTATGTGTGATTACGTTGCTGCAGATGATAAAAACCGTCTGCGTAAAGTGTTGAGCGATTATCGCCTGCGCTTGCGCAACATTTATGATGGTGTGGTCTGCAACGGTGAAAACCTGATCCGCCACGCGTTTAAAAGTAACGCTAACGATGTCGGTGAGTTTATTGTAAAGCAATTACCGGGTTCAGCTGTTGCTGCATCGGGCGACATAGGCTGGGCTGAAGGCAATGGTTTTGCTGCGTCACCTTTGCTGGCGGTGTTAAAAGATCGCGCCGGTGGCGGCGATTAAAGTCTGATAAAAAAAACCGCCGATTGGCGGTTTTTTTGTATCCAAACCCGATGCGGTTAAACCTTAAATTGGTCTACCGACACCCGTAACTCTTCTGCCAGTCTGGCAACTTCATGGCTTGACTCAGATGTCTGTTCGGCGCCAGAGGCAGTTTCTTCCGCTATCGATACGATAGACTCCAGCAGCTGGCTGATCTCGTGCGATACCTGATTCTGCTCTTTGGCGGCATTGGAGATCTGTTCGCTCATATCATGGGCTAAATGTACTGCATGAGTGATAGAGTCCAGCGCCTTGGTGGCCACTTCAGTTTTTGCCACGCAATTTTCTGCCTGCTTTTTACCTTTGTTCATGGCCTCAACTGCTGCATGGGCACCGCTTTGCAGCACCTGGATCATCGCCTGAATTTCCTGGGTAGAGGCTTGTGTCTTGCTGGCAAGTGAGCGCACTTCGTCTGCTACTACCGCAAAGCCACGGCCTTGTTCACCAGCCCGGGCCGCTTCAATAGCCGCGTTTAGGGCCAGTAAGTTAGTTTGTTCGGCAATGCCGCGGATCACATCCAGTATGCTGCCGATTGAGGCGCTGTCTTTATGCAGTTTGTTAATTACTACGGAAGCCTGCTCAACTTCGTGCGATAACTGCAGAATAATGGCTTTGTTCTCCAGCGAAATGCCTTTTACGCGTTCGGCTTCGTTATCGGCATTCTTTATTTCTGCTACTGCATCATTAGAGCTTTGCAGTACACCTTGTGAGGTACTGCTCATTTCAGTCGTCGCTGTGGCTGCTTGCGTAACCTGAGATTTTTGCTCGCGTATGGCCTGGGTTGTTTGTACGGTAATGGCTGAGGTCTGCTCTGAGGCGGCAGCCAACTGGGTCGAGCGCGAAATAATGCCCTGGATCAGCTGCTGTAAGTTGGCGATAACCTTGTTGCAGTTACGCGCCAGCTCACCAAATTCATCTTTGGCACTGTCATCCAGTTTTTGCGTTAAATCACCGGAAGCCACTACACCCAGAATATCATTAACTTTTGCCAGCGGGTTGATAATGCTTTTCACGGTAATAACGGCGATCAGTACGGCTAACAGTATCGATACCAGCATTACGATAAAGATAATAGTAATAGCGTTAGATACGCTTTGTGTAGCTTGCTGCTGTATGCTTTCTGCTGCTGAGCTTGCTTCGTCTAACAGACCGGTCAGCACGGTAATAGCATTGGCGGTTTGCTGCTCAACTGAAGCTAACAAGGTTGTCGCTTCGGCGCTACTTTGTAAGCGGGCCGCTTTAATGCTTGGAATACCGTTAGCGCCCTGTAGTAGCTCGTTTATAGCCTTAACTTTTTCTTCCAGATCAGCGACCAGCGTTACCTGAGCGCCTGCTTCGGCTTTAATAGTAGTAAACTGTTCATTTAAATCTTTTAGCCGAAAGGCAATTTCATTGCTAATGGTGTTAGCAGTGCTGTCAGACAAGGTGCGGTTTAAATCAACGACATTACTGATCAGTGTATTTATACCGGTTTCCAGCGCGGTTGCCGCTGTGTATGAACGGGGAAAGCGGCGCTGTACATCGCGTACGTCGGTAAAGTCCAGAATAAGCGACGCCATATCATCAGCATGCATTTCTAAATCAGCCAGCTTGCTGTCTATACTATCGCGCAGCGTTAAACCACGACTAAGTTGGTCAAACAGCCGGCTGCTTACTGGTACAAATTCATTGTAGGCCTGTGCAACAGAGGCTGCAGCTGCTTTTAAAGTTGTCTCATTACTGACTGCGGTACTTAACTTTTGCGCAGCAGCCTCATAGACTTGTTGTTCTTTATTAAACTGTGCTTTAAAGCTGGCAATGCTGCTGAGCTCGGTGGCATTAAAGGCTTGTAAGCTGAGTTTGCTCATAATGACAAACTCACTTTTCATTAAGGCGCTGTTTTCAAGTGCCGGTATCGACACCTTATTCACTTCAGTGGTTGCACTGCTAATGGTATTGAGTCTGTTGTAGGAGGTGGTGCCAATGATCAGCAGCAGTAGCGAAATAACGCCAAAGCCTCCCATAATCCGTAATGCAACGGTTAACTTCATAATAACTCCAATTGTTACTGAACTCAGTACTGTTGGTCAGCTCAGCATTGGGCTGACATCAGGCCACACTTTTAAGTTGTTAACTATACCCTGAGCGGGCCAAACCTGCCACACTGTATCTTTGTTGAGTTTCTATACAATAGGCTGTTAATGCGTTACCCCAGACACAGCCGGTATCCAGAGCATGGATGTTGGGTATAGGACTATACCCGTTTAGCGCTGCCCAGTGGCCAAAAAAGAGTTCAGCCTGCAAACGGTTGCGCCAGAATTCGTACCAGGGTACCAGCACGGTCTGATTACGTGGATGGCCTTTTTCTTTTAGCTCAAGTGAACCGTCCTGGCGACAAAAACGCATGCGTGTGCAGCTGTTGATGGTAAATCGCCAGCGCTGTTGCGGGTTGATGGCATCGGTTAAGCGCTCAGGCTTATTGCCATACATGTTTTGCAGCAAAGGCAGAGGATCAGTGCGTAGCTGATGCTGCACTTCTGCCGTCATTGCCATAGCCTGCGCCAGTGACCATTCCGGCGCCAGGCCGGCGTGCACCATTAGCTGGCGCTGATCGGGGCTTACATACAACAAGGGTTGCTGACATAGCCAGTGTATTAATTCATCCAGCTGCGGGCTGTCGAGCAGCGGTTGCAGTTGGTCTTGCGCTTTAACACTACTAATGCCGTAATAACAGGCAATAAGATGCAAGTCATGATTGCCCAGCACGGTAACGGCTTTATCGGCGAGGTTTTTGACAAATTGCAGGCACTGCAGCGATTGTGGCCCACGCGCAACTAAATCGCCGCAAAACCATAAGGTATCATTGTGCTGATCATAGCCGATATGCTGCAGTAAACGTTGCAGTGCATCGTAACAGCCCTGCAAATCGCCTATGACGTAAGTAGCCATTAATTTAGAATATTAGGCATGGCCAGACGAAAAAGCGGAATAGCAGCATTAAACTGTTCCTGCTGCTTTGTCACCATCTCATAATGGCCTTGCATGGTGCCTACCGGGGTTTCCAATACTGCGCCGCTGGTGTACTGATAGCTGCTGCCGGGAGCCAGTTTAGGTTGCTCACCGATAACACCGTCGCCGTCTACTTCGGTTTGTTTGCCATTAGCGTCGGTAATTAACCAGTGCCGTCTGAGCAACTGCACGTCCTCACTGCTGTGGTTACGAATAGTGATGGTATAAGCAAACACATAGCGCTGGGCGCTGGGGTCGGATTGTGCAGCGATATAAAAGGTATCTACGCTAACAGCGATATTATACTGTGTTGTCATACTGCAGACTCTTGCTGGTGCAGCCATTGTGCTAACTGTACAAATTGTTCTACCGTCAACTGTTCAGGCCGTAAGGTCGGGTTTAAGCCCAATTGCTCCAGCTGTTCGGCTGTGGCGATGTTGCTAAAGCAGTTGCGAATTGTTTTACGGCGTTGATTAAAGGCCTCCAGGCAAACGCGGTTTAACACTTCTGCCGGTACATCGGCCCGTTGCGCAATGGCTTTGGGGATCAGCCGCACGACGGCTGAGTCTACCTTAGGCGCCGGTTTAAAGGCTCCCGGGCCCACTTCTACTACCGGCATGGCCTGGCAATAATATTGTGTCATGACGCTCAGTCTGCCATAGGCTTTACTGCCATGGCTGGCTGTCATACGCTGTACGACTTCTTTTTGCAGCATAAAATGCATGTTTTCAATCTGGTCGGCATAGCTAAACAGGTGAAACAGTAGCGGCGTTGACACATTGTAGGGCAGATTGCCGAATACTTTTAGCTTTTGGCCATCCTTTAGCAGGCTGTTAAAATCAAACTTCATCGCATCGGCCTGATGAATCGTCAACTTGTCAGCCAGCTGTGGATGTTCGCTTAGCCGTTGCGCTAAATCGCGGTCCAGTTCAATGACGATAAGGTGTCCGGCGGCCTCGACTACCGGCTCAGTTAACGCGCCAAGACCGGGGCCAATTTCAACCAGTGTCTGGCCTGGCTTGGGCGCTATGGCTTTGACAATACGGCCAATAACCTGAGGATCATGCAGAAAGTTTTGCCCGAAGCGCTTACGGGCTCTGTGGCCTTGATGTACATTGTCAGTCATATTAATTCGTCGTTTGGTTGGCTAGTGTAATAGCCTGATTTAAAGCATGAAAAAAGCTACCGGCATCTGCTTTGCCAGTACCGGCTAGTTCAAGCGCAGTACCATGGTCAACTGAAGTGCGGATTAACGGCAGGCCCAGGCTAATATTAACCGAACGGCCAAAGCCCATATGTTTTAATACCGGTAAACCCTGATCATGATACATCGCCAGTACAGCGTCGGCGTCATTCAGGTATTTGGGTTGAAACAGCGTGTCTGCTGGCAAAGGCCCGACCAAATCCATACCTGTTTCACGCAGTTGTGCCAAGGTTGGGTTGATAATGTCGAGCTCTTCGCGGCCAAGATGGCCATCTTCCCCGGCATGCGGGTTCAGGCCACAGACATAGATCCTCGGTTTGGCAATAGCAAATTTCTGTTGTAGATCCTGATGCAGGATGGTCAGCACCTTGGTAAGCCGGTCAGCAGTAATGGCCTTGGCGACATAAGCCAGCGGAATATGTGTCGTTGCCAAGGCAACCCGTAACCCCTCGGTAGCCAACATCATAACGACATAGGGTGTATTGGATTGCAGCGCAAAAAATTCCGTATGACCACTGAAGGGAATGCCAGCTTTATTAATAATGCCTTTATGTACCGGCCCGGTGACAATGGCGGCAAACTCACCACTGATCGATTTTTCACCGGCAAAGCTTAGCGTGTCAACAACATAGCGGCCATTGGCTGCATTCAGCTGGCCAGCCTGTACCGGCTCTGCCAGCGCAAAGTCAACTATCGTCAGGCTACCGGCTTGCTGTGGTTTGGCGGGCTTACTGGCATCATATGGCAGTAACTTTAGCGGCAGTTGCAAATGCGCTGCACGTTCGGTTAATAACGCGGCGTTAGCGCATACCACCAGTTCAACCGGCCAATCCTGTTGCGCCAGCCGGATCACCAGATCCGGCCCTATGCCTGCCGGCTCGCCTGGAGTAATGCCAATACGCATGCTCATTTATTGCTCCGACATGACTTCTATATGCGCTTCTTCACGCAGTTCGCGCAGGAAATTGGTGGCTTCTTCACCGTAACGACGGTTAAAGATCATGCGGTAGACCTGTTCGCGTTTTTTGTCTGCGGTAGCATCGACAGTGCGTTTTTCCATAACCTGGGCGATGTGCCAGCCATGCTCTGTTCGAAATGGCTCACTGATTTCGTTTATCTCTAACCGGTTTAGCGTATCGCGAAAGGCCGGTACGAAAATGTCTGCTTCGGCCCAACCCAGCTCGCCACCATTTAATTTTGAGCCCGGATCTTCAGAATGTTGCTTGGCTAGCTCGGCAAATTCGCTGTCATCCTGGCGTAATTTGGCGGCAAATTCAGCCAGCATAGTACGGGCCCGCTCTTCGCTGAGAATGATGGACGGTTTCAGCAGGATATGACGGGATCTGACTTCTTTTATATCGGCAACATTGTCACCACGAATGTCGAAGATAGACAATATATGAAAACCTGCACCTGAGCGCAGCGGGCCGATAATGTCGCTTTTTTTCCGACCCCGGATGGCTTCAGAAAACAGCGACGGCATTTCATTGATATTCATCCAGCCAAGGTCGCCGCCTTCCAGTGCTTTGGCGCCGGAGGACGACGCTATCGCTATGCGTTTAAAATCACTGCCACTGCGTAATAACTCCATTACCTTATCGGCGCGCTCTTTTGCCTGGTTTACATCGTCCGTCCCAGCCTGAGCCGGTATGGCAATTAAAATATGCCCCAGGTTGTATTGCTCATTGCTGGCGCCTTGTTCTTCCATCAGTTTGATCAGGCTATCGACTTCCTGCGGGCTGATATAAATGCGTCTTTGCACGTTGGCACGAACCACTTCATTGGTGATCATTTCTTCACGCAGTCGCTCACGAAAACGCTCGTAGTTACCTTCTTCGGCTACCACCTGTTGGCGAAAGGCTTCCAGTGACAGCTTTTCACCGGCGGCGATATTACGAATAGTATCATCCAGCTGGGAGTCGCTAATCTGCATGCCCATACGCTGAGCCATTTGTAACTGCAGATTAGTTGAAATCAATCTTTCAGTGGCCTGGGTACGCAGCGCAGCATCAGAAGGTAAGGTTTGCCCCTGGGCTGCGGCATTACGCTTAACCCGCTCGACAATATCGACGATGTCGCTTTCTAGCACGACGCTGTTATCAACGATAGCGGCCACCCGATCAATTTCGCGTTCAGCAGCGACAGCGCTGATACTGGTACAACACAGCAGGGTTGCCGCGATAAGTTGGGATAACTTCATAAATTCCTACATCAATTAGTTAATAAAAATGGCCGACGATAACTGAAAATACCGTTAGACAGCATATCGGTAACACCAAAGCCGGCACTGTCACCAAAACCTTTTAACACGAATTGCACGCCAATGCTGGTATCTAAACGGCTGTAATCATTAAAGTTACCAACAGGTAATTCTAAATCAGTTAACAGTTGCCGCTTTGCTATCAGTCTGACGGCCCAGCAGCAGGACTCATATTGCATACCTATACTGGCATCTATCATACGATGATTCGTTAAATCGCGGTAGTAACTGGCGACCAATTGCCACTGCTCGGACACTGGCATGGTGCCCAACATGCCAAGCTGCTGTATTTCCACACCTGAGACTGCCCGGCTGTATCGATGGTTCAATTGAAACAGGCTTTTGTCGCTGGCCCGGTAATCCAGCGAAGCACTGCTTTTGATTACCTGGTCGTTATCGATATCATATTGTACGGCTGAGCTGAAATACCATTTGCGAAACCAATGCCAGATTAATTCTGCAGCCAGCATCGACTCGGCCGGAGTTAAATCGTCGGTTTCACCCGGTTGTATCACTGGCGTATCGAGGAAAAAGATCTGTCCCAAACTAAACCGAAATAACTCATTGTCGATATTGTCATAAAACCGGCTGGTCCAACCGACGGTCAGCTGATTGGCTTGGTTAATCCTGTCTAGCCCTGAGTAACGGTTTTGCCGGAACAGACCGTAGTAGTCATCCTGCAGTCGGGCGGTGTCATACAAACCAATGGCACTTTGATCCCGATACGGAATATACAGGTATTGCAACTGAGGTTCGAAGGTTTGCAAACCGGTTTCGCCAAACCAGTCGTATTCACGCTCCAGATTAAGTTTGGAATGTAATCTGACTTTCGGGATAGTCCGGCTGACCGAGGAGGCTACCGCCGTGTTGTCATCGGCAGCGTCTTGCTGATAATAAGTATAGAGCAAACTGGCTTCAGCGGTCAGCTCGAAAGCCGGAGTAATAAAAGGGGCCACCAGTTTGGGTTCAAGGTGAATTCGGTCAGCATCGCGGATATCGGCCTGATCATTTCTGAAATGGGCATATTGCGCCTGCCAATCGAAGTTTATGCCAGGTAATAAAGATAGCGGCTGGGCAGAGGCTAAACTCAGCTCGGGTAAAGTGCTGTAAGCTTTATTGTAATTACCCAGAATTTCAAAACCCTGCATCCTTAACTGTGAATGTACCTGCTCGCCGTAGTAGCTCAGGTTAGCTTCGCGCAGCAATTGGGTGTCGCTTTGATTATTGTAGTCGGAGCCCAATTCACTGAGGTAGGCATCATCACTGACGTCGGTAAGATCAATAAAACCACGCCACTGCTCGGTAAAGTCGCTGACATGGCTGATATGTGCCAGATAACGCTGACCAAAATTGTCTGGTTTATCATTGTCAGAATTGAGATATTCCAGTTGCAATGTGCCCTGGTGTTGCTCGGTTAAATAGCGAAAGGCCGATTTAAGCTGAGCGCCGCGTTTACTCATATAACGTGGCGTCAGAGTCAGATCGTAGTTTGGCGCCAGATTAAAGTAATAGGGCAGTTCAAATTCTGCGCCGAGTTTTTGTGAACTGCCAAATTTGGGCAGTAAAACACCGCTGCGGCGTTGTTCGGTAACCGGAAAGGTTAAATAAGGCAGGTAAAATACCGGAATATCTTTTATCTTAAACACCGCATGATGGGCTTCGCCCCAGCCTTCACCGGCTTCAATATTGATCTTAGTAGCATGCAAGCCCCAGCTATTGTCATTTTGTGGGCAGGTGGTAAATAAAGCGTTTTCCAGCAGCAACTGTTGTTCGCCGGCGGTAAGCCGCTTGGCGTCACCGCGGCCGGCCTGTGTCAGAAAGCGATAACTGGCCTGATCTAATCGGGCAGCGTTATTTAGCAGATCGGCACTAAACTGTGCGCCCTGTACCTGCACGCTCTGGTTATAATATTGAATGCCGCCATCGGCATTGATGGTTTGTTTGTCCCGGTCAAAGTTTGCTTGTGGTGCCAGCAATAAGGTATCACGGTAACGGATTTCCACCTGACCACTGAAACGGGTACGTAAATTGGCTTCCATGTCGGCATGGTTAGATGCAATCCGTATCGCCGGATCATTTACATCCAGCTGTGACAACTCGGCCGGCACGGCTGGGGGTACGTAACAGGCAGAGACAGCTTCAGCCTGAGCCACAGTGGCGTAAAAGATTGGAAAAAGAAATACCACAGCTAACCCATGCTTCATGCAGCCACTCTTGCCTTACTCATTATTCTGTTGACATTATGTACACCAGCGGACCCGGTATAATAAATCAATTTTAGAATTCCTGCTAATCCGATATAGTGCTGCGCATACGCAGTATAAATTAGCTGCCAGTTACAGATGATGTTAAAGGTGAAGATGTGTGGGGTAAAATACTCGGTGCTTTGTTTGGTCTGGCATTATTAAAGCTGCCGGGATTGCTGTTAGGTATCTTACTCGGCCATTGGTTTGACAAGGCCTGGGGGCGGCAGTTTGAAAGCAGTGGCGGTTTTGCCGGCTTGTTTGGCCAGCAAGATGAACAAGGGCTGTTTCGTTACACGACTTTCGCTACTATGGGCCATCTGGCCAAAGCAACCGGCGTTGTCACGCCGGCGCATATTCAGCAGGCCAGCCGTTTTATGGCTGATTTGGGCCTGAGCGCAGCACAACAAAAAGAAGCGCAGGACGCCTTTCGTGACGGCAAAGTAGCCAGCTTTCCGCTGCGTCAGCAATTAAGCCAGTTTTATCAGGTTTACCGGCGACGCAAGGATGTGTTGCAATTATTTGTCGAAATCCAGCTCAGTATTGCCAGCGTGCAGGGCCAAATCACTGCAGCGCAATACCAGATACTGCAACAGGTTGCCGGTTATCTGAACTTTAGCCAGGCGCAGTTAGAACTGCTGTTGCAATCGTACCAGGCGCATAGCCGGTTTTCATCGCGCAAACAACAGCAACACAGCATGCAGCACAGATTGCAGGATGCATATCAGCTATTAGGATTGCAACCAACGGATACCGACACGGCGCTGAAGAAAGCCTATCGTAAACTAATGTCACAACATCATCCGGATAAACTGATGGCGCAAGGCGTACCTGCAGAAATGCTGGAATTAGCCAAACAGCGTACCCAGGAGATCCAGGCAGCGTACGAAATGATCAAACAACAACGCAGCCAACGCTAATTTACAGGCCGACTGAAGTTAACCAGCCATAAATTTCCTGCAGTACCCACAGTTGCATATCGTTATTGTAGCCAGAGCCTGAGAGCAAGCGCTGGCGGTATACGGGTTTAAATAATTTATTCGCCAGTTGCCGGCGTAATTTTAACTGTGAAACCACAAAACGGTTGTCATATTGCAGGTTGATATCCAGTGTGGGCACCTGATGACTGGCGATAGCGGTGGCCAGCGCTTTGTTAAGTTGTTCATCCGGTAAGTAGGCACCTAACAGCACTAGCGCCGCCGGTTCAGTTAATTGTCCGGCCGCATACAGATGATTAAGGGCTGCAGCACTGTTACCCTGAGCAATAACAATAATGCTGCCGGCCTGTTGGCTGGCCAGTTCTGCTGCTGCACTAAGCCGTTGTTGTAACGCACTTTGGTATTGCTGCAATGCTTCGCTGGTGTGCAACAGATCTTCTGACGGCGGCGGCATTACTGATAGTGTATTCCAACCGTACTCGTTTAAATGCTGGCGCAGGATATCGATTTGTTTAGCGCTGGCCGCATGTTCATTGCCGTCAGCGACCAAAATAACTGTACCTTTAGTGGCGGCGGTCAAAGAGTTGCGCTGCAGTACCATAAAGGGGGACTGACTGCCTAGCATACGTATTTCTTCTGCCGGTAACTGTCGGGTCAGGTCGGCAGTATTATTTTGTTCCTGACTGGCTGCTGGTTCGGCCTGTAAACCGGCGCTAAACAGCAGTAACAGTAGTAACGGGTATAATCGCATTGTTTGCTCCGCACAGCCGATATCACGCTATTGGCAGGTTATCGGCCGTTACAAGGCGGGCTTTAATGGCTGTTGGCGGTTAATGCCCGTTCAACCACATAATGGCTGAAGGTATACAACACCTGAGATTTGTAGTCGAACTCAATAAAGCCGCTGTGCTGCTGCAATAAAACCACCTCTGCGGCATCTGGCAGAATAAAACAGAATTTTGTCGGCTTAAATTCTACCAGTGCCCGCGCCATTTCCTGCAACTGCGGGTTTATTGCTAAGCGCGCTGTTTCATCCTTGCTGTTGCAGACATGAGCGTTGGCATTTAACGATATAATGTTGTTTGGTTCTGCTGCGGCAGTAAAGCCGCAGAAAAAGAATAACAGACCTGGCAGTGTGGTCAGTAACGGGTATCTGGACATAACAAACTCCGGCTGAGGCTGCACCTGTTACGACATCCTGCCCAAGTGTGGCGCTTGCTGAATTAAAACTGGCATCCGGCTCCGGATGCGCAACAACTTAGAGCCTAATCCTAGCACAGCCTTGCCTGGCTTGGCAGCCGGTTTTTTTTGCTTTATACGCAGGCAAAAAAAAGCCGCTGTATATCAGCGGCTTTGCGGCATTTAAAAACTTAACGTAATACCGGTTGCTTAATTTTTGCCGTTACTTTGGCTTCAATCCGCTGGTTTGCTGCATGGGCTTCGCGGCTGCTGCCTTCAACCCGTGGCCGGGTAACACCATAACCTATTGCAGTAATGCGTGACTGGGCAATGTTGAAATCATTCTTCAGAATATCCGCAATAGTCGCCGCGCGGCGCTCAGATAACTTCATGTTGTAAGCCGGATTACCGATGTTAGAGGCATGGCCTTCAATCAGTACTGTTGATTCCGGGAAGCGTTGCATAAAGGCCCCCAGATTTTCTACGTCAACACGTTGACTGGCTGGTACTGCAGCTGAGTCAAACGGAAAGCGTACTTCAATATCAATATCGCCAACCGATGCCATCGTTTCTTCGTAAACTGTACAACCGCTGCTATCGACTTTGTGCGTGGCAGCCGTGTCTGCGCAGTGATCAGCGTTGTCTGGCACACCATCGGCATCTGTATCAGCAACAGCGACCGGCTTAGCAACTACCGGAGCGGGTGCCGGCGCAGGAGCTGGCGCTGGCGCAGGTGTCGGCGCAGCTTTAGCCGCAGCGCTGCCAAACAGGAACGTCATACCTAGTTTGATACCGGCATCGGCATAAGAATCATCAATGCCCTGATAACGGTTTGCTTCGGCGAAGAGGCCAAAGTTCTGATTAAAAAAGTGCTTGTAGCCAATACCGATATTAAAGGCGGTGGTATTTTGTACCGCGTCCATCCGCTTTAAACCACCTACCAGATAGACGGGTTTCATTTGTGGTAAATGATATAAAGCATCTATACCGATACGGTTACCGTCAGCATCCGAGCCGTTTAGTTTCGATTGCAAATCCAATTTGGCAAACTCTGCGCGCAGTGCCCAGTTTTCGGTCAGGTAGTAACCTAACTCGATACCATAGCCGGCATCTTTTTCCATGTAATTCCAGGCAGCAGAACGGGTTTTATCACGGTCAGGCATATAATATTCTGCAAACAATGAACCAAATACACGTTCATTTAAATCAGCGGCACTGATAGTATTGGCCATTAAAGGGGCGCTGAACATAGGTAAAGCGACAGCAACTGCGAAAAACGTCTTGTTAAGTTTCATCCATATCTCCTTAGACTAAAACAATTTAACAGCAACATTATTTAATGTAGTTGTTAATACATAACCTTAAAAAAGTAGTTCAATTTTCTTGTTAAATCAGCATAGTTCAGATGTTATCTTAAGCAGATGAACCTTAGGTTAATAAAAAAATGATTTTTAGCGGATTAAAACGGGCAGGGACAAACAAAATGCATGGGTTGTTTTGTTTGCGGATGTTGTATTGTCAATTGTTCGGCATGCAGCTGCAATCTTGTGGCGGCATCATTTGCCACCCCGGTGGCATAAAACTTATCGCCCAGGATAGGGTGACCCAGCCATTGCAGGTGTACCCGCAATTGGTGTGAGCGGCCGGTTACCGGTATTAGCTTTAACCGGCTACCAGTGTGGTCACGCTCCAGCACCTGATAGTGTGTCAATGATGGCTTGCCATGCGTATAGCAGACTTTTTGTTTTGGCCGGTTAGGCCAGTCACATATTAGTGGCAGGTCAATGCTGCCATAGTCTGCACTGACCTGGCCGGCAACCCGGGCAATATAGTGTTTCCTGGTGCTGCGCTGCTGAAATTGCCAGTTTAGCTCGCGCTGGCTGTCAGCACTCAGCGCCATTACCACTATACCTGATGTGGCCATATCCAGCCGGTGTACCAGCCGGATCCCGGGCCACACCAGCCTGGCACGGTACTCCAGGCTGTCTTTATGCTCTGGCGCTTTGCCCGGTACGCTGAGCAAGCCGCTGGGTTTATTAAACACGACCAGTGCGTCATCCTGATATAGGATCTGCAGATAAGGCGTCAGCGGTGGTGCATAGTGCAATAACATGTTAGTCGTGACTGACCACAATTAAGCGCACAGCATCCAGTTTTACCCGGGCTTTGCTGATGTACTCGGCAAGTTGCTGTTGCTTGTGCTGCACCGCATCCAGCTCGTCCTGTCGCACTGATGGGTTTTGTTGGCGCAGTGCTGCCAAACGCTGATACTGGCTGCTTAATGCAGTATCGGCTTTCGTTTTCGCCTGCTGTACTAAGGTGGCCAGCTCGGCTTCGGCCAGGTTGCTGGCCTTACCAAGTAAAGGATGTAATAGTGTTTGCAAGGCTCCGGCCAGTTTGCTGCCTGTTTGGCGGCCAACAGGTTTAAGTTGTTTGCTCAGATGATCAAAGCTGACTTTAGCCGCCAGGTTATTGCCATTTTTGTCCAGCAATACACGTAGTGGGGTGGCTGGTAAATAGCGGCTTAGCTGTAACTGCGCGGGGGCACTGGCTTCAACAATAAAATTCAGTTCCAGCAGGTAGCTGCCGGCGGGCAGGGCTTTATTGGCCAGTATCGCAACCGAGGTACTGCCGTGCGGTTCTGTGGTGAGTATATCCAGGGTGCCGCGCACCATCGGATGATCCCAGCTTAATAACTGAATATCTTCTTCGGCCAGCGCTGTGGCGCGATCAAAGGTAATGGTGACACCTTCATCGCCGAGCCACGGATAACTGCCCTGCATTTGCTCGGACGGTGTCAGAATAATGCTGGTATCGCTGCGGTCTTCCTGATTAATACCCAGCATATCCCAGGCTTTAAACATCAGCATTGGCAGGGCGGTGTCATTGTCCTGAGTCGCTACCTGCTGCGCCAACTGTACTGCAGCCGTGCCGCCCGCTGAGTTCATTTCCAGTAGTCTGTCACGGCCTTGCTCTAACTGCTGGCGCAGGGTTAGGTTCAGCGCTTTGCTGGCGCTAATCAACTGTGTCAGCGCACTGTGCTCAATATCGCTTTGTGCCAGTAACGGCAGCAGTTGTTCGGCAAACTGCTCGTATACGCTACGGCCAGTCTGACAAGTGTGTTGCAATGCGTCCAGGCCCTGGTGATACCAGTCCAGCAAGCGCTGCTGCGGCTGATTGGCGAAATAGGGCAGATGCAGTTGAATATCTTCGCTTTGGCCAATACGGTCTAAGCGGCCAATACGTTGTTCAAGTAAATCCGGGTTTAATGGCAAATCGAACAACACCAGATGATGGGCAAACTGAAAATTACGCCCTTCACTGCCGATTTCAGAACACAATAGCAGCTGGGCGCTGTAATCTTCCTGGGCAAAATAGGCCGCCGCTTTATCACGCTCAATAATGCTCATGCCTTCGTGAAACACCGCGGCCCGAATGCCTTCGCGTTGGCGCAGTGCTTCTTCCAGCGCTATTGCCGTTTGTGCTGAAGCACAAATCAGTAAAAATTTATCCTGTTTATGCGTTTTTAACAGTTGCAGCAGATAGTCGACCCTTGGGTCAAACTGCCACCAGTTGCTGCTGGCGTCCAGTTGTTGTAACACCTGCTCAGGAAACAGCTGCGCGCTGACTTTTTCCGCCAGTGTCAGCTGTGGGTTCAAACTAAAATGTACCTTTAGCGCGTTGGCATATTGTTCTGGCAACGCCAGCGGCGTCATATTGGCAATACGTTTGGGGAAGCCTTTAATATTAGCGCGGCTGTTGCGAAATAAAATGCGGCCGGTGCCATGGCGATCCAGTAACTGGCGTAATAACTGCTGCTTCGCCTGAATTAGCGCGTCTGCGGTGGCCGTGGTGTCACAGAGCACGGCCAGCTCAGCGCTGATATCAGTCTCTGCTAATGCTGTTGTCAGTGCCGTGGTTTGAGCGGCTGTCAAGGCATCATTGTGCAGCAGCGGTGCAGCGATAGCGGCAATATGCTGGTACTGCTGTTCTTCCTGTAAAAACGCGCTATAGCTGTGAAAACGGGCCGGGTCCAGTAACTTCAAGCGGGCAAAATGGCTTTCATGGCCTAATTGGTCCGGTGTAGCCGTTAGCAGGATCAGGCCGGCACTGGCGCTGGCCAGTGCGCTGACGCACTGATATTCAATGCTGGGCGTTTGCTCGTGCCATTGCAGGTGGTGTGCTTCATCCACCACTAATAAATCCCACTGACACTGCGCAGCCAATTGCTGCCAGCGTTCATTCTGGCTGATAAAACTCAGGCTGCATAACACCAGTTGTTCGGTTTCAAACGGGTTGCTGGCATCCAGCAGGGCTTGTTCGCAACGCTCCTGATCAAAAATAGCAAAGCGCAGGTTAAAGCGGCGCCACATTTCAACCAGCCACTGGTGTTGCAAAGAATCCGGCACGACAATAAGCACCCGGCTGGCAAGGCCGCTGATCAGTTGCTGATGCAAAATAAAACCGGCTTCAATGGTTTTCCCCAGGCCCACTTCGTCGGCCAGCAATACACGCGGGGCATGACGCTGTGCCACTTCGTTGGCAATATGCAATTGATGTGGGATCAAGCTTACCCGCGCTCCGGCCAGCCCCTGCAACGGGTTTTGTTGCTGCTGATGTAAGTGCTGCCAGGCTTGATAGCGCAGGGTATACCAGTCAAAACGGTCTATCTGGCCGGCAAACAGCCGGTCTTGCGGTTGATTAAAGCTGATAAAGTGATCAAGCAGGGTTTCGCGTAATTCAACATAGCTGCCGTCATCCAAATTGCTGCCACAGTACAGCAAAATGTCGTGTTGCTCTTTTATCGCGCTGATAAGCAGCTTAGCGCCGTCAGCGCTGCGAATTTCATCGCCAACATTAAAACGCACCCGCGTAAGCGGTGCTTCAGCCTGTGCATACAAACGGGTTTCGCCACTGGCCGGAAACAGTACTGTCACCATTCTGCCTTCAGCAGCCACTACGGTACCTAAACCTAAATCCGATTCGGTGTCGCTAATCCAACGTTGACCCAGAGCAAACTTCATCTTCAGCCTTATCAGTGAAATTGGGGGCGCTATGGTACTAGTATTCGCGCCTTCCTGCATCCGTAATTGCGGTAAAACTGCTGTCATCTTAGTGCCATATCAGCAGGTCAGAGTATTAGTACCTGAATGAGCAGTAAATTTTGTAATTAAACTGGGCAAAGCCCGCTGTTGCACTATGCTTATTTTATGGCACAGGTGGGGCCTGTGCCAGGCGAAAAGGAGAGCCATATGGCGCGAAGAAAAAGTAAAGATAAAAAAATCTACGTCCTCGACACCAATATTCTGCTACACGAACCCTTTGCTTTCCTGAACTTTGAAGAACATGACGTCGTCATTCCGATGACGGTACTGGAAGAGCTTGACCATATAAAAGACCGAAATAAGGATGTCAGTCGCGATGCGCGGGTGGCCATCCGCGCGCTGGAAGATGTGCTAAAAGACGCCAGTCCGGAGCAAATGTTGCAAGGAGTGGCGATACCGCGAGCTGGCGAGCAGCGCAGCGGTGGCCATGTGTTTATCATTAACGATCACCATATTTCTGATCAAATTCCCGGCCTGCCAGGTGGCGAAAACGATCATTTAATTATTAATACCGCGCTGTTTTTGCAGCGCGAGAAGAGCCCTACCAAAGTTATCCTGGTCACCAAAGACATCAATATGCGCCTTAAGGCCAAGGGGGCCGGCTTAAAACTGGTGGAAGACTACCGTACCGACCAGCTAATTGATGACGTGCGCTTTTTATACAAAGGCTACTATAAATTCCCCGGTGATTTTTGGAGCCAGGTTGGTGAATGCCGCAGTGAAAATGAAGGGCGTGAAACCTTCCATTTTGTAAACCGCAGTGTGTTACCCAATGCCTATCTTAATGAATACCTGATTGATGAAGTGGAAGGCTTCGCCGGCAAGGTGGTGGCGATTACTGACAAAGAAATCCGCATACTCGATTTTGGCTATGAACGCTTAATGCACCGGCATGCCTGGGGCATACACCCCAAAAATATCTATCAGGCGATGGCCATGCAGGCACTGTTAGACCCGAATATGGACCTGGTGATCCTAACCGGCCCGGCAGGTTGTGGTAAAACCCTGATAGCACTGGCGGCAGCGCTGGAGCTGGTTATTGAAAAAGGCATGTACGACAAAGTCATTGTCACCCGCAATACGCCGGAAATTGCTGAATCTATCGGCTTTTTGCCCGGCACTGAAGAGGAAAAAATGGCGCCCTGGCTGGCGGCAATAACCGACTCACTGGAAGTGCTGCATAAAACCGATGAACATCCACACGCCAGTGTTAATTACATTATGGAGAAAGCCAATATACAGTTTAAATCGGTCAATTTTATGCGTGGCCGCAGCATTCAAAATGCTATCGTGATTTTGGATGAGTGCCAAAACTTAAGTGCAGCCCAGCTTAAAACCATTATTACCCGTTGTGGTGAGGGCACTAAGCTTATCTGTTCCGGTAATTTGTCGCAGATAGACAGCAACTATCTCACGGCGGTCACCTCGGGTTTAACTTACATTGTTGAGCGATTTAAGAACTTTGAAGGCAGTACCACCATTAATCTGAATGGCGTTGTACGTAGCCGGCTGGCATCTTTTGCCGAAGCTAACCTGTAAAGCTGACGTTTTTTAACCCAGCCTGGTTGACTACTGCGACAGTTCAACTAGGCTATTTTTGGTCCAAAACAATAAAACCTGCCTGTGCAAAAGGAGTTGCATGTTTAACCCTGTCTATCACGAGTATCGTCGCAGTACGCTGTTTGGCTGCATTCTTATCGTATTGTTGTCGCTTACCGGCGCTGCAATTCATTATCTGCGCAGTGTTGATGATAAAGTTGTGCTCAGTAAAAACCAGTTAATTAATGTTAGCGCGCGCATTGATGCTGAATTTACTCCGGTGCTGACATTCGCCGAAGCAATAAAGCGCTTGGCGCTGCTAAAGCTAATATTGCCGCCGGAGCCCGCCGAAACGCAAATGAATGTATTACAGCTTAGCAGCAGGCAGAACACCAGTTTGACGGTAACGGCTGAGCAAAATGAGCTGCAAATGCTGCAGCGGTTATGGCCCTATTTTGAGCTGGCATCACAGGTGCAGTCGCACTTAGTTGGCATGTATTACATATCAGAACAGGGTTTTGCTGTGAACGGCGAAACCCGTTGGCCCGACTATGTCGCGGACCAGTTTAGCTTATGGCTGCAGCAGCTACCTGAGGATATGTCGTATCAGAGTGACATCACGTTTCACAGTGAGTTTTTGCCCGAGCAGGCTGCGTTGATGGTGCCGCTGTATGTTGATGACGTCAGGCTGGGCCGGTTGGTGTTTGCCTTGTCGCTGCAAACTATGCTGAGCCCGTTGCAGCGGCAAAATAACGGTGTGCAGTATATGCTGCTGGATGCATCAGGCGAGGTGATCCACAGCTCTACCAATCTGTCGCCGCAGATGATCAGTGGCCATATGCTACAGGTACAACGGCTCAATACCATGCCATGGTCGGTGGCCTTGCTGGAGCAAAAAACCAGTTTGTTTGCCGCCGGGGTCAAAGATTTTCTCTGGCACTGGCTTACTTATCTGGTTTTACTCGGCACGCTGCTGGTACTGATGCAATACCGCTACCGGCGACGAACTTTATCGGCGTTTAACCGGCTATTGGTGCATACCGATCGTTTGCTGAAGGGGCAGCTGCATGGCGTGCGTCATATTCCGGAGGGGTGGCGAGAGTTGTTTGACCGTATCTGTCAGCTGCAGCGGCAACCCCCGTCAGAGTAACTGGTAGGCAAAGCCACCTGGCTGGGCAAATATTTTATATTCCGGGCTGATCTCGCCAATTGGCAATAAGGCCGGGCCGGTGGCATCAATTAAGATGTAGTTAGTGCCATTAATTGTCACGCTGCTATCACCCTGTTTAACAGGCAGTTGTACCGCCAATACCGCATGTCCCGGCAGATAAATGATCGCCTGTTTAATATCCGGCAATAACATACGGATCAGCGCTGCCAGCAACACGGCTTTGCTATCACAGTCGGCACGGTTTTCACGCAGCAGCCGCAGTGGCGGGCTGAAGCTGGCGCCGGACGACTGTAAGCGGTCAGATAAATCCTGATACGGAATTTGCTGCAACCACTCAGTGATATAGCCTATAGCCTGGCGCACATCGAGCTGCTGCAATTTAGCATGGAAGGCGGTTGCAACCGGTAATAAAGCCGGCAAACTTTGCTGCATTAAACGCGGATGATCCGGCACTACCGCCAATTGGCCGTTCGCTAAACGTACTTGTGTATAGTATTCCTGCTGTAAATAGGCGGCCGTTTGTTGTGCCTCTAATGCATCGAGTTCGGCTGCCAGTTGCTGGAGCTGTTTGGCGTCTGTGCTTAGCAAACGGTATTCCAGCCGGTCATGCCGTGGCATGCGTTTAACCGTTACACCGGCTTGGCTGGCGACATGGCGCTGAATATCACGCCATAAATAGTGTTGCAGTAGTGTGGGTTTAAAGGGTTTGAACTGGCGGAAATGTTCACTTATGGCCTTGTTTTCCAAACTAAAACTAAGCTGTTGTGGTTCACCGCCTACAGCAAAACGATAGCTAAAATGCAGCATGTCATTCTGTTGCTGCAATGTCAGGCGCAGCGGTGCCGCCTGACACCAGGGTACTAGCAATAACACAACTAACCACGCAGCTTTCATGCACACCGAGTTCTTTGTCTGCCCCATAACAGCAAGCATAATGCCAGTAAGGCGGCAATTCCAGTCATGCCGGCCGATACTTCGACGGTGGTGCTGCTGTCGATGTAGCTATCCCGACTGTAATCTTCCAGCGGCAACAGGTCGAGATTAACATCATCAAAACCAGAGATCTCCGCCAGCAAATAACCGCTGGCAGCGTCAAATAATCTTACTGTCAGCAGGTAAGTATCTGGCGCATAGCGCTGATCCAGTACAGTGTCGATAGCCAGCCAGTCGCCGGGACTGTCGCGGAATAATTCAAAGACCGAGCTGGTGTAATAGATGCGCTCGCCGCCGTAGGTTGGCAATAAACTAAACTCAGCAAATACCTGTTGATAGTTTTGCGAGGTGTCGGCATCAAATTCCACTTCCAGCCGGTGATAGTAACCATTGTCATTAAGGTCACCGCTTAATGTCAGCTCAATGCGGTGAAACCACACATGGCTTTGATAGGCTTGAATACTTATTTGGCCACTGTTGTTGCCTGTTGGTGTTGAGCGCAGCTCGGCGCGACGCTCAATACTCTGGCTCTGCGCGGCCACTTCTGCAGTAAGTAAACACAGCATCGCGATTAAACAGCCGGTAATTTTATTCATAACAGTATCTCCTTGTGCTTTGTTACTATTACAGGCTGCGGCGATGAATTTTGGCTGAACTTTAACGTAAAGGATCTGTAAAGCAATGAAACTGGTAAGACAGCTAACGGCTGACAAGGCGATACTGGCAATAGATTTACTCTGTCAGGGGGCGCCTGAGTTATCCAAAGGACGGTTAAAGGATGCGATGGCCAAAGGTGCGGTGTTGTTAAACAGCAAGCCGCAAAAACGTTTGCGCCGTGCCCAGACACAGCTGCAGCCTGGCCAGCAGTTGCAACTGCACTATGATGACGACTTGCTGGCACGCCAATGCGAACCTGCACTGCTGGTCAGTGATCAGCAGCAATACAGTGTTTGGTTTAAACCCGCCGGTATGCTGACACAGGGCAATGAATGGGGCGATCATCTGGCTTTACTACGTGTTGCCGAGCAGCATTTTGCTGCTAAACGGCCGGTTTTTTTGCTGCACCGGCTGGATCGTGAAGCCAGTGGCCTGGTGCTGATCGCGCACAGCAAAGCCGCTGCTGCCGCTTTTAGCAAACTGATTAGCGAGCGGCGTATCAACAAAGACTATCTGATCCGGGTTAAGGGCCAGCTTGGCGCAGCTCTGCTGGCAACGGCTGAACTGAATTTTGCTTTGGATGGTAAAGCTTGCCAGACCAAATTCCGCCTGCGCCACTACGATGCTGTGCGTGAACAGAGTTGGTTAGATATAGCGTTAATCAGCGGCCGTAAGCACCAAATACGCCGGCATTTTGCGCTGGCAGGCCATCCGGTAATGGGTGATCCGCAGTATGGCGAGGGCAACAAAGACAGCTCTGGCCTGGCACTGCAGGCCGTAAGGCTAAGTTTTCATTGCCCGTTCCGGCGCCAGCCGCAGCAGTTTGAAGTGCCGCCGCAGCTGTGGTTATTGCAGCTTTAGTCGGTTAGCTCGAACCCCGACGCTGGCAACACACGGCCATTGCAGTACAGGCTCAAATCTCCCAGTTGCAGTGCGCTTAGCACATCCTGGCGTACCAGATTGCTGCGCCATTCACAGGCGTGAGGTTTATTACCGCGCAAGCTAAGCTGCAGCGGATACGACAATTCGCCTTGCTGCTCACAGCAGGCCAGGCTTAACCACAGGGTTTCCCGCAAGGCGCTGACGTCGCTGGCACGCCAGCGCGCGCCCAACAGCTCGGTAACGGGCAGTGCCAGACTTAGCACTGGTATGCTGGTCTTAGTGGCAACGAAACGGCTTTGCAATAACGATAAAAACTCGGTTTGCTGCTGGCTTATCGTCTGTGCATCGCTTTGCACCGCCAGCCATAGCACGTCATCCGACAGACAACTGGCCAGTACCTGCTCAGGCGCAAACTGCTGTACATATTGTTGTAACAGCAACTGCAATCGTTGTTCGCCGTAATGTTGTTTAAGCTTCAGGCTGTGCGTTGAGGTTATGGCCAGCAGCCAAAGCGTGTCGCTGCGTTTTTGCTGCAGGCGCTGACAAAAATGTTGCCAGTCTGATATACCGGGGCTAGCCAGCAGAAGCTGGCGCCGGCTGCGCCACCACAGCGTGGTGAATATCAGCATTGTCAACAGCGCCAGGGCGAGTGCCAGCCAGCTTACATTGAGCTGATGTTGCAACTGTTGCTGCTGTTGCTGCAGCTGCTGCGCCTGTTGCTGCAGTTGGCTATCGGCCGAGGCATTGCTCAGGCTTTTATTCAGCATATCCAGCTGCAAAGCACTTTGTTCGGTAACCTGCTGAAATTTTAACAGGCTGGCTTGTAACAAATGCTGGTAGGCATCAGGCCACTGGTTGCGTGCCGCATCAATACGTGATGCCAGATCATGATAGCGGTAGCGCAGATAGCTTGCCGCCTGCGGCATCTGTGCACTGTGTTCGGTCAGCAACTGGGCAGCTTGTTGCTGCTGGCCTTGTTGCAGCAAAAGTTCTGCCAGCGCCAGATGCGCTTCCAGCAGGTAAGTTTGTACATTTTGCTGGCGAAATAACTGCACGGCATCATTAAAGTAGCGCAATGCCAGTTCAGGTTGCTGCTGCAATACCGCCAGCCGGCCCTGACCCAGCGTTACCATGCCGATGCGCAACAGATCATTTTGCTGTTCGGCCAGGGTCCGTGCTTCATTCAGATACGCAGCCGCCTGCTCGGCGGTACTGGCGTCTTCCAGATAGGTTTCGCCAATGTAAATTAAGCTATAAACGTAGCTGGAGTGGTTTTGCACTGCCTGATAATACTGTTTAGCGTGTTGCAGATGCTGCAACGCCTGTACGTGGTCATTAATTTTGCGATACGCCATACCGAGGCGAAAATGAATCGACGCCAGCGCATCGGTATTATTCAGTCTGGTTGCCAGGGCTAAGGCATGTTGTAAATGCTGGTGCGCCTGGCCATAAGCATTGTTTTGCAGGGTAAGACGGCCCAGTATAATACGCGCGCTGAGCTCGGCTTCGGCTTGTTGCTGACGTACCGCCAGCGCCAGGCTTTTTTCGGCATAGGGTATGGCCCGCGTCACGTCACCTAACTGGTTATACGCCTGGGCAAAGCTTTGTAATACCTCGCTGTATAGTGTCAGGCTGTCATTGTCTTCGGCTTGTTGCACTAAACGCTCTGCCAATTCCAGCTGGGTAATGGCAATAGCGGTATCGCGGTACAAAATGCCATAAACCTGAGCTTTAAGCAGGTAGGCTTGCGCCTGTAAAAAGGGTTGCCGGCTGCTTTGCAGAGCACGGTTAACGGCATCCAGAGCCGCTTCTTTATTACGCAAGCGGCGCTGGGCTTCGGTCAGTACTAACCAGTCTTCTGTGGTCAGGTTGTCAGCGGGCATAGACAGCAAGGCATTGCTGACTTGCTCAGCATTATTACCCGCCTCGGTCAGCCGCGTTTGCAACGTATCGGTAGCCAAAGTGTTCAGCGAAAATAACAGCAATAACAGAGCAGTAATTCTTGGCATAGCAGCAGTATTCTTAAAGTTTGATGCAGTTTAGCGGCTAATCGCCGCCAGAGCTATAGCGACGGCAATGGCTTGCCGGCAAAGTAAGCGCTGATATGGCTGGCAAGCTGAGCCACCATGCGCTGACGGGCTTCGGCTGTTGCCCAGGCCATGTGCGGGGTAATAATCAGGTTGGCTAAACCGGCGTTAAGTAGCGGGTTATCCGGCGCCGGCGGCTCCTGACACAGGACATCCAGCGCCGCACCGCCGAGCTGGCCGTTTTGCAGCGCCTGTAACAGAGCCGTTTCGTCAATTAAGCCGCCACGGGCAGTATTAATCAGCAGAGCTGTAGGTTTCATAGCGGCTAACACCTGGGCATTAAACAGCCGGGTGGTTTCAGCGGTCAACGGGCAGTGCAGTGATACCACGTCTGCCTGCGCCAGCGCCTGATAAAACGGTACTCTGCCGGGGCGGCAGGTACGGGCATCAGGCTGTTCGGCAATGATAACCTGCATGCCAAACGCTGCTGCCAATCTGGCACTGGCCTGTCCCAAGGCGCCGTAACCGATAACGGCAAAGGTTTTTGCTGCCAGCTCAGTCAGCGGGTAGTCCAGCAGGCAAAAATGCCGGCTCTGGCTCCAGCGGCCTTGTTGCGCCGCCTGATGATACAAGGCTACTTTATTGGTTAACGTCAGCAATAACGCCATAACATGCTGCGGTACGGCAGTGTTGGCATAGCCACGCACATTACACACTTTAATGCCGAGCTCGCTGGCAGCATTAAGATCGACATTATTTACGCCGGTAGCGGCTACACAAATGAGTTTTAGCGCCGGCAGCTGGCGCATGATGGCATCTGTCAGCTCCACCTTATTGGTAATGGCGACGCTGGCATGCTGCAACCGGCTTACAATGTCGGCGTGACTGGTATAGTCAAAACATTGCAGCCTGGCATGATCAACTTGTAGTGCTGATAAGTCGCTGTCAGCCAGGGTGCCGGCATCAAGAAAAACAATCTGTGACATCTTGTATCCTGTAGTTATGCCAACACTATAGCGCACTGCAGCGGCGTCCTGACGCGGTGTAAATAGGCTGGCAGTGAAACTGTGTTAAAGTCGCCTTTGTATTTTACCAGGTGTCCTGTTGGCGGAGTTTGTTATGTTTCCTGCACGTTTTCAGCCAGTGCTGTTTGCTTTTATCATGTCGGGTTTTATGGCATTTTTAATGTCAGGCATCCTGACTTTTATTAACTTAGGCTGGTTTAGCGGCTTTTTTGCCGCCTGGTTAAAAGCCTACCAGTATGCTCATGCCTGCGCTTTTCCGTTAGTATTTATTTTTGCGCCGTTAAGCCGCAAGTTAAGCAGCAAACTGACGCGCCAGCCCTGACAGGGCCGGCTCAGCGGTAGCTGATATCTTTGTACATCGGTGCCAGCAAGGCTAACAGCTGGTTTTGTGCACTGATACTGATCTGCTGTTGCTGCATCACCTTAATTAAGCCTTCTACCAGCGCGTCATAGTCAGCCAGGCTGATATTAAAGCCGGTATGGCTTTCCTGCATAGTGCCGCCGCTATAAACGCAGGGCCCGCCGCTGAGCTGGCACAGTTGTTCGGCCAACAGGGTGCGAAAGCGGTCAATATCGGTGTCGGCAAAGTGGTGCACAATGCGCTTATCCTGCTCTATTTCGCGCAGCAGGCCGTCGGTTATGGCAGCAATACCATCGGCGCCGCCCAGTTGCTGATATAAACTGGGCGCTGTGTTGTGGCTGCAACTGCTCACAAGCAAGCTGCACAGCAGCGGGATAGCTAACATGGTACTGAACCGCATTACCAGGCTCCTTCTATCGATAAATAATAACCCTGCTGCTGATCAAGGCCGGCAATACTGCCCAGATCGGCATAGCCGGCCACCAGCGACAAGTGCTTATTAACAAACCAGGCCGCAAAAATATCGCGCCAGTGTTGCTCATTGGCGAAAGCCAGTTCGTTGGGTTTTTGCTTAAATTCAACGCCAAGCGCCAGGTTGTAATTTAACAACAGCGCCGCCGAGCCTTCGAAAACCAGCTGATAGTCATTGTTGTTGCTGTTACCAAAACCCAGTAAGCCCGTCTGGTTGGCTTTAGTGGCCCGTAGCGTCGCATTAAGCAGCAGGTTACGGCCGGCGACTTGATCAAACAGCACTTTACTGGCCGCCAGATACAGATCTACGCCGCTGTTATCACGGGCGCCAACCGCCTGCGGCAGGGCAAAATCGCGGTGTTTTTTGTACTGCACGCCTAAGCTTAGCTGCGGCATAGCGGTGTACAGCAGTTCACCGGCCAGATGATATTTCACGCCAAACACGTCCTGACGTAACTCGCCGCCTATAGTGTCAAGGCTAAAAGTTTGCCGGGCAAATGACCATTCCCAGTTATTATCATAACTGACGCTGGCACCCTGCACTCTGAGAGTAAAATCATCCACGCCGACCTGGGTAGCAAAAGCGGTGGCCGCCCATTCGCCACTGCTGCCATAGCCATTAATTACCGCCCATGGCACTATGCCGCCGCCAGCGCTGCCTTCAATATTGCTGGCACCACCGGTGGCGATAATTTTGCTGCCGGCCAGACACAGCGGGCTGGTTAAAAAACAAAGAGTCAGTAGTAAGCGTATTGTCATGCAATAGTCTCCGTGTTGAACCAGGGCCGGCTATCGGCATTAAATTGGTTTAACCACTGGGCAAACTGGGCCGCCTGCAAAGGTTTGGCAAAGTAGTAGCCTTGCACCTTGTCGCAGCCACATTGCCGCAGCAGAGCTAAGCCGGCCTGATGCTCCAGCCCTTCTGCGGTCAGGCTAAAACCCAGGCTGTGTGCAAGTTGCGTGGTAGCCCGCACGATCAGGGCATCATTGGCATTGTGCTCAATGTCTTTGACAAAGGCGCGGTCAATCTTTACTTCATGTACCGGCAGTTGCTTCAAATAAGCCAGTGACGACTGACCGGTGCCAAAATCGTCGATGGCCAGGCTGATGCCCAGCGCCCGCAGTTGGCTGAGCTGCTGAATAACCGTATCGGCATCGTGCATAATGGCACTTTCTGTCACTTCCAGTGCCAGCGCTGCTGCGGGCAGTTGCTGTTGTTGTAACAGCTGCTGGATAGTGTCAGTAAGGGACGGGTTTAACAAATCAAACACTGACAGGTTTACGGCAATTTGCAGATGCAAACCCTGTTGCCACCATACTGCGGCCTGGCTGATAACCTGCCGTAGCATCCAGTCGGTGATCAGGCCAATACAGCCGGCGTGCTCGGCCAGAGCAATAAACTGATCCGGCGCTATAAAACCCAGTTGTGGATGTTGCCAGCGGATCAATGCTTCGGCGCTATGGCAATGTTGTTGCTGAATATCAACTTTGGGTTGATACACCACATAAAACTGGCCGTTTTGCAGTGCCAGCGGTAAGTCGTGAATTAAGGTAAGCTCACGCTGATGGCTTTCATCCTGGCCTTGTTGATAAAAGGCAATGCCGGCCGGCATTTGCCGGGCATTATCCAGTGCGATATTAACCCGGCGCAGCGCATCATTGACGGTTGCCGCGCCGGCACTGAAATTAAATACCCCGGCGCGCAATTTCAGGTTAATAACCGAGCGTTGCAGTAAAAAGCCGCTGAGTAACTGTTGCAGCAGTTGTTGCACTTGCGCAGTGGCTTTCGGGCTGCTGTACAACATAACAAATTCGTCTGCCCCCAGCCGGGCAATCAGTTCGGCGGCCGGATGCAGTTGGTTTAAACGCTGGGCCAGCTGTTGCAGCAACTGATCGCCGTTATTAAAGCCAAGGACATCATTAATGTTTTTAAATTGCTGAATATTCAGCTGGATCAGGCAGCCGTCCTGCAAACTGAGCCAGGGCTGCAGCAAACGTTCGGCGGCAGTGCGGTTGTAGCAGCCGGTCAGGCTGTCGTGTTCAGCGTTAAACAGCAGCTGTTGTTCACGTTGGCGGATATCCTGCTGCATAGTGCTGAGAGTGCGGCTAAGCAGTGCTACTTCATCATTCCCGCTAATGGTTGGTGCACTGTCTGCCTGGCCCTGACCAATGCGGCTGGCAAACTGACTGAGTGTGTTAAGCGGCTGGGTAATACTGCGGGCAAACACTATCGCTACCAGCAAAGCTACTGCCAGCGCTGCGCTGAAAATCAGTAACAGCTGTTGGCGGAATTGCTGATAGCTGGCCAGCCAGCGCTGGTTGGGCAAATGTTGTAGCGCCCATAGTTGCTGCAGCTTATCCAGCGGCAGCGCGACAGAAATATAATCCTGCTCGGCGTTAATCATGGCGGTGTCGGCCTGGGCAATTAACTGTGGCACCAGCGCGGGCAGCAATTGCTGGTGTGCCTGGTCCAGTGTCGAGCTTTTCAGCTGCACGTCATTGTGCTGGCGCGTGACAAAGCTGATGTCCAGCGCAGTAATGCTTTTAATGTTTTCCGCCAGCGGTGTATCCAGCGGAAACCCCATGCCTACCCAGGCAATAAGGGCCGGCGCTTTCACCGGCGCCAGCACTAACTGGTATGGTTGGCCCGCCAGGCTGACGATGTCGGCTACGGTGCTATTGCTGTTGCCGCGGGTTTGCTGGAACAAGGGGGCTATGTCAGTGATGCTTAGCGTAGTATCTGAGCTGACTAATAAGTCGCCAGCGGGAGACAGCAACAGCATCAGGCTGGCGTCGATGCGGCTACCGTGGTTTTGCAGTACCGACTCTATCGTTTCCTGCTCGGCGGTGGCGACGGCGCGGCGAAAAGCAAAGTCGGCGGCCAGCAAACTGACACTGTCGCTTAGCTGCTCTGCGCGGTTATCCAGCGCCTGACGTAACACTTTATTGGCAACGGTCAGGATCTGCCGTGCCTGTGTCTGGCTGTCCCGCTTCATGGTATTTAAGGTGGCAAAGCCGCTGGCCAGCGCCAGCAGGCTTAATACCAGCACAAAAATAACCACCAGCTTACTGCGCAGCGAGGTTATCCGCATGCGGTGGCGCCGGGGAGGTGCTGGCAGGTGGTCGGCAAGGTGTTGCTATGCAGCACCAGCTTAATGCAACATGGGCTTGGCGGGGTAAACAGCAGCATAACGAAAAATTTTGCCATATGCGGTATCGTGCTTATCAATTTGGTTAACAATAGCAATAAGCTATGACAGGCTCAAATACAATATGGTATTAGCGTAGTTAACATGAGACGGACCGACACAAAATGAAGACAGGGTTAATACGTCAGGGCTGGGTTTTGTTGACGCTGTGCTGGTTAAGCAGTGCGAAAAATGTACAGGCAGCCGATATTTGCCAGCAAGCCAGGGCACAACAGCGGCCTTGTGTCGCGCTGGTATTGGGCGGCGGCGGCGCCCGTGGTGGTGCGCATCTGGGGGTGATCGAGCAACTGGAGCGCCAGCAAATTCCGATTGATTTAGTGGTAGGCACCAGTATCGGCGCCTTTATCGGTGGCTTATATGCCAGCGGCCATAGTGCAGCGCAAATTGAACAAAAGCTGCAAAATACCCCCTGGGCCGAAGGTTTTCGTGATCGGGTGCACCGCGATGAAATGCCGCTGCGGCGTAAAGAACAAAGCGACAACTATCCGGTTAATCTGGATTTAGGCGTGTCCGCTGAAGGCGTTAAATTACCGAAAGGGATTTTAAGCGGTCAGGCGCTGGCTGAGATCCTGCAAGGCACCTTTGGCATCTTTGCTAACCTTAAACATTTTGATCAGTTACCGGTGCCATTTCGGGCGGTAGCCACCGATCTGCTGACACAACAAGAAGTGATTCTGGCTGACGGTAGTCTGGTGCAGGCCGTGCAGGTATCGATGAGTATTCCCGGTGTGGTGCGGCCACTGGAGCTCAACGGCAGATTGCTGGTAGATGGCGGCGTAGTAAACAATTTGCCGGTAAGTGTAGCCCGGGATCTTGGTGTCGATCGTATTATCGCGGTCAGTATTGACTCACCGTTGCTGCGGCGCGAGCAAATACAATCGGCTTTTAGCATTACCGAGCAACTCACCAGCTTTTTGGTGCGTGCCGGCGTGCAGCAACAGCTGCAGCTGCTGACTGACAAGGATTTATTGTTGCAGCCGGACTTAGTCGATATTAGTACGCTGGATTTTGGCAATATCGACAAAGCTATCGTATCCGGCCGTGAAAGCGCCATCCGCTTTGTGCAGGCACTGGCCGGGTTCAGTCAGCCACAACGGCTATACCGTGACTGGTTTAGTCGATTTCAACAGCCTGACAGCCGGGCGATCACTATCGACCGTATAGCACTGCAAAACCAATCGCGGCTGAACGATGCCTTGTTACTGGACAGGCTGCAGCTAAGCCCTGGTCAGCCTTACACCGAACGTAGCCTGCGCCGGGGCTTACGTCAGTTGTACGGCCTGGACACCTTTGAACGGGTTAGCCAGCAACTGAGTAGCGATGAGTTGGGCAATACCGTGCTAAATGTCAGTGCCAGCGAAAAAAGCTGGGGGCCGGGTTATGCCAACTTCCGGCTGATGTTTGAAGATGATTTTCGTACTACCCACCTGTATCAGCTGGCGGCGTCCTATACCCGTACTAACCTGTCAGACTGGGGCGCTGAGTGGCAGCTGGAGCTGGCGCTGGGCAGCAATAAATTTATCGAAACAGAACTGTACTGGCCGCTGGCTGGCAGCGGTTTATATGCGTTGGCCAATTATCAGCTGCAACGCAATGTGCAGGCATTAAGCGATGAAAACGGCTTATCGGATGGCGAACTAAAAAACAACGAACATGCGTTGCAGTTTGCTACCGGCTGGAATATTTCTGACCATGCCCGGTTGCAGCTGGGCTGGCTCTGGCGCGACGGTGGCTATGTGTTACCCGGCCAATATGCCACGTTACTGGGCCGGCCTGAGATTGATTATCGCCGTCAGGGGCCGTCGCTGGAGTTTATCTGGGACACTCTGAACAGCCGCAGTTTTCCGACCCGGGGCATACGCCTGAGCGGCAATTATCGTTTTATGCATGACGATGTACTCGCTCAGAACACCGACAGTAACAGTAGCAGCATCGAACTGCTGGCGGCTAAAAGCTGGCAGCGCCACACATTGCGCACGCGCTGGCAGTTTGAGCAATATCGGGCCGATCAGGTCGATATTCTGGCGTTAGAACAATACAGCCTGGGCGGCTTTCTTAACTTATCCGGTTATGCGCCCAATTCGCTGTATGGTAGCGATGTGCAGTTTGGCAGCCTGGTGTATTTGTACCGGCTTAATCAGCCGCGTATTTCGTTTATCAATAGCCCGCTGTACTTTGGTGCTTCTGTTGAACGTGGCCGGGTGCGCAAAGATGTGTTTGGCGCCTCAGGCGGCGTAGATGCCACTGACTGGTTATGGGCCGGCAGCATGTTTCTTGGTTGGGATACACCGCTGGGGCCACTGTATTTTGGTGTCGGTCTGGCACAAGATGGCCAGTCGGGACAACAGGATGCCGTGTACCTGTCGTTTGGTCAGTCGTACTGACGGCCGGTTATATTTGCTGACATTTTGCCATTAGCAAAGCCGGTAGAGGCAATGTTAAGCTAACTGCAGGTTAATAAGCAGGAAGCGAAAATGCAGTTAATTGTTACCGCAATCAGCAAAGCCTACGCTAATGTGCAGGCGGTGAATAAGGTAAGTTTTCAGATCAATAGTGGCGAAATTTTTGCGCTACTGGGGCCAAATGGCGCAGGTAAGTCTTCTATTATCCGTATGCTGGTGGGTATGACGAAGCCTGACAGTGGCAGCATACTGATAAGTTTTCAGGACCAGCACTATGACCATGTGCCCCGCCGGTTGCTGGGCTATCTGCCGGAAGATCGTGGCTTGTATCCGGATAAAAGCATTGAAAAAAATCTGCTGTATCTGGCCCAGCTGCACGGCTTAAGTAAAGCGCAGGCTTTGGTTGAAATGGACACCTGGCTGCAGGTGTTCGAGCTTACCGAGCGGCGCCATGATGAGCTAAAGCAGTTATCCAAGGGTAACCAGCAAAAGGTGCAGCTGATTGCTGCCGTGCTGCATAAGCCGGCACTGGTGATACTGGATGAGCCCTTCTCCGGGCTGGACCCGATTAATCAGGAAAAAGTTGTCGAGTTTTTAAAGCAACTAAAAGCCCGTGGCATGACCGTTATACTCAGTGCCCACCAGATGGCGATGGTAGAAAAACTGGCTGATCATATGTTGCTGATGGCACAAGGCCAGGTGGTACTGGCCGGTACGCTGGAACAAATCCGCGGTCAAAGTGTTGATAAGCGTCAGCTTAAAGTGGCTTTTGAGGGCGCTGTCAGCGCAGAACACTTGCAACAGCTGCCGGCTATCGCTGAGGCGGCAGCCGACGGCCGGCACTGGTTACTGACACTGGCTGAAGCGGTAACGGTGTCACAATGCCTGCAACAACTGTTGCAACTGGGTGAGCTAACACAGGTAGAAATGCAAAACACCGACTTACATCAGCTGTATCTGGCGGCTATGGCAAAACATCAACCGGAGGCCGCAGCATGATTTCACGGCAGAGTTTAATAGTGGCTAAGTGGGAGTTTTTACGCTTTTTTAAGTGGAAGCAACAGCTTATATCGTATTTATTGATGCTGGCGGTGATGGCTGCCGTGGCGCTGTGGAGCTATTTTACCGATGAAAGCCGGCAACAATACCGTATAGCGGTGCCGGCCGGTTTTAATATTGCTAACACTGAGCAGTTTCAGTTTCAGCGCCCCGGTATCAGTTTGCCGCAGCAGTTAGCGCAAATGCAAACCGATGACTCCTGGCATGCGGTGCTGACCGAGCAAACCGACGGTATAGTGATCCATACCCTTACCGGCAAAAAGTGGTTGTTGCAGCTGGAGCAGGTATTGCAACAACACTACCGTAAACTTGCGGCCACTCAGATGGGCCTGGATGAAACGCAGCTGGCACGGTTGGAGCAGCCAGTAACTATTGATACAGACTTTTTGGATCAAAACTACAAAGGCAAAGATACGCCGGAAAAAATGATTGCCATGGGCGCACTTATTTTGCTGTTTGTTGGTCTGTCTACCGCCTTTGGTCAGGTATTGGTAAGCGTAACCGGCGAAAAACAGCAGCGGGTCACAGAGCAGCTGTATGCCATTTTAACACCGCAACAGTGGATGGATGGCAAGGTGCTGGGCCACAGTTTTAGCGCGCTAAAGGCGATGGTTACCTCCGGACTGGTGATGGTGCTGGTGTTTACTGTAGTGAGTTTGTTTGGCGAAAAAGGTGTCGATTTAAGCTGGATTAACCTCAGTGTGGTGTTGTGGCTGATCCCGTTTGCACTGCTGGGTGTCGTATTGTGTGCAGCCTTTATGGGCGCTGTTGCGGCGTCAATTGACGACCCCAACACCAGCGGCAAAGGCGCAGTAATGATGATCACCTGGCTGCCGATGGTATTTACCTTTTTGGTCATCGACAGCCCATCTGGCTGGGCCATGACATTACTGAGCTTTTTACCGCTGACCTCTTTTGCCGCTATGCCGGTAAAAATGGCCATGGTTGACGTGGCCTGGTGGCAACCGCTGCTGTCGCTGTTATTGTTGCTGGCAACGGTGTGGTGGATGCGCCGCCTGGCTGGCCGGGTGTTTTTACGCGGTATGCAAATGTACGGTAAAGAGCCATCCTGGGGCGAGATAGTGCGTTGGGCGCTAAGTAACAAAACCGAGTAGCAACACCGGGTAGCAAAACCGGTTAATCGGTTGCAGTC
Organism: Gammaproteobacteria bacterium; assembly: GCA_018826295.1. GTDB lineage: Bacteria > Pseudomonadota > Gammaproteobacteria > Enterobacterales > Alteromonadaceae > Alishewanella. The sequence continues at coordinate 35,611 of JAHJZX010000057.1, forward strand.
AGGGCGCGCTCAACATCAATACCGATGCTGAGTGCGCCTATATGCACGCCGGCTTCGTCCAGCACGGGCACGCTGAGTTTTACCTGAAAGCGCCCGGTTGACTGGTCGTATTCTACTAGCTCGATATAATAATCCAGTGGTTGTTCAAACACGCTGAGAAACTGGGTTTCATCGCCTTGCCAGTAATCTGACGTCAGCCGGCTGATGGCGACATTAGCTCCCTGGTTGTCCATCAGGATCACTTCATTTACCAACGTCTGGTAATTGGCCTGCCAGTGCTGCAGTGCGGCTGACGCCGGATGTTGCAGCAATGTCTTCGCCAGCGTCGGCACGCTATTGGGTTGCGCCAGTTGTTGCTGCCAGGCAAAGTCTGCTTGCTGGACCTGCGCTATGCTCATCGCCGCCTGATTTTGCCGGATAACGGCCTGGCGCAACGCTGCTGATTTGGCCAGCGAGCGCACATGCTCCAGCATCAGATCGCTAATCTGCCGTTGTTCGATATCTGACAAGGCAAAAGAGCGGGTAGCACACAGGTACGCGGCGGCATTAAACTGGCGGATCAGCCCGGGGTGTTGTTGCAGACGTTGCGCCGAGAAATACACCCCCAAAGCGGCATAGCGTAAAAAGCGCTGCTGAAAATCTTCTGCCGGCAATTTCAGCCGCACTCTGGCCTGGTCAAAATCTTCCAGATCGGCAATAAAGGCGTCAATGCGGCCTATATGCAGCAGTTGCAGCAATTGGGCGATATTGCTCACTTCAATTTCAGCGGTAATATCGTTGCTGCGTAGCCAGTCGGCCTGATGGCTGCCCAATACTGCACCATAGCGTAATTTAGCGCCGTTGTCGGGGCCGGCATTGCGCTGATGCCAAAACCAGTACCAATTCTCTAAAAACAGCGGTGCAGACAATACCGCGGTATCGCGCATTTCTTCGCTGGCCATCGCTGTGTAGTAGCCATCAATGCGGTTGTGTTTCACTTCCTGTTTGGCGCGGCGCCATGGCATGGCCAGGGTTTGATAGGGCAACTGTAATTGCTGCATAATGCACTGCATCTGGCGGTGACTGTCGTCTGTACCGTGCGGGCTGTGCGATGCCAACAGCAAGGCATTGCCGCTTGGTGGTGTCAGTACTAAAGTGGTGAGCAAGAGTGCCAGCATAGCGGTTAATAACAGGTTAAAATTACAGCCAGTATAGCAGCCAGTTCCCACTTGGGGGTTGAACTTCTGCCTGGCCGCCCTGACTAATAGCCTATTGTGACATCTTACCGTGGGACATCGAACAGAAAACCCCGCTGGCGGGATGTTGTGTTTGTCACGCTTGGGCGCTGACTCAGCTTGAGGTAATTATGTTTTCTTCGTTTAAACAGCAAGGCCAGCAGTGGCAACAGGTGTTTGCCCGTGGCCGCAGTGGCGGGCCCTTGCAGCGTATTCTGGCCTGGCTGCTACTGGGGTTGATGCTGTTTATCGGCATGGCGGTGCTGGTATTTATGTTGCTGCTAAGCTGGATTTTAATTCCGATCCTGTTGTTTCGTCACCGCAGCAAAGTTAAAGCCTGGCAGCAGCGCCAGCAACAAGCTCAGGGGCAATACCGCCAAAGCAGTAATGACCAGCAAACCATTGAAGGTGAAGTGCTGCATAAGCGCGAAGATTAACTGCTGCAATGCTGCAATATCAGCCGCCACACACTGCCAGTTTGGCCTGAATAAAGTCACTGTGGCGAATAAACAATAAATCGGCAATTTTGCGCAGCATGGCTTCTTCATTCGGGTCCAGTATGCCGTCGGCATAGGCCTGCTGCCACAAATTATCCAGCAAGGCGAGCCGGGCAGCATAGCTTAACTGCTTTAAGCTGGCCGTGAACTGATGTAGTGATATTGCCGCGTCGGCCTGCTTATCGGCCAGTGCCACCACGGAGGCAGCATCGGCCTCGTTTAAACTAAACTCACGCCTGACATAGGCAATGGCCAACGCCTGCTCTTCTGCGCCGCTGGCAAAATCAGCGTGCGCCACCATCAGCATTAACGAAACACAGGCCAGCTCAGTCTCAGTCAGGCCGAAGCGGCTGTTATTGCCCACCGGCGCGGCCAGGCCTTCATTTACTTTATCCAACAGGGTTTTAAATAGCTGAAACATCGGTGCTCCTTGATTGGTAACCGGGGTTAGAGCCGCAGTAAACGGCAAAGTTCGCCAGTCAGACATTGCCAAGTGCAGCATGCTTGAAAAATCCGCCTGGCTGCCACATTAAGTTGCCATCATCGTTGTTACAGTATACGGCGCTTAATGCCTGAGGTGACCCTTGGCTATCCTGATTACCCTGTTACTCGGCGCAGCCATTATAGCGCTGGTGTTATTGTTACCCTATTGGCGCCGCTATCAGCGTGGCAAAATCATGGCCAAGCCTTTTCCGGCGCAATGGCGCGATATCGTAAAGCGGCGGCTGCCGTATTTTCGGGCGTTACCGGCAGATTTACAGCTACAACTAAAAAAACATATGCAGGTGTTTATTGCCGAAAAGCAGTTTATTGGCTGTGACGGCTTAACCGTAAGTGATGAAATGCGCGTAACCATAGCGGCGCAGGCCTGCTTGCTATTACTAAACCGGCCAGATTATTACTACCCTAAGTTAAAACAAATTTTGCTGTATCCGGCCGCCTTTGTAGTCAGGACAGACGGCACCGATGCCGCCGGCGTGATGCAACAACAGCACCGGGTGTTGTCGGGCGAGTCCTGGGGGCTGGGTAAGGTGGTGTTAAGTTGGGCTGATACGCTGGATGGTGCCGCAAACCCCTGTGACGGCCGAAATGTGGTGATCCATGAATTTGCCCATCAGTTAGATCAGGAAAAAGGCATCGCCAATGGCGCGCCCTTGCTGGAACGCAGCAGCGACTATCAGCGCTGGTCCGGCGTGATGGCGGCGGAATTTGCCACCCTGCAGCGCCAGGCCAGTTTGGGCCAGAGCAGCTTGTTTAATCACTATGGTGCCACTAATCCGGCCGAGTTTTTTGCCGTGATAAGCGAAGTGTTTTTTGAACAACCATCTGCGCTGGCGCAGCAGCATAACGGCCTGTATCAGGAACTCAGCCGCTTTTACCGGCTTAATCCGTTAAGCTGGTAGCACCACCTTGTACAGAAAAAAGTGATCTGAAGCGCGCTTTACGCCATACTCTGCAGCTTAACAAGAACAGTTCTTATTTAGTTGGGGATGTCTATGCGCTGGCCTATCTTTGCCGCTGTGCTGTTTGCTCTGGTCGCCACACCTGTCACTGCCAACGATGCCGTACCCGTGCGCGTGGTGATGCCACAGCAGCAGGCGTTGTCGCAGCAACTGGTATTAAGCGGCAGTTTAACCGCGCAACAGGATGCCAGTTTATCCAGCCGCATTGCCGGCTTGGTAGCACAGGTGCTGGTAGATGCCGGCAGCCTGGTTAGCCAGGGCCAAGCCTTACTGCAACTTGATACCAGCCTGGCGCAACACGAGCTGGCGCAGCGCCGGGCCGCGCTTAATGCCGCCCGGGTACAACAGGCGGAGGCGCAGCGCCTGGTAGACGAAGCCCGCCAGCTGACACAGCAGCAATTATTTCCGCAAACTGAACTTAGCCTGCGCCAGGCGGCGCTGGCACGGGCGGACGCTGAGCTGCAACAGGCCAGTGCGGCGCTGGCGTTGCAGCAGGAAATACTGGCCCGCCATACCCTAACGGCGCCTTTTGCCGGCGTAATTGTCAGGCGCTATACCGACAGCGGTGAATGGCTGGCGCTGGGGGCACCGGTGTTACAGCTGGTTAGTTTAACGCCGCTGTTGCTGGATGTGCAGGTGCCGCAAGAATACTTTGCTGCCCTGCCAGCCTTGCAACGGCTGGAGGTGCGCTCTGATTTGCAACCAGAGCAGAGTTTGTCTGCCCAACTGGTGGCGGCAGTGCCGGTGGCTGATGCCAGTGCGCGCAGTTTTCTGGCCCGGCTGCAGGTGAACGACCCGCAGCACGCTTTGCTGCCCGGCAGCTCTGCCACGGCCAGCCTGTATTTTGCCCGTGATGATGCCAGCGTGCTGGTGATCCCCTCTGATGCGCTGCTGCGCCACCCGGACGGCAATTTCAGTGTATTTAGCATCCGGGATAACACCGCACAGCGGCACAATGTCAAATTAGGCCGCGTCAGTGCCCAGGGCGTAGAAGTATTGTCGGGCTTACCGGCAGAGCAACCGGTTGTTATACGGGGTAACGAAACTCTGCGGGACGGCCAACCGGTGCGGATACTGAGCGACGACACTAGCAGTGCGCCGCGCGATAGCAAGGAGTAACGCATGCTGGATGCCGGAATTCGTCGCGGTACCATCTTAACGGTGACGGTGTTAATTATCTGTGTGCTGGGCATAGTGGCGGCGCTACGTATTCCGGTGCAAATGATCCCCGATCTGGAAGTGCGTACCATCAGTGTGGTAACCGGCTGGCCCGGTGCTACGCCACAGGATGTCGAAAAAGAAATTTTAATTGAACAGGAGCGCTATCTGCGCACCTTGCCCAACCTGAAACGGATGGTGTCGCGTGCCAGCACCGGTTCGGCGCAGATAGAGCTGGAATTTCCGTTTGGGGTTGACGTTAACGAGGCGCTGATCCGCGTTAGCAATGCGCTAAGCCAGGTAAGCGCCTATCCGGTAAATGTCGACCAGCCGCGGCTGTTCAGTAGCTCGTTTTCGAATAATGCGTTTATGTATTTCCGGCTGATGCCGCTGGCCGGTAATCCGCTGCAGCTGGATATGGACATGCTGCGTGACTACGCCGAAGACTATGTGCGGCCGCAAATGGAGCGGGTGCCCGGTGTGTCGGAGGTCGGCGTAAGCGGTGGCGCTGAGCGGCAAATACAGGTGTTGGTCGATCCGGCAAAGCTGGCGCAGCGTGGCATTAGCCTGACCGATGTGCGTGATGCCATCCGCGCCCGCAACCGCGACAGCTCGGCCGGTGATATCGACAGTGGCAAACGGCGCTATTTATTACGCATGGTAGGCCGTTTTGAGCAATTACCGCAATTAGAAAACCTGATTTTAACCCAGCAGGGCGATGCGCAGGTGCGGCTGAAAGACGTGGCCACCCTGGTGCTGGATCACTTTGAGGTGCGCGATTTATCGTTTGCCGATGGCGAGCGCACTCTGGGCTTGTCGGTGCGGCGTGAGCCGGGCTCCAATGTCATCGACATTAAACGCCAGATGATGCAGGTGGTGGCGCAACTTAATCAGGATATGCTGGCTGGCAATGGCCTGCAGCTGATGCTGATCAGCGACGATGTGCGCTATGTTGAAGATTCGATCCGCAATGTCTGGACCAATCTGGCACTGGGCGCCATGCTGGCTACCTTAGTGCTGTATCTGTTTTTACGCTCCAACCGCGCCACGCTGGTTGGGGTTATTGGCGTGCCCATTTGTACCATAGCGGCGTTTTTGGGCCTGCTGGCTTTTGGCCGCACTATTAATGTGATCTCGCTGGCCGGTATCGCCTTTGCCATCGGTATGACGATGGATAACAGCATAGTAGTGCTGGAAAGCATTGAGCAGGCCCGTCGCCGGGGGCTGGACCGGATTGAAGCGGCCATCCGCGGTGTACGCGATGTCTGGCCGGCCGTGCTGGCGTCTACCCTCACTACCGTGCTGGTGTTTGTGCCGATTTTATTTGTCGAGCAGGAAGCCGGCCAGCTGTATTCCGATATCGCCATTGCCATTGGTGCCGCCATTATTGCCTCTATGCTGGTGGCAGTGTTTGTGGTGCCAGCGGCTATTGCCCGGCTCGGCTTTGGTCAGCAGCTGTCAGCGCAAACGGATAACAGCGGTACACCGGGCGCACTGCTGGCGATGGTGCAGGCTATTATTCACAGCCAACGCAGCCGGTTGCTTGCCCTGGGCGTAACCTTGCTGCTGACGCTGGGCGCAGGCTGGTATTTGCTGCCACCGGCTGAATACCTGCCCGAAGGCGAAGAGCCGAAAGCCTTTTCGTCGATGATAGCGCCACCGGGCTACAACCTGTCGGAAATGGCCGCTATTGCTGAAGAAATTAAAGCCTTTCTCACCGCTCAGGTCGATGCCGATCCGGCGCTGTTTGACCGTGGCGAAACCACTATGCCGTCGCTGAAGTATTACTCGCTTAGTGTATCGGTTGGCCGCATCCGGGTACTGAGTGAGCCCAACCGGCCGCAGGATATCGACGCCATGATGCAGGCGATGACGGCACTGTTTCGCCAATATCCGGGCATGCGGGCTTTTTCATCGCGTGGCTCTATCATCAGCAGCAATGACGGCGGTACCAGGGCGGTGGCGCTGGATATTTCCGGGCCGGATCTGGCCAATCTGTATGCTACGGCCGATGCGGCCTATGTTGCTGCCGGCCAGTTATTTGATAAGCCACAGTTAAACTCAGAGCCGTCCTCCCTGTCGCTGGATCAACCGCTGATTGAAATCCGTCCGCATTGGCAGCGGCTGGCCGAAGTTAACTTTAGTGCCGCCGATTTTGGCTATGCAGTGTCGGCACTGAGTGACGGCGCTTTTGTTGATGAGTTTTTTATCGCCGACGATAAAGTGGATATTTTTCTGTTTAGCAACGCCGGCGCACAGCAGAGCCTGGCGCAGTTAGCGCAAACACCGGTACTGACACCAAACGGGGCTGTGCTGCCGCTTGGCAGCCTGGCCGAGCTGGCCGAAGTCGCCGACAGTGATACCCTGCGCCGGGTAGACGGCCGGCGCACCGTTACCCTGTATATTATTGCGCCGCGCTCGGTGGCGCTGGAAACTGCAGTACAAATTGTGCAGCAGCAATTGGTGCCGCAACTGCGGCGTGACGGCGCTATCGCGGCTGATGTCAGCCTGGACATCTCTGGTGCCTCCGATCAACTGGACGAAACCCGCGCAGCGCTTGGCGCTAATTTTGCGGTGGCCGTGCTGCTGATTTATCTGTTGCTGGTGGCCATTTTCAGTCACTGGGGTTATCCGTTGTTTATTCTGGCCACGGTACCGCTGGGGTTGGCTGGCGCTTTGGTTGGTTTAGCTACGGTAAATGGTGTTAGCAGCGCGCTTAGCGTTGTCGGCCTGGGCGGCTTTTATCAGCCGTTTGATATGATCACCATGCTGGGCTTTTTAATTCTGCTGGGCACAGTGGTAAACAACCCGATTTTAATCGTCGATCAAAGCCGGCATAACCTGCACGGCGGCCATATGACAGTGCCAGAAGCGGTATTACAAGCGGTGGCAACCCGGCTTAGGCCAATTTTAATGTCGACCGCCACGACGGTGTTTGGCCTGGCACCTCTGGTGTTAATACCGGGCGAGGGCACCGAGTTGTATCGTGGCGTTGGTATTATTGTGCTGTGTGGTTTGCTGTTTTCCACTGTCATCAGCTTAACGTTTTTACCGGCGTTGCTGGTTACGATGTTAAAGCAAAAAAATAGCTAGTCAGAAAAAAAGGCAAACTTAATGACCTGGGCTATTACCAATAAGGCCACCAACGGCAAGATATAACGGCTTAGTTTTGCGGTCTGCTGCGGATCGCGGTTGCCATATTTTTCGGTTAACGTTACCACAATAAACAGGGCGGCAAACAGCAGGGCTAAAATGGTAATTAAGGTTGTCATAAAAGGCTCCGTTACGTATCTGGCGCAGCTTAACCGGTTTTAACTTTAGTTTCAAAAAGTCGCTGCTGTCGCTTCGCGGCAAAATAGCGCCATGCTATGCTGCGCGCAATATAACTGACTTAAAAAGGAATACATATGTTGTTGGCGATAGTGGCTTTAATAGCGGGGTTAGGCCTGTTGGTATGGAGTGCCGACCGCTTTGTTGACGGCGCTGCAGCAACGGCGCGTTATGCCGGTATGCCGCCGCTGTTAATTGGTATGTTAATAGTAGGCTTTGGCACTTCAGCACCGGAAATGGTGGTATCGGCTATGGCCGCCAGCGATGGTAACCCGGCACTGGCGCTGGGTAATGCTTATGGTTCTAACATTACCAATATCGCGCTGATCCTCGGTTTGGTGGCATTGCTTAGCCCAATAGCGGTGCATTCACAGGTGTTGCGCAAAGAGCTGCCGTTGTTAATGCTGGTAACCCTGTTTGCCGGCTGGCAGTTATTTGATCATCAGTTAAGCCGCTTCGACGCCTGGTGTTTGCTGGGGGTGTTTTTTGCCGTTATGGCCTGGTCTGTCTGGCAGGGCATGCGTAATCCGCAGGATGCTTTAGCCACCGAGATGGACGAAGATTTAGCGGGCCAGCCGCAAATGACATTAAAACAGGCCATTATCTGGTTGTTAGTCGGTCTGGTGCTGTTAATTGTCGCCTCGCGCATGCTGGTATATGGCGCGGTGTTTATTGCTCAGGGCTTAGGTGTCAGTGATTTAGTGATAGGCTTAACGGTTGTGGCTATAGGTACCTCGTTACCAGAGCTGGCGTCTTCGTTAATTGCCATTAAAAAGGGCGAGCATGATATCGCGCTGGGTAATGTTATCGGCTCTAACCTGTTTAACACGCTGGCAGTGGTGGGTATAGCAGCGGCAATTGAACCCATGGCCGTCGATGCGGTAGTACTTACCCGCGACTGGACACTAATGGCGGTATTAACGGCCGTTATCTTTGTCATGGGGTATGGCTATAAAAAGCAGGGCCGCATTAACCGCGTAGAAGGCGGCATCTTGCTGACGGTGTTTATTGCCTATACCGGTTACCTGGTTAGTACCGTTATTGCCTAACGCATGAGCGCAGCCAAGCCGGAGCTCGACAGTGGCTATTACCTGCAGCATTTTAACGAGCTGCTGCAGTTTGTTGCTGGCCACTATGCACAGTGTTTAACCGCCGACGCGCAGCAGTTTTTAACCGATTTTGCTGCGCTAAATGCCGAGGCGCAGCAATTGCTGGTACGGATGTTAAACCGTAAAGGCATCGTGTTTGCCGATACCGAGCTTAGCTACAGCGAAATTGGTCCGGCAGGGCCAGTACTGGACGTGCTGCACAAAGCCGGCTTTGTCAGTGCGCTGACAGAGCCACAACTTAACGACTTTTGGCTGCGGTTAACTAAAGATACGCTATGGCAACTGCTGCAGCTGGCCGAAGCACAAACCGGCGTAAGCTGTGGCGCAAAAAAAAGCCAGACCAAGCCGGAATTACTGCGCAGTGCGCTTAAGCTTCAGCTAAACTGGCTGCCACTTATCGATAAGCTGCCGCAGCGCTATGTGGCATTGCAGCGCCAGGACGCGCTTAACTACCTGTATTTTCTTTATTTTGGCCGCATCGAGCCAAATTTATCGCTGTTTACCTTACGTGATTTAGGCATCCGCCAGAGCGGCCAGTTTAAACAGCAATTTAAACCACGCTTTACCACCTTAGCTCAGGCGCAGCTGGCCTTTGCGCTGGCTACAGCCAAACAGCAGTTGTCTGAACTGGCAAAGCAGCTTAAACACCAGTCGCAAGATGCCGCCCTATTACTTCACCCCTGGCTGGAGCAGGTACAACAGTGGCCGCAAAGCGATGACAATGCGCTGGCGCTAAAGCGCAGCGAGCGCTGTTATCAGCTAGGCAAGCTGGCCGAGCAGTATCAGCTTAACGAGTTGGCTCTCACTTTTTATCAGCACAGTGCCGCTTTTCCGGCCAGTGAACGGCTGGCACGGTTGTATTACAGTCAGGGCCAGCTAACACAGTGTCAGCACTATCTGCAGCAGCGACTGGCTGACCCTGACTGTGACGAAGAATGGCTGTTTGCAGAAGATTTTTACCGGCGCAAATTTGCTGAGCAAAGCAGTGGCCGCCAGCGCTCGCAGCTTACGCAGTTGCTGCAAGATGCGCCGCTGCTGGGCGTAGACGAGTTGTACCTTGGCAAAGCCGAACAGGGCTTAATGGCGCATTATGCGGCTCAGGGTTGTACGGTATTTCACAGCGAAAATAACCTCTGGCTGGCGCTATTTGGCCTGTGGTTCTGGCATGAATTGTTCGAGCATCATGACAGTGCGCTGCATAACCCGTTTGAGCGGCGGCCGCGTAATTTAGCCAGCGGTGGCTTTTACCAGCAGTTTCAGGCTGTTATCGAGCAAAAGCTGGCGCAATTGGCGCAGCCTACTGCAAGCACAGCGTTGCTAAGTGCCCTTACCGCCCATTACGGTAAAGCCAACAGCCTGTTTTACTGGCACAGCGATTTAGCGCAGCAGCTGTTACCGCTGTTGCAATATGCGCCCAACGCCAACGGCGAAAGCAGCTTAGCGCCACTATTGCGCGCTATGGCGCAGGACTTTGCCCGTCACAGCAGCGGCTATCCGGATCTGTTGTTAATCAAAGATCAGCAGTTGCAGTTTATCGAAGTAAAAGCGCCGGGCGATAAAATACAGCGCCATCAGTTAGCCCGGTTGTTGGCACTGCAAAATGCCGGCTTCAACGCCCGCATCGAAAAACTGCAGTGGATAGTCGACCCAAACCGCTTATACGTGGTGCTGGATGTTGAAACCACCGGCGGCAAAGCCGGTACCGACCGCATTACCGAAATAGGCGCGGTAAAAGTGCAGGCAGGTAAAGTACTAGACACTTTTAATACCCTGATTAATCCGCAGCGGCACATTCCATCCTTTATTAGCCGTTTAACCGGTATCAGTAACAGCATGGTAAGCGACGCGCCCACCTTTGCCGATATCGCCAACCAACTCAGTGCGTTTTTACAAGGCGCGGTGTTTGTCGCGCACAACGCCAAATTCGATTACAGCTTTATCCGCAGCGAATTCGCCCGCTGCGAACTGCCGTTTGATATGCCGCAGCTGTGTACGGTAGTAAATATGCGCCGCTACTACCCGGGGCTGCAATCGTACAGCCTGGGCAAACTGTGCGCCGAGTTCGGCATTAAACTCACCAACCACCACCGCGCACTGGCAGACGCCACCGCTACGGTGGAGTTGTTGAAGATGATTAATACGAAACGGCAAACTGCGCAATAATACCCCGCGAAAACCTGCATTAAATGCCTGTTTAAATACACAGTTTTGCCGTTGAGTTTTTTATCTGCAACTTGCAGGCGTAAAACCCGTATTTTGCAGCAACCTAAATTGCAACAAAGTAAAAATGCTTGATTTACATTCAGCTAGCGCCATAGACTGGAGCTAATTTTACAACTCGCGGGATCTGAAGCACGCAACTCGCGGGTTCTGGTCCTTTGAATAAACTGTTCTGTCTCGCCGGAAGCACGGCTAGATTTAAATGTAATTTAAAGGTTAATTGTTAATAACGAAATCGGATTGAAGAGTTTGTACTTTTATGCAACGCTTGAAGCGCTTGCGTCGCCGCTGATGCTAGCATGCAGTCGGACAAAGCCAGCCAGCTTCAAGTAAGGTTCAAACTGTCACGTCCCCGGCGAGTTGTTCCCAAGAGACCGATCTTCTCGCAAAACAACAAGGAAAGTTGCAGTATGTTGTTCCGAAACGAATTAACACAGAACAAGACGCTACAACGGACGCGCCAAGCCGCGCCGTTGAGCTAAGCGTTAGCTTGTAAAAGCAGAGTAGGTGTCATTGCGCATTTGCGGTACGTTCGGTGGTTTAGCCCGTTCGTTTCCACAACGCAGGTTGTCGTAGCAAAACTGGCTTTAATTGGCAGTTAAAAGTAATTCAAACCGTTGGCGTCTTGCGCCAACGACCCGGGTGGTGGCGTGGTGTTTTCGTCATGCTTCCACAAAGTTTTAAATTGCACAGGTGGCGCTAGTTTGTGGCACGGTTTGCTAACAATGTGCGGCACTCGCAGCCTGCGGCTGCTGGGATGCCAAACCGCAAGCGGTTTGCCACCCGTGCGCACGACGTTATAGCTACTTCGACGCACAGGCTGTTTCTCATAACTAGGAGAAGGGAATATTAATAAGTATCTGACAAAAGAAAACAAACTAATCTTATTTATCTGTGCTTCGATGGTGTTAGCCATTTTAATAGTCAAATGGTCCAGAACAGATGAACCTGAATACAGACCTCTTGTTCAGAATATGCGGTTAGTTGATGCAGTAAAAATTGCTGATGTTTTGGATAAAAGCGAGATTGATTACTTTTCAGATGTAAAAAATCACATGCTGTATGTAAATCAAAACCAGTCAGTTCAAGCTCGTATCGAATTAGCAAAAATTGGAATTGTAATAGAGTATCCAAAGATATCTGAGCATGCAGACCTTCATGAAGCATATGCCCAACTGAGTGAAAATTTGGAGCGTGAAAGAACAAATGGCCCGTTTCATGAGCAGCCCTGGTTTCTGAGAGTCATTAGATTGCTCATGAGTGGAATCATAATAATTGTTCTTATATTGTCTGTTGTTCGTCCAGCGTTAGCAGCTGTATTGTTGAGTGAAGATGAAAAGTAGCTATAACAAACAAATTTTATCGCCAGAAAAAGCGCTGGCTGCGACGTCAACCCGCCGCGCGGCTGTCCGCACTAAATTTGGGCGTTAGCCGGTAGGAGGTACTTTGTTAATCATCGCATCACTGTTACTTGTGCTATGTGGGTTTGTTCACTCAATCCTTGGAGAAAAGTACATACTGATACGTCTATTTAAAAGGGACAATTTGCCACATATTTTTGGAAATGATCAATTTACAAAAGGTACTCTTCGCTTTGCGTGGCATATAACAAGTTTGGCGTGGTTTGGTTTTGCGGCACTTTTAGTGTTACTGCCTGATTCAAAAATATTACTTGTTACAGTCAGCATTGTATTTGCTCTAAGTGGAGTTTTTTCTGCTTACTACACAAAAGGTAAGCATTTATCATGGTTAGTGTTTTGGGCTATCAGCGCATTAACACTAGCGAGTACAGTTAATGGCTAACAAACGCCAGCACAATGCGCCTTTGGCGCTCAATCCGCTGCGCGGCTTTCCGCGCTAAATTTGGGTGTTATATGCCTACGAGGTTGTAATGGAAATCGAAGTAACAAGACCAAAACAATTTGCAGATATGGCTCGTGACTATCATTTGTTGGTAGACGGTATAGAAATAGCTGTTATAAAACGTGGCACAACACAAACAATAACGCTGCCTGAAGGTAGCAAAACGCTGAAGGGTGTTATCGATTGGTGTTCAAGCCCAGAATTTAATGTTAGTGACATTCGTTCTGGAAAAATTGTGCTGAAGAATTCTTTTGGATCTAACTTTTTTAAATCTATATTTCTGCCGCTCTATTACATTTCGTTGGGCAGAAATAGGTACTTAAAAATTGAAACCGGCATATAACAAACGCCAGAACAACGCGCCTTTGCCGCTCAACCTGATACGCGGTTTTTCGGCCAATGCTGGCAGCGTTAAGCAGGAGCAGTAAAGGTACCTATATCAATGAAAAGCTTAGAATGCTACATCAAAAACATTGGGCTAGAAGAGTCGCATCAAATAAATTTGCTCGAAAGCGATGCATCTGGGGGAAACATTTCACGTGCCACTATTGATAAGCTTGCTGAAGCAAAGGATAAGTATATCTTAACGATAAGTGGCCTCAGGCAAGATACGTTTGAGTATCTTATCTCGACTTATGGGCATTTGTTTCGAGTAATAAATTTCTGGAAATGTCCTAGAGTAGAGGATCTTTCAGCCATAGAGAGCCTTAAAAACATAGAGTTCATAACATACTTTTGGAACCAGAAGGTAACTAAATTATGGGATTTCAAATGTACTCCAAAGCTTAAGGGGCTCAGTTTTGAGGATTTTACTAAGCTGCATGATTTGAACGATTTGGCGGCCGCTTCAAGCTTAGAAGAACTAGAGTTCGGTGATAAGGTTTGGGCCAAATATAACGCTAAGTCTCTAGACCCGATATCAAACCTTTCTCAATTGAGAAGGCTGAGTTTTTCAGCAAAGAAAATTGAAGATCAAAGAATTGAACCTTTAGCTGAACTACAGAGCTTGGAAGAGTTGGAATTTCCTGGGAATCTTTTTTCCACGGAACAAGTGGCGTGGCTAAAAGCTAGGCTACCAGATGGCTTGAAATCTGAGGTTCTTAAACCATTTTGGAGGATTGATAGCCCATTAACGATCAGTGGTAAGGCGAAAGACACATTTATCGTTGGTAAAAGAAAGCCATTTCTCTCCTCGGTCGCTGACCAAAATAGAATTGAAAAGTATGTTCAAGAATTTGATAGAAGGGTTGCTTGGTTTAAGAATAACCCCAACAAATTGCCGGGGGATTTCGCTTAACACATATGAGCCTTCCCGGAGTCAATAGCTAAAACCGCTGTTCTGGCCGCGTTAGCTGCCAGTCTGTTGCTCCATCAGCAAGGTGCTCTGCTTCATCTGTCATCATGGTTGCAAGGCGATAGCCTGCAACAAACACATATCGGGGCTCTCTTATCTCATGCCCATGAGTGCCTGCTGATTTCAGCCTCCTTGAGGATGGGATCGCGATAAGCGAGCAGAATGTACTGCAGATTGATTTGCTCGCACAGGACATCAAGGAACAGTTAATAAAAATCGAAAAAGAGATCAAACGTCTCAAGCGCAAGCTAAATCAAGTCAACAAGATGATCGACGAAATGCGGATGCGCCAAGCCGAGATCCAACACCCGACCGACCTTTACTATTTCATAATGTCTGGTGGTGGCGAAATCGTCATACCGATAAATATCATACGATAAGGTAAGCGCTTTTCAAAATTGGAAAGGAAATAATCAATAGGATCAGTGTTATTGATTAGGTATAGGCCACTATTATTGCGCCATCCCTATAAATGGGGTGACCCCAATTATTGACGCCATCGCCACGGTGGAGTTATTACCGCTAAGTAATGCTAAACACTGCACAGCGCAATAATGCCTCGCTATAACCTGCACTAAATGGTTGTTTAAATACACAGTTTTGCCGTTGAGTTTTTGTTCTGCAACTTGCAGGCGTAAACCCCGTATTTTGCAGTAACCTAAATTGCAACAAAGTAAAAATGCTTGATTTACATTCCACTAGCACCATAGACTGGAGCTAATTTTGCAACTCGTGGGATCTTAACCGGGCAATTTGCGGGCAGAGCACCTTCCACTAAATTGTTAGGTGCTGAGGGGGAGCCGAATGGAACTATCACATTTTTTACCATGCATAATACTGCTGGTTTTTTCTGGCCTTTCATTGGGAATATGGAAAACGGAAGATAACAGCCAAACAATATTAATGATTTGTATGGGGTGGGCAGCGATCAGTGTTCTAACTGTAGTAGGTAGCATTATGTTGTTTATTGCAGGAGGTATAATCGTTCCGGTTATCTTATCCATACTGTCCGCAGGTTCAGCCTATGTGGCAAATAAGTTTAAAAATCTACAACGAACCTAACTAGCCAGATCACCTGGACATCAATCGCTGCTTGAGGCTTATAAACCATGCTTCTTTATTGAATTGGAGATTAAATTGAAAAACTGGCTGGAAACTAAATTGGAAATCAATCATGGTGAAAATACGCCATTGCTTTCAATGGAGGGATTAAGAGGTCTCGCGGTTTTTCTAGTTTTTTTTGTTCATTACAGTTCCTTGGTAGATCCTTTTTTATTCGGTTTTTCAGTAACTTTATCGAAGTTTATTAATGGTTTTGGGCATCTTGGTGTTGATTTGTTTTTTGTTCTTAGTGGATATCTGATTTATGGATCTGTGCTTGATAAAAAAACATTTTATCCCATCAATTATGCAAAACGAAGAGTGCAAAGGATTTATCCAACTTTTCTAGTCGTTTTCGCCATATATATAGCATTATCATTCATTTTTCCAAGTGAAAGTAAACTGCCTGATAAAACACCAGAAATGGTAACTTACATAGTACAAAATCTGCTTTTATTACCTGGTATTTTTGATGTAAAACCAATCATTACAGTAGCTTGGTCTTTGAGCTATGAAGTGTTTTATTATCTACTCATTCCCGTAGTAATCTTTTCATTAAATCTGAAGCAATGGAATGTTAATCAACGAATTCTGTTTTGGATCTCAATTTCAGTGGCAGGCATAATTGTCTGGGCATTATTAGGAGGTCCCGTTCGCTTGCTTATGTTTATCTCTGGTATTTTATTGTTTGAATTTTATACTAAAAAACAATGCGTAATAAAAAGAGGTGGTGGATTTTTCTTAATTGTAGCGTTAGTGATCTTTGGATTTAGAACCATCTACGATTTTAGCTTTTTATTATCAATGGTGTCGGTGTTTATACTGTTCTTATTATTTTGCTTATGCGCTTTTAATGTGCAGTCAAAAACATATAAATGGTTAACTTTCACGCCCCTGAGGTGGCTTGGTAATATGAGCTATTCTTACTACTTAATTCATGGGCTTACTTTAAAGTTTTGTTTTTTGGTTCTCGGAGTTGTCCTCCCTGCAGAGTATGTCAGTGAACATATATATTACTGGCTTTGGGCTCCTTTATTTGCGTTGACTCTGATAACTTCATTTGTACTATTTCTAGTTATAGAAAGACCATTATCTTTACAGGTAAGCAGACTGCCAAAATCTTCTCACAAACTAAAGCAACTGACGTCTAAAGCAGGCGTTGATTAGAGCGTTATATTTAACAAGGAATTTAGATGGTCTTCCCAGCATTAGAAACTGAACGGCTGTTACTTACAGAACTTTGCGTTGATGATGAAGCTGATCTGTTCAGTTTGTTTTCCCATCCATCTGTAGTCGAATACTACGATTTAGATGTGTTTCGTCAACATAGCCAAGCGGCCGATTTAATTGGTCTGTTTAAGGCAAGATATGAACAACAACAGGGCATCAGATGGGCCATACGGTTAACGTCATCTGGTAAATTGATTGGCACCTGCGGCTTTAACTCGTGGAGCAGTAAAATGCGTAATGCCGTTATTGGTTATGACCTGCTTCCCGGTTTTTGGCGGCAAGGTTATTGCTCTGAAGCGGTGCGCGCCATTATTGCTGCTGGATTCGCCGGATCTTTGCCTTGTGGCGAGTTGCATCGGATTCAGGCCGATACCGTTCCTGGTAATAGCGCTTCTGAATCATTGCTGTTAAAGCTTGGCTTTAAAGAGGAAGGGATCAGGCGCCAATGCGGGTATTGGAAGAATAGGTTTCATGATCTCAAATGTTTCGGTTTGCTGCGCTCAGAGTTCAGAGCAACCTAACAATCCGGTTATGCGCCCTCGCAAAAACCAGGTCAACCTAATAGCGATGTAGCCGTTAATGGATGTTAAATGACTAAATTCAGAGTGTTGGTTCTACTTTATGTGCTGTCTCTTTGTACGGCATGTTCGCAACCGTCAATTATCGATCACCGTGCTGCACTAGATGCGCAAATGCTTGCAAATGCGCAAAAGCACGGCATTCCAGGTCAGGCCGTGCTTGTGCTGCACAACAACGATATTTTGTATCGCAATGCCATGGGGACCACAGCGCTTAGCGACGGTGTACCGGTAACGCCGAAGACGGTTTTTCCTGTTTACTCTATCACTAAGCTATTTACTATCACGCTTGCAATGCAGTTACAGCAAGAAGGCAAAGTTGATTTTTCCGCTCCTGCTTCACGTTATATCGGCAATCTGCCGCTGTCCTGGCGCAGTATACGTATTGAGCAGTTTCTCAATCATGCTTCGGGCGTTCCGGAGTATTTTGACAGCAATGATTTCTCGCGCCCGTTTCCAGCCAGCCTGGATGCTGTGTTTGCAACGTTAGAGAAAGTTCCACTTGTATTTGCAGCGGGTGAGCGTACACGTTACACCAATACCAATAACCTGGTGATTGCGGCCGTACTGGAGGCCATAACAGACACGCCGTACCGCGAGCTGCTGCGTCAGCGCATCATTGAACCGCTTAACCTTCACGACACCTGGCTCAATCTTTCTGATGTGCCTGAGGCGCGGCTTGTTAAAAGCTATCGGGCAGTAGCAGGTCAGATTCAGCCTGATCTGGCCATCTCCTGGCCGGATTACAGCATCGCACATGGAGGGGCGTACATGACGCTGGATGACTTAGGCACTTTTATGTCGGCGTTAGCGCATGGGCGTGTGGTGTCAAAAGCAGAACTTCTTCGGCTATGGCAGCCCTATGAACTTGCCAACGGTGCTGCTGGTTTTTTTGCAAACGGATGGGACTACGGTGAGTGGGGGCGTTGGCACGAAGTGGGCCATGATGGTGGCACCAAGGTTCGGGCGCGCATTCTGTTCGATGATAATCTCGATGATCACTATATTGTCGTCTATTTGACCAATGGCAATAAGGACGGAGTCTGGTCGCACACGCTGGTCCGTTCGGTCCAGAGCATTATTTTGCCAAATTAGCTGCGGCACAAAAAAGGCGGCTTCAGGGAATAAAATGAATTCAAACTATAAACCTATTTTTGCCATCGCAATAAGTGTCATTACGGTCTGTGTGTCGCTTTTTGTCGCTTTTCAAATCTCAGGCTCCATTTTTGGCAAGTCAAGAATCATCTATCTGGCCGACTACGGTGGATTAACAATCGACAGTTTAAAAAATCTTGAATTTTGGCGGCTGATAACATCACAACTTGTGCACGTGCATCAAAAGCACATGCTTTACAATGTTTTAAGCATTGCATTTTTGTGCAGTTTAATCGAGCGCAAAACGGGCTTTTGGCAGGTGTGCTTTATTTGGTTGTTTGCTGGTGCTACAGGTACGTTTTTTACCACACTGTTTGGTAGTGCACCTTGGAACACTGGCACCGGAGCTTCCCAGGCAGCCCTCGGATTTGCAGGCTTTGGCTTAGTGCTGTGTTTGGTTAAGTTTAAAAGAGACTATTTACTGTTGAGTGCAGTTATGTTCGCTATTATACCGGCAATGTATTTAGATTTTAAAACCAGCGGCTATCCAAAGCCGGGGCATGCGGTAAGCTTTGCAATTGGCGTAGTAATGGCAGTAGTTTTTCTGTTCGGCCAGGCTAAAAAGGGTCAACGTATTACAAGAATTGACTAATAGCAGCAGTGCTATTGATTCGGTATCAACAAAGATTACTGTCCTTTTTATCCCGGCCTGGACACACTGCAACTTACACTGGATAAGCCAGCCGGGCTGATTTAGCATAGCTGGCAGTATAAGTTAGCGTTGGGTGGATGCCACTGTGAAAATGTTATTGTCGATATTGCTGCTTGGTTTGCCGTTGCTGTTGGCAGCGCAAACGCCGCACCAGCATGATTACACCGGTAGCCACGGCATGCTGCTGTTTGCTGCCAATGATAGCCTGTTGGTATCACATTTACCGCTGTACCGGCCGCCACACGACTACCAGTTGGTGTATGAAGTGGCGCTACCAGCCGACATTCAGCCTGCAGTACTGGCTGCGCTACAGCAGCACAAATTGCTGACGTTATTACCGGCCGATTTTGACTTGCGCCGGATGATTAACGCCAGCGCATTTAGTGTTAATGCCGATATTTACCTGGGCCATTTTGAACGTGGTGGCGAGCGCTGGTTAAACGGTATTGCCGTGACATTTAGCCGCCAGCTATATCAGCGCCGGCTGCCAGCTGTAAATAAGCCAGCCGACAACGGCAGCTATACCGCAATTAGCCAGCATGGCCAGATGTTTTTGCTGCATCAGATTGGCACGCCGCCAGGCTATGACCATATTCTTAAGGTGTCTGCATTACCGCAGAATTTGCAGTTTAACCACAACACGCCAGAGCAGATTCTTGGCTTGATACAACAACAAGGCATAGAGGTACAACAATTGTATCTGGAAACGCAGGATTTTCAGCCCTGAGCCTTGCACAGTACCAAGCTTAGACCGTCAGAGCTGCTGCACCGCAGTGGCTTTTGAATCCCGCCACTATTTATTGCAACAACTATTGCTTTTTGCAGCAACATAAATAGCTACAACGTAAAAATGCTTGATTTACATTCCGTTAGCGAAATAAACTGGAGCTAATTTTGCAACATTGCTGAATGTGAAACATGCAAATCGCGATTTTGCCCCTTTGAATAAGCTGTTATGTACCAGTTAAAGCCAGAGAATGCAGATAATGTCAGATAAAAGCCTGAACGATCGGATAACTGCTTATAAACAGGCTTTCGCTAGTGGAGAGATCCAGACAACTTACCAAAGCCTGGTTGGTATTGTGCAAGGTCTTCGAACTGAGTTTAGCAAGAAATACAAAGGCGAGTTTTCGGTAGCAAGCGTCATGCATGGCTACATCGATTTCAGCTATTTTTATTTGCAAAATGCCTACCTGAAAAGCCACAAGCTTAAACTGGCTATAGTGTTTAACCACCAGCATGCACGTTTCGAACTGTGGTTGCTAGGGCAAACGAAAGATGTCCAAACTCGTTATTGGGAAAAGCTAAAAGGCGTCCGCTGGGTTAATCCGGCAGTTATGCCTGAATATTCAATTTTCGACGTGACACTGCTGGCTAAGCCAGATTTCGACGATATTGCCGGGCTGTCGGCAGCTGTTCACACTGCATTTGGCGCATTATCAGCGCAAATTTTCAGCACGTTGCAGGCGCACGGGTAATGGTACTTAACCAGATCAATGACGGCGACAGCTTTTCTGTTATGTATCAATCGGAGTGACGTATGGAAATAGATTACATAAAAATGAGCTGTAAAGAAGAGCCGAATACTCTTTTAGCTAGGCTTTGCCCTGAGCGTGGAACGCGTTGCCAGTGATTGCATCATTAAAATGAAATATTTAATTATCCTTCTTGCCCTGTTTGCTGTATATGCTCATGCGAAAGAAAGCATATGCTTTGGTAGCACATCTAATGGCAGGCTTGAAGGCGGCGTGCAGTTGCCCAGCAGAGGTAATAACTATGAAGGGTACAGCGCTATTACAAGGCTTGCCGGCAGAACCTATGTTCATACTGAAGTGCATAAAATATTTGTAAATGCTTACGCGAGTTTAGAGCGCTTAGAGCCAGCCAAGGTCTATAAATACGCCGAAACAGGCTTTGAACAGGGCGGCAGTTTTAAGCCGCATAAAACCCACCAGAATGGCTTGTCTATCGATTTTATGACTCCGGTAATAAACAAGGATGGCGAGTCAGTACATTTGCCAACTAACCCGCTAAATAAGTTTGGTTACAACATAGAGTTTGATGCGCAAGGCAAATTCAACGAATTTGAAATTGATTATACCGCTCTGGCGGCACACCTTGTTGCTTTGCATAAAGCGTCAAAACAACTGGGCTACGATATTTGGCGTGTAATTTTTGATCCTGAGCTTCAGCCGCAGTTATTTAACACAAAATATGGTGAGTATCTGAAGTCAAATATACGCTTTTCAACAAAGCGTTCCTGGGTGCGTCACGATGAACACTACCATGTAGATTTCGACGTGCCGTGCAAATAAACGCAAACAACGGGTTATGCCGGACAACTTTGGGCTGCCGTCTTTTTGAATGCTGTACGGGCGCTTAACCAGCAGAAAATTGCCAGCTTTTGTGGCGGGCGTTATACATTTGGGAGAGTTTAGCATGAGCAATATCACACCAACTCAAAACCTTATTTGGGCCGCCATTTGGTTTATGCTTGGGCTTGGTTTGGTTACAGCTGCAATTGCAGCACTGATGTGGCACGGCGCTTTTATTGCTCCGGCGTTACTCATGATGTCGGTAATACTGTTTATGTTAAGCGCCCAGCGGACACAACGTTTTGCGATTGAGCCCAGCAAATTTAGCAAGCGTATGCAATTTAGCGCCTTTGCTACGATTATTCTCAGCAGTCTTTCAATTGTGTTTAATTCTGCACTGCAGTGAATGTATAACAAGGCGCTATTGTCATCATTTAAACATATCAATTTTGGTCAGGAGTTAATATGCCATATGTAAATATTCAAATAACCAAAGGTGCAACTAAACAGCAAAAAGCCGCTCTTGTTAAAGATGTAACCGATTCTCTGGTTCGCGTTTTGGGAAAGAAGCCTGAGTATACGCATGTGGTGATACAAGAAATTGAGGAAGAAAATTGGGGATTTTCAGGCTTGCTGACTGATGAATGGAAAAAGCAACAGAATGATTAACAGACCAAACCGCTCTGAGGTGAAACAGGATCTGCTTACTGCTGGTAGCGCTATTGGTAAAGCTTTAGGTGATTAAAGTGTTACAGTGGGTTATAAGAAATTTTGCGTTATTAGTTGGTGGTGTAATTCTACTACCTATAGTTTTATACGCACTGTTAATGTTTGCTGCTTTTGGGCTAGGTTTTTCAGATATCGAGTCTGGCAATAGAACCGCTTTTACCTGGCTAGTAGCCGCCTATATACTTGTTTTTGGCGTTGCCATAAAGCTATCGAGAAAGAGTTTTAAATTAAATGGTAGTTATGCGTATTGGGACTTTCTCCCATTGGCATACTTCTTCACGATATTTGTTTTAATGTTTTCGGGCGAATTCTGAAGCAATCTGCAGCTGGCAAGTTGCTCAGAAGGACTAAAAAAACTGGGCTTGCGCGCTGTTGTTGCTCATGTTAGCTAAGCATTTATGTGTTCATTGGTAATATGTTATTAGAACAGGAAGTCATGAGAAATCAGCGCAATCATTTATCCAAAATTATTTGGTCTGATAGTACAGTGGCAGGGTATTCATTTGATTCATTATCAAAGGTTTTTGAATTAAACGTCGTTGATTATCAAGGTAAAAAGTTAAACGTTGTGTTCAGTAATGTTGAGTGCAATTTTTTAGATGACCCTGTGTATATTGTCAATGCCTGTTTTTCGGAATTAAATGGGTTGAGCATCGCTGAATTTTCAGATGACGATGGAGTTGTGATAAAACTAATTTTCGCAAATAGTGAAATACTATGTGTGTAAAACGGTTCTCAAGTCCATTCTGTTCGTTATGGCCATTGACAGTTAGCTTGAGGCTTTGAGCAGGTTTAGCCATCAATCAATTGCCCCGTCGCAAAACACTGGTGGATTGAGGCGACTATGGAAGTAGGTTTAACAAGAACAATTTCGCTAATTTTTATTGTTCTATATTCTTCTTTTCTGGCTGCGGCGCTATTGAACGCAACAGTTATGAATATTCAATTTGATCGTACCTATGATGCGTGGGGGCCGTTGTTCTTAGTAGTTGTATCTGTTGGCGTTTATCGACGCACAAGATGGGGACGTTGGTTTATGTACCCCGTTGCATTATTTATGTGCTTAGGAATTCCTTTAGGAACTTTGCTTGGCGGTTTCATGTTTTGGCATCTGACGAAATACAGAGCAGCTTTTACTGCATGGTACTGATCGTTGTCGCTAATCAGGGCGCTTTCAAACCCCGGCGAATGTAGATTTCTTAATGGTGGTTAGTCAGGCAGGCTTATGTTGAATAAATTAGTACTGAAATGTTGTTAGATTACAACCCGGTACAAGGGCAAGTTGCTGATAACCATGCATATACGACGTGGCAAGCGTTAGCGCCATTAAATCGCTGGGTGCAAGCATTCTGGCAACTGAAGGTGCCCAAAGGTCAGTTTTGCTATCATAGCGTGCCGGATAACTGTGTTGATTGGATAATCAACCAACATTGCTTCAACGATAATTTTCTTATTCCGCCATTTCTGTCATCTACCTTGTTTCATATCCAGGGGCCGGCGAGCTTTTTTGGTATTCGTTTTAGAATTCTCGGCCATCAAGGCTTGATCGCTACGCCATTGGGCGAATGGCAAATGGCCGGTAGCGTAAGGGCTGAAGACTTACTAGCCAAAGAGGTTGTTGGTGCTGTATTTGCTGCCCTTGAAAATACACCAGGCTCTAATAAACCAGGCTTTGATGCGCATTTGCGCCTCCTGTCAGACGTGTTGTTGTCTGCTATCAGCTGTGCCGACGTTGACCCTCGTCTGGCGCACTACATCCGCTACTGTTACCAAAATGTCGGCTCCTATCTGGATCTGTCGGATAGCCAGTGTGCAGAATTTGGCGTGTCTGCACGCCAGCTCAGAAGGTTAACCAGCCAGCATCTTGGGCTACTGCCAAAAGACTTTGCTAAGGTGTTGAAATTTCAGCACATGCTTAAAGCTATGCATACCGCGCAGTATAGCCGGGCATACCTGGATCATTATTACGACCAACCGCATTTTGTGCGTGAGTTTAAGCGTTTATCTGGCGTAACGCCTTCGCAGTTTCAAAAGATGTCCGTGTTATACAATCATTTCTCTTCGGCGTGACAAATAATGTCCCGGCTAATTAACAATTAGGGAGAGGGTAAAATGATTGAAATTGAAGCGATGTTCCCGGTGATGGTAACAACGGATTTAGCCGCCGTGAAAGCGTTTTATGAAACGGTGTTTGGCTTTAATGCGGTATTTTTTCAGCCGGACTTTTACTTGCATTTGGTCTCACCAGGTTCAGGTGTTCAGCTTGGGTTCCTGATGCCGGAGCATGCCAGCCAACCTGAGTTTCTTCACTCACGAATGAGCCCCGATGGATACGTGATCTCGCTGGAGGTTAACAATGCCGCTCAGGCCTATGCGCAGGCGCAAAAAATGAATTTGACCATTGCGATGCAGCTAAAAGAAGAAGCCTGGGGGCAAATACATTTTATGCTGCAAGACCCGGCAGGCTTTCGCATTGATGTGGTGCAGCATTTAGCCGCTGCAGGGAATTAGTCCGGGCAACAGCTAATAAACTGCAGCGGCAGTGACACTGCTTTACTGCGACTGCTGCGGGCTGTTTCGCACCGGCACCCGGACATTACAGACTTCAATATAACCGGCAGGGTGTTGGTACCATTCGCCGCCGCGGTTGCGCTGGGCTTCTACAACACCGTTAAAGGTTGCGGTGTCGGTGCGCAGCACCTGTAGTGCGGTGCGCTGGGCCGGTGCTAAGTCAGCAGCGAGGCTAATGTTTTTAATAAAGGTGTACTGCCCGGCAGATGGATAAAAGCCCATAGCGCCCTGGCCTCTGGGCAGGGTTGATAATAACTCCATGCCCTGACGCACTGTGCCAACCAGGGTAATATTGCGATCCAGGTGCCGTGGTGCATGGCCGGTTACTACGTACATTGCCGTACCGGAGCCGCTATCGGTTTCGTTACCGCGGGCGATACCGACAGCGCCGTAGCAATGGGTTAACCAGCCGCTGTTGCTACTTGGGTCCATTGCCATGGCAAAGCCATTAGCATGGCCGGTTTGTGGCGCGTAGCCGTCGCGATCGCTTAACGGCGTAAAAGCGAAGTTCGCCGGTAACTTAACGCTAAACTCGGCCGCTATGCTGCGTTTGGCCTTTGTTAGCGGTTTTGGTGCCGTGCCGTCGGGCTCATTCCATTGCACCACATAGTTATCCTGCACCCGCACTATTGGGATGTTCTGATAAAAGCCTTCGCGCACCAGGGCTTTAATATTGCTGATATGCTTAGGCGCAAATTCGCTGGCCAGTTCGATAACTACCCGGCCGCCGGGCAGCTCCAGGTACAAGGTGTTATCGGCATCAAGCTCACGCCAATCGGTAGCACTGCTTTGTGCCAGCCAGTCGGCTACGGTCACTTTGGCGGCTGTTGTGTCGCTGGCTATTGCACTGCCAGCGGCGGTGGCCAACATAGCACTGGCCAGTAATGAAAAGCGCTGGTGCTTTTTCAGCATCGGTTTGTTCCGGTTAGTATTTTATAAATAAACTAACAGACAACTGTGCCTGTCGCTAGTAGGGCGCAGCTGAGCCTAAAACTGCTTGTTAGGCCAGGCCGGGTTGAATAAAGTGCAGCTATACCAACTTCGGATAAAGAAAACTTTTTATGATGCCTGCCTCAGTTATTACCTGGTTATGTTGTTGCAGCTTAGTCTTAAGCGGGCAAGTTTATGCACAGCAACACAAGTTGTTAGCAGATGATGGTAAAGCTGGCGACCAGTTTGGCTTCAGTGTTGCGATAGATGGCACAACTGCATTGGTTGGAGCCCACCAAACCGATGTTAATACTTTGCCGGACGCCGGGGCCGCCTACGTTTTTTCGCTTGGCGCTGCCGGCTGGCAACAGCAAGCAACATTGTTTGCCAGCCCCGCTTATGCTGGTGACACCTTTGGCGGCAATGTGGCGTTAAAAAACCACCATGCCATGTTAGGTGCGATAAAAAGAGACGATAAAGCCGAAGATGCCGGCGCAGTATTTGCGTTTAGCCGCAGCGCGGGTTCCTGGTCGCAACAACAAATATTAACCGCTAATGATGGCAAAGCGGGCGATGCCTTTGGTCAAAGCATAGCGTTGACAGAGCGCTTTATGGTGATAGGCGCGCCGCATAGTGACGCACCTCTGCAAGACTCGGGCTCTGCTTACGTCTACCTACTGGACAACGACAAATGGCACTTTCACAGCAAACTTACTGCCACTGACGGTGCAGAAGGCGACCTGTTTGGCATCAGTGTCGCTATTGATGGCAATACCATTTTGGTTGGCGCTGACTTGAATGACGAACGGGCGGAAAAAGCTGGCGCCGTGTATGTCTATGAATTTGACGGAACCCAATGGCAGCAACAAGCGAAGCTGATGGCAGAAGATGGCGCCAATTCAGATATTTTTGGCGTCAGAGTGGCATTGGCTGGCGATACGGCACTGATTTCTGCCAGACGAGCTGATATCGGGGGCGTGGGTAAGGACGCGGGGGCGGCCTATATATTTGCGCGCAGCAAAGGCCAATGGACGCAGAGCCAAAAGCTTGTTGCACCTGATGGTAAAGCCGATGACAGGTTTGCCCGTGGCGTGGCGCTAAATAACGACACAGCCTTAATTAGCGCTATGCAGCATGACGCTAATGGCAATAACGCCGGTGCACTGTACGTGTTCAAAAAACAGCAAGGACAATGGCGCTATAGCAGCAAAATCGTCGCCAGCGATGCGGTAGCGGAAGACCGGTTTGGTTGGAATGTTGCGCTGTCCGACAACACTGCACTGGTGGCTGTGCCGCATCGTAGCGACAAGGGGGCGGCATCGGGCGCGGCTTATGTTGTGCAAATAACCGAGTAAAAATGCGGCAAATTGTTAAGGGTAATCGGCTAAACTTAAGCCACTTTCAGACTACGGTAGGTTAGTTTTATGGCAAGGCACATTATCGTTTCTACTGCACTGTTATTACTGGTATCAGTGTCATCTGCAGTCTACGCCGGCGAAACGCTGACTCTGGCACCGGGGCAAACCTCACCTAAAGCCAGTATCGGGCAGCTAAGTTGGCTGGCCGGGCATTGGCGCGGTGAGGCGCTCGGTGGTGTGGTAGAAGAGCAGTGGGCACCGCCATCCGCCGGCAGTATGGTTGGCACTTTTAAGCTGAGCAGCAAGGGTAAAGTTAAATTTTACGAAATTGAGATAATCCGCGAAGTGGCTGACAGTTTAATATTGCAACTGAAGCACTTTAACCATGACTTAAAAGGCTGGGAAGAAAAACATCAAACAGTCGACTTTGCGCTGGTAAAAATCGACGCCAATGCGGCCTACTTTGACGGCTTTACCATCCGCAAAATCTCAGACAATGAGATCCACATGTTTGTGGTGTTGGGGCGTGAACCAGAAGTAAAAGAAGTCAGTTTTAAGTACCAGCGAGTGCCGCAAGGGTAATACGGCTGTTTGGACTAGTACCCAGCGTTTGCAGGCAAAGCCGATCGGTAGTTGTACTTACTCTAAACGTTGCTAGCGTGAGACTTAGCGGCCTTAATCTATCTATATTTTCTGACAAATACATTGGAATAAATCTAGTCTTGAAATCCACACTAAAAACATGCAGAGTCGGCCAAATTTAAAAAATAGAATTGCCTGGACGGAACCACAGTGTTTTTTTCAGGTTTCTCTTCGGGCTCGTCGGGCTGCTACTTAAGGAAAAAACCATGGCGCTAAGGCACTATGCACACAGGCTTAAAAACAGATTCAGTTTTATGATATTCAAACTTCGAAGCAGAGGAAAACAACAGTTTGAATGCCCTCTTTGTGCTTATATAGGTCCATTCATGGATATTACCCCTTCTACCGGACAAAGAAAACACGCAAAATGCCCGAATTGTAATGCGTTGGAAAGGCACCGAATTCAATTTTTAGTCGTTGAAAAAGTTTTAAATAATTTAAACACATCAGATATGAAGATGCTTCATTTCGCCCCTGAACCATTTTTCAAAAATTATTTCTCCAAACGATTTGGGCAATACGAAACTGCCGACTTAAACATGAAAGATGTTGATCATAATGTTGATCTGCAAAGGCTCCCTTTTGATAGTGGTACTTATGATTTTATCTTTGCCTCTCATGTTTTAGAACACATACCTGATGACGAAAAAGCGATTTCAGAAATAAGAAGAGTATTAAAACCCAATGGAATAGCCATTCTTCCCGTCCCAATAGTTGCGGAAAAAACCATTGAGTATTCAGAGCCTAACCCTTTTGAAACTTACCATGTTCGAGCCCCCGGAATTGATTATTTTGATAAGTACGAGCGCATGTTTTCAAAAGTAGAGCGGTATAGTTCTGAATCACTTCCGGAAAAATATCAATTGTTTGTTTATGAAAACAGAAGCCACTGGCCAACAAAAGAAATTCCTTTGCGTCCTGCTATGCTGGGTGAAAAGCATATTGATATTGTTCCTGTTTGCTATGTATAAGTTGCAACATCAATGATAAATGTTCAGTACATGCGACGTTGTCGATGGTGCGCTGGCTTACTGGGATGGTAACCGCCTACCTATAGTTTTGTTAACTTTAGAACATGAATATCTTTTTCGACTTTAAAGGTACCGTAAAGCAGCTGTTGTTTACTGATGTCAAAGATATCCACTTCGGGTAAATGGACGGTGGCTATTTTCTCTGCAGTCTGGTTGGCATAAGCAAAAAACCATACGGTTGCCTCAGCCTGAGTTGCATCATGTTGGCGTAACAGCAAATAGATGCCGTCAGCTTTAGCAAAGTGCTGTGCAATGCGATCTTGGTTGCCGGCGACAAAGAGCGTTTCGCCATTAGCGTTTTGTATTTGTTGTGAGTCTAATTGAAAACGCGCGCCATTGTGCAGCACCTGATGCTTATTACTGGCGACAATATGTTGCTGTCGCCCGCTAGCAACAGCAAATATATTCCAGTGGCTAAACGGCTGTGATACCTGGCGGACAACGATCTTATCTGTGTTATGCAGCCACTGTGCAGGCTGGCCAATTACCTGATCAAAATGTTGCACCACAGGTGTCGCAGCGGCCAGATCAACAATCACCAAACGTTGATTTCTGGCAAAGGCCAACTGCATATTGTCCGCCGACCAAACAGGTTGCGACAGTGCGAGCTGCTGCTCGCTGTTGTCGTACACCAGCCGCTCGGTGTTGGTGGCGATATCCAGCACAAACACCTGGCCGTGACCGTGTTTGTTCGATACATAGGCTAACTGACGGTTGTCAGCAGAGAAACTGCCTTGCCAGTCGTGCATAGTAGAGTGGCTAAGTTGCGTCACATGCTGGCCGGTTAAGTCGAGGCTGAAGATATTGCCGTTAATTTTCGCCTGGGTGTAACTCAGCTGCCGGCCGGTTGGCGATAACGCTGGATAATGCAAAAAGGCATAGTTTTCAAAGTGAAGTTTAGTCAGTTGCTGTTGCCCGTCTAACGCGAACAAGCCTTTACCATCGCTGAGTAAATAGCCGCCAAAGACCTGGTTGTAGGCGATAAAGTACCAGTTGGCATCCAGCGTTTTTACATCAGTAATTTCACCCGTCGTCGTTGACAGCAGCTTGATTTGCGAGCGCTGTTGCTGATCAAATCCCAGCACGGTAATAGTGTCTTCATCCGCTGAGGCGGCGATGCGATACGGCGAAAACTGATGATTGGGCGATAACAGCAAATCTACCTGGCCGCTGGCTAGATTGGCCTGATACAGTTGCTGCTTGCCCTGTTGCTGCGCTAAAAAAAACACTGTTGTACCCACACTGAAAAACGGGCTGACAACTTCGGTATCCGGCAAAGCAAATAGCTCGATGCTGGTTTGTAGCTGGTAATCATCAGACAGCGTTAAGCTGACAAAGCGCACTGTATCTGCCTGCTGCGAGGCAAGGAGTAGCTTTAAATTGGCGGGTTGCCCGGTACTGGCTGGCAGCCAGGTAAAGAAATCAATGCGGCTATTACTGCGATATAGTAATTGGTTTTGCGCTCTGTCCAGCGACGTTAACCACAACTCGCTATCTTGCCTGTGTTGTGCGTCTACAGCTTGTTTTACGTAAACTACAGCCTGGCTGTCGGGTGTAAATACACTATAAGACTCTTGCGCTGCTGTCGAGGTAAGCGGTTGCAGTGATGTTAGCTGCCAGGTCGGCACTGGTGTCTGACCCGGTGTCATATCAAGCAGCAGGACGGCACAGAAGGCCAGCATCAGCAATACCAGAAAGCCGATACGCTTGCGGGGAAATTGAAAACGTTGCGGGGGCAATAGCGTGCTATGCCCAACGGGCTGACGATAAAAAGTTGGCCCACTGTGAAAAGCAGGCTGGCTGCTGGCAATGCTGGTTTCTATGGCTTGAGCCTTGTCAGCAGGTGCAGCGCCGGGCTCCGGCGTTAATGGGCTTAGCCTGGCATGTAAGGCGTAGCCGCGTTTAGGATAGGTTTTAAATATCGTTTTGTTGTCGTCAGCAAATACCTTGCGTAGCTGGTTTACTGCACGACGTACTGATACCGGGCTGTAAACCGACCTTGGCCACACCAGACTGAATAATTGCTCAGCACTTATTACCTCGCCGGCACAGTTTACTAATTGCAGTAACACCTGCATTACTTTGGGTTCGAGGTTTTGTACACCCTGTGCCGTTTTCACCTCGCCACTGGCAGGAAAAACCGCAAATTCATTTAACGAAAAGCCGTTTGACCAACTGTTTTCTGCGGATCCGGCCGTTACCGGTGATAAAGCGCTAAATTCCAATATATTGATATCCCTGATTATTATTGACCTTAACACTTTCCGAACAAAAAAAGCAGGCTTTGTTTATCGCCAAAGCAAGCTACTTGCAAAACACTGGCGGCGGTTATGTCACTGCGCCGGCTGTAAAGCCTGCCGCTGTTGATATCGCCACCTAAAT
Source organism: Gammaproteobacteria bacterium (assembly GCA_018826295.1). Lineage (GTDB taxonomy): Bacteria > Pseudomonadota > Gammaproteobacteria > Enterobacterales > Alteromonadaceae > Alishewanella. The sequence continues at coordinate 66,493 of JAHJZX010000057.1, forward strand.
TGCCGTCTGCAGCAATTGCCAATTAACTTAGCCGGGGTGCCTGTTTATTATGATACGTCCACTGTTAAAATTTATACACCTGTTTGATATTTTGACACTTTTTCTGATCTTAGCGCTGAGCTTTGCCGCAGCTGCTACCTATGCCAATACTGTTGGCGACACTGAAAGCAGCACTGAGGGCAAAGCGGCGCAGTATCAAGCCGGCATGGACGCTGCCATCGCTATGCTGTTAAGTAATGAGCCGCAAGCGGTAAGTCTTTTTGTTGACAGCCAATTGCATAGCGATGTGTTGCATAGCTTTGGCGGCGAGGGGCGCGAGCGCTATATCGGTTATCTCAGTGCGGAAAAGCGATTTCATGGCGCCTTTACCTTGCTGACGATGCTGCCAATGACGCCACAGCAAGGCTACTATGAGGCCAAACTACGCTCGCACAATACTGAACTTGAATACACGCTAAGGCTGGGGTTTAGCGCCGAAGCACCGTTTAAAGTCAGTACTATTAGCCTTAATTACCGCACTGTTGCTGCAGATAAAGCCTTAGCAAAACTCAGTCAGCAGCAAATGGTGAGCGAGTTCGCCGGCTATATTGACCGGCTGGCCGGGCGCGGGCTGTTTTCCGGTACTGTGCTGTTAGCAGATCAACAGGGCGTATTGTTGCAAACGGCAAAGGGCATGGCCGACTTGCGCTATCAGGTGAAAAACTATACTGATACCAAATTCAATTTAGCTTCAATGAATAAAATGTTTACTGCAGTCAGCGTATTACAGTTGGTAGCAGAGAAAAAGCTGGCACTGGATGACAAATTAACCAAGTACCTTGACCGCGAACTGTTCGCGGCCGGCGACTTTGACAACATTACCATCGCGCAACTACTGACACATACTGCCGGACTGGGTTGGCCAAACTACCCGGATATGTCGCAAAATAAGTTAAGAAACGTAAATGATTACCGTCCTTTGCTGAAACACTTACCGCTCAGCTCACCACCCGGCAGCCGGTTTAGCTATAGCAATGAAGGCATGTTGCTACTGGGTATGGTAATAGAAGCTGTATCGGGTAAGAGTTATGACGATTATGTACAACAGCATATTTACGCTAAAGCCGGCATGACGAACAGCGGCAACTTTGATATTGATGGCGTTACGCCCAATATGGCGATGGGCTACTTTTATTCGCAGCAACTGCAAAGCATGCAAACCAACTGGTTTATTGCCGGTATTAAAGGCGGCCCGGCCGGTGGCGGTTATGCCACTATTAACGACTTATATCAGTTTGCCACAGCGCTTACCCAATACCAGTTAATTCCCAAAGACTTAACGGAGGCCGCCTATAGTGCCAAACCGGAATTAAACTCGGCCAACTACGGTTATGGTTTTTCGGTGCGGGCAAATCAAAATGGCCGCGTAGTGGGCCACAGTGGTGACTTTATCGGTGTCAGTTCAGCCATGCGGATTTATTTGGATAAGGGTTATGTTCTGGTGGTGCTGTCTAACCGGGATTTTGCCAGCGAACCTGTAGTGGCGATGGCAGACGCCCTGCTGAGCCGTTTGTAACCGTCAAACCGCATACTTGCCGAAACCGGCTTTGTTACTACACTTTTTATTTTAAATAAAAAGATACTGAATAATGATAAAAACGTTAACTGCATTGCTGCTGGTGGTTTGCTGCCAGCTTGCGGCTGCCGGCAAACCCGAGCTGTTACTGGCGCAAGTGTATAACGACACTATTGATGTTAAGCAATATTGGGTTAGCGAAAAGCTCGATGGCGTACGGGCTTACTGGGATGGTAAGCAGCTGATCTCGCGTGGCGGCAAGGTTATTGCGGCGCCGGCCTGGTTTGTTGCCGGCTTTCCACCGCGCCCTTTAGACGGTGAGCTGTGGTTGGGCCGCAACCAGTTTGCTGCTACGCTAAGTGTTGTGAGTAAACAGCAGCCGGTGGACAGTGAATGGCAGCAAATTCGTTATTATCTGTTTGAACTACCGGAGGCGGCGGGCAGTTTTACCGAGCGCATCAGTGCGATGCAGCACCTTGTTGCCAAGCAAAACAGCCGTTATTTACTGCTGGTGCCGCAGTTTCGCCTTTCAGATAAGGTAGCGCTGCTTGCCAAACTTAGCGAGCTAGAGCAAAGCGGGGCAGAAGGCTTAATGCTGCATCATCAGGATGCGTTATACACAACCGGCAGAAGCGCCGATTTGCTCAAGCTAAAAACCTATCAGGACAGTGAAGCCGAGGTTATTGGCTACCGGCCGGGCAAAGGCAAATATCAGGGTATGGTGGGGGCGCTGCTGGTAAAAACGCCGGACGGTAAAACCTTTGCCATTGGCAGCGGTTTAACCGATGCCTTGCGCCAAACCCCGCCGCCGCTTGGTGCCGTAGTAACGTACCGCTATAACGGTCTGACTCAACACGGTTTGCCACGTTTTGCACGGTTTTTGCGCTTACGGCAAACGTTTTAGCCAGCCAGGGTTTAACAGAGGAGCCGGCAAATATGAACAACTATAAAGCGATCATCGCGGCAGTCGCACTGCTGATAAGCTTAAGTGCTACTGCCAGCGGCACCGCGGATAGCGCTGCGCCGGCAACATACCGGCATGCCAATGAGGATATTGGCACGGTACGGCAGGTTTATGACGGCAAACTGTACCCGGATATCCAGGTAAATACCTTTCGCAATATCGACCGCTTATTCCCCAGCCGCACCGTAGCGCGTGGCTCAGTTATCAGCCAGTTGCCGCTTAGCCCGCAACCTTTAAACGATTTTGCGTATAGCGTCGATGGCCAAACTTATGATTTATACGACGTGTTGTCGATGAACCGCGTCAGCGGCCTGCTGATATTGCACCATGGCGCAATAGTGTTTGAACAGTACCTGCTTGGCAATGGCCCGGATACACGTTGGATGTCGATGTCAGTGGTGAAATCTATTACAGCAACCTTAATTGGGGCTGCGATACAGGATGGCTTAATCAACAGTATTGATGACCCTATTGTTAACTATCTGCCGCGCTTTAACGGCACCGCTTACGATGGTGTAACGGTTAAACACCTGCTGAAAATGAGCTCTGGCGTGGCCTGGAATGAAACCTATACCGATCCGGCCTCCGACCGGCGCCGCATGCTGGAAGCCCAGTTAAGCCAGCAACCCGGTGCCATCTTAGACTTAATGGCGTCGTTACCACGTGCTGCCGCTCCTGGCACCCTTTGGAACTACAGTACCGGCGAAACCCAGCTGGCGGGTGCTTTGGTGCGTGCGGCTACCGGTAAGCCTGTGGCGCAGTATTTGTCGGAAAAAATCTGGTCGAAGCTTGGCATGCAAGCCGATGCCAGCTGGTGGCTGCAATCGCCGGATGGCCTGGAGATTGGTGGCAGCGGCTTGTCGGCAACCCTGCGCGATTATGCCCGGCTGGGCTTATTCTGGCTCAATGATGGCGTGATCCACACCGGCGGTAAAACGCAGCGGGTTTTGCCACCGGGCTGGATGCAGGCCGCCAGTAGCCGCCAGCTGATCGGCGGTAAAACTGTCGACTACGGCTATATGCTGTGGCCGATGCACGGCAGCAGTTATGCCGCCGAGGGTATTTTTGGCCAGTATCTGTTTGTCGACCCGGACAAGCAGTTAGTGGTGGCGATGTGGAGCGCCCAGTCTAAACCACTTCACCGCGCCGCTTTGGATGAATACGCCTTTTTACAAGCGTTGTCGGCGCGGTTTAACTAGCGGCTGCTATACTCTGTGCGACAGTTGTCGCAGTTAATGCTTGACACCGCGCGACACCTGTCGCACTATCGGCGTTAAATATTGACCGCTGGTTACCGATTAATGCATCAGCTTACTGCGCCTGAACTGGAAATTCTTAAATTACTTTGGGAAAAACAACCGCTTACATCGCGCGAGCTGCACGATGAACTGGCGCCGTTGTTAGGTTGGGGCTACTCGTCTACCCGTAAAACACTGGAGCGCATGAGTGCTAAAGGCATAGTCGCCTGCGATAGCCTGGGCAATCAGAATTGTTACCGCGCGTTATTGGAAAAAATGCCGACACTGGCGGCCTACGCCCAGGATTTCGCCCGCCGGGTATTTGAAATCAACGGCCCCTTGCCGGTGGCGATGTTCGCTAACAGTAAGCTACTTAAGCAGGATGAAATTGCTGATTTAGAACAGCTATTGCAGCAGCTTGCTGCGGCGCAGCCGGACAGGGATGTTTGACATGGCGCAGACAATAGTGCTGACACTGTTGCAATGCAGTGTCTGGAGTGCGCTGCTTTGGTGGTTGCTGCAACAGTTGCAACGCAAGATCCCGGCGTTAACGCATTGGCCCATGTTGTATTGGCTGATATTAGTGCTGGGTTTTCTGCCGTTGCTGCCAACGCCGGAATTTGCCACCGCCTGGCCGCTACCGTCCGTGCTGTTGCAAGATGCAGTGTTGTCGGTACAAACACTGACCGCGCAACCGCAACATCCTGGTGTGACACCCGCGCTATTGAGCTGGCAACTGATCTGGCCGCTGACGCTGACAATCTTACTACTGGTGAGCCTTTGGCAGTTGTTAAAAGTTGCGCAGCAATGGCATTGCTTACAACGGTTGATCCGGTTGGCGCAGCCGCTACCACTGTCCGCCTTATTGCACAAAAACCAGCGTGCAGTGCTGCCGGCAGGTTTTACAATACGGCAAACGCCACTGACGGTATCTCCCTTTATTGCCGGTGGCCGGCGTATGGTGCTGGTGGTACCGGCTTATATCTGGCAATTATCGCCAGAGCAGCGCGGATTATTAGTTAGTCATGAGCTGGTGCATTTAAAGCGGCGTGATCCGCAGCAATTGTTGTTGCTGCGTGTCGTGGTAGCCTGCTGCTGGTTTATGCCATCACTGCGCTATCTGGAGCGGGCGTTTAGCCACAGTGCAGAACTGGCGGTTGACCGGGCTGTACTACAACAGCAACCCGGGCAGGCAGTGCTATATGGCCAAACGTTACTGCAAAGTTTAAAGCTGAGCCAAAGTGCCCGCACGCCGACCATGGCCGCCGGCTTTATTCAGGCAAACACCGATAAAGCCTTGTACCAACAACGTTTCGCGGCGCTGTTTCAACAGGTTCCAACACTGTCTGCTCCGGCTAAATTCGGCCTTGGCTTGCTGTTCACCGGCGTAATGCTGTTGTCGCAGTTCAGTTGGGCTGCGCTTAGCGGGCCCGTTGCGGTAACGCAGTGGCAGCTACCGGTTGCTAACGCCGGCGTCAGCTCTTTTTTTGCTGAACGTCACCCGTTCCGCCAGCAGCGGCCACATCAGGGCGTCGATTTTGCTGCGGCAAAAGGAGTGCAGGTTGTGGCTGGCGGCCACGGCAGGGTACTGATTGCTGACGACAGCAGTCTGAACAGTCGCTACGGCAAAGTGGTGTTAATTGAGCACGGTGCAGGCTATCAAACCTTGTATGCCCATCTTAATGCGTTTCATGTTCAACCTGGCCAGCTAGTGCGCGCCGGTGAGCCAATAGGCACAGTCGGCGCCACAGGCAAGGTTACCGGGCCACACCTGCATTTTGAGATCTTACTCAACGGTGAGCAGCAAAACCCTGCGTTATACCTGCCGCTTAAATAGCCGCTTTATCCGGGCCAGCACGCCCGGTTGCAATACCAGCAATTACAACAATTTAGTTATGGAGTGCCGTGAAATGCACCAGGTTATACGACAAGGCTTTGCTAACCTTCCGCTTAAGCACCGGCAAATGATGCTGCTAACGGCGTTGCTGGCCGGCATGCTGGCACTGTGGCCCGGCACGCCTAAGCCGTCGCATTCTGTGCAGTTGCGCGAAAGTCATCTTTTGCAACATGCCGTATTTTGGCAAAACGCCACGGCGTTACCGCTACCCCCGCTGGCAATACCATCACCGTTGCTGCCAGCAGAGGACGACATAGTCAGCGGCGCAGAGCCCGCCAGCTACACGGTGGCACCAGGCGACAGTTTAAGCAGCATTTTCTCCCGCCATGGCTTTAGCCAGCAGCAAATGCGCCAGATCATGGCTGCGGATCAATCCTTGCTGGCGCTGGATATTTTGCGCCCGGGTTACCAGCTGACCTTTGTGCTCGACACTGAGCAGCAATTACAGCAAATGCAGTTGTACATTCATGCCGGTAACCGGGTGATCTATCAGCGCGATGAAAATGGCGAGTTTAGCTATCAGGAATTATTAGATGAAGGTGAGTGGCAAAGTTCCACCCTGGCCGGCAGCATTAACGGCAGTTTTTATCAGTCGGCCCGCCAGGCCGGCCTGACCGAGGCGGATATTCTGACCGTGCAGCAGCTGTTCCGCCAGCGGATTAATTTTTCCCGCGACATCCGCGCAGGGGACCGGTTTGAAGTGGTGCGCAGTGACAACTTTGTCGGCACTGAGGCTACCGGCCAAAGCCGGATTGACGGTGTGCGTTTATTTAACCGCCGCCAGCAGCACAGCGCGTTTTTACATGATAACGGCCAGTACTATGCCGCCAACGGTGACAGCCTGGAGCGCAGTTTTATGCGTATACCGCTGGCCCAGCAATACCGTATTACCGATGCGTTTAACCCGCGCCGTTTGCACCCGGTAACCGGCAAAGTACGGCCGCACAACGGCACCGACTTTGCCACGCCAGTTGGTACGGCGGTGCTGGCTGCGGCAGAGGGCACCGTGCTGCGGGTAGAAAAACACCCTTTTGCCGGCCGCTATATCGAAATTCAGCATCAGGGCCAGTATAAAAGCCGTTACCTACACTTAAACAAAACACTGGTGCGGCCAGGGCAGCGCGTTAGCAAAGGCCAGCGCATTGCGTTATCCGGTGCCAGTGGCCGGGTAACCGGCGCTCATCTGCATTATGAATTGCATATCAATAACCGGCCGGTAAACCCAATGACGGCGGATATCCCGCTGGCAGAACCCATACCGCCGCAAAGCCGCCAGGCCTTTTTGCAGCGGGTTAATTTTATGCTGGCACAGATGGAGCAGCAAACTCAGCCTGTATTGCAAGCGCCCTAACACGGCCAATTACAGCGTGATTTGCTGCCGAAACTTTTGTGACCACCGATGTCTGCTAAGGGGGTAAACCGGCAAGAGTCATAGTGGCGTGGCGCTTGTGGTTAAGCTCTGGCTTTGCCATAATGCGCACGTTTTAACCCTTTCGGAAGTGAGGACGACCTCACCGCTCCATTTCATCCGGGGACGGCCCCTTAACTGAAATGGGGTGTGTTATGTCCTGGTTTTTATTGTTTATTGCCGGTGTGTTAGAAGCGGGCTGGTTAGTCGGTATCGAAAAGTCCGAATCTTTTAGCAAAATTCCCTACGTTATTTTCGCCGTGGCCTGTATGACAGCCAGCCTGATATTATTTGGTTTGTCACTCAAAGCTATACCGGCGCCTACCGCCTATCTGGTATGGCTGGCAGTAGGTGTGCTGTCTATTACGCTGATTAATCATTACTTTTTTAACCAGCTTATCACGCTAAAGCAGCTTGGCTGCTTTGCATTGATTATTGCCGGTGTAGTGGGGCTAAAGCTAAGCCATTAGCACAGCCCTGCCAGCGTAGTGCAGCTGGCACCGTTTTATGGCGCCAGCACCTGAGCTTGCCCTTTGTTTCTAAACAGCAGGGCTTTTATTTTATCAAAAGGCGTCAATACCAGGGCATTACCCAGCAGCACCAGCGCGAAGCCGGCAAAGGTATAACCGGTCCAGACAAAATCTTCAAATAAGGTGCTTAGTACTACCGCCACCAGTGGAAACAACACTATGGTGTAGCTGGCTTTTTCCGGCCCCATGCCTTTTAGCAGGGCAAAGTAGGTAGCAAAGGCGATAACCGAGCCAAATACCGCTAAGTAAAGCAGCGAAATGATAAAAGCCGGCGAGCTGCTAAAGGTAAACGTTTTACCACTGAGCGCAACTAACAGTGTCAGGCCAATGGCGGCGTATAGCATGCCCCAGGCATTAACCTGGGTGATTGGTAAACCGGCGCGGGAGTTACGCACGCTGGCCATATTACCCAGCGATGCACTCAGTGCGCTGCTGAGCACCAGTACCAGGCCAATTAAACTGGCGTTGGTAAAATTAAGGCCGTCGATATCGGGATAAAACAGTACAACGATGCCGGCAATGCCCATGAGGGCACCAAAATAAATGCGTTTAGCCACCGGCTTACCAAAAAACAGCCGGGTATTAACAATGTTCATCAGCAACATAGTGGTAAAGGCGATGGCCGTCATGGCGGAGGTTAAATATTGCTGCGCCTGATAAATTAAAATGTAATTCAGGGCAAAATTAAACAGCGCCAGCAAAGCAATAAAGCCATGATCTTTAACGCTAAAACGCATTGGCAGCCGGCGCCAGAGGCAATACAGCCACATCAGCAGAGCCGACAGTGCAAAACGGTAAGCCAACGATACTTCTACCGCCACCTCGCCCAGCTGAAATTCAATGGCGAACCAGGTAGAACCCCAGATTAAAACAGTAACCAGATACAGCAGAATATTTTGCATAGGTGGGATGTCAGCAGCAATAAAGGCGCTGATCATAAAGCCTGACGCGCCTTTTAAACAGTAGTTAGAGCAGAAATATTACGCGGCTTAAGCGCGCGGGAAGGCCTGTAATGTCATTTCGGCGACCTGGCGCAGCTGTTCGCAACTGGCACCATTATTGGCCTGAATGGCCATACCCTGCAGCACCGTACCTAAATAGCGTGCTAAGGTTTCGGCATCGGCAGTTGGCGGTAAATCGCCGTCCTGTTTGGCTTGCTCAAAACGCGCCCGCAGCTTTTGTTCGCCTTCTAAGCGGCGGTTTATCAGCGCTTCTTTTACGGTGGCGGCGGCTTCACTGCAGGAAAGTGCGCCCTGGATCACCACACAACCCTGCGGATGGTTGCTGTCGGCCATGTTCGTTGCGGCGCCAAATAGCATGTGTTCGGCCACTTCATAGGCCGTGGGCTTTTCCAGCGCAGGCAAAAAGAACGAGCAGGGCCGGCTTTCATATAACTCTATGGCTTTTAAAAATAACTGCTCTTTGTTACCAAAGGCGGCATATAAACTGGGTTTATTAATGCCCATGGCATCGGTTAGATCAGACAAAGAGGTGCCGTCGTAACCCTTACGCCAGAAAACCTCCAGCGCTTTACCCAGAGCGGTATCCATATCAAAGGCACGTGGCCTGCCGACAGTTGGCGTGCAACTTACTACTGGCATGGTTCAACTCCTGCATTAAAACTTGCTGATATAGTAAACAGCAAAAGACCCCTTGTCTAGTAAGGGTTATTTACCGTCAAGTACAGAACCCCAATCGCCATTAATGCCTGCAACGGTTAACTGCTTGCCTTGCCTGCATAAAGTTGTACTTAGCCGTTTGGCTTTAGAACAAAGTCATCTTAGTTAGAATTTAATTAATTTACCGACCGGTACATAAATCGGTTGACAGTTTTCTGCTGATCTATATATTTACCGAGCGGTACAGAATTGGCAAGGGTTTATTGCAGCGCTTTAGCTGCCAGGTACAAAAATGTGGAGCAAAACGTCATGAACAGAACTAACACGGTAAAAACTTTTATGTTGGCCAGCATCGCAGCCCTGGTGCTGACGGCTTGCGGCAACCCGCAAGCGTCAGATCAGGCGCAAACGCCCGCTGCACCTGCAGTAAGTGTGGCGCAGGTTGTTCATGAACGGGTGACTGAATGGGATGAATTTACCGGCCGCTTGCAAGCGCCGCAAACCGTTAATCTGGTGCCGCGGGTGTCTGGCTATGTTGAGCAGGTGCACTTTAGCGAAGGGGCCCTGGTGAAAAAAGGCGACTTATTGGTACAAATAGATCCCAGGCCTTTTGCTGCTGATGTCGCCAGGTTAAAAGCCGAACTGCAAAGTGCGCAAAGCGCCGCTGTGCAAGCCGACAACGAATACAACCGGGCGGAAAAACTCAGCAGTGCCCGCGCTATTTCAGCTGAACTGCTGGACAGCCGTTTAGCCCGTAAACAGCAAACCGCCGCTACCGTTGCGGCGGTGCAGGCCGCACTGCAGCGCGCCGAACTGGATTTAAGCTATACCCGCATCAGTGCGCCGATAAGCGGCCGGGTGTCGTATGCCCAGGTTACCGCCGGTAATTTTGTTACTGCCGGCCAAAGCCAACTCACCAGCCTGGTATCGACCGACAAAATGTACGCCTACTTTGATGTTGACGAGCAAAGCTACCTGAAATACGCCCGCCTGAGCGAGGCCGGTAAGCGCGCCGACACCCGCGACGCAGCCGCAAACCCGGTATATATGGCATTGGCTGACGACAGTGGTTACCCCTATGTTGGCAGTGTCGACTTTGTTGATAACCGCATTGATGCGCAAACCGGCACTATCCGTATTCGTGCCAGTTTTTCCAACGATGACAATAGTTTGCTACCGGGCTTATTTGCCCGCATCAGGTTGGTTGGCAGCGACTCGTATCAGGGGATTTTAATTGACGAAAAAGCCATCGGCACCGACTTAAACAACAAGTTTGTGCTGCTGGTAAATGCCAGTAACCAGCTGGAATATCGTGCCATAACCCTGGGTGAAAAGGTCAACGGCTTACGTATTATCACCGACGGCCTGACCGCCAGCGACAAAATAGTGGTGAATGGCCTGCAGCGGGTGCGGCCGAATATGCAGATTGAACCGAAACTGGTAGAGATGGCCAGCAATGAACAGCTGGTGCAGCTGCGCAATGCGCAACAATTGCTGGATAACAGCAGCAGTGCGCTGACAGCTGAGGCTGACAGTAGCCAGCAGACAAGCGCCGGCAACGCGGCCGGCCGCGGCTAAGGAGTAACAGATGTTTTCGCAATTTTTTATTAAGCGGCCAATCTTTGCTGCAGTGATTTCGCTGCTGTTTTTTATCACCGGTGCTATAGCGGTGTGGCAGTTGCCAATCACGGAATACCCCGAGGTAGTGCCGCCTACAGTGGTAGTAACCGCTAACTATCCGGGTGCTAACCCTAAGGTAATCGCCGAAACGGTGGCGTCGCCGCTGGAGCAGGAAATTAACGGCGTCGAAGACATGTTGTATATGTCGTCGCAGGCCACCTCTGATGGCCGTATGACCTTAACGGTAACTTTTGCTATCGGTACCGACGTCGACTTAGCGCAAACTCAGGTGCAAAGCCGGGTAGAGCGCGCCAAACCCCGGCTGCCGCAGGAAGTACAGCGTTTAGGTGTGGTGACTGAAAAATCGTCACCGGATTTAACCATGGTGGTGCACCTAACCTCGCCGGACGAGCGCTATGACATGCTGTACTTGTCTAACTATGCTGCGCTGAATGTAAAAGACGAGTTGGCGCGCATTGAAGGCGTAGGCTCAGTGCAGCTGTTTGGTGCCGGCGATTACAGCATGCGCATCTGGCTGGACCCTAACAAAGTGGCGGCGCTGGGTTTGTCACCGGCACAAATTACCGCCGCCATTCGTGAGCAAAACCAACAGGCCGCGGCCGGTAGCCTGGGCGCACAGCCAAGTGGCGAGGCAGATTTTCAGCTGCTGATAAACGTGAAAGGCCGCCTGGCAGCAGTAGAAGAGTTTGAAGATATTATTATCAAGGTGGGCAGCAACGGCGAAGTTAGCCGGTTAAAAGATGTGGCCCGGGTTGAGCTGGGTGCTTCTACCTATGCGCTACGCTCCTTGCTGGATAATAAAGAAGCGGTCGCTATCCCTATTTTTCAGGCCTCCGGCTCTAATGCGATTCAAATCTCTGACGATGTACGCGCCAAAATGGCTGAGCTGGCTAAAGGATTTCCTGATGGCCTGACTTACGACATCGTGTACGACCCTACGGTATTTGTGCGCGGCTCTATCGAAGCGGTAGTAAAAACCCTGCTCGAAGCGGTATTGCTGGTGGTATTGGTGGTGGTGCTGTTTTTACAAACCTGGCGCGCCTCTATTATTCCGCTGGTGGCTGTGCCGGTATCCTTAGTGGGCACCTTTGCCTTTATGCAGCTGCTGGGTTTTTCATTAAACGCCTTGTCGTTATTCGGTCTGGTACTGGCCATCGGTATCGTAGTGGATGACGCTATCGTGGTGGTAGAAAACGTTGAGCGCAATATCAGCGAAGGTTTATCGCCGATTGCCGCCACGCAAAAAGCGATGAAAGAAGTAACCGGGCCCATTGTTGCCACTACACTGGTGCTGGCGGCGGTGTTTATTCCTACTGCATTTATGTCGGGCCTAACCGGGCAGTTTTATAAGCAGTTTGCTTTAACCATTACTATCTCTACCTTTATCTCGGCGATTAACTCGTTAACCTTAAGCCCGGCGCTGTCGGCACTGCTGCTTAAAGGCCATGGTGAGAAAAAAGACGCACTTACCCGTGCTATGGACAAGCTGTTTGGCCCCTGGCTGTTTGGCCCCTTTAACCGCTTTTTTGCCCGTTTATCGCGTGGTTACGGTTATCTGGTACAAAAGGTTATCCGTTTTGGCGCCATTGTCGGTGTGATGTATATCGCGCTGGTGGGCCTAACCGGCCTGCAGTTTGCTACCACACCAACCGGTTATGTACCGGGGCAGGATAAACAATATTTAGTCGCCTTTGCCCAGCTGCCCGATGCGGCGTCACTGGAACGCACCGAAGCCGTCATTAAAGAAATGTCGCGTATTGCACTGGAGCAGCCTGGTGTGGCTAACTCTGTCGCTTTTCCTGGTTTAAGCATTAACGGTTTTACCAATAGCCCGAACAGCGGCATTGTATTTACCCCGCTGACCGACTTTAGCCAGCGTACTGATCCGTCAATGTCGGCCGGCGCTATCGCTGCGGCGCTAAACCAAAAGTTCGCCGGTATTGAAGATGCCTTTATCGCGATATTCCCACCGCCGCCGGTGCAGGGGCTGGGTACTATCGGTGGCTTCAGGTTGCAAATACAGGACCGCGCTAACCACGGTTACGACGAGCTGTACAACGTCACCATGCAGGTGATGATGAAAGCCTGGCAAACGCCAGAGCTGGCCGGCATTTTCTCCAGCTATCAGGTGAATGTGCCACAGCTGGATCTGGATATCGACCGCACCAAAGCCAAACAGCAGGGCGTGGCGATGGATGAAGTATTTCAAACGCTGCAGGCTTATATGGGCTCGGTGTACGTTAACGACTTTAACCAGTTTGGCCGCACTTATCAGGTCAATATGCAGGCTGATCAGCAGTTCCGCCAGACACCAGAGCAAATTGGGCAGTTAAAAGTGCGCAATGCCGCCGGCGATATGATCCCATTGGGCTCGTTTATTAACGTGACCAATACCGCAGGGCCGGATCGGGTAATGCACTACAACGGCTTTACCACGGCCGAAATTAACGGTGGCCCGGCACCGGGTTACAGCAGCGGTGAAGCCCAGGCGGCGATTGAAAAAATCCTCGCTGAGACGCTGCCAAACGGCATGACGTACGAGTGGACCGAGTTGACCTACCAGCAAATTCTGGCCGGTAACGCTGGCATGTTTATATACCCGCTGGTGATCTTGCTGGTGTTTATGGTGCTGGCGGCGCAGTACGAAAGCCTGAGCTTACCGCTGGCGATAGTGTTGATTATTCCGATGACGCTGTTATCGGCACTTAGCGGCGTGCTGCTGTACGGTGGTGACAACAATATCTTCACCCAGATTGGCTTAATCGTGCTGGTGGGCCTGGCAACGAAGAACGCCATCTTAATTGTCGAGTTTGCCAAAGAGCTGCAAGACCATGGCATGAGCGCGATGGAGGCAATACTGGAAGCTGGCCGCTTACGCTTACGGCCAATTCTGATGACGTCTATCGCCTTTATCATGGGGGTTGTACCCATGGTGTTTTCTTCCGGTGCCGGTGCTGAAATGCGCCAGGCGATGGGGGTGGCAGTTTTTGCCGGCATGATTGGCGTAACGGTATTTGGCTTAATTTTAACGCCGCTGTTTTACTACATGCTGGCCAAACGTGGCGAAGGCAAAGCCAGGCAAGCAGCAATAGCACCTGCTGTTGCCACAACCATGAATTCTGCGGAGGCCACTCATGCGTAATACAATGAAACTGTCGGCTATCGCCATACTGGTGGCATCATTAAGCGCCTGTGCCGTCGGGCCGGATTATCAGGCACCGGTCAAGGTGGCAGATATCAATATCGACGCGCCTTACCAGCAGGCTGAATTGGCGCAAAGCTGGTGGCAGGCGTTTGACGATGCGGCGCTAAACCGCCTGATCACACGCGCACTGCAGGAAAACCGCACCCTGGTGCAGGCCCGTGCCAATGCCGAGCGGGCTTATGCGGTGTTTCGTGATGCCAATAACGATCTGTTACCCAAAGGCACGTTAAATACCGGCTATCAGGCCGGTGAAAACGGCACAGTGTCACCAGCCGATGACGGTGTAATCAGCCGCGGTTACAGCGCCGGTGCCAGTTTAAGCTGGGATCTGGATTTATTCGGCAAAATCCGTCGCGCCACTGAAGCCGCCCAGGCGCAGGCGCAGCAGGCCGATATACTGTGGCATGACGCCCAGGTGCAGCTCATCAGCCAGGTGGCTACCAGTTATGGCGAGTACCGCGGTGCCCAGTTGCGGCTGGTGGTGGCAGAGCAAAACCTGCAAAACCTGGCGCAAAGCCGCGCCATTGTATTGGCCCGGTTAGAGGCCGGCATGGCCTCCGAGCTGGAGCTGGCGCAAATCGACGCGCAGTTGCATCAGGTACAAGCAATGGTGCCGGCGTACCGGGTGGCGCTGCTAACCGCCGATGCCACCTTATCGGCCTTGCTGGCACAACAACCCGGCCAGCTAAAGCTGGGCGCCGTGCCGCATTTGCCCGAACTAAAACAACCGGTGGCAGTAGTAGCGGGGGAAAACTACCTGCGTTACCGTGCCGATGTGGCAAGTTCAGAACGCGCACTTGCAGCCAGCACAGCGCAAATTGGCGTAGCAACGGCTGATCTATACCCAAACCTGTCGGTACGCGGCTTCCTCGGCTTTTTATCCGGCCCGGGTTTAACGCTGGGTAGCGATACACAAAGCTGGTCGGTGGCGCCCACGCTAAGCTGGCAAGCCGCCGATCTAGGCTCGGTAAAGGCGCGTATCCGCCAGGCCGAGGCCAGCAGCCAAATGGCGTTGGCGCAGTTTGAACAGCAGGTGTTTAACGCCATTAACGACATGCAGTTGTCGCTGCAAAGCTACAACCTCAGCCGCGAACAGCAGCTAAGCACCGAACTGCAATGGCAAGCCAGTAACAAGGCGGTGCAAATCGCCCGCGAGCGTTACAACGCCGGTACCGGTGAGTTCCTTGACCTGCTGGACGCCGAGCGCGAACTGCTACGAAGCCGCGATCAGTTAGCGCAACTGCAACAGCAAAGCTTTACCCGGCTGGTTGGCATTTACCGCAGTTTTGGTGGTGGGATACAGTTGATTTAGTGTTTGTTCAATAAAAGCCGGACGTGTCCGGCTTATTTTAGATGTTCAGTTTGATTTTATTTAAATCATGGATCTGTCTGAGCAAAGCAATTTGTCTCTTACAGTTTATCATTGCTTTAATCTAGCAAGCGATTTACCAACCACTACTTAATACAGAGCAAATTTCAAGTTTTTTCATGTGCCTGCACTGCAGTTTTGGACGATGATTCCGATTCAACGGTAGTTAATAAAGCTGGTGGGTTTATTAGATAAATTACGACGAAAAATGCCGCGGCACCTGTTGCGCGTATCGATTTCCTTACATTAACTTCAAACAGACCTGGTATGAAAGCACCTACACCTGCTGCAGCTAATGCCAAAAAAACTCGAAACACTAGTTGTTGAAAAGAACTTGGTTGTGGAATTAATATGGCAATTAGTAGAAGCGACAATAAAGAAATACCAACAAAAATACCTACTAAATGTGTATCTGAAAGTAATTTATATGACTTGTTATTGTGGATTTGTTTAGTTCTGTCATCACTTGGAAGTTGATTAGATTCACGTTGTACAGGCGTTGAATTACCAAAACCGGCCAGCTCATCGATGTTTTCAAGACGTGAGTTGATGTCACCCATTAATTCACTAATTTGGACCTCTTTTAAGGATTCATCACAACGAATTTTCTCAATTTTATTATCCGAGTAGCGCTTAACTGTTTGCCAGTTAAATTCGTGAGGTTTTATACCTGAAATGATCCGTTCATTACAAATATTACATACACAGGGTATCATTTCTTGAACATCTATTCGTCTGTGAAATTCGTTAAAAATATCGCCAAATCGTTCGCGAATGATCGCTAACAATTCTCCTTTAGTTGGGCCCTCTACGTATATGTGAATTTCACGCCTAGTTTCATATTCTTCGATCAACGCACGGTTGCCCTCGTGTGCGACTATTACACCGTAACGCCAAAATAGATCAGATTCGATAAGTCGATGAATTTTGACAATGAAACGTGTCAACAGTCCTGCAGGCATGAAACCGAACTGGTAAGTAAAAGTTAAACAACTCTCGGGCGTTATCGGAGTGTACTTAATAGGGTTGGCAGGTAATAATTCCGGTGCGATATAAGTACCACTTGAGCCCATTTCAAAACACAGCTGGTAGTTTCTCATCAGTGCTAGTAGTTGTGGTCGCATATCTGAATACTTTGGTTCGTGCCAAATTTCCTCCAAGTCATCGAGAGTGAACCTCCCTCTATTTTGTTCAACTATTGGAGTATCAAGTACGTTGTAGACGCCATCTACAGCCCAATCCGGGTTAATCACGACTAGTTGCTTCAGCAGTGGATCATTTGCGTAGTGGACTATAATACCCAAGTCGTGAAAATAGCGGCTTAACCAATCTGCTTTCTCCTTGTCTTGGTGATGTTTGGCACAAATATCCAAGTAATCCTGATAGGAGATATGATCCCTATTTATCGTTTCCAATTCTTTACGAATATCTACCCATTCAGTCGGTAATTCGTCACCTAATTGAGGAAGAGTGTGGACAGCCTCTTTGATCAAACCTAGTAAATCCTTGATAGTTTCCTCTTCTCCATCTGCACAACTGACATCTGCAAATGCGAAGATATTAGGAAATTCTGTCTTGTATCGCTCGGTTGGTAACTGTCTGCGCCGTTGATCAATCTTGTTTTGTACTACTATTACTGGGGATTCATTCCCTAGCATTTGGACTACATTAAGCCAATAATCGAAGTCCAGCCAATTGCTCTCCTGTCTCGCTTCAGTTACAAACAAATACAAAGTGCGTTCTGTAATAAAAAACTGGTGAGTTGCATCGTACTTTTCCTGACCACCAAAGTCCCAAACGTTAAATCGGAAGTGATTCGAATGCTCCAGTCGCATAGCTAAATCCCATTCCGCTATTTCTATCCCCTCTGTACTTGGGAGAACTTTTTTTAACCGGAAGTTTGGGTCTGTAAGACGCTTCACTAGCGATGTTTTACCTGCAAATCCGCGTCCAATTACTACCATTTTCGCTTCGTACAGGTGGTCAATACCACTTGAATATTGACGGGCATCGAAGTAATTTCGAATTGAATCTAATCCCTGACGAAGTATTTCTTTTGGGGGAGTTCTAAGAGCCGGTAAATTTACGCATAGCAGCTCTTGAAGAGATGGCAAATAAACTAATGACTGAGGGAGATTGCTTATTGGAAGTCCACCGAGATAAACGCATTTAAGATTCTGCAAGCGATCGAATTCATCTGGAAGTGTGCTGAGGTTGTCCCACACATACAAAGACAAAAATACGAGATGTTGAAGCGAGAAAATTTCGGCGGGGAGAAGATCGCATGTAGGTGCTTTTCGCGACCTTTGAGTTCTCTTTTTGGCAGCACCTGCCTGTGCGTTTAGATTTTTAAAGTTTAAATAGAGTCTAATGATGCGTCCTTTGTCGTCTGATATTGCCCTGGACTCACTTCCTACAGCTTTATCTAGGTCTACGAAGGTACTAAAAATCTTCGTTTCAAACTGGAAAATCCCTCCGCGACTACGTCGTGAAGATGCTATTTTATTTTCGTCGTCTGTTATATCTATATACTTTGTTGTACGGATCTCTATGTCTATACCTAACTTTTTTTCAAGCGCTTTAATAATATCAATATCTTGAATCATTTTTCCCTCACCAGAATCAAGAATCAATGGGGTCAGTGTCATTGATTTTTGTTCCGTAAGTCATCTGCGTGAAAAGGGGATCGTTGCACTTTTCAGCCAGTAAGTGGCTCAACTTCATAAGACATCCCATTCTCGTTATTTTGGCCAACAAAGAACTACTTTCAAAAGTAATTGAAGTTCTTAATATTTATCAGGTTGTACCGAATACCCAATCTAGAACATAACCAATAGATGCGCAACTTCAAAAAGCCTTATGTTACTGCTGTGTAGCCAGCTAAATACTGTGGTGCTGTTTAAATGCATTTAACTGGTCACAAAAAAAATGAGGACGAAACACTTTTCAAGTTAGTTAGCTCAGGCTCTTTTTTTGGGACTTTATTTTTCCGAGCCTAGCCAGGTTGTTATGGTTGCCAGTAAATACCTTGCTTGCAATAGGCATTCTGTTACAGCGGCATCTTCAACTAAATCACCTGAGTAATCGGTAATATTGCGCTGTTTGCGTAGCGCATCCAGCACTATCATTCTTTCCGTTTCAATGCCCACAGTTTTAACCAGCGATTGAATTAACGTTTGATGATGTCCGGGTTTGCTGGTTAGTGTGCGAAAGCCTGACGCCTGTAAAGACGCATTAGCCAGTTGCATAATTGCTTTATAGGCCGTGTCAAAGCGGGTTTCGTTGCTTAAACCTGTCAGCTCAGCATCTTTGAGATTGCGTTGCGCAGCTTCCAGTAGTCGCTGTATGGCAGCACTATCGGGTTCAATGGGCTCCAGCGACTTCCCTATCAGGTTGTCTAATGTCATCCGCGTCTCCTAGTATTGGCAGCATCGGGTTGGCGAGTATCTGCTTGATAAAACCAGATTGCGCACTTAGTGCGTCCTGCCACTCATTTACGGAATACAACTTTGGGTTTATCTCGCGCCCCAGCTCTTGCTGCGCCGGATACAGTGCGGCTACCACTTCAGCATAGCCGGCATTGCCGACTAACAAAACATCAATATCGCTGGCCGATGTTGCCTTACCGCTGGCAACAGAGCCATAAACCGTCGCAAACTGAAGCTTATTAGCTAGTGGTTGTAGTGCCTGGCGCAGTACATCAGCCAGGCCGCTGGTTTTACGCATAATGCTGCTGAGTTCGTCAAATAGAATGCAATTGGCGTCCGCCTGATAATAGGTTTGGTTGCCTTGCAGGGTCTTTTTTAAAATACCGGCCTCGGCCAGTTTCGCCAGCTCTTTATGCAAAGTACCGGGTTGGGTATGGGTTAAGCGGGCAATTTCACGCATGTGAAATGCTTGTTCCGGCTGCAACAGCAGCAAACCAAGCACCTGACGGCGGTATTCTTTAAACAACAGTGAAGCAAGTGCAGACATAATAAACTCAGGTGAAGCCAAATAAGCTACAAGTGTAGTCTTTTTTGCTTCACTTGGTCAATTTAGCCAGAATTACTACGCGCCCGCGATCAGCTGGCAGTAGCACAACAGCAAAACTTTAACTGCCAGGTTGGCATCAATTGCAGTTTTGCTGGTGGAATACAGTTGTTTTTTATTAAAACGCCTGAATCAGAGTTCGGCTATCACTTCAATGTGATAGCCAGCTTACGGCAGGCAAAATGACTAAAAGCGAGGAACTTTGCACACGCCAACGCTCATTGCATAAACGGCGGTCATGGTTTGTCGACTGTCATTCTCGCCACTCAACCCGGTGTTATTGGATGAGTGCACCGATCACTTTTTGATATAAAGCGTTATGCGCGTCATCGCAGGCTTGATAACCGTTGCAATTGACCAACATCGCCACAGTCGTTTTTGTGTCCGGGATGTAGAAGTTGTAAGTTGCATAACCCAGTTCCCGGCCACCATGATGGATCACCTGTTTACCATTGATGGTTTCTTTAAATAAACCATAGCTGTATAACAGGCTACCAAGACCGGTACTAATAAAGCTGGTGTCGCTCATCAATAACTGATGGATGCTGTGACTGAATTGTTTACCCTCAACAATAAATTTCAGTAGGTGGGCCATATCTTCGGCGTTGCCGACCACAGGTGCATCGGCCACACCGATGTTTTGATAATATTGCCGCGTGTTCACTACAGCGTCTGCCGTGTGAAAGTAACCCGGCACGATGGAGCCGTAACTTTTTTCCAGGCCACCGTAACTCAGACTATGCAAGCCTAAAGGTTCGAAAATTTGCTTGCGCATTGCTTGAGAGTGATGGGTGCCGAGAACCTGATCCAAGACAAGCCCCGTTAAAATATATCCGGTATTTGAATAACTCCAGCCTTGACCGGGGGCAAAATTGGCTGGCTGATCCAAGGCGAATTGTAGGGCGAACACATCGGTTTTTATGCTATCCGGCTCCGCAACTACTGCGTCATAAAATGCACCATTGGAATCGTTTAAATAATCAAATAAACCGGCGCTGTGTTGTAGCATTTGTCTGATTGTCATACTGGCAGCGTTGTCGATTCTGCTAGTCATTTCAGCAGGCAGATAGTTGCTGATACTTTGGTCTAAATCAAGTTTTTGCTGCTCCACCAGCATCGCAGCCAGTAAAGCTGTCAGCTTTTTACCGGCACTGCCATTTGGGATCCGGGCATCTATCGGCATTGGTGTTTTATCGTTGAGATCAGCCATTCCGGCCGCACCGTAAAAATAAAATTGCGGTGACTCGATATAAAGCACCACACCTGGTATTTCGCCTTCGGCTGCTGCATTGAGTAAAGCCTGATAATCAAATGGTTCAGGAAGGAGGTCATTGTTGGTTTTATGCTCTGAACCACAACCGGTAATTGCCAGCGCTAAACTGCCAATAATCATGCCAGAAAAAAGATTGTTCACTTTCATGTTGATGTCCCATGGTGATGAAGAAGCACTCACCTTATCGGGTAGTACGATTGCGGGTTGTATCAGTTTCTAAACGGCTGTGTCAGCTTGTATCAAGCTGTGTCTCATCAATAAATCTATGATTAACTTTGGTTTTAATGATACAGATTGATACATTTTTCTATATCCTGATACGGCTAAACTTGTACTGCCTCGATAAGCTAGACGCAAATTAACAACCAGAAGAAATTGCAAAATGAAACACTACTTCCTAACACCACTTTTATTATGCAGCGCAGTGAGTTTGGCGAATGAGCACACATCCGACACATCCTGGTATGATTTCCTAAAGCAGAAACGCGATTCTGGCGGCTTTTTTTCAGCTGGTTTAGCTGTTCAGAATAGTCGGGGCTTGTATCAGTCTGAAGACTTCAAGGTACGGCCAGAGTTTAAAGGCGCATATTATTTTAACAACGGTTTATTTATTGAATACCCTGGTAGATCGGACAAGTTCGACAATCAAACTGCCATGGGTTACAACCTGGGCACTACCGAAAATTGGGAGTTTGATGTCTTACTATCGATGGCGCATGGTGAATTAAGCTACACAAGTGTGCAAAGCAGTTTTAAAAAAGATGCCAGCCCCTATTTTGGGGTAAGGGCGATAGGAACGATTGCCGGGTTTGATACGATGTTGGTGTATGGTACCAACAGCAACAAGATGAACTACAGCAATGGGTTGTATGGTGCGGCGTGGCTCGGTAAAAGTTGGAACGTTAACAATTGGCACCTTTACAGCTCGGTGGGGGCTCAGTATCGAAACGCTGCCATGTTAGATTTCTACTATGGTGTACCGGATAACGATGCAGTCTTGCCAGCGTATGACGCAAAAGGAGGCGTTAACTTCATTTACAGGGCGGGATTTAAAAAGCCGCTTAATGAAAATTGGCTGGTTGAAGGTAACTTTAGCGTGACACGCTATGCCGATAGCATCATCGATAGCCCTTATTCACAGTCTATTCTGCAGCGCAATGAAGATCGCAGTGATACCGGCAGAGTATTCAGCTTATCAATTAGTTACGTTTTTTAAGGGTGACCAATGAAGATGAGCATATTATCAAGCCTGGTCATTGCAGTGGCTTTAATGAATCACTCCGGTGTGATGGCTGAACAAAGTCCGGCTGCAGGTTTTACTGTGTCACCAAAACAATGCACCACGTTAAAACAGGGCGATATCTGCTACCTGAATTTACAGGTGTCCTGGCAACAGGCATCACAGCAGAACTATTGCTTGTTCGCCGATGAACAAAAATTGCACTGTTGGTTTAGTGCGCAACAAGGGCAATGGCAGCAAGATTTCGCGATGCAACAGGATTTAGTGCTCACGTTGCAAACTTCGGATAGGCAGGTATTGCATAATCAAACGATAAGGTATGCTTGGATGTACAAGAAAAACAACAGTAAGGCGATGCGCTGGCGCATGTTTTGAGCTTAGGCATGATCACAATTGCATTGGTAGAAGACGATAAAGAGCTGGCCGAGTGGATTTCAGATTACCTGTTAGCGAAAAACTATCAGGTAAGCATTTACCATGATGGCCAGCAAGCTTTAAATGCGTTCAATATTGCCTTACCGGATCTCATCATCCTTGATGGTATGTTGCCATCAATGGATGGTCTCGAGATATGCAAGCAGTTACGTATGCGATCAGATGTTCCTATTATTATGCTTACGGCTCGTGATGAAGAAATCGATGAAATTCTCGGACTGGAAATGGGCGCCGATGACTATATTACCAAACCGGTGCGCGGGCGTTTACTAGAGAGCCGTATTAAGTCACTGCTGCGCAGGACCAAGGTGGCTGTCACGTCTGTGGCTCCAGAGCAAATTGCACTGGGCGCTTTAGAAATCTGCAAATCTGACCTATCAGTGCATTTGCACGGCGTGTCGATGAAGCTCTCGAGTAAAGAATTTGAAGTGCTTTGGCTACTGGCCCAAAATGCCGGCCGGGTCGTCAGTCGTGAAATATTAAGCCAACAACTGCGGGGTTTTGATTACGATGGTTTTGACCGGACTATAGACTTACGCATTTCCAGGCTGCGCAAAAAGCTGTTGGACGATGCCACTGAACCCTACAAAATAAAAACCATTTGGGGGAAAGGATATTTGTTGGCAACAGAGGTGTGGCAATAATGTGGCGCTTTGTGCTTGCCCTGCTGTTGGTGGTGATTGTTGGCAGTATCGTGTTGGGGCAACTGTTTGATGCCTTGATCCAACAACAAAACGAGCACAGACTTAGTAACGAGCAGCAACATTTGCTAAGCCAGGTCGTGCTGATCCAAAGCGCCCTCAAATCGGGTATCGAGCCAGAGCAGTTGTCCGGATGGTTTGCCTCGGCCTCGGATGCTTCCCCGGTGCAGAATAAACTGCAATTCGAGCTGCAGTCATTAAAGGACTACCCGTTACCCGATGCACTAATGAAACAAATTTATGCCGATAAATCGGTATTTCTGGAATCAAAGGAAGGACTCACTGCTTATACGTTGATCGATGCACAAAGGGTGTTACTGGTGACTCGTGCCAGCGAGCCAGTCACAGGGGGAATCGATAATCCCTGGCTACTAACTGCCGGGTTTTACAGCATTTTGCTTGGCCTGTTGCTGATTTTTTTGGCACCCTTTCTCATCCGTTTGGCGAAGCTGCGAACTGCGGCGATTGCTTTTGGCGATGGTAAGTTAGATATCCGCTTAACAGTAGGCTCTTTTTGGTACCTCAAAGAAATTGAGCAGGCATTTAACCAGATGACTGAACGGCTTGTGCGCTTGATACAGGATAATCAGTTGTTGTCTGCAGGTTTGTCACATGAATTACGCACACCACTTGCCAGAGTGAGAATGGGGCTGGATACACTTTGCGAAACAGCAGATCCAAATTTAAGAAGCCAGTATGAAGTCCGGGTTAATCAAAACCTCGATGATATGGAGGACTTAATCAACGCTTTACTTCATTTTTCCCGCCTGCAACATTCACTCGATAGTACGGCGAAATCCAGGTTAGATTTAAAGCCGCTGGTACTGCAACACCTGGAAAAAGCGAATGACCCGCGCCTGGAGCTGATAGCAGGGCCAGAAAATTACTGGATTTGGGGAGATGAACGTCATGTCAGCTTAATACTGAGCAATCTGCTCACCAACGCATTAACATACTGTCGGGACAAAGTGCAGGTGACACTGTCCGATTCAACTAGCCACTTTATACTGTGTATTAGTGACGATGGTGCAGGTATTCCTGCTCAGGATGCGGACAAAGTGTTCCAACCTTTTGTAAGACTAGCCGGAAAAACCACAGGCCATAAATCAGGATTCGGTATAGGCCTGGCATTGGTCGAACGTATTACCAAATGGCTGGGTGGCGACGTGAAAGTAGTCAGCTGCCAGAACCTGAAAGGCGCAAGTTTTGTGGTTAGATTTCCCCATCATCCAGAGTAAATGATGACATGGTGATGTTTGCTCTACGGCGCAATAAAACTGCAATCCACGGGGTAGAGTCATTGATTATCTTAATCCCTGAGTAATCAGGCTTGATCAACTAAACACTACATAACCGTTGTAGCTTTGACGTATCAATTTTCTGTCTGGCATGCCACAGATCATAAGCATCCTGCATACCCATCCAGACCCGCTCTGAGCTGCCGATAACAGCAGCAAGGCGAATTGCCATTTCCGGTGAAATGTCCGACTTACCGCTTATCAGCCTTTGCACGGTTGAGGGCGCGACATCCAGTGCTAATGCCAGCTTACGGGCACTAACATCCAGAGCTTCCATGGTTTCTTTAATCAGCTCGCCCGGATGCGGTGGGTTATACATAGTGGCCATTAGTGATAATCCTCGTAATTTACGATGTACACATCGCCATCAGAAAGTTCGAAAGTAATACGCCAATTGCCGGTAACGGTGATAGACCATTGGCCTTTACGATCTCCGGTTAGCGGGTGCAGAAAAAAGCCCGGCAGATCGATATCGTTAATCTCTTTGGCTAAATCCAGCACACTCAGTCGGGTACTTATCTTCTTAGCCTGCTTGGGATCGATGCCAGCAGTAGAGCCGATTTCAAAGTACTTCTTTAACCCTTTGTGCTTAAAGCTTTTAATCATAGAGTCTGTAGCGCTATCGGGTGTTGCGTTATACGCAGCATAGCAGGGTGGTGCGTATGGCGCAACATACGCTTGAGAATGGAGTTGCAGCATTTTAGATTAAGTTAGCCCAGGCCCTTTTCCCTGCAGTTAACTGCTAAATGAAGCCCAAAAAGCTGCATATGTAGCTTATTTGGCTTCGCTTTTAATAATGAAACCTACACTGCGCTATTACCAGATAACCATCTATGTAGGTGTAAACCAAGCGGTGCTCGCGGTCTATCCGGCGTGAGTAAAAGCCGGCGAAGTCGCCTACTAACCGTTCTGGTTTGCCTTTGCCTTCCAGCGGTGAGCGCATGGCTTCTTTTATCAGCTCATCAATACGGGCACTTAGCTTATTGTTGTACTGCTTAACATATTGGTAGTCATCCCATGCGTTTGCATCAAAGGCAACGCCGGGTTTAGTCAGTTTCTTGCTCATCTAAAAAGGGTTCCTTCACCTCGAAGGAGCCAGCTTTAATGCGTGCTACCGATTCCCGCAAACGGTTTGCATTATTCGGCGTACTGAGTAAGTACAGCGTTTCCTGCATGGCGTTGTAATCTTCCTGAGAAATCATCACAACGTTACCAGAGCGCTGGTTTGTCACAATGGTAGGTTCGTGAGTATCCAGTACAGTATCGATAACCGCCTTAAAGTTAGCCCGTGCTTCACTAACAGTAAGAATGTTCATATTCGGTTTAGCTCCCATTTTTCAACATACCGTTTTTTAACTATTACAACTAAAACGGAATACAGGGATAGTACCAATGTTTGTACAGTTTGACAATTTTAATGTACCAACTTAAGTACAATGTTTTGCAATATAAACACATGCAGTGTAAGGCAATCAGGTGAGGGTGTATTTTGCTGGGAAAGTATTTTTACGATGTTTAACAATAACATACAGCAGCAAAAGCTTAATATGGTCAAAGCGGGTGAAGGGGCGCTACCGGCCAAACATGTGGCCGGCTAAGGTGTTGCTAGCTTATACAGCCGAGGGTTTCAGGCTTGATCCGGTATTTCCGGCTCTGTTAGCAGTGCCAGTAATTGCAATGACTCCTGCCAGCCGGCGTAACAAAACTCAACCGGTATCGCCTCCGGTATGCCGCTTTGTTCTATATGCAATTCAGTGCCGCACAATACCGGTTTTAACTTAATGGTGACCAGCATTTGCCCCGGCAGGTTAGGGTCGTCAAACTGGTCGTTGTAGCGGATCAGCTCGTTTGGCGTTAACTCCAGATAAGTGCCGCCAAAGCTGTGGCTTTGGCCGGTATTAAAATTGGTAAAACTCATCTTGTAACCGCCACCGACCCGCGCATCGATACTGTGAACCTTGCCGGTAAAACCATGCGGTGGGCACCACTTGGCTAAGGCATCAGCATCTAAAAAGGCGCGGTACAACCGCTGTGGTGTGGCTTTCATCACCCGGTGCAATGTTACGGTATTACCAGACATATTAATTCTCCTGTGTTAAACGTAATAGTTTGACGTATCACAGCTTAGTCGAAACAACAGGGAAGGTTTCGACAGCTGGGGCGATTTTATTTGCCGCTGATATTTTGTCTCTGTTGCTGTTTAGCTTCGTCTTGTTTGAGTTTTCTATGCTGGTGGTACTGGTTGATACTGCACTGATGTTTGTCTTGATATCGCTGTTACTTCGGTTAATTCAAGGCAGAGCAGCCTTTAATAGCATCAAGCTAGCGCAGGTATACGCAGTTGCTTGTATTGCCGTAGGTATAGCGTGGCTTATGCTAACTGATAGCCATTTTTCCCCAACGTTACTAACCGGTTTAGCCTGGATTGGAATAGCTGCGGGTGTTATGGCTGCGGTTTTGTTCAGCACTAAGCGTTTCAGGCAATTGGTGCAATATCAACAAAAAGTGTGGCGCATCAGGCTTGAAGTGCTGGCAGATATGAAAAGCTCTGCAGCACGTTGAAGATACATTAACAAGCCGGCACTACTGAGCTTGAGATGCAAACCATTCTCTCACCTTCTGACAATCAGCCAGACTAATTATCATAGGTATAAGATCGCAGCGTTCTTCAAATATAAAGAATGCACAAGCGGTCTCAACCATGTCTTCTTGACCGATGCCAAGATTAAATTTCATAAAGACTGCCATTGCCTCTGCAAGTATTTCATCTTTTAAACTATTGATATATGGGTATGTTATCCAGCAAACGGGATCATTTGGAAAGCATGACCAAAAAACTAAGTCTGGAAGATATTTCTTATTCTCAGGATAACCAATAATCACTAAATGTTCGGCAGCATCGGTGTCAAATTTATCTTTTATTTCTATAGTCATCGATTTATAAACCTATACGTAAGGTACAACTAATTAACAACTGCTTCAGGTGAAATCCAATGACATAAAATACAAAAGCCGGGCTGTCGAGACAACAGGGAGGGATTCGACAGGTGGGGAGAAATTTGTTTGTGGCAACATTTTGCATCGGGCATGGCTGTAATTATACGTGCACTTATATGTTGAGTTGGAGGTGCTGATGGCGCAAATCACTATTTATCTGGATGACGAGCTAATCCAGCAGGTAAAACAATCTGCGGCTGAAGCGAAGGTATCGCAAAGCCAGTGGATTGCCGATCTTATTCGGCAACATTGTCATACTGACTGGCCTTTAGCTGTACGAGAATTGGCCGGTAGCTGGAACGTATTTCCTGAGCAATAGGAAATACGCGCTGAACAAGGTAAAGACCTTCCGCGAGAGCCGCTATGATTTTTGGGCTAAATCCTTTAAATAGCGTTCTTACTTTGCCTGCTTACCATTGCAATAAAACCTCTTTGTGAAGAATTTTGCCACTGCGCCGGATTGACTAAAAACCCTGCTCAAAGCCCTTGCTGGCGCTTATACAACCCGCCAGAATAGCGCTACTTTGCTGCAGAGGTGGTTATGGTTAATCTGGCGTTGCTGGGCGCGTTTATTCCGACGTTCTTATTTGTCTCGGTTACGCCGGGTATGTGTATGACCCTGGCGATGACGTTGGGCATGAGCCAGGGCGTGCGCCGTACGTTGTGGATGATGTGGGGCGAAATGCTGGGCGTGGCGCTGGTAGCCATACTGGCGGTATGCGGCGTGGCAGCTATTATGCTGCAATTTCCGGCTGTGTTTCAGTGGTTTAAAATAGCCGGTGCCTGCTATCTGGGCTATATCGGTGTGCAAATGTGGCGCGCCAAAGGCAAACTGGCACTACCACAACCGGGTGAACTGCCGGCGTTAATGACGCGGCGCACCTTGTTTAGCCAGGGCTTTGTTACCGCAGTGTCTAACCCCAAAGGCTGGGCCTTTCATATGGCGCTGTTGCCGCCGTTTATCGACAGCCAACTGGCATTCTGGCCGCAGCTGCTGGTACTGGTGGTGATCATTATTTTGCTGGAGTTCGGCTCTATGCTGCTGTACGCCAGTGGCGGCAAAGCGTTGGCGTTGTTTTTTAGCAAAACCAATCGCGTGCAGTATTTAAACCGCATCGGCGCCAGCCTGATGTTTGGCGTGGCGCTATGGATGCTGCTGGGCTAACACTGCGCCGGTTAAAGTTGTAACACAGTGTCTATGCCTAACTGGTCAATAAAGTACTGGTCGTGGCTGACGACGACAAAACCAGCCGGATACTGACACAACGCCTGTGCCAGCAATTGCTTGGCAGCCAAATCCAGATGATTATCCGGCTCGTCCAGTAACAGCAGGCTGTTGCCGTGCTGGCTTACCATCAGCATGGCTAATTTCATGCGTTCGCCGCCGCTGAGTACTGCTGTGGGTTTTAAGGCATTATCTGCCCTGAAGCCGGCGCTGGCCAGTAGGGTGCGCGCCGTGGTGATTGTGAGCGTGGGGCAGTGCCGGCGCAGGTTATCCAACGCGGTTAGCTCCGGCTTGAGTAAGCTGAAATGTTGATCCAGATATTGCACCTCGCTGTTGCAGTGCAGCAGGCCACCGGCCGGTGCCACAGTGCCGGCCAGTGTTTGCAGCAGGGTAGATTTTCCGCTGCCGTTACGGCCTTGCACATGCACGCGTTGCTTAGTGTGCCAATGAAAATTCAGCGGCTGGCGATGGCCATAGGCCAGTTGCAGCCCGCTGGCAATAAGCCGTTTTTTAGTGCAGCTTGGCACTGCGGCGCGCAGGTAAAACTGCTGCGCTTTAATGACCTCTTGTTGTGCTTTTAGTTGCTGCAATTGCTGCCGGGCGTGTTTTTGCTGTTGTTGCTCCTGAGTGCGTCGCGCTGAAGCGGCAGTTTGCGCGCGGTTTTTCTGGTAATCCAGCAGTATTGCCGCCTGACTGCCGCGACGTTTCTCACCCTGCTGTTGCCGCTTGGCGGCGCGCTCTGCCGCAGCCTGAGCCCGACGTTGTTGTTGCGCTACTTTGCGCTCTGCCTGCTGACGCTGCTGCTGCAATGCGCAGTGCTGCAATAAATGTTGCTGTTGGTAAAACTCATAGTTGCCGCCATAACGGGTTAACCCGTTACCAGACAACTCGTGGATCACCGTGACGTGTTGCAGTAACTGCCGGTCATGGCTTATCAGCAAAATGGCACTGTTTGGCCGCGCCAGAAAGTCGGCTATTTTTTGGCTTAACCAGTTGCGGCCTGCTGCGTCAAGATGGTTGGATGGTTCATCCAGGATCAGCAGCGGCCGCTGTTGATAAAAAGCCCACCACAGCCGCAAGTGATTAAGCTGACCGCCGCTTAAGCTGCCACAGCATTGCTGCACCTCCGGTGCCGCATTAATTTGTTGCAGCTCGCGGCAAAGGTCATCGGCCAGCTGCCAATGGCCATCAATAATGCTCAGGGTTTCAGTATCACATTGGCCGTTAGCCAGTTGCTGCAATGCGTTAAGTTTGTCGCTGATGCCAAGTAAATCGCCAAGGCTGAGCTGCTGCCATAACGGCGGCGGCAGCTGTGGCAGCAAATAGCATGCAGAGGCTAGCTGCTGCGCTAATTGCGCGGCCAGTACAGATTTACCGGAGCCGTTGCGGCCAATCAGCGCACTGAGGCCGCTATCAAGTGTTAGCTGAATATTACTGTACAGCTTATCGCCATTGGCCAGGCTGAAGCTGCAAGGAGAAAAGGTAAATAACGGCATAGTGCCTCCTGAGAGTTCAGGGGCGGGCAACGCATAGCAGTAAGGTAATGCTGATAGCAACCTGAGCGTAATAAACCCACTAACCCTGATAAGTCCAAAGTGAAAATTGACGGCTAATCAGGATTTAGTTGTTCATTTCAGTCGGGTGCTCCGGTAAGTAAGAAGTAAAAGCGGCGAAATTATAACCTGTTTCACCGCGATAACAACACTGGAATTGCTTTACGTTAAGGCTTGGCGCTGTTGAGCGCATGAATAGCAAAACTACCCAACCAGTGGCCGCCTTCGTAACTGTCGCCAATCAGGTTGGGGTAGGAATATGCCAGATGCTGGTCGGCAACTGTGCGCAAATGCGCGTACTGCGGGTACTGCCCGGCCAGTGCATACAGGTTCCAGCCGCGGCTAAAGTTTAAGCCATCTAAGTGCACCAGCTTGCCATCGGTTCTGTCAGCCACCTGGCCTACTGCCAGACTAAAGTCCGGGCTGGCCAGTTGTGGCATAAAACCGCTAAGCCAGAGTAAGAATTGCTCGGCCGGCAAAATGCGCTGCATCAGGCCAATTTCTTCCAGGCAGGGCGAGATAAAGTCATAACCGCTGGGTTCCCAGCTTATGGGGCAGTTTTTGTCTTGCAGGTAAAAGTCTTTTGCCCGTTGGGTAATTAACTGCTGTAGCGCAGTGTGCTGGCGGTTTACCGCATAATCGTAGGCGAAACTTAAACCAAAGGCGGTATTAGTGTGCTCACCCACCCGCACCGGATATAACAACCGGGGTAAAAAGCCGAGATAGCGTTCAACAATCAGATCGGCCAGCGGCTGCAAGTTAGCGGCCAGTTGCGCCGCCATCGGATCTTGCCAGCTATGCAGTTCATCCGATAATTTCAACAGCCAGGCCCAGCCGTATGTGCGTTCGAACGAGGCATTAATGTCTTTGCTGAAAAACGCCACTTCCTGTGCCACTTTATCTGCCGTTAAATTACGACTGAGTATGGCTTTAACCTCAGCCGCTTGAGCTAAATCGGGAAACTGCCGCAATAGCGTAACCAGCGACCAGTAACCATGCACAGCGCTGTGCCAGTCGAAGCAGCCGTAAAAGATTGGGTGGACTACCGATGGTGGTTGTAAATCGGCCGTGCTGGCCAGC
Organism: Gammaproteobacteria bacterium; assembly: GCA_018826295.1. GTDB lineage: Bacteria > Pseudomonadota > Gammaproteobacteria > Enterobacterales > Alteromonadaceae > Alishewanella. Next base: position 97,753 of record JAHJZX010000057.1, read on the forward strand.
ACCCAGCCGGTTTTGTAAGGGTAGGGCGTTTCAACGCAATGCAGCGGCAGGCTAACCAGCTTATTGGCTTCGGCCAGGTTGAGTGTATGGCTGTTTTGTGCCATGGCTTTACCTGCCAGACAAGCGGATAACAACAGCATGTTGGATAATATTGTTTTTAGTTTCATGATGTTAATTTTTCCTCGCTGTTTTACTGCTACCCAAGCCAGCACTTAGCGTCAGTTGCAATGCCTCAGCCGGTTTCATATCAATATTACGGGTACAGCTGCGCGGGACTATCACGGTGTAACCACCCACGTTGTAGGCCATCGGAATAAACACCGCCAGTTGCTCATCCTGCATTAGCGACGACATGCGATCATCCGGCTGGCCGCCTTGTTTGGTAATAATGCCAATCAATTCAATTTCAGTGCCGGGTAGCTTTACCATCACCACTGAGCCATCGGCAAAGTTTTTGCCTGACATCAGCTCGATAATATCCTGCAACATGCCGTAAATCTGGCTGGTGCCGGGTAGCTTAAGCATAATTTTGCCGGGTAGTTGCCATAGCCAGTTAAAACCCGACCAACGCGTGCTGTAACCGATAACCATACATAGCAGCACAAAAGCTAATATTGCCATACCAGGCCAATACCAGCTGCCGGGCAGCACCAGCTTTAGCAGTGGTGCCAGGCCGGTTTCCACGGTTAGCAGTAACCAGCGCAGCAGTTCTACGGTGATGATCAGCGGCAGCACTATAGCCAAACCGGTTAATAAACTTTTAACGACAACTTTCATATAGCCCCTTTTCGGCTTGGTACGGTATTGGCCCGACAGGCAGTAGATTAAAGCAATCTGTTATGGTTGTCAGGCCAAAGGGCTTATCTGTTTTCCAGCCGGTTGTAATCTAGCCAGCCGCTGTCTACCGGATGCTGGCGCATAAACTGCCGGTTTAGCTGATCACTAAAGGCCCAAAAGTCGGCGGCCGTGCGCCTTACGGCAAAATTACCCAGTAGTTTGTGGTAATCCTGCTCGGTTTGTAGTTGTTGCGCTTGTACCACCAGTTTGGCTAAGTCGGCTTCTTTTAGCCGCCAAAAGGCATTGGGGTAGCTGCCCAGCAGGCCGTACACCAATGTCATATTGTCATCTGCCAGGTTACGGTTGTCGGCTTCGCTAAACAGGCTATTAACGTTGTAATGCGCGCTGTTGCGCAGCAAGGTAAACGGCTGTGGTTCGCCGCCTGCGTCAGGCTCTATCACTATCATCGTCAGCTCGGGCAAAATAGACGCGGCTTTGCCACTGATGTTGGCTAACTGCTGCAGCAGTGCCAGGCTGTTACGGCTGAGTTTGGCATGTTTTAATTGATAGCGCTGTGGCTGCACCTTGGCTAAATGCTTAGCAAATAATTGATATAGTTCAGCTTTGTGCTTGTCCGTGCTAAAGCTTAAGCCACTGGGCTGGGCAAAAGAATTAATGTCATCACGAATAAAGGCGGTGAGCTCGACACCGGCTTTTTGGTACCAGCTGTTAAATTCGCGCCGGCGCACCTCTGGCGGCAAAAACGCCAGAAAGTTCGACTCGCCCTCCATACGCAAAAAATCCATATACAGCCGGGTCATCAGCTGATGGCCGTAATTACCGTAGACATCAAAACCGGCGACCAGCAAATAATGGATACGCTCGAGCAGCGCATAGTCTATCACCCAGGCGGTTTTCGGCGCCTGGCCAATCAGGCCTTTTACCACAGTGGCATTGTCAAAGTGGCGGAATATGGTCAGGCTGGCGTTGTCGTTGCTGCCATCACCCTGCCAAATGCCATTTAAGCTAAGATGGCGGCCATCTTTTAGTGCCGTGTTAAGAAACTTGCTGCGCGCCCGCACATAGTTGCCCTGACGTTTGGCAAAGGCGGCCCAGCTAATTGCCAAAGCGCTGCTTTCTTTTTCTGCCGGTAAATGCAGGTTTTCGCGTTGTGACAGATAAAACGCCTCCACTTCAGCGCTGCTGGCCAGCTCGGGGGCAACAAAGTACACCCAGAAATGGTCGTTTATCACGTTCAGCGCCACCTGGCCGCGGCACACCGGCCCTTTTATGTAGCCCATAATGGTGTTTTCGGCCCGTTCCAGCATAAAGCGATAACGGGCATTAACCGGTAACTGGGCAAAGGCGGTAAGCGGATTGGCGGCCACTTCTGGTTCGTAGCCGGGTAGCGTATTTACCTGATAATCAGCCTCAACAAACCACTGCTGCCATTTTGCCAGCAGGTCGGCGTTAATGTCGTAGGGTTGATGAGTCTTATTAACTATAGTGGCCGTTACAGGCTGCAGCCGGTAGTACACCCGGCTTACCTGCGGATCGTCAAACGGCCGGCGGCTGGCAATCACCTTAACCGGTGTGCCCGGAGGCGTGCTTGAACGCACCAGATCATAAAACTGCGGTGTGCGGTTTTTTTTGCGTAAGGCGCCAAAATACAGCTGTGAGGTAAACAGGTGCTCGTAAATATAGCGCGCGCTGAGCTGCATTTTCAGGTTGTCGGCATTTAGCCATTGCTCCAGCTTAGCGACTTCGGCCAATTCATCAGCCGGCAGTGGTGGCGCGTCTGGCATGGCGGCGCCTTGTTTTAACCAGTCAAGCATTAAGCGGTGTTCGTCAGCGCTTAAGCCGGGCAAACCATAAGGCATTCCGGCCAACGGTTGGTTTTTGGCAAAGTGGTCAAATTCTTCAATAGTGGGGCAGCTTTGCTCACGATCCAAACTAAAATCGAACGGCTTGGGCAGGATATCGCCCTGCGGTAGTGGCTGCTGCTGTTTTAATAACAAAGAGCGCGCCAGTACAGAGGCCTGGGTATTAGCAACGGCGCTTTGGCTGCGCTCATTTAGCAGCGGAAAAAAGCCACGTTCGCGCCACTGCTGTGTGCTGTCGGCATCAATAAATAAGCGGTTAGGGGTAGCGGCCAGTAAACGGGTGCCATCGTAGACTTTTTCTTTATGTGCACCGCGCTCAATACCGGCAGTAGAAGACATATTTAACTGGCAGGGCGAGTCATAACAGGCATGGCACACCACACAGCGCGATTCGATAACCGGCTTAATATGCTGATTGTAATGCTGGTTTAGCGGGCTATCACCGGCGGGCGTGGCGCGGTTGCTTACCGCGGCTTTACCGTATTGCTGGTCTAAATCCAGGCTGGCCAGTGCCGCGCAGCCGGCGCAAATCAAAACACATAACAGCAAATATCTTTTCCAGCGATGAACAAAAATAGGCATAGTCGTTCCTGTCTGGTGTGGCTATATTGTCGTCAATGGTAACGTTTTAGCGATGAATATTCTAACGATACAGCATGGCAGCTGCTGTTGCCGGCTGATATTGGCCAGCGGCTAGTCGCTTCGTTATCAACGGCTTTAGGCTGTAGCCAGGCTTGCGGTGGCGAGAAGGGTATTCTTGTCCGTACACTAATACCCTGGGCTGAAGCATATATTGCTGTTATTCGGTAGCCATAACACGTGCGCCGTTACGGTCTACCACAAGCAGATAAGATGCTCCCGGTTCGGCAGAACATAAATCGAGCGCTTTACCAGCCACTTTAAGGCTGTTAGCGCAATTGTTTACTTCCAGATAAGCCGTCACTTGACCTTTCTCGGTGCTTAATACGTTATTACCGTCAACCGACACAGCATAGTTAGCATCGGCAAATAAACGCACATTGAACGTGTCTGATTTAGTGTGTTGCTTTCTGGTAACAATCGACATTGTTTTGCCGCTTGTATCTTCCCAGGCGATTACCCACAGTTTCTCATCGTTATTTAACACTCTGGTGCTGCGTTCTTCGTTGTTTTTACTGATACTGTCCCTGACACCTACGTTGACTATATTGTTGATAGCCTTATAACTGTAGTGGTAAGGCGTGCCGACTGCATTGGCCGGTACATCCCGTGTCGCCAGATTGTCGGCATCAAACAGACCGCTGTAACCACCATTGAATGTGCGTTTGGCTACATGCAAATCTGCCATCTCACTCCAGGAATTGATCAGCGTAACACTGGCACTGTGTGTTAGCTTCTCTTCCAACTCATCCGAACTGCCGCTACAGCCGATCACTGCACTGGCAGCGCCGAATATCAATACAAAACCTAATCCCTTACTCATGTTCGCCATCACGATCTCCATAAATTTAAGTAAAATCCAGCTAGCTGGCGTGCTGTTTTGCAACACTTTTTCCATTAGCAATACAGCCTTACATGCTCATCGGTAATGAAGTTGTCGAAAAAAGGTTAACACCGTGCTGTAAGCGCAGGGAAGTTGATAATTGTCTGCAAATTGTCAGGGTTAGCAGCTTAACGACTGGCATTTCACTGCCGCGTTCTCAAATGCAGGCCGCTGTGCTAACCTGCCAGCATGTTGTTTTGCCAGAGAATTCGTATGCCAGAAGCCGGTTTTGTTGTCATTCACGCCAATCAGCTGGAAACGCTGCGTGAGCTGCTGGTGCAATGGCTGAGCAAAGATCCCGTGCCGGTGCTGGGTACTGAACAAATTCTGGTGCAAAGTAACGGCATAGCGCAGTGGCTGAAAATGGCGCTGGCAGAAACCGCTAATGGCCACCCCGGCATTGCCGCCGGCTTAAAAGTAGAGCTGCCCAACCAGTTTGTCTGGCAGCTGTACCGGGCGGTGCTGGGCGACGACATTCCTACCAGCCTGCCGTACGACAAAATGAACCTGAGCTGGCGCTTATTGGGCATGCTGCCGCAGCTGACCGATGCGGTGTATCAACCACTGCAACGCTATTTGCAGGACGACAGCGATGGCCGCAAAAGCTATCAGCTGGCACTGCGTTTAGCCGATTTGTTTGACCAATATCAGGTATACCGTGCCGATTGGCTGCAAAGCTGGCGCAGTGGCAGCAATGTGTTACCCAACAGCAAAAAACAACAGGTGGCGGACGATCAATTATGGCAACCGGCGTTGTGGCGTTTGCTGCAAAGCCAGATGGCCAGCGTGGTGGGGGAGTTGGCATTTTCCAGCCGTGCTGACGTGCACAGTACGGCACTGCAGGCGTTGCAACAGGGTAAGCTGGCGCGGCCAGACTTACTGCCCGATCGCATTGTGGTATTCGGGGTGTCGTCGCTGCCACAACAAACGGTAGAGCTGCTGGCGGCGCTGGGCGCACAGCGTCAGGTACTGCTGAGCGTGCTTAACCCGTGCCGGCATTTTTGGGGCGACATTTCCGCCGCTAAAGATGACGTACGCGCGGCGCAAAAACGCCATGGCCGCAAACCTGGCCTGCCGCCGGTGCTGGATACCGATGCCCTGTATTTGCATGCGCCGATATTGCTGGCCAGTTTGGGTAAGCAGGGCCGTGATTATATCAGCCTGTTGGATGCTTTTGACCACAGCGAACAGTATCAGCACTGGTTTAACGGCCGTATCGATTTGTTCTCTGAGCCGGTAGCCGATGTTGCGGCTTTACCGCTGTTAGCCCAGCTGCAGCAAGACATGCTGGAGCTTAACCCGACACCGCAGCCACCGCGGTTGTTAGCTGCCGATGACGCTAGTATTAGTTTTCATATTGCCCATAGCCGCCAGCGCGAAGTGGAAATTTTGCAGGACAACCTGATCGCCGCCTTTGCCGCCGACCCACAGCTAAAGCCGCGCGATGTGATCATTATGACGCCCGATATCAGCCAGTATCAAAGCCATGTGCATGCCGTGTTTGGCCGCCTGGCGCATGATGATGCGCGTTTTTTGCCTTACACCCTGGCCGATCAAAGCCTGCGCGGCAGCCAGCCGTTAATGCTGGCGCTGGAGTACCTGCTGGATTTACCCGGCCAGCGTTTTAGTTTAAGTGATGTCTGTGACTTACTCGATGTGCCGGCCATTCAGCGCCGCTTTGGTATTAACAATGAAGCACTGCCGCAATTACGGCTATGGCTGACCGAAGCCGGTGTGCGCTGGGGGCTGGATGCGCAGCAGCGCGCCAGCCTGGACCTGGCCGCGCCCGGCAACAGCTACAGCTGGATGTTTGCTATAGAGCGGATGTTACTCGGTTTTGCTATTGGTGATGTGCCGCTGTGGCAAGACCGCGCGCCCTATGCCGAGGTGGCGGGCTTGGCCGCCGCCGAGCTGGGGCCGGTATTGCAATTTATTCAGCAGTTAAAACGCTGGCATCTGCTGTTATCCGGCCAAACCGGGCATAGTCTGAGCGGTTGGCAGCAACTGCTGCTAAGCGACAACGGCTTGCTGCACAGCATGTTCGATTTTAGCGATGAGCAAGACCAACTGATATACGCCCGCTTAACCGAAGCCATTACAACGCTGGTGGCCGCAGGCCAAAGTGGTGATTTCAGCGCCACTGTGCCGTTAGCGGTATTGCGCGACGCCTGGCTGGAACAAGCTGGCAGCAGCGGCTTAAGTCAGCGCTTTTTAGCCGGCAGCCTGACTTTTTCTACCTTAATGCCAATGCGCGCCATTCCGTTTAAGCGCATTTATTTGCTGGGCCTTAACGATGGCGATTACCCGCGCTCGCGTATGCGCGATGATTTTGACTTAATGGCCAATGATTATCGCCCCGGCGACCGCTCACGCCGTGATGACGACCGCTACCTGTTTTTAGAAGCGCTGCTCAGTGCGCGTGCAGCCTTTTATTTAAGCTGGGTGGGGCGTGATATCCGCAACAACAGTGAACTGCCGCCCAGCGTACTGCTAAGCCAGCTGATGGACTTAGTCGACAGTGGCTGGCAGCATCCGTCCGGGCAAAAACCGTCCGTGGCGCTGTGTCACAGTTACCCGCTGCAGCCGTTTTCACGCCAGTACTTTAATGGCAACTACGCCACTTACGCCCATGAATGGCAGGGCGCCCATCAAACGTCTGCGCCGCTAATCGGCCACAGCGCGCCGTCGCCCGAGCTGCCGCTGTTAACCTTGCGCCTGCTGGACGATTTTCTGGCCAATCCGTGCCGGCATTATTTGCAGCAGCGCTTTAAAACCCGCTTTTACCGCAGCGAGCTGGCTAGCGAAGACGCCGAACCCTTTGCGTTAAATACGCTGGAGCTGTATCAGCTAAAACAGCAGCTGTTGCAGCAGCTGTTAATTGAGCCCGAGCTCGACGTCGACACCGCTATGGCGCAACTGGCGCGCGAAGCCAAACTGCCACTGGCGTTATTTGGCAGTTTAAGCGCGGCTGAAATTGGCCGCGAAGCTAAGGTGGTATTTGCCCGTTACCGTGCCAGCGGTATCGACTGGCAGCGCCGCGCTACGCCGCTAAAACTGATGCTTAACCCGGCGGGCATTATGCTGCAGGACAGCTTAACTAATGTCTATCAAAGCCCCTCTGGCCAGCAGGCATTGTTACAGCTCAGGCCCAGCGCTATCCGCAATAAAGGTGAGCTGCGCTGGCACACGCTTCGCACCAGTTGGCTGCAGCAACTGGCTGCCAATGCTCAGGGTGAGGCACTGACTACCCACCAGTTTGGTCTGGATGATGCGGTGCAATTATTAACCCTGCCGCAACACAGCGCCGCCTTGCAGTTAGATGCGTTAGTGCAGTACTGGCAGCAAGGCCTGCAGCAACCGCTGCCGCTGATGCCAAAAACCGCGCTGTGTTTTGTACAAACTCAGGATGAAGCCAAATGCCGCGAACTGTTTGAAGGCGGTTATAACTTTAGCGGTGAGCTGGAAAGCGCGCCTGAGCTGCAGCGCTATTACCCGGATTTTGCCAGTTTGCAGCGGGCCGGTTTTGCCGACTGGGCGCAAAAGCTGTATGGTCCGCTGTTGCAAACCCCGCTGGCAGAGCAAACTAAGCAGGAGGGCGGCGCATGAGTGCAGTACAGCCGTTAGATGCGCTTAGCTTTGCGCTACATGGCAACCGCTTAATTGAAGCCAGTGCCGGTACCGGTAAAACCTATACCCTGGCGGCGCTATATCTGCGCTTAGTGCTGGGGCATGGTGCTGATAACAACGGTTTTGTCCGGCCATTACTACCACCGGAAATCCTGGTGGTGACCTTTACCCGGGCGGCCACGGCAGAGCTGCGCGATCGCATTCGCGCCCGGCTGGTCGATGCCGCAACAGCATTTCGCCAGGGCCACAGCGATGATGAATTTATCCGCCGCTTACTGGCCGATATTCCGCCGCTACAATATGCCGCTTGCGCTGCCCGCTTAAGCGCCGCTGCCGAGTGGATGGACGAAGCGGCCATTTTTACCATACACGGCTGGTGTCAACGCATGCTGGCCGAACACGCCTTCGACTCCGGCATGCGCTTTGGCGAAGCGCTAAGCGATGATAATCAGCAGCTGCTGCACATGCTGGCCTGTGATTACTGGCGCCGCTTTTTATACCCGCTGCACGATGCTTCGGTATTGCAGGCGCTGGGGGCTATTGCCGCATCGCCGGCCGATTTACTTAACGATATCAGGCCCTGGCTGCAGGCCGATGCGGTAAACCTGCAATTTAATGCTGCCGGCCAGCCGTTGCCTGATGCGTTAAGCCCGGCCGCTGCGGCAGCGCCGCTGCTGCAGTGGCAAGCTGAGCTTGATAACCACTGCCAGCAACTGCAGCAAGCGTTAACGGCCGATGCGTTAATGTTGCTGGACGACGCTTACGCCAACGGCTGGTTAAACGGCACTAAATACCGCGCCGCCAGCTGGAACGCCGAGCGGCAGTGGTGGCAGGCGATATTGGCCGAGCCCAAACGGCTAAACAGCCGCGACGCCGATTTTGCTGCCATGGTGCAAAAATTCAGTGCTGCTAAGCTGGCTGCGGCGCAAAAGAAAGGCCAACCGCTGCTTAGCCACCGGTTATTCGAGTTGTTTAACCACAGCTGTACCCTGCTGGATAACAAACCTGAGCTGGCGCTAAGTGTACGCCACCATGCCGGCTTATGGCTGGTGGCCGAGTTTGCCAGCCAGAAGCGGGCGCGCGCTGAGCTCGACTTTAATGATTTACTGCTGCAACTGCATCATGCCTTGCAGGGGGAAGCCGGCACGGTATTGGCAGCGCGCATTCGCGCCCAGTATCCGCTGGCAATGGTAGACGAATTTCAGGATACCGATCCGCTGCAGTTTGCCATTTTCCGCGCCATCTATCCCGATGTGCAAAGTACTGATACCGGCCTGATTATGGTTGGCGATCCTAAGCAGGCCATTTACAGCTTCCGCGGTGCCGACTTACACACTTATTTGCATGCCCGCCAGCTTACAACCGGCCGCCATTACAGCCTAAGCACTAACTTTCGTTCGACAGAGGCGCTGGTAGACGGGGTAAACCAGTTGTTTACCCTGGCTGAGCAGCAGCGCGGCGCCTTTGGTTTTGGTAGCAGTGACATTACGCCACTGCCGTTTTTACCGGTTAAGGCGAAGGGTAAGACAGCGCAGCTGCAATTGGCCGGCAACCCGCTGCCGGCGGTAAATTACTATCTGCCGGACACCGATGCCAGCGAGCTAAAAAAAGGCGGCTATCAGGCGCTGATGGCACAGGCCTGCGCCGATGAGATCGCCAACTTACTGCAGCAGGCCAGTGCCGCTGCGGCCGGCTTTGCCAGCGATAACGGCTTTGACGCACTGCAACCGGCTGATATTGCTATCTTAGTGCGGGATCGCAACGAAGCGGCCCTGATCCGCCGTGAGCTATCGGCCCGTAATGTGCGCTCGGTATATTTGTCAGATAACGAATCTATTTTCCAAAGTGCAGAAGCGCAGGCGGTACTGCAGTGGCTGCGCGCCTGCCAACAACCGGACGATGAAAGTTTGCTGCGCGCAGCATTGGCACTGCCGCTGTGCGATAACAGCGATACCCAGCTGGCGCTGTGGTTTAACGACGAGCATGCCTGGGAGCAACTTACCGAGCAGGTGCGCGAGTTTCGCCAGATCTGGCGCGTTAAAGGCGTACTGGCCATGCTAAGCAGCTGGCTGCATTATTTTGCCCTGCCGGCCAAATGGCTGGCGCAGGAGCAAGGCGAGCGGCGCTTAACCAATGTGCTGCATTTGGCTGAGTTGCTGCAAAGTGAAAGCCAGCAACGCGATGGTGAAAGCGGCTTGCTGCGCTGGCTGGCCGAGCAACTGGATAACCCGAAAAGCGGCGATGAGCAGCAACTGCGGCTGGAAAGCGATCAGCAGCTGGTGCAGGTGGTTACCATCCATAAAAGTAAGGGCCTGCAATATAATCTGGTATTTTTGCCCTTTATCTGTGGCTTTAAAAGTGCCAAAAAAGGCCAGCCGCAACGCTACTTTAATGGCACACAAATGGTGCTGGACTTAACGCCGGATGACGCCGCCTTACAACGGGCCGAACACGAGCGGCTGCTGGAAGATATCCGTTTATTGTATGTAGCTCTGACCCGGCCGGTGTATGCCTGCTGGTTGGGCTTAGCACTATTTAGCGAAGGGGCGTCGAAAAAAAGTAAGCTGGCGCAAAGCGCCGTGGGTTATCTGCTTGGTGTCAGTGACGAGCCAGGCCTGCCAGAGCTGACGGCGCTACTTGGCGCACTGCCCTGGCAGCAGCGGCCGATACCGGCGCCCTGCCGCTTTAGTGCGCCGCAGGCACACAGCGCCCTGACACCAGCGCTTGTACTTGATAGCGCGCTAAAACGCGAAGCCTGGTGGATCGCCAGTTATTCGGCATTGCGCACCGGCAGCACACCAGACGGCGCAGCGGCAACGGCGCAACTGGCTGCCGATACCGCCCTGGATGCCTTGTTGCAGGAAGAGGCCAGCGAGCAGCCAGCCTACAGTGAGCAGCAGCTGTCGATACATGATTTTCCGCGCGGCGCAGTACCGGGCACCTTTTTACACCAGTTATTGGAAGACGCGCAGCAGCACGGCTTTGCCAACTGCGACGCCGGCTTTATCAGCGCCTTGCTGCAGCGGCGTTTAACCGAGCAAAACTGGCTTGACTGGCAGCCGGTGTTAACGCCCTGGCTGATTCAAATGCTGCAAACACCGTTAGCCGGGGCGCAGTTAGCCTTGTCGGGCTTGCAACAGGTACGCGCCGAGCTGGAATTCTGGCTGCAAAGCTGTCACGTCAAGGTGCTGCAGCTGGATGCGCTGGTAAGCGCCGCCATCTTACCCGGTCAGCCACGGCCAGCGTTGCTGCCCGACACACTTAACGGCATGCTAAAAGGCTTTATCGACTTAACGCTGCAAGGCGGCGATGGCCGCTACTGGGTACTGGATTATAAATCAAACTGGCTGGGGCCGGATGACAGCGCCTACAGCGAGCCGGCCATGCAACAAACGCTGCTGCACAAGCGCTACGATGTGCAGGCAGCGCTGTATATGCTGGCACTGCACCGCTTGCTAAAACTGCGGCAGCCCGGTTATCTGCAAGCACCGCAGCAGTATATCGGTGGGGCGCTGTACTGGTTTATCCGCGCGCCTGCGCCGGGCCAGCTGCTGCTAGAGGCCGATGTTAAGCTGCTAAGCCAGTTAGATGCCTTGTTTGCCGGCGAGCCGCTGCATAAGGAGACTGAGCATGCAGTTTGATTTATTCAGCAGTATTAAAACCGCCGACAGCGCGCTGACAGATTTAAGCCAGATGCAGGCATTGCTGCAGCGCTGGGCCGACAGGCGCTGGCTCAGGGCATTGGATGTGCAGCTACCGCATACCCTGCATCAGCTGGCGGCCGAGCCTAAGCCCTTGGTGTGGCTGCTTACTGCCTTGTTGTGTCATCAGTATGGCCGTGGCCACAGCTGTATTTTATTGCAGGATCTACTGTCCGATCCGGATGCCTTGCTAAGTTTGCCGCCGCAAAACCAGTTTTTACAACGCTTTAGCGACCGGCCGTCTAACCTGCTGCAGGGCCTGACACTGCAGGATTATCAGCAGGCGCTGGCGCAAAGCCGTTGGTTGCAGGGCGAGGCCGGCGCGCCCTTGGTGCTGGCAGACAACCGGCTGTATTTACACCGGCTGTATCAGGCCGAGCAGCAGGTAAAACAGCAATTAGCACAGCGGCTAAATGCGGTGCTGCCGCTAAGCGCTGAGCTGGCAACCGGGCTTGAGCTGTTATTTCCACCCGGCGGGCCAGGCCAGCCAGACTGGCAGCGGCTGGCCTGCGCTATGGCGCTGCAGCGGCGTTTTGCCATTATTACCGGCGGCCCGGGTACCGGTAAAACCACTACAGTGGTAAAACTGCTGGCGCTGTTGCAGCAGGGCGCAGAGCTTAACCACACTGAGCTGACAATCAAGCTGGCCGCTCCCACCGGAAAGGCCGCAGTGCGTTTAACCGAGTCGATTAGCGGCGCGCGGGCGAAACTGTCTCAGCAGCTATCACCACAGCAGCTGCAGCGTCTGCCCACCGAAGTGACAACCTTGCACCGGCTGCTGGGCGCGGTGCCAAACCGGCGCAGTTTCCGCCACCACCCTGACAACCCGCTGCAGCTGGATGTGCTGGTGGTTGATGAAGCCTCGATGGTCGATTTAGAAATGATGGCGGCTCTGCTCGCTGCACTGCCCGCGCAGGCGCAGCTGGTACTGCTGGGCGATAAGGACCAATTATCCTCAGTAGAAGCCGGCTCAGTGCTGGGTGATTTATGCCGCGGTGCCGAACTGGGCGGTTATAACAGTGCCAGCCTGGCCTTACTCAGCCCGTACTGTGAACAGCCGTTAACTGACTGGCAAGGCGATGGCAGCAAGTTAAATCAGGCCACAGTAATGCTGCGCCACAGCCACAGGTTTGATGCCAAATCGGGTATTGGCATGCTGGCGGCGGCAGTTAACCTTGGCGATACGAAGGCACCGGCGTTATTTGACCAGTTTGCAGATATCAGCCTGTTAGCCGGTAATGCACCCGAGGTAGTAAAAGCCACCGCGCTGGCGGGCTACCGTGAATATTTGCAGCTGATGCAGCAAAGCGCAGACAACACACAGAGCGGGCGCGAACAATGGGCCGGCGCTGTGCTTGGCAGCTATAGTCAGTTTCAGCTGCTGTGCGCACTGCGCAGCGGCGACTGGGGCGTGGAAGGCTTTAACCTGCTTATTGCGCAGTGGTTAACGGCAGCTGGCTTCATTGATGCCAGAGCACAATGGTACGCTGGCCGCCCGGTGATGATGCAGCGCAATAACTACAGCTTAGGCTTAATGAACGGTGATATTGGCATTACGCTGCAAGACCCGTTAAGCGGCCAGTTACGGGTGGTGTTTCAGCTGTCCGACGGTACGCTAAAGTGGGTATTGCCCAGTCGCTTAACCGAGGTGGATACCGCCTTTGCCATCACGGTACATAAATCGCAGGGCTCGGAGTTTACCCATTGCTGCCTGGTGTTACCGCCGGATAACAGCCCGATTTTAAGCCGCGAGCTGTTATACACCGGCATTACCCGCGCCAAACAGCACTTTACGTTGTTGTGTGGCAACCCGGCGTTGTTGCAACAAGCGATAGCACGACGGGTTAGCCGCAGCAGCGGTTTATAACGTTATTGCGCCGCGGCTGGAAGCTGCAATAAAGCGGCGTCCAGCTCAGCGCAGTGCGGCGGGTTACAGCCGGCTTGGGCGATATTTAAACTGGCGGCTAACATGGCGCGCTGCAGGCACTGTGTCAGTTGTGCCGTGCTGATATCTGCTGCCGTGGGCAGACCCAGCTTTAACAACGCCGCCAGTAAATTGGCCCAAAAGGTATCGCCGGCGCCGACCGTGTCAACAAAGGGCGTGGCGGCAATAACCGGCAGGCTGATTTGATGCTGCTGCCAGTACAGGCTGGCGCCTTTTTCGCCCTCAGTCAGCGCCAGCAAGGCGTGTGGGGCACAATCACGCAGTGCGCCAAGTGCCTGAGTAAGGTTAAGCTCGGGAAACAACAGCTGTAAGTCTTCGTCGCTGGCTTTAATAAAGTGGCTTTGTGCGATCACCTGTAGCAGCAGGGCGCGATAGGCAACGACATCGGTTACTGCGTTAATGCGCACGTTAATATCTACCGCCAGTTTAACTTGTCTGGCCTGACACGCCGCTATCACCGCCGTTATGCGCGCGCCATCTTGTGGCTCTAACGCCAGTGAACCTAAATGCAGCAGTTTGCAGGCAGAGGGTAAGGCGGCAATTTGTTGCGCCGCGCTGATATCTCTGTCGGCAATACCCTGACGATACAAGCTGTACTGCGGCTGGCGCTGCGCATTGATGCTAACCATGGCAACAGACGTGGGCGCGCTGCTGAAAAACGCCGGGCCATAGGCGCCACCGTTGTCGGCCAGATAGCGGGCAAACTGTTGGCCGAAATGATCTTGGGATAATGGCGATAAATAGCACACTGCGATAGCTTGCCGCGCCGCCGCAATAGCAACATTAAACGGCGAGCCGCCAAGGCAGGGGCGATACAAGCCGTCTGCGCCGGGTAGCATATCAACCACATTCTCTCCAATAACTGCAAGCATGCTGGCTTCCTTTAATGTTACATTGTTAAATACGGCGAAAAGCGGTCGCCATTAATGGCAAAATCATATAACTTAATTGATTAAGAAGATAGTGAAAAACCACTGGCATGATGAGTAAACTAACCCTTAAAAGCGTGGCAAAAACCCTGGGTGTCTCCACCGCAACCATCTCAAACGCCTTTAACCGGCCGGATCAGTTGTCGGTGGCGCTGCGGCAGAAAATACTGCAGGCCTGCCATGAGCTGGGCTATTTTGGCCCGAACAAAGCGGCACAGTCGCTGCGTAAAGGCAGCTCGGGCATCGTGGCGGTAATTTTGTCTGACTCGCTGGAATATATGGTCAGCGATCCGGTGGCCAGCCAGTTTTTGCAGGGCGTAAGCCGCGAGCTGGAACGGCATCAGCTGCATTTGCTGCTGTTTTCCGGTCAGGCCACTAACCTTGAGGCGATCAGCGATTTTGTCGACGGCTTTATTTGCTACGGCGCTCCGCGCAATACCGGCTTAATTGAACAGTTACGCCACTCGCGTAAGCGGGTGTTGACGGTCGATTTTGACTTAGCCGGCCGCCCTTCGGTGAACATCGACAACGAGCAGGCCGCGTTTGACAGCGCCATGGCGGTACTGCGGCCAAAAGATACCGTGGCTGTGCTGGGCTTGCGCTTAATTGATGCGGCCGGCAGCCAGCCGGTGGGCGATAAACCGATGTGGGACAACCAAAGCTCTATAGCGCACCGCCGCTTAGACGGTTACCAAAGGGCAATGCAGCAATGTGGTTTAACCTTGGCCGCTGATTATTTATGGCATATTCCCGAGAGTAACCAAACCTACGCCCGTGAGGCGGCCCGGGCGGTACTGGCGATGAGCCCAAGGCCCACAGTATTGCTGTGTATGAGCGATCTGATTGGCCTAAGTGCAATGCGCGAAGCCCTGCAACTGGGCTTACGTATTCCGGAAGATATTCGTGTTGTCGGCTTTGATGGCATTGAGGAAACGCTGCGCTATCATCCGACATTAACCTCGGTGTGGCAGTTTAGCGATCAAAAGGGCGAAGCGGCCGTCAGGGCGTTTTTAAACCCTGACGACACCACGCTGCAGTTGCCGTATGAACTGCGCCTGGGTGAAAGCAGTTAGTTGACGCTGCGGTACAGCTTACTAAGCGCCAGGCTTTCGGCGGCCTGCCCGGCATGTTGCCAGTGTATGGTTGCTTCAAGGCTGGCTAAGTCGATAACCAAAGCGGCAGTATGGCCCTGATGCTGCCACTGCAATTGATAGCTGTCGTTATGCAGTGTTTGGCTGAAATCGCCGTTAAACGCCTGCAGGCTGTGCCGCAGGGTAATAAGCCCGCACAACGCTTGTACCACCGGTTTTTGCAGTGCGTCAGCGACTTTTTCCGCGTTCAGATAAGGCCGGCCGATATCACGGCCGACGCGGCTTTGTTGTAACAACTCAACATCGTTGGGCATTGCCAGTAAGCCGGCATAATAAATCTGGCTGATGCCCGGGCAAAACAGCTGAATGGCGCGCGCCAGCAAATACTGTTGGTCGTTCTGGCCCAGCGCATCATAAAAACTGCAATTCACCTGATACAAATCGACATTGTTGGCCGCATTACCGGTGGCCAGTTTTGAACTGCCTTTGCTGTTGGCGTGAATGGTTTCTACCAGGCTGTCCAGCTCTGGATCGGTAAGTAAGCCAGGCTGGCCCTGATAATCGGCTGCATCAACAATGCCAATGCCATCATGGGTATCCAATACGGTGATGCAGTTGCGTGGCGCGATATCCAGCCAGTGTTTCAGTGCATCGGCATTGCGGCTGAACAAGGTATGCAGCACCAGTGGCGGCAGGGCAAAGTCGTATACCATGTCGCAGCGTTTAGCGATGTCAATTTGGGTTTGATGATAGCCGTGAATTTCCACCAGGCACAGCATGCCGCGTGCTTTGGCTTGCTCAGATAAGGCGGCAATAAATTCAAAGGTTTCCGGCAGCATAAAGCAGCGGGTACCGGCTTTTTTAATGGCATAGCCGGCGGCATCCAGGCGGATATATTTCACGCCGTTTTCAGTAAAACGGTCCAAGATGGCCTGCAGGTAGGCTTTACCGGCCTCAGAGTTAACATCAATATCAATCTGGTTGGCGGTAAAGGTGGTCCAAAACGGGATTTTACGGCCATCTTTCAGGGCGATATCGGTAAAAAACGGTGTGGGTCTTGGCCGGTATACGGCGGCAAGTTGCTCTGCCGCAGCATCTTTGGCAAAGACTTTATCGCGGGTTAAGAACAGCGGCCAGTAGGGAGAGGCTTCGCCTTTTTCCAACACATCAACAAACTGCGGTGACTGCGCCGACATATGGTTAACGATCATGTCGGCCATCACCGGATAATCCGCCGCCAGCGCGCGGATATCGCTCCAGTTGCCCAGTCGGCTGTCTACGGCGGTGTGGTCGGTGGGGTCAAAGCCGGCGTCTTCGCCGTCTATCGGCGGATAAAACGGCAGCAAGTGCACGCCATCAAATAAGCCGGCCAGCGGGCCTTGCAGCATAGTGTGTAAGTCTTTGATAGTACCGCCGCTAAGCCGGTCAATATAGGTGATTAGCTGGATCTGGTTGGCATTCTGTTGACGCGTCATGAAAATAATCCTGAAAAAATATTTGCTTCTTAAACGATTAAGATATAGCTTTAAGCCA